>JBCCQQ010000030.1:0-71987 GCA_039024555.1 Cyanobacteria bacterium P01_D01_bin.156
AGACAGCGACTGGTAATAACGCTGCATCTGGACTTCGATTTCAGCAGGATAGGACACGAGCACTTATTCTCTCAAATTACCTATTTCCCAGGTTACTCTAACCATAGAAATATGGATACTATAAAATCCTTCTTCCTTAGTCAGATCTTTGGCAATGGTGGCCTTATCCACCGAACCCTTAAACGGCGGATTTGCCAAGATCAGCGTATAGGCTTCTGCCAAACCCGCATGGTCTTCTGACAGAGAATCCTGCGATTCAATCTTAGGATCCTCAATGCCGTGCAGCATCATGTTCATGCTGCCGATCCGCAGCATCGTGGCATCAAAATCAAACCCATGGAACATATCCGTATTGAAATGCTCCCGGTTCCCCGGCCCATTCAACACCTGATTACCATCGCTGTCCGTCAGCTCCCGAATATACTCCGCTGCTGCCACCAAAAACCCCGCCGTCCCACAGGCCGGATCGCAAATAATTTCACGCGGTCCCGGCTCCATCAGTTCCACCATCATTTTGATAATGTGGCGCGGCGTCCGAAACTGCCCATTCTGACCCGCCTGGCTGAGCTTGCCCAGCATGTACTCATACAAGTCACCCTTCGTATCCCGATCCTCCATCGGGATTTGCTCCAGCTGATCCACTACATTCGCCAACAACGCCGGTGATGCAATCAGAAATACCGCATCCTTCATATGGCGACCATAGGCCCCTTCCTGACCTGCCTGGCCCAGCTCCTTAATAAACGGAAACGCCTGATCCCGAAACACCCGCAGCATTTCCTCAGAATCCGTCAGATTCTTAAAATATGACCACCGGCAATGCTGCTGCTCTTCAGAAAATAACGGGTTCTTTACCGCCCGACCCAGCCGAGCCGCCTTCTTTTCCTTCACCAGCTCCAGATCATCCAACCGCTTAATAAACAGCAAATAAGAAATCTGCTCAATCACCGAAATGGGGTTACTGATGCCATTGCTCCAAAAGGTCTCCCACAGCCGGTCAACCTTTGACTTTATTTCCCCTGTGATCATGTACAGCGTCCTCTAGATGGTTCGTAACTGCAGGCTGGAGCATTTCATCCTACATATTTCAGCAGAGAATCACCAAATCCTTTCTAAAGAAACCTTTGAGACAAGATTTTTAAGTGTGCAAGGAACAAGGATCAGACTTTGGGCGGTACAACCTTAGGGGGCTTAAGTCTGTGGATAGACGGCTAACTTTTGTAGAAATGTTCCGGAAATACTGCATCGGAGCACGAACCCGATTTTCCACAACCGCTGTGGAATACCCGGCACCAATTGTATTAAATACGACTTTTGGCTAGGTGATGTTACCGGGATGGCAAAATTTTTAACGCCAGCGAAAGGGCCGCAAAACTCTGTGATTGCTCGGGAGAACTCATCAAATGAGATTGGTACGATCTGAACTATGGGTTGGTAGGTAGCGCCCATTACATACCGACCTCCTGGTCAGTATTTACACAACATTATGAAACAGGTCTCATCGCTCATTGGCTCTACCTTAGGTTGCTTGGCGGTCGCCTACACAGCCCATGCTAGTACTCTTCACCAGGGGTGGACCTACAGTATTGACGCATTTGACGATGGAGCTGGAGGGTATGGGTATGAAATTAAAGGTCTGGCCACGAAAGAAACCCAGGAGCATATCTACATTTCAGTCAGCGGTGAAAGCCTACTGACGGGGGTAAGTTCACCTGATGCTGACGATGGCAACATTGGCTGGGGCGATATCTTACTCAACTTTACCGGTCAGGATATGAATGCCGTTAATGGGTCCTTGTTTGGCATACGCTTTGCTGAAACTAATGATTCTGGAATATCCCAAATTGGAGTTTTTGGAAATGTCACTGCTCGGTCTGTTGCTGAATTTAATTCAGGGTATGAGAGCCTAAAACAGTATTATCAAGATGGCTGGGAACGTCCTAACACCATGGGAGACCTAGCCACCACCCAAGATGTCTACGGTTACATGGGTGAGACGGTACCTGCTCTAATGTCAATCTCAGATGGTACCTTTCTAGGGGAGATTGACTTGCTATCCAACCAAGAGGCTGTTGCGGCTGGCTTGGATTTTGAACAGTTTAATGCGGCGGATCGTGAAATCCATACGCTACGCTTTGTCCGTAACTTACTGCCAGCTGGAGATTTTATTGCTACGCTGCTGATGGAATGTGCCAACGATGGCATTGCGTTGTTAGGCCAACTGAGCGCCCAGGCAAACAAGGCTCAGGATGTACCAGAACCCTCGTCTGTAATTGGTCTGCTGACGGTTAGTCTTTTGGCAAGCTGGATGCATCGGGGTCGCGATCGCGAATCAGCGACAGAAACACATCTGTCAAATCTGCCCGGTCCTGACGAATCTCTCTAATCGGCAACGGCCGCAAAATATCCAATAAAGGGTATAAAGCATCTCCTGAAAAATGCACCTGATTCTCTGAGACGCTACCCCCTAGGGCGACAATTTTCTCAGTTCTCTGGATATCAATGGACTGAGCACAGTCGATCCGATATAAACTGCCCGAAAACTGTTGAATCAACTTCTGGGTAGACTGCTCCTCAATGATTTGACCTTGGCGGATAATGGCGACTCGATCCGATAACTCTTCTGCCACGTCTAACTGGTGGGTAGTGAGCAAAATTGCGCAGCCTCCGCCAGCAATCTCTCGTACCAGTTTTTTGACGGTTTCACTTGCTTCCACATCCAGACCCAATGTGGGTTCATCCAGCAGTAGCAAGGTGGGCTGATGTACCAGCGCGACGGCAATGGCCAACTTTTGCTGCATCCCCCGTGACAACTTTTGCACTGGAGTTTTACGCTTATCAATCAGGCCAAACTGCTCTAGCAGGTCCTCACCCCGCTGCCGGGCCACTCGTCTGGGCACCTGGCGTAAACCCCCAAAATATTCAATATTTTCCAACGGCGTCAGCCGCCAATAAAGATTACGGTTGCCTTCTAAAACCGCCCCCACCCGCTTTAGGGCCATGGACTGCCGGTGGGGGTCTAAACCATCAATATGCACCTGCCCCGCATCGGGACGTACCAAACCGCCAATCATCTTGATCGTGGTGGTCTTACCAGCACCGTTGGGACCTAAAAATGCCAACACTTCCCCAGCTCGGATTTGCAAGGAAACATCCCGCACCGCCTCAAAGCGCTGCTTGCCGCGACCGTAGGACTTTTGAAGATGCTGAGCATCTAAGGTAATGCCACTGTCCAAGGTTGGCAAACTTGCCGGACCCATCAGCATGGGAAATGTCATCAATGGCCTCCATACACCGTTTAATCAATGGTTTTGAACTTCACATTGATTAATAAATCTATCGTAACGTGAATGGTAGGCACCGTAGCAAGGGGACACAGTACCGTTGCTGATTTAGAAATGGTGCGTAAGATCTTCCAATAGGCAAGCTTGATGAGCTCAAATATATCCGAAGGAGCGGCACGTCCATAAAATAAAAGCTCTGGCAATTTACCAGAGCTACAGAGGAGCATATCGCTTCATGAGTGAACTTGACGCCACGGATTCCACAACACAACGCTGTTGTTAATTGAGAGAAAGTAAGACAAGCCGAATTTAACAACCTAAGCCATACTCGTAAATCAACAGCGCCGACAGTTAGATCCAGCTAGAAGAATAAGGGTCACCCTCATAGGGCTGCACACCACTTGCAGGATAGGCATCTTTATTAGGGCCAAAAATACGAGCCATACCGCCAAAAAGATAGTCGAAACTATCTTTCAACCAACTAAAAATATGCATCTGCTTCTAGCCTCTATAGCGTGAATAACTGGGATGGGGAAGTGATACCTACACGATGATAAAAATAAACTGATGGCCCTTGATGAGAGCCATAGCTGACATCAACCTGGAGATATCATTAATCTCAATCGCTGATGGAATGAAATTAAACAAGGAGCTGCCTCAAATCTAAGAGAGATAAAATTATTAGTCTTTTTCTCTTTAATATATTTTTGGCTACTTGTATTCTAGAGCCCTGTTGAACACCAACCTACTTGCAGTAAAGACTTGAAAGTATTGTTCATATTACTTAGTAAGAATGTCTGGAAGTCTCTGTGAGCAAGTGACACGAAGAGTTTTTTCGAATTTGGGAGAAATTAGAACGGTATACCTCCTAGATGGAAATACTCCTTTGGGTAGAATGTTTATGCTGAACAACAATGCTGAAGAACCGCTCTTACAGTCATGGGCAGGTTTGTAATTCCTGACTAACAAGGACGCTTACGGATACGGAACTATCAAAATGCACTTGAAAGATTCCAGGCTTAAAATTTCTAAATCTACAGGTTTACTTTTAAGTAGATATGGAGCTTTTGTGTGTTGTAACGTATCTAGTCGTCAATAATATGAAAGAGGGATGTTGCTGCTCCTACGCGTGAGGGCATTTGTGGGATACTACGATGCGTTTTACCCTGTCTCACTCCCTAGGTCAGCAACAGCATAAAAGAACGACAGTCTGTCTGTTCTATAACCGCCGTCCGTGCATAGGAGAATACCAGCATGTTTCAGCGAATTTTAGTAGCTTTGGACCGGAATCAGAACAGTCGTATTATTCTGGAGGAGGCAATTGCTCTAGCAAAATCAGGTGAGGCGCAGCTACATTTGGTCACTGTCCTGCTGCCCATGGAGACTAGCTACATTGATCCCATGTATTTCACCATAGAAGGTACCCATGGGGCCTGGACAGCAGATATGTATCAAAGTCGCATGGTTGCTTGGCGACAGCATCAGCAGGAAATTGATTGCTGGTTGAGTTCTCAAGTGGACTATGTCCAGCGACAGCGGGTCAGTGCTGACTATAGCTATCCTATAGGGTCTCCAGGAGAAACCCTATGCAAACTGGCGGCCAATTGGAATGCGGATTTAATCATGATGGGACGACGCGGTCGCAGTGGCTTTAGCGAACTGTTGTTGGGTAGCGTTAGCAATTATGTCATGCACCATGCGCCCTGTTCTGTGCTTACGATCCAAGGCATTTTGCAGCCTGCTATGGCTGCTGGTGCGGCACCGGTAGCAGTCTCCAGATAGCTTGCCAGAATTACATTGCGGCAACGCATGCCTAAGGGAATCTTGGGGTTTGACTTCCCTAGCCAGGGTTAGCTTTTTGTCATTTGTGGTGCATACGTGTGTTGAAAGCAGTCAATGCTTCGGCACCTACTTGGGTCGTGCCTGATGGCGGCGATAAGATATCACCCTGGGCAATGCAATTGGTTAAATCCACCGGTACTATGGCTAACGGTGTCGGTGAAGGGTTCAGCATGAGCGGCAAAGTTTATCTCTTAGGAGCCGGTCCTGGCAATGTAGACTATTTAACAGTGCGGGGACAGCAGCTTTTGCAACAGGCAGATTGCCTGATTTACGATGCTTTGGTGGATCTGCGGTTACTTACTTATGTATCGTCCCATTGTGAAGCGATTCAAGTGGGTAAACGGGGTGGGCGGCCCAGTACTCCCCAGGCTGACATCAACCAGCTGCTGGTTCAAAGCTGTCAGCAGGGCAAGCGGGTTGTACGACTAAAAAGTGGCGATCCGTTTGTTTTTGGGCGAGCTGCTGTTGAAATTCAAGCCCTCAAGGCGGCCCAGTGTGAGTTTGAAGTGGTGCCTGGTGTATCGTCTGCCTTGGCCGCCCCCTTGCTCAGTGCTATTCCTTTAACAGACCCCGTGCTTAGCCACGGGTTTGGTGTGTTTACGGCCCATAACTTAAATAATCTGGACTGGTCCACCCTGGCAAATTTGGAAACCTTAGTGTTGCTGATGGGGGGGCGTAACCTGGGAGACATTTGCCAGCAGCTCCAGACCCACGGTCGCCATGGGGATACGCCTGTTGTCATTATTCAATGGGCTAGCCAACCCCAACAGCAGGTATGGCAGGGCACGCTCCTCAGCATTGCCCAGATAACAAAAGGGCAGCAGCTCTCACCCTGCATTATCGTTATTGGTGAAGTTGTGCGCTTACGAGACTTTTTAAGTCCTCCAGCTACTGCTATTGCTCAGCCTCCCCTACGCAACACCACAATTTTGGTAACCCGAGCCTCTGGACAGTCCAGTGAGTTTACGCGGTTGCTCCATGAACAAGGAGCTACGGTTATTGATATGCCTGCTTTGGAGATTCGCCCGCCCTCTAGCTGGGCGGCGGTGGATCAGGCATTAGCCGCATTACAACAGGTTGACTGGTTGGTGTTGACGTCTGCCAATGCGGTTAACTGGTTTTTGGACCGGATGATTGAGCAGGAATATGACCTGCGGCAGCTGGCCCACTTAAAAGTGGCGGTGGTGGGTAAAAAAACGGCTAAGGTGTTGGCGAAACGAGGACTTAATGCCGATTTTATTCCGGAAAACTATGTGGCGGATGCGCTGGTAGAAAGCTTTCCTGATACGTTAGCGGGGTTAACTATTTTGTTTCCTCGGGTGGAGACAGGGGGGCGAGATGTGCTGGTCCGTGAGTTTTCAAGCCAGGGGGCAATGGTGAATGAAGTGGCTGTCTATGAGTCTGGCTGCCCTGAGACAATGGCGGCAGGTGCCGTGGCTGCACTACGCCAGGGACAGGTCAATGTGATCACGTTTGCCAGTTCTAAAACGGTGCGGCATTTTAAGCAGCTGATGATGGCTGAATTTAAGGAGACTTGGTCAGCGTTGTTAAAAGGAATTGCGATCGCATCCATTGGTCCCCAAACTACAAAAACCTGCCTGTCTGACCTGGGGCGGATTGATATCGAAGCCACCACCTATACCCTGGATGGTCTCACCGAAGCTCTGATTCAGTGGGCTCAACCGTGAGTGTGCAATCTGACATAACTAATCAACGCATCATCGGACTGACGGGCGGCATCGCCACGGGGAAGTCCACTGTGTCTGATTATTTAGCCACAACCCACCACCTACCGATTCTCGATGCCGATGTTTACGCCCGCGAAGCCGTCGAGACTGGATCGCCTATTTTGCAAACCCTAGTCCAGCGCTATGGAGACACAATTCTGCTAGGGGACAGTGCCCTTAATCGCGCCCAGCTAGGCCAAATTATCTTTAACCAACCCACCGAGAGACACTGGGTCGAACAACAGATTCACCCCTTTGTGCGTCAGCGCTTTGCCCAAGTGCGTAGTCAGTATCCTACTAGCCAACCCTTGGTGTATGCCATTCCGTTGCTATTTGAAGCGAACCTTACCCACTTAGTAAGCGAGATCTGGGTGGTTACTTGCTCTCTCCAACAGCAACTAGAACGGCTGATGGCCCGCAACTCTCTCTCTCAAGCCGATGCCCAAGCCCGCATTGATAATCAGCTGCCCCTCACTGAAAAAGTTGCAAAAGCTGATCATGTTCTCGATAACTCCAACGATAAGGGACAGCTCTATCAGCAAGTTGATCAAATCCTTGAAGATACAGGCACTACACACAGTTAACCCATCACGAATCACTGCAGCCAAGTTCATATCCAAATGGGGTTTCGCGTAAATCAACCCTAAGAATCACAAACCAACGTCACAAACCTGTCTCGGTTAGTAACTATTGTTTCAAACTGAGAAGCTATAGCTTTGGGCATACCCACAGTGCGCCCTGGCGTGACACCCGTTATTCAACACTGAAGGAAACGCACGATTACTATGACTGACTTTACTGATTTTCTTAAGCACAAACAGGCCTATATCGCTATTGGTGAGTTTAAGCCCGGTCGTTTTTCTGAAGCTCGTCAACTCTATGAGCAGGCCGTTGCGACCTACAGCGACGGTTTTCAAGGCGCTTACCTGTTTCAAGAACCCGGTAGCGATCGCGGTATTGCCGTCATCCTTTGGGACAATGTCGATAACATGGAAGCTCACCAAACACTGGCCTATCAAACCCTCGTCAGAGAACTGTCTAGCCTGTTTGCGGCCCCGCCCAACATCAAATTCTACGAAGTCTGCAGTGAAATTGGCATCATGAGTCAGCTAGCCCACGCCGTTGCCGCGTAAGATACGAAACTTAAGCAGAGATAGCAGTTCTTAACCGAGGCCCCTGTTTAAGCAACTCTAATTTGTGCATCACCTGTTCCAGATTGTTGAAATCTCCGACGTGGCGCAGGAAATCAGCCGCTATTTCTAGGTCAGCCACTGCCTGGTGAATATTGCCCTGTTTTTGATAGGCTATCGCTCGATAACAATAGGGCAGCGCCAGGTTAGGCTGCCGCTCAATAGCCAAGCTAAACTGCTCCAGTGCACGGGGTAAATTTCCCAACAGCTGTAAGACTTTGCCTTGATAGAAATAGGGAATAGCATTATTGGGCTGAAGCTCCACCGCTCTTGCTAAATCGCTCAGGGCCCCTTGATAATCTCTCACATCTATTCTCAACACTCCACGGTTACAGTGTGCCTCAAAGAGCCGCACATCCAACCGCACTGCTTTATCAAAGTCGTGGAGCGCTTTGGCCACATCTCCCAGATTGACCCAAGTTACCCCTCGCCAGTTATACACCGCCGCACTGGGGCAAGATCTAATGACCTGGGTAAAATCTTCTACAGCCGCGTCATAGGTAGACGTATCGTAGTGAGTAATCCCTCGATTAAAATAAGCGACCGTATCCCCTGCATCAATAATGGGAGTTTCAAACTGTTGAATCAGAGATTGAATCACTTGTGGATCTGTTGTGCGCAACTTGAGATTAACTGTTGGGAACAGACTAATCTGGGTTGAGAGTGCTTGCATACCTACTAAAGCAGAGTTTGTATCACTGATCGCAAAGTTCTCTGTAGCCCCTAAAATCTTGAACGAAAATAAGTCACCATAGTTCTGCTTCAATTTCAGCAACTGATTTAATGCCTGTTTGAGGTGATTCTGCTGCTCTTCTACGAGAGCCCAGCGCTGATGGACTGAGCGCAACAGCGCATGATTATGGAGATCGCCTCGATGACACCAGCCAATATCCAACCGGCATCCCCGCTGTAGCACTTGACGAAACTGCTTTAGTAGACTGTCGTCCAGAGCCGTGCCCTCAGACCAAGGCCAAACCAGTACGACTCGTTCACGAGACTGATTTAACAGCTGCTCTAAAGCTCTTCGACTATTGGACTGTTCACCTGGCATAACAAAATCCACTAGCCACTGATTATCGTTGTTCTCTTCGTTGTCTTCGGTCGTTACATTTCCAGACTGTAAAGGTTCCAAGGTTTCTGCCACGGCCTCTAGAACGCTATTTGTCATGGAGCCTACCTGTTCTTCTAACCCTTCAAGTCGCTGTTGCAAATAATCTGTTTTACGAGAGGCTTGGGCATGGAGTTCCTGCAAAATTAGCTTATCAGCAGTACTTTCCATCAGTTGATTAGATAAGCGTAAGAACTCGTCCGGAGATGCCATATCGGACACTATTTTTACCAGATGCTGGACCTCTTCCTTAAGCATCGACTGTTGTTCTTCAGTTGTAAGATGCTGGACCTGTTGGCTGAGGTACTTGAGCTGATCATCAAATCCTGCATAGGTATTTTTTGCATTAGCGCCCAACACATCCAAATGTACCCGCAACTGCATTAGCTCTGTTTCTAGCTTAGATACCATCGTCTCAGTCGATTCAATGCGACTCGTATCCGATAGTTTCTGACAGCGCGACTTTACATCCTTAAGTTCTATGGTCAGTTCCGTATAGCGCTCCTGCAGTTTCACCAAGGACGTCTGTAAGTCCTCTAAATCTGGAAATGCTTGCTCGTCAATTTTTGATACAAGCTTTTTGCGGGTATGCTCGACGAGTTGGGATACGCTCAACAAATCCTGTTTGTTTTGAGCCACAATCGACTGGCGAATTGTCCTCAAATAGTCATGGGTGGGCAGGTCTTCTACCTGTTCCTTTAAATCGTCCAAGCGGTGATTGATCCCGCCATGCATAGAATGCACTTCCGATTGACTTTGCACCAGCTGAGCCTGGAGCTGACGACGACTAATCAGCCCTAGTGCGGCTAATAAGGATAAGGGAGCGGCTGCAAGCAAAGCTTGCTGAGTGGCCACGGAGGCTATCGCTCCAGCCCCAGACCCTAACAACAAGGCATACTCAGTCCAATCAAACCAACGATCTTTTTTCACAAAGTTTTGCCGCACACATTACCAGATGGCAGCTCAGACCCAATGCCTGTAGCCCATCACATCGCTGCTGTCCTAAAGATTTTGGATAACAACCACGATGCATGACCCATGCCAACCAAATGCATTCGGTTACATCTGAACTGCTTACTCTCATATTCGTCTTAGACAGCAATCCATCAGGAGGGTCACTGAGTCTTCAAGATCATCAAACATCAGCGAATGTTGTATTTACGGTTTACAGCCTAGATGAGGCTAGCCCCCTTGAATGTAAAACCATGTGCGGCCCGGAGGATATATCTTCCGGGCCGCACATGGTTTTTAGAGACGTTGGCATCTAGAACAGTGGGTAAACCATAGATACCGTGGCTGACTCGTAAAGCTATCCATGCCCATAGACTCAGACGTTTTGGCAGGGGGGCTTTAATAGTTAACTAGAGAAACCGAATGATCAATGGATACTTAAACGGACTGTCTGCATTATTAAAGCTTCTTAAAATTGCTAGAACCGGCATCACCCATTGAAAAATCAGTAGAGGAATGACAAACAACCAGCCAATGAGCAACCAGCATAAAATGCCAACGATAAAGCTATAAATCCAGACGTTTAGGTGAAAGTTCAGTGCTTCTTTGGAGTTTTCCTTCACAACTGGATCATCGGAAATAATCCATAGCGCGAATGGAATGCCGGCTGAAAATAAAAGCTGGCTCAAAAAGATAGACCCGTGGGATAGGGCCGATAAAAGTTTGCGCTTATCGCTATCAAACGTTGCATCCATGATGTGATAGTCCTTTCTTTTGCTGTGACTTCATGGTAATCGACACCTTAACTGAGACCGTTAGGGAAAACCGTAGTCGGTACCAGTCAAAGAACTGACCCCATTGTAATCGTCCTTACCAGATAGAAAACAAAGCTCCCTCGCCCCACAATTACAATAGGAAAATAATGAGCTTATAAAGCCAAATAACCGTTGCTGATTTAGAGGCTGAAACGATCTGTAAAACTGGCCAATTGTCTAGGTTTGACAGGTAAAATCATGCCGAGGATCAGCAAGGCCGCCAAATAGAAAGGATAGGAACTGATGGAAATCAAACGCTTGGGGCATGTGGCCATCTGTGTAGACGACATTGCTGCGGCTGCTAAGTTTTATCAAAACCTAGGGATGAAGCTAGTGTGGCAGGACAGTGACTGGGCTTACTTAAAAGCAGGCAACGACGGTCTGGCGTTGCTCAGTCCAGACTACGATCAGGCCGGTCCTCACTTTGGCTTTGTGTTTGATCAACGTTCAGCCATTGATGAGGCCTATGCAAAACTCAGTCAAGAAGATATCAAACTGACCGAAATTCATGAGCATCGCGACGGGACTGCATCCTTCTATGGTCGCGATCCATTTGGTAATTGGTTTGAATATCTGTACGAACCCAGTGAGAGCAGCAGTTCTAAAAGCCAAGAAACAGAACTCGTTGCTTGAGGCATAATACCCTCACAGAGAGGATATCTCTGTGCTCTGATGCTCGGAGCAGTCTAACCGAAGATCCCCGTCGCCAAACGGGGCATCCACTAAGTTACAGTGATGAGGCCGACGGCGGTCTTCGTAGATATGGGCTCTGAAGTGACTACAGGTAACACACATCCGTGATACGGGAATTTTCTCCTGTTCCTGCAATTTGTGAATCATTTTAGTCAGCCCTCTAAAAAAGATGGTTTGTTCTTCTTCGGAGAGCTCCTCCACAGCACCCAGCAAAAAATCTGGCCAACTCGCAGCTTGCATTGCCTGTTTTTGTCCCTCAGGCGTAAGCTGAATAGCAATGGCCCGTCGATCGTCGGCAGCTCTTTCCCGAGAGACTAGCCCCTTCTTTACGAGGGATGAGACCGCATCACTGGCAGTGGCGGCACTGGTGGCTAAGCCTTGAGCCACCGTTGATAACCGCATACCCGTGGGAGAATGGGTCTGTAAGAGCGCTAAAATTTGACCTTGGGTCGGAGTCAGGCCTTGGGATTCTGCCCCCTGCCAAGACTGACTCCGTAAAGCAACACCAATTTTAGAGAGCCCCGTAATTACTCGTTGAGTGATGGGGGCGTTGAGGGTGTCAAAGGGATTGTCCATTGAGCCTATTGGTGAGCAGCAGTGGGTTGGAATGCTTGGTCAAGCATCGAAGTAACGTCAGCTTCAGACTTATGTCCAAACCATTGTGCCAGGATAGTAGAGGTCTCATCAAATAGTATCCAAGAGGGAGTTCCCTGACGTTGATTGATACGAAAACGATGTGAGTTTTAAGGGCGTCTATAGCAAACCGGTGAATGCGTTCAACAGTTTGCTATAGACGCCCAAATGGTGAGCTAATGGGATTCCACGGTATAGGGCAAGCTCAAATTGCCTGAGGCCACGCTGTATACCGCGTAAACTCCTAATAGTGGGCGGTCTGAATCTGAAGTATTGACCTCCATATAGGCTGTGACACCATCAAAGTTAAATTCGGTAATATGGTTGACTCTTTGGGCAGGGACCAAAACCCTCAGGGTTTCGTCATCAGTGACAACCGAGAAGCCAGGAGAGTCCATATACATGGGCATACCAGGGTTTGTGGGCGGTAGCACCACGCTAGAATTGTCTTTTGCAAATTCCAGAACGGATAGGCCACCAGGCACTCGCTCATCGGGAGCTAGAACAACCCAGTGGGGGTGCCAAACAACACCATCATTGGCGTAATCGCGATCGTTATCCTCATCCCAGAGAGGAGTGTCGTCGAAGTCGGGGTGCGAGGTAACGGCTAAAGCAACAATACCGTCGGTGGCACTAAAACCCACATCTTCAGGAGAGAGTGTAGTGGGGAAAACATATCCCAACACAGGCGCGCCATTTAGCTGACCAGCCGCTGAAGGGATGCTGCTACCAGCTGTTCCCTTTAACGTTTGCTCAAACACTAAAAGGTCTAAATCTCGTAAGTACTGTACCTGAGCAGATTGAATTTCCAGGGCGGGTGACTGCTCGACAGGCTGTACTGGCTGGGCATAAGAAATATTGGCAAAACCAATGACTGCAGCTGCGATCGCAGCGAACAAACATGTAGAACGAAGCATCATAATAGCCTCTTTTTTGTTTAGGATTCCTAATTATTTGAACTCCTAAATAATGAATGCACTTTTTGAAAATGTCAATAGGTTTCTGTCAGCATTGCTACCAGCAGCTTACGTGTCGTTTTTTCAAATCCATGAGCTATGGGCGATGCGGTCATAGGTATCAAAACCAGACCAACGTGACTGGCCCAGACTGTTCTTTTGCCGGTACTGATTTGGCGTATGAAACGAGCCACAAAATAGACTATGGATTAGCATCCTTTGCAAAAAGTCATGCCGGGGAGCAGCAACGCCGTTCTTTTGATCAAGCTAGATGCTACTGCCTCCTCTTCAACGCTTCTTGAACAAGTAAAGAAAGCACGTATTCTAGAAGAGTTACCTTCACACTAGCGTTGCCCTTGCTATGCGTTTACTGATTGCCCTCATCTTAAGCTTGGTTTGCTGGCTAGCACCTGCTGTAGTTCCTAGGGGCAGTCTGTTTCCTGCCGTTGCCATGGCTGTAGAAATATCTCCTGAGGCAGCATTATCTCGACTGTTTACTGCATCTGAGGTGCGAGCAAGCTGGTTTGCCAACAGTTTTTTGTCTCAGATATCCCTGGGGCAGATTGAGCAGATTTTACAGGGAATAGTGGCTAGTATGGGCCGCTATCAAGATGTGAGTGCTGTTGATGATCAGTATTTGCTAATGTTTGAAAAGGGCACTGTTCCAGCCCGCATTGTTCTTAATTCAGCCGGACAAATCACCGGGCTGCTATTTGAGCCTCCCCAGATTGCCGCCCTAGAGGATCTAGGTAGTCTGAAAACGTCTTTTGCTGAGCTTCCCGGTGAGGTAAGTGTTCTCATGCTCAAAGACGGTGCTGAATTATTCAGCCTCAATGTGGATCGGCCCTTAGCGGTTGGGTCTGCCTTCAAGCTCTTGATTTTACAGGTTCTACAACAACAGATCGAGGTTGGGCAACATCGTTGGGATGAGGTGGTGCAGTTACAGGATGCCTATCGCAGTTTGCCCAGCGGTCGTCTACAGGACTGGCCAACGGATACACCGCTAACGGTGCAAAGTTTAGCTACGATGATGATTTCGGAAAGTGATAATACTGCAGCAGATCACCTGTTGGCATTGGTGGGTAAGGATGCGGTAGAGACATTGTCAGGGCGAAACCGTCCGTTTCTTTCTACGCGAGAGTTTTTCTTGCTGAAGGATCCTCAAAATCAGAAATTGTTGAATCGCTATCGTCAGGGAACAGAACGAGAACGACGGGGCGTGCTCAAGGCAATTGCTAACCTACCACTGCCAGGAGTCAATATTTTTAACAATGGACCGTTGGCATTGGATGTGGAGTGGTTTATGACTGGGCAGGAACTGTGCGATGCGATCGCAACCATTGCCAGTTTGCCTCCAATGCAGGTCAACCCTGGTCTAGCCAATCCTAGAGACTGGCAGCGAATCGCGTTTAAGGGAGGGTCTGAGCCAGGTGTGGAAAACTTTACGACTGATTTAATGGATGCCGATGGCCATCACTACTGTGCTGTGGCAACCTGGAATAACCCTAGCGGTATTGATGAACTCCAGTTCTCTAGTCTCTACCGCACAGCGCTTTTATCCCTCCAAAAGCAGTAGGTTTACAATTTCAGCATAAATAAAAATTAAAACCAACCATGTCAAAAAAACTCCTATGGCTGAAGATAACTCTATTGATTACCTAGATAGACTGCTAACACAGTATGGAGAGAAACTACAGCGGTTTCGAAGGTCTTTCACACTACTTCTGGTAGGAACACTTGTGTTTTTCTTTCTCATTTTTGTTCCTTACATTACCCTCATCGGCAATCAGGCAGACTGTCCCACTAGCGAGCCTAACTGTCGACAGACCCAACAACTACAGGTTGAGCAGAGAGTCACAGAGGTAACTAGCAACTGGGGGAATATTCCCGTATCCACGTCCGAGTTAGTCATTTTCTTTCCGACAGCTGTTGCCTGTGGGTTTATAGCCACAACATCTCAACTCAATGGCCTCATCCGTTTACGTCGGGCAATTGATCAACAAATCAACAGCTCTGAAGAGAGCTGTATGGATAGCACCCTACTTGCCCCTGTCTTAATTGATCCAAAGCACAGCTTATTCAACCAACTTGTGGGAGCTTTGGTTATATCCTTTCCAGCTGCCGTTGTCGGTTACTCTATCAACCTGCTATTAAGAAGTTTAACAAGCGTTAAAGGAAAGCTTCCCTATTTTCAGGCTCAGTCCTTTTACTATGGAATGTATACCCTTACCGCCGTTCTAACCCTGTACGGATTGGCCCAGATAGGATTGGCCCTTGTCCGTAATCAGAATGGTGACAGAACGTAACGGCGCTAGGTCTCAGATCTGTGGATATGCTTTCCTGTCAATCAACTGTCCCTTTAAAAAGCCTCTCATATCAGAGCAAAGCGGTATAGACTGTAATCGACAATAAATCCCAGGAACGATTTAGTTCTATCGCCTAAGTAAAGGCATGTAAGCAACGGATCATAATCGAGACAATGCCTCAAGATGCCCGACCTCTCTACCTACAAATTGCCGATGAGCTACGTCGAAACATTGAGGAATCTGTATTTACTGTAGGGGACCAGTTACCCCCTGAACTAGAACTTAGCAAACGGTTTGGTGTTCATCGTCATACCCTACGCCGTGCTGTAGAAATTTTACGGCAAGAAGGCATTGTTGATGTAGAGCGCGGACGCGGCACATTTGTGGTGGCTCCCATTGCTCTACCCATTGGTAAACGTGTTCGCTTTAATAAGGCCCTCAAGGCCCAGTCCCTTGCATTGACCTGGGAAGTTCTTAAAATTGTTGAAATTAAAGCTGACTCTAAGCTATCCCAGCGGCTCGAAATTGGATTGGGGGCTTCAGTTATCTTATTTGAACGGCTATCAATGGTTGATGAGTTGCCCATTGACATCAGCAGTAGTCATTTCCCTGGTGAGCAGTTTCCTGACCTGGCAACTCATTGCGAAACCTACCGCTCCATCTCTACAATGCTGTTTCAAGAGTATGGCTGCGACCATTTACGTCGTTCAACCAGGCTTTCGGCTCGGCTCGCTCGCCCACGGGATGCACGGCTACTCAAAATGCCTGCCAATAGTCCTATCTTATTATCGGAGTCTATTAATGTAGATCAAGCAGGCACGGTTATTGAATATGGGGTCACACGATTTCGTGGCGATCGCATGGAGCTGGTTATGGAGCAAGATTTAGAGAGTTTAAAGTCAGAGACCTAGACCAAGCAGCACATACGAGCTAAACATAACGGGTCAAACCGATGCGATAGCGCTGTTTCTTCGTAATCATAACCTCCCCAATTTCCAAGCGTCCCTTGCCACGAATGGCGACTAAATCCCCTGCCTTCAGAGCATAGCTAGCTTGGGAAGTTGTTTTCCAATTAACCCGCACATCACCTTTAGTAATCATGTCTGCCATTTTGCTGCGAGACATGCCAAAGCCTGCTGAAGCAACTGCATCTAAACGCATGGATGCTTCTACTGTTGTCATTTCCTTCTTTTTGGGTTCTCGTACCCGCAGCTCATTCCATTCGATGGATCGTGTTTTGACCGTTACCGAACGAACCTGATTTAGGCTCATTTCCAAGAACTCAACCAGTTCAGGAACAACAATAATTTGAGCCCCTCGCTCCCCCAATACGATAATGTCACCGACTTTTTCCCGAACAATGCCGGTCCCCAAAAGTGCTCCTAAAAAATCTCGGTGAGTGGCTGTGTCAAACAAAAAGTTACCGGCTACGCTTAATAGAGCTAGGGGAAGCTCTTGACCTTCTAAAGGAATTTCGGCTCGCGCAATGGTCATCCGTTGCCGCTCAGCCTGGGGATAGCCGCCCTGAGCCTGGGTATGAATATCAGCAAGCCGGTTAAACATCGCCTCAGCTTCGTAGAATGCTGGCGGGGATAGAAAATCGGTCGTCACTGGCTCCCATGTGCGGATAGCCTGATCCGCTTGGTCAATAATACGGGTCAAGGTTTCAACGTTTTCTACTCCCTTGAGTAGGTTATCTTTTGGCAGCATAGGCAAACAGGGTACGATTCGTTACTTATATAGCTTGGCGCACATGATGCTCTACGCCAACTATTCTTTAAGGTTCACTATCTTTACGGCGACAGCTTACCGAAAATAACTTGTATAGGAACACTCTTCCTACAAGTCTCGAATTGATCCGGTTTAGGGGTGAGTGCCGAAATATTTACCAATTGTCTATGATGCTAATTACGACATCGCTCCTCTTATTCTGATGACGGCAGCAGGCTAAGACCAGGGTTCTGACAATCTTTTTGAACCCTGGTTTAATAGCTGCACCATTCATGCCGAGAAGCAACAACGTTCACAAAAACTGCACTAAGCTGCAGAGGCTGGGGTACGATCTTTTTTAGCATAAACGTTTTTCAAATGCTTCTTGACGGTATTCTCTGAGATGAACAGTGTTTTGGCAATTTCCTTGTAGCTATATTCCAACCGCTTAAGACGCCATACATCAGTCTCACGATTCGTTAGCCCATAGCGTTGGGCTTCTTGATTGGCCATTGCTATTAAAGACCGTTGACGGTTCTCCAATGTAATTAGAAAACAATCTGTTGATTGGTAATCATCATTTTCCCAATCAAACCACTGGGCTCTGACATAAATAGTCCCATGCTTTGTGAGAATCTCATTCTCTAAGACAACCATTGTGTCGTCAGGAAAGAGCTCGGCGTGGGTGTCGTGATTTTCTAGTAGACTTTGGCAGCTTTGCCAAAGGGATTGGGGCAGGTTAGTCGCTGACTGTACAGACATCTCTGCTAGCAAAGTTTGGGCATGTTTGTTGCAATGTAGTATTTTGTTGTCGCGAGCAACAATCATTAAACCGACGGTAAAATTTTCAATCGCAGCTATCAGCAAAGCTGCCTGCATGTCTGGAGATTTGGGTTGGGTAGGAGGAACGGGGGTGGCCAGTGTGGTTGTTGCAGACGTTAGGTGAGCGGGTTGAGGCTGAGGGACCATAGCTGAAGAAACGTAGTCGGCAGTAAGAGCTGAAATTCGTTGACTGTGCTGTGGACATTTAGGGAATCGTACAAATCACTGAGCTAAGTTAGTGGAAAATACGGATGCCTATGGTTAATTAACACAGGGTTAGTTGTATAGACTCCGTATGAATCTGTGACAGTTCAGGCAGCGGCATAAATCAACTTTACTTGATGCAACTTATACGATTTCTTTAGTTTAGCGATGTGGCATGCTGTAGGGGCAATGCTTTGGTAGATTATCGGTGTACGTTTTTACTCAAAAAAAATCGTCAGCATTGGCGCCAACGTTGACGTTGGCACTAACAGCTGAGGAACGCACCCGTTCTAGATATCGCTACAGATTTTCTGATGAGATTACGGATAACAATCTGATTCTTAGCGCAGCTGGGTCCCGTTCTAAACTGTCGCAAAGTTCCTGTGATCTATATATAGAGATGCCTAGAGGGAGTGTGCTACAACATGGGGATCGCCTCAGTGGCGAGGGACATCAACAGATACTACAGATTGTGGCTAAACCTGAAGCTGTGTTAACGGTACGAGCTCGTGATCAACTTTCATTGACTTCTCTGCAACTGATGCGGGCGGCTTATCATTTGGGTAATCGGCATGTGGCTCTGGAGGTAGGACCAGACTATTTGCGGTTAGCGCCTGATCCGGTATTAGAATCTATGCTGCACCAGCTGGGGGTAACGGTCACAGCTGAAACTATGCCATTTCAACCGGAGTCGGGGGCCTATGGCCATCACCATTGATCAGCAGGCACTACTCAAGCTACTGCAGCTCACAAGTCCAGCCCTACCTGTAGGCGCTTTTAGCTATTCGGAGGGGCTAGAAACCCTGGTGATACAAGGACGGTTGACTGACAGTGCCGGTTTATACACTTGGCTGATGCAGGAGCTACGTTATGGTGGCGTGCGTTTAGACGCTGCGATCGCACACCGTGCCCATCAAAATCTGCACACCGTTGACCAGCTTGCCTACTGGAATCATTGGCTGACCGCCAGTCGCGACACCGCTGAACTCCGCCAGCAGAGCTGGCAAATGGGGCGGGCCCTTGTACGTCTGGTTCAACAGCTTCACCCTGAACTACAGGTGCTTTTTGATGCCTGTGGCACGCCTTGCAACTTTGCCATTGCCTTTGGCATTACTGCCGCCCACTGGCACATTGAGGCTCCCACTATGGTTTTGGGATACTTACACAGCTGGGCCGCTAACCTGATTGGCGCAGCGGTTAAACTGGTCCCCCTGGGACAGACCGAAGGGCAAAGCTGCCTGTTAAAGCTCGTTCCCGAGTTGACGACAGCGGCAGAGCAGATCATCCAACTGCAGGACGATAACCTATATATAAGTGGGTGGGGCAGTGCGATCTCCAGCATCCAGCACGAAACCCTCTACAGCCGTTTATTTCGCAGTTAAAAGAGGGAATGCGCCGGGCCTAAGCAGTTCTTGCGTTTTGCGCGCTAGGGAGGCGTTCTTTAAATTTCTCTAGCCAATATCATCCAGTACTTTTACCAAGGGGTATGGTTATCTAACCTCGCAGTGGACAAACGTGCCCATTGCCCATTGCCCATTGCCCGGTGGGCTGTGCCCACCCGATGCCCATGCCCTCTTCCCCCTATCGTGTTGGTGTTGCTGGTCCGGTTGGTTCCGGCAAAACCGCTCTCGTAGATGCCCTCTGTAAATCCATGCGCGATCTCTACTCCATCGCCGTGGTTACCAATGACATCTATACCCAAGAAGACGCTCAATTTTTGGTACGTAGTCAGGCCCTCCTGGACCATAACCGGATTGTCGGTGTTGAAACCGGTGGTTGTCCCCACACCGCTATTCGTGAAGACGCTTCTCTAAACCTAGTGGCCATCGAAGATTTAGAAGACCGTTTTGAGAACCTGGAGCTGATTTTTGTCGAAAGCGGTGGCGATAACCTGGCTGCCACATTTAGCCCGGAACTAGTAGATTTGACCCTATATGTAATCGATGTATCGGCTGGCGATAAGATTCCTCGCAAGGGAGGCCCTGGCATCACTAAATCAGATTTACTAGTAATTAATAAGATTGATCTCGCCCCGATGGTTGGTGCCGATCTATCCGTCATGGAGCGCGACGCAAAAAAGATGCGTGGTTTAAAGCCTTTTGTGTTTACAAATCTAAAGGTCAAACAGGGGTTAGAAACCATTCAAGAATTTATTCAATTTCAAGGCCGTTTACCCGTGCCTCATTCTGTTTAGACAACTCCCGCCCAAGGTCCCCGGATATCGCTTTTTAAGCCTAACCACTAAGCCGTTTTGTTTAGACATCTAGGGTTGGGGATCACAAAGTAAGTTATAGGAAGGAAATCTGTAGAAAATAAAAAAGTATCAAGGAATACAATTTTGCCTTTCCCCAGGATTTAACATCACGAAGCGAATAAGTGTATCTACGGCAACTGTGTCAGTTCGTGATGACAGTGGCCGTTTTTAAGATGCCATAGGTGTGTGAGTCTTTAGGAAGGAACGCTCAATGACGAGGATTAACAGACGTAAGTTTTTGATGTACGGCTCCACTGCCGTGGGAACCAGTATTCTGCTCAAGGCTTGTGGCGCTTCGGAGCCTGCAGCCGAGGCTCCCGCTGAAGGTGGAGATACTACTGTTGCAGCTAGCGGCGGCGATACCATTAAGGTCGGTATTCTTCACTCCCTAAGTGGCACCATGGCCATTAGTGAGACTACCGTGGTGGATGCTGAAGAACTAGCCATCAAAGAAATTAATGCTGCAGGTGGTGTCCTAGGCAAGCAGATCGAAATCGTCAAAGAAGACGGTGCTTCTGATTGGGATACCTTTGCTGAGAAAGCTGAAAAGCTAATCGACCAAGACCAGGTGGTTACCGTCTTTGGTTGCTGGACCTCTGCTAGCCGTAAGAAAGTGCTGCCTGTATTTGAAGCGAAGGATCACCAGCTGTGGTACCCCGTACAGTACGAAGGTCAGGAGTGCTCTAAGAACATCTTCTACACAGGTGCCGCACCCAACCAGCAAATCGAGCCCGCTGTAGATTGGCTACTGGAGAATAAGGGTAAGGACTTCTTCCTCGTAGGTTCTGACTATGTATTCCCCCGGACTGCCAACACCATCATCAAAGAGCAGCTAAAGGCCAAGGGTGGCAACACAGTCGGTGAAGACTACCTACCCTTAGGTAACACTGAGGTAACTCCCATCATCACTAAGATTAAGGCAGCTCTACCCGACGGTGGCGTTATCTTTAACAGCTTGAATGGTGACAGTAACGTTGCCTTCTTTAAGCAGCTCAAGGGTGCAGGCATGGGTCCTGATCAGTACCCTGTAATGTCTGTAAGTATCGCAGAAGAAGAAGTTCGTACCATTGGTCCTGACTTCCTAACCGGCCACTATGCGGCTTGGAACTACTTCCAAACTGTAGAAAGCCCAGCCAATGAGAAGTGGGTCGCTGACTTCAAAGCTGAGTACGGCGACGATCGGGTAACGAACGACCCCATGGAAGCTGCTTACATCATGGTTTACCTATGGAAGCAAGCGGTTGAGAAAGCGGGCTCTACTGACATTGCTGCAGTACGCGAAGCGGCCTACGGTCAGGTATTCGAAGCTCCTGGTGGAACCGTCACCATGAACCCCAATCACCATATTTCCAAGACCGTGCGTATCGGTGAAATTCGTGAAGACGGTTTGTTTGATATTGTTTCCGCCACCGATGGCCCTGTGACTCCCATCCCTTGGAACCAGTATGTTCCCGATACTAAAGGCTTTGCTTGTGACTGGTCTGACCCTGCTAAGGGCGGCAAGTTCAAAGAAGCCTAAGGCTTTGGTAGGTTAGCTAATTGGGGAAGAGTCTCACCTGACTCTTCCCTTTTTTGGTTAAGTGTATGAATCGTGGGTAGTGGATGGTAAATCGTAAGTGACTTAGCTCTTCGCTGCAACTTGTTTGCCAGTAACTCTTCGCCATTCACAATTCGTGTTTACCTGAACTAGCGTTTGCTATTCCCAACTCAATTTTCCTAACCCACTCTTCACTCTTTTTTGGCAGGTAACAGTTTGTGCTGGACGGTTTAATCAACGGTATTTTTAACGGCATTAGCATTGGTGCGGTGCTGCTGATTGTGGCTCTGGGGCTGGCCATTGTGTTTGGTCTCATGGGTGTGATCAACCTGGCCCATGGCGAACTTATGATGCTTGGGGCCTACACCACTTATGTGGTGCAAAACGGCTTTAAGTCCCTTGGCGATGGTATGCAGGATTTCTATATCTGGCTGGCGTTGCCCCTATCGTTTCTGGTGGCGGCGCTGGTGGGGTTGGCCCTAGAACGCAGTGTGATTCGTCTACTCTATGGACGCCCCTTGGAAACGCTCTTGGCCACCTGGGGGGTAAGTTTGATTTTGCAGCAATTTGTTCGCAGCGTCAGTTGGTCCCTGGTATTTGGTGTTCTAACCGTCAGCATTTTGCTGTTTGGGGGGCGGGCGATTCTTAATAAGTTTGCCAATTTAGGGCCGCGCCAAAAGCTGGCAAATTTTGTGGTGCTAGTGCTGTCCATTGGCATTGGCGTTACCCTGGCGCGCAGTCTGGGGGGCAACGAAGACCTGGCCAAACCCTGGTTTAGTGCCCGCAATGTGGACGTGACCGCCCCCGGCTGGTTACAGGACAGCATTCAGATAACCGACACCATCTCCTTTCCGGCGGCTCGCATCTTCATCATCGTGCTAACGATAATTTGCCTGGTGGGCACGTTCTGGTTTCTGAATAAATCCGCCTGGGGTCTGAGAATTCGCTCGGTGACCCAAAACCGTGACATGAGTGCCTGCTTAGGTATTCCCACCAAGCGAGTGGATGCCCTTACCTTTGCCCTAGGATCTGGGCTTGCGGGCATTGCGGGCTGTGCTGTAACCCTACTGGGTTCTGTGGGTCCCAACCTGGGTAGTAATTATATTGTGGATGCTTTTATGGTGGTCGTTGTCGGGGGCGTAGGTAAGCTGATTGGCAGTATTGTCGCCGCGTTACTGATTGGTATTGTCACCTACATCGTGGGTTCGGGAACCTTGGTGCTGATTTTACCCTCTTCTGAAGCGCTGCAGCCCATCATTGATACAGCCACGTTCTTCGCTACGACAAGCATGGCAAAAGTACTGGTATTTGCCTTGATTATTGCGTTTCTGCAGGTCAAGCCCGCCGGTTTGTTTCCCCAAAAAGGCCGTTCGGTGGAGGTGTAACCATGGCAGAGACAAAACCAATGGGAAAAAATCGCAGACGCACCCTGGAAGCCAGCATTGTTATTGGCCTAATGCTGCTCCTAATTTTCATTGCCCCACTAATGCTGTCTGGCTTTCGACTGGGGTTGCTGGGGCGTTTTCTGGCCCTGGCCATTGTTGCCCTAGGGGTGGATCTAATTTGGGGCTATACGGGATTGCTCAGTCTGGGCCAGGGAATCTTCTTTGCCCTGGGAGGGTATGCTTTTGCCATGCACCTGCAGCTGAATCTGGCGGGGGATGGCATTCCTGAATTTTTTGGCCTATACGGTGTGTCGGAACTGCCCTGGTTCTGGCAGCCGTTCTACTCACTGCCGTTTACGCTGATTGCCGTTGTGTTACTACCGGCCATTGTGGCGGGGCTGCTGGGCTACCTGGTGTTTCGTAACCGCATTCGGGGGGTGTATTTCTCGATTTTGACCCAGGCAATGCTGGTGGTGTTTTTCAATTTCTTTAATGGTCAGCAGAAGCTGATCAATGGCACCAATGGTTTGGGCACCGACACGACACCGCTGTTTGGGCAGCAGGTGGGTAGCGATCGCATGCAGTTTGTCTTCTACGTTGCCACCGTTCTTGTCCTTGCCCTCACCTATGGTCTGTGCCGCTGGCTTACCCGAGGGCGCTTTGGCCGGTTGCTGATCGCCATTCGGGACGACGAAAACCGGCTAAGATTTTCCGGCTACAACCCGGCCATGTTTAAGGTACTGGTGTTTGCCGTGGCGGGTGGCATTGCGGGCGCTGCCGGTGCCCTCTATTCCGTCCAGTCCAGTGGCATCACCCCCCAATCCATGAGCGTCGCCTTCTCCATTGAAATGGTGATTTGGGTGGCTGTGGGTGGTCGCGCCACCCTGGGCGGTGCTGTTTTGGGCGCCCTGGTGGTCAACTGGGCCCAGGCGCTATTGAGTGAGCGTTTTCCAGAAGTATGGCTATTTTTCCAGGGGGCTCTTTTCCTACTCGTGGTAACCGTACTGCCCAAGGGCATTGTCGGCTGGCTGCGGGATGACGCTGTTAGCCAAATCCGTGATTTATTGGGCCTCCAACCCCAGCTCAACACCTATCCCGACATTGAGCTAGACCCCGATGTTAAACGCGAGCAACGTGAATTAGCAGGCAAATAGACCCCGAAATCCCAACGCATTTCCAAAATGGCCCAACAAATCCTCGAAATTGATAATCTAACTGTAAGCTTTGACGGTTTCAAAGCCCTCAACAATCTGACCTTCTCCATGCATGAGGGAGAGCTGAGGGTGATTATTGGTCCCAATGGTGCTGGCAAGACTACCTTCTTGGATGTCATTACGGGTAAAGTTCAACCCACCCAGGGTAAAGTCAAATTTAAAGGTAAAAAGCTGAGCGGTCGTACCGAACATGATATTGCCCGTCTCGGCATTGGCCGCAAGTTTCAAACCCCGCGCATCTACCTGAATTTGACACCGCGAGAAAACCTGGAACTATGCTGTAACCACAATAAGAACGTCCTATCCACACTGTTTAAGCCCACCCCTAAGGCAGAGCGCCGGACCGTTGGTGGTTTGTTAGAAACCATCGGCCTGGACCACAAGGCTGACAAGCCCGCTGCACTGCTCTCCCACGGTGAAAAACAGTGGCTTGAGATCGGTATGCTGGTGGCCCAGTCCCCTGATTTGTTGTTAGTAGATGAGCCGGTTGCCGGACTTACTGATGAAGAGACCGAACGTACTGGAGAACTGCTAATATCCCTGGCAGAGAGTCATTCCGTCATTGTGATTGAACACGATATGGAATTTGTTCGTCAAATTGCCCGTCAGGTGACCGTCCTGCATGAAGGTTCCGTACTGTGCGAAGGCACCATGGACGAAGTCCAAAACGATCCTAGGGTGATAGAGGTTTATCTAGGCACTGAAACATCCGTGACGCCAGAGCAGATGCTGCTGTTGCGAATTGCGGCCACTATGGCCTGGGCCGACGGTAGCTTTGAAGCTGCCGAGCAAGATATTATTCTGGAGCGATTAAGCCGCCAGTTTGTTCAAGACGCAGAGCAACAAACTGCCCTCAAAACCGAATTGCGAGATTTGTTGGCCAAGCGTATTCCTCTAGAAGAGCTGGTCCCCAAACTCAATACATCAGCCCAGCGAGAAGAGGCGCTATTGCTAAGCTATGAAGTTATTGCTGCCAATGAAATTAATGCGGCAGAAACAGCCACCTATCGTAAATTGCTCACCCTGCTAGACCTACCAGCAGAAACTGTTAGTCGCCTTGAGGCAACAGTTAGTGGTACAGCTTAGGACTATTCCACCGATCACAGACCTTAATTTTACATTTTCCTCATTACCAAAACTGTTCCCATGACCATGCCAGCTGTTCAACCCACGGTTCCAAATGCCTCTACGGCTCCCATGCTCAAGATTTCGGGTTTGAACTTCTACTATGGCGAGAGTCATATTTTGCGGGATGTGGATCTCACCGTTCCCAAAGGCCAAATGGTCTGTCTGATCGGACGTAACGGTGTGGGTAAAACCACTCTCTTAAAAAATATTATTGGGCTATTGTCGCCCCGCACTGGCCTTATTAACTACGATGGTCAGCCTGTTAATAGATTTACCGCCGATTACAGAGCCAGGGCCGGTATCGGCTATGTTCCCCAAGGTCGTGAAATAATCCCTCGTTTAAGTGTTAAAGAGAATTTACTCATTGGCATGGAAGCTTTAGGGAATCGAGCGCCTAAGGCTAAAAAAGAAATTCCTGAACTCATCTTTGAACTGTTTCCAGTTTTAAGGACTATGTTGTCTCGCATGGGAGGAGATCTCAGTGGCGGACAACAACAACAGCTCTCTATTGCCCGTGCCCTGATGGGGCAGCCTCAGCTGCTACTGTTAGATGAACCTACCGAAGGAATTCAACCCTCAATTATTTTAGATATTGAAAATGCTGTGCGTCGCATCATCGAAACCACGGGTATTTCTGTTTTGTTGGTAGAGCAACATTTACACTTTGTTCGTCAGGCAGATTACTACTACGCCATGCAGAAAGGTGGCATTGTCGCCTCTGGCTCCACCGATCAGCTTAGCAATGCAGTGATTCAAGAGTTTTTAGCTGTTTAAACGGCTTAAACAGCCAGAGAATAGGGCTTTAAACCCAGTAGAGACATAAGTACCCCTCGGAATTACGCTTTCCGAGGGGTACTTATGGGTTGCCTAGCTATTGATCTCTTCCCCACATTGATCGTTAGGACCTGTGCTATTGGCGTCAGACTAACAGGCACTATCCTTTTGACAAGAAACAAAACGGTGTCACAGCCATGTTCCCACGGAGGCTGATGGCTGCTACGCAAGCGGGACTAGCAACGCTACAAAAATAACGTGCCTAGTTCATTATTTTTGTAGGATGTTTGGTGTCATCGTAGGAATTTAGGATCGTGACTTCACCCACTGCCACCTTGTTGATTTCCTGTCCAGACCAACAAGGGCTGGTTGCTAAAATTGCTAATTTTATCTATGCCAATGGGGGTAATGTTGTCCATGCGGATCAACATCGGGATGAGCCCTCAGAGTTATTTCTGTCCCGCATCGAGTGGCAGCTAGCAGGCTTTAATCTACAGAGGGAGCTCATTGGTCCTGCCTTCGACTCCATTGCTAAACCTTTAAGAGCCACCTGGCAACTCCACTTTTCAGATGAAGTGCCTCGTATGGCCATCTGGGTGAGTAAGCAAAACCACTGTCTGTTAGATTTGCTGTGGCGCTACCAGGCCGGAGAGCTAGCTGCCAATATTCCCTTGATCATCAGCAATCATGAGACACTGCTGCCGATTGCTGAGCAGTTTAACATTGCGTTTCATCATATTCCTATCACCAAAGCCACGAAACCAGAACAAGAGGCAAAGCAGCTAGCACTGCTCAAACAGCACAATATTGATGTGGTAGTCTTGGCAAAATATATGCAAATTCTGAGCCCTGATTTTCTCGGCCAGTTTTCTAATGTGATTAACATTCACCACTCATTTTTGCCCGCCTTTGTCGGCGCAAATCCTTACCATCGAGCCTATGAGCGCGGTGTAAAAATTATTGGAGCTACAGGCCACTATGTAACCTCAGATTTAGATGCAGGCCCCATTATTGAGCAGGATGTGGTGCGGGTGAGCCATCGCGATCAGGTAGATGATTTAATCCGAAAAGGTAAAGATTTAGAGCGCATGGTCTTAGCTCGTGCCGTGCGACTACATTTGCAAAATCGTGTTTTAGTCTACGGCAATCGTACCGTTGTGTTTGCCTAGGCCAGGAACTGTTCCAAAGAATTAGTGTATGCCCGTATGTGGTCGCATAAGCTATTGCAGAGATGTAAAACACATCAATCTGTAAGAAAAGTTGTATATCAGAGTTTTCTGGATAAAATTTGGGGTATTAACCCTCTAACAATGACTCAAAATACTTAGGCTAGGAGATTTTTGTAATGGATACGCAACAGCTTTTGACTCAGACGATGGCGTTTCTCCTGTGTACCACACCTGAAACTACCTTAGGAAAATTACTAGGACTCTGTCTGGCATCTAAGGTGGATGCTCAAAAATCGGGGAAAACACCCCTAGAGTTTGCTAAAGAATTGTTGCAACATCCTGATACGATTTCCTCCTGGATTTCAGAGGTTGTCGATAGCGATGACAAGTACACTATTGAGGAAATGGTGGCATTGTCGGAAATGAACCTCAAGGATCCCGACAAGTTTATGCAAGCTCTGCTGGATGAAGTTCAGTTGCTAGACACTCAAGGACTCTAGTGATTAGGAATAGCAACATCTATTAAAACCCTTGCAGATGTACTGAAAACCGAATAATTATGGGTTGTTAAGACCCAAGGCAATCCTTGAGACGGTGTGTCAAGATCGTATTAACACCTAGTACAGGAGTAAGCAGAGTTACCAAGGCTATTAGGAGCTTCAAACACTTCAAGTTCTGTCTGGTAAAAGTCTTATTTTCTTTTAAGACTGATTTGCTTATCTCACTAAGGAGATTGCTTATGTTGTTACGTAGCGCCTTGCTTGCTTTAGTTTTGCCTGTGATAATGTCGTTGCCCAGCTTGGCTGCGTCTGAGGTAGATGTACAACGTTTAGAGTTAACAGGCGCTTGTGCTGATTGTGATTTGTCTGGTGCAGATTTACAGTCGTTTCACTTGATTGGTGCCGATTTACGAAGAGCTAATTTACAGGGTGCCAATTTATCGGGTAGCAATTTAGAGGGGGCCGACCTTACTGGCGCTGATTTAACCGAAGCTAATCTCAGCAATGCCTTTCTCACCAATGCTGTCTTTGAATTTGCTGTTTTAGATGATGCCAATCTTTCTGGTTCAGCGCTGTACTTTACCGATGTAACCAACGCATCGATGCAAAACATTAATATTGCAGATGCTCAAATTGTAGGGACTCCGATCAGCGTTGGCGGTCCCTATGAGCACTATGAAGACGAAGCGTATCCAGAAGAGGTGATTGCAGAGTAATAGTTTCCATGCCTTTGCGGATTTGAAACTTTTTGCACTTCAACAAGTGGAAGTTTCAAATCCGCCAATTTTATTCAGACAGATGTTGTCGAGGGTGAATACCATCAAAGAAACCATAGAAGATAAGAATTACCTGTAGTCCTTTAAAGGCTTTTCAAATAACGTTGTTGTTTCAGAAAAGTAAGCCTCTCACACGCTTAGATTGGAGTGATAGCCCGCTGGCAAGCTGGGCACACCGCATGGATGAGTAGCTGACAGTCAAGTAGATGATATCCAGACTTTTCGGCTACTTTAGCACCAGCCTTGAGAACAGAATCATTCTTAAATTCAATAGTCTTGTTGCAGCGCACGCAAATAAGGTGATGGTGGTGATGAGGAGAGGGTTGATTAATCTCGTAACGCTTTTGACCTTCGGCTAACTCCAGTTCCCGTAAGATTCCCATGCGGGCCATGAGCTTCAAATTGCGATAGATCGTCGAAAGGCTGATAGGTTCACCAGACTCTTTGAGTAGCTCACACAATTCTTCTGCACTCAAGTGCTCACCTTTTAGCAACATTTTGAAACGTATTCAGGATCGTTTCCCTTTGGGGCGTCATGCGCCAGCCGCGCTCATGCAATTCGGCTTTCATTGCTGCAGGGGTGTAGGCGACCATGAACCTGTCTCCGTTGACTATCATTAATAGTTGCTTAATGAGAATAGTAGCGAAATTTTTGACAGTTTGCAATAGTTTCTGCTTATTGCAAAAAATACCTAAAAGTTGCTTAGAGAATAATGTGGATGGGATGGGGATCGGTCTATCTATAAGGGCTCTTTTGGATTGATGCTAATGTACCCATGGATTTGAGGATATATGCATAGTAGTAAATGCCTTCTCCTACAGGTATAGAGTTACCTTAATATTGATTAGGAACCTTTTGCATTAGCCAGCACCCATGCTCTACAAGTCTGCTTTTTTATCTATTGGTCTTCTATCCTCGGTGCTTGCAGGGTGTATCGGGCCGTCGCAGGAGTTGAAAGCACCCAGTCTGGATGCCGTTGTCAATGTTTATTCAGCCCGTCACTATGATGTGGATGATGCCCTGTTTGAAAGCTTTACTAAGCAAACTGGCATTGATGTCAATGTGATTGAAGGCAAGTCTGATGAGTTAATTGAGCGGATTAAAGCCGAGGGAGGAGCTAGTCCAGCGGATGTTTTCATCACAGCAGATGCTGGTCGTCTATGGCGGGCAGAACAGGCAGGTGTTTTGCAACCGATTTCATCCTCTGTATTAGAGCAAAAGGTTCCTGCTAATTTACGTCATCCTGATGGCCTCTGGTACGGCCTGACTAAACGGGCGCGGGTCATTGTCTACAACGTCAATAATGTTGACCCAGCCGAGCTATCTACCTATGAAGCTCTGGCTAAACCAGAATGGCAAGGGCGAGTATGTGTGCGTAGCTCTAGCAACATTTATAATCAATCGCTCTTGGGCTCTTTGGTAGAAACTATTGGTGTAGAACAAACCGAGGCTTGGGCAGCTGGACTCGTTGATAACTTTGCCCGCGATCCTGACGGAGGGGATACGAATCAGATTCAGGCGGTGGCCGCTGGTCAGTGTGATGTGGCGATTGCTAACCACTACTATTGGGCGCGCTTAGCTAAGTCTGATGAAGTAGAAAGTCAGGATGTGGTGGCTAAAACGGCGGTATTTTTCCCTAACCAGGAGGATCGGGGTACCCACGTCAATATTAGCGGTGTTGGTGTTGTTGCTGGAGCTGAGCATCGGGAAAATGCGATCGCATTTCTTGAGTTTCTTGTCAGTCCCGAAGCTCAAACCGTTTTTGCTAATGGCAACAATGAATATCCCGTGGTGAAGGGAGTCGAGATTGAGCCTATTGTGGCTGAACTAGGAGAATTTAAGGTAGATGACGTTAACGTATCTGCCTACGGTCGTAACAATCCGGAAGTGGTAAAACTTGTTGACCGAGTAGGCTGGCAATAGGGCGACACCATAAAATGCCTTAAACCTTCTCCGTTGCTGGTCAGAATAAAAAAACTCTCGGCTGGATATAATCCTCCGAGAGCATAGGTTTTCAGAGAATGTGGAAAAAATTTAAGACTACCAATCGATTAGTAGGCGTCCTGCAGTTCGTAAAAGTCAGGTGAAATATAGTCCTTACGTAGGGGCCAGCCTACCCAATCCTCTGGCATCAGCAGCCGTTTGAGATTGGGATGTCCCTCATATTCGATGCCATACATGTCATAGCTTTCTCGCTCTTGCCAGTCAGCAGCTTTCCAAATCCAATACACAGATGGAATTTTAGGGTTATCGCGAGGTAAGTAAACCTTAACGCGCACTTCCTCAGGAAGATCGGCATTATCACTGACCTTGAGTAAATGATAAAAACTGACCAAGGGCTGACCTGGACCGGCATCATAGGCACCCTGACACTGCAGATAGTTAAATCCATAGGCATAAAGTGCAGTGCAAAAAGGAATTAAAAACGCAGGCTCAACCTTGAGGAGCTCAATATTCAGATGATCACGCTCCATGATTTCATGGGCAAACCCCTGCTCAGTTAACCAGCTAGATACAGGCCCGGCTTCGACGATAGCACCTGCTTCTGACTTAGTTTCCTCTTCAGCCATTAGCCTGTTCCTCCTGGGCAGCTTTTTCAGATTCGGGAAGGTTCATGGGCATTCCCATCGCTTGCACTAGCTCCTTAGGTGGCGCTTCGCGGGTTTCAGAGCGAATGTATTCGCCTGTCAAAATTGGAGCGGCGGCTTCGAACTTATGACTACGAGTGTAGTAACGATGGGTCTGTTCCAAAACACCACGCTCCCGCATGGATTCGTTGGCCACCTTCTTTCTCAACTTGATTACAGCATCAAAAATCGCCTCGGGTCGTGGAGGACACCCAGGGATGTAGACATCAACGGGAATCAGCTTATCAACGCCCCGCACTGCAGAAGGAGAGTCAACACTAAACATGCCGCCTGTAATGGTACAAGCGCCCATGGCAATCACATACTTGGGCTCGGGCATCTGTTCATAAAGACGCACTAAGGCTGGTGCCATCTTCATCGTGACCGTACCTGCCGTGATTAGCAGATCAGCCTGACGAGGGCTGGAACGAGGAGCTAACCCAAAACGGTCAAAATCAAACCGTGACCCCAATAGCGCTGCAAACTCAATAAAACAACAAGCCGTCCCGTAGAGCAGTGGAAACAAGCTTGATAAGCGAGTCCAGTTATAAATGTCATCAACGGTGGTGAGGATGACATTTTCCGATAGGTCTTGGGTGACAGTCGGCGGTGCTGCCGGGTTCATTACCCGTTCGTTATCCCCAACTAGGGAACTGTCAGAGGGTGACTTTATGACCATTCCAATGCTCCTTTACGCCATGCGTAAACCAGTCCAATCAGCAAAATTGCGATAAATATCAAGGCTTCGACAAATGCCAACACACCCAATTTGTGGAAAGCGACTGCCCAGGGATATAGAAACACAGTTTCCACATCAAAAATGACGAATACCAAGGCAAACATGTAGTAGCGAATATTGAACTGAATCCAGGCCCCACCAATGGGTTCCATTCCAGATTCATAGGTAGTTCGCCGTTCTACACCGTTCCCTTTAGCGCCCAGCAGCTTAGCAGAGCCCAAGGCTAGCACTGGCACCAGACTACAAATAATTAGAAACAGTAGGAAATATTCGTAACCAGTTAGTACAAACACACGCGTTGTGATTGAATTTCTTCGCAGCGGGCCAATAGCCCCTATTAACCTTACTTCTATTCTAGTCAGCTGTGTAGTGGAATCCTCAGCCGATGGATAATTCAATGGATAAAAAAATCCGGGGATTGGTCATAGATTATTCATAGGATAGTTTTGAGCAGTATGCATCGACCTCCGCTTTGAAGAAGACGGAACTCGATATGTAATAATTGTTTACATGACGCTAACCGAACCTCCCATGAGTATTGAGCCTGATGCCAAGCCAGCAGTCGATGGGGCTGAAACGGAAGAACCGCCTGCACCACTCACGCCTTACGAAATGGATCGCTACGAGTGTCGTCCCTGTGGCTACATGTACGAACCGGTTAAAGGGGATGGAAAAGGGGATATCCCTGCTGGAGTGCAATTTTCAGAGTTGCCCATAACTTGGCGTTGTCCAGTGTGTGGCGCAAGACCTAAGGCATTTGCTAATGCTGGCCCTGCGGGCAAGCCATCAGGATTTAGTGAAAATTTGGGCTACGGGCTTGGGGTTAATGTTCTGACACCAGGACAAAAGAACATTTTGATTTTTGGTGCTCTAGGGGTGGCTTTTCTCTTCTTTATGAGCTTGTACGGTCTCAAGTAACGGCTAGCGTTGGGCTAGTCGGCTGCCCAGTTTATTTCTTGTTCATTTGTCTTTAATACCTAGAGATGCAAACGGTTTTGACGGATTTTTTTGATAGGCGATTAGCGGCTGGGCTAAAGCGAGTTCTTTTGGTTGCGATCGCATTGCTAACGGTGGGCTGCACCAAATTTTTTCTACCAGCGCTGGACATTAACCCATGGCAGTCCATTGCTCTAGAAACCGATTCAACTTTCTCCGATGTTGCCTTTGCTGCGGACCCCGAGCATGGTTGGTTAGTGGGTAGCCGTTCAACTCTGTTTGAAACCACCGATGGAGGAAACACTTGGGAGCAGAAGGTTCTTGACTTAGGTGAGCAGCGATACACATTTACATCTGTGAGCTTTGCTGGTGATGAAGGCTGGGTGGCGGGTTTACCCAGTGTTTTACTCCACACAACTGATGGTGGGAAAAGCTGGGCTAATGTGCCTTTGAGCAATCAGCTGCCCGGTTCACCCTTACTAGTTACAGCATTGGATGAAGGTTCGGTAGAAATGGCTACTGACGTGGGCGCGATTTATCGCACTCAGGATAGCGCTCGCAACTGGACAGCATTGGTGCAGGCAGCTGTAGGTGTGGTCCGTAACATGACCCGAGATGATGATGGTCGTTATGTGGCAGTATCGTCACGAGGTAACTTCTATTCCACTTGGGAGCCAGGGCAAGAAAGTTGGCAGCCCCACAACCGTGAAAATTCAAAGCGCCTCCAAAACATGGGATTCACCAGCGATGGCAACCTATGGCTAATTGCCCGTGGTGGTCAAATGCAGTTCAGCGAGCCCAATACTGATCCAGCGGTACCTAAGTACGAAAGCTGGGGCGAACCCGTCCGTCCAGAGATCGGTACAAGCTGGGGCTTCCTGGATGTGGCCTATCGTACTGATGATGAGCTCTGGGTCAGTGGTGGTAGCGGTACCCTACTGATGAGTTCTGACGGAGGTGAGACGTGGCGTAAAGACGAACCCGTTGGGGATGTGCCTTCTAACCTTTATCGGATAAAGTTCTTTGGTGACAATCAAGGCTTTATTCTGGGGCAACGCGGGTATTTGCTCCGTTACGAAACAGCTAGCGCCTGATGCTTGAGCTAACTGTAGGATTTTGATTTTGTTGAGCTTTGAACCTAAAGATTTTGAGTTCAAGGCCAAAAAAACTGAAGGAATCCTAAATGTTGGCTTGATAGGGATATACTCTGTTCCCTATTATGTAACTAAATATTGTTCACATCTAGATACCTGAAATTCTAGTTAGGTTCTTTCAGGGTTCACTTTAGATTTGATTCAACGCCTATTCGCTATCAAGAGGAGATTTTTCAATGGCAGGTTCTACCGGAGAACGACCATTTTCCGACATTATTACTAGCATTCGCTACTGGATTATCCACAGCATCACAATCCCTGCCCTATTTATCGCGGGTTGGCTGTTTGTATCCACGGGTCTTGCCTATGATGTATTCGGTACTCCCCGTCCTAACGAATACTTCCCCAGTAACCAGGTTCAGGTACCTATTCTCGATAATCGCTACGGAGCGGACAAGCAAATTACCGATTTTGGTAATTAGAACCAGTCAGCGTTCTTATCTCTATTGCTGTTAATCGACATTAAGATTTTCTTATGACCAGCCAAAACCCTAACGAGCCCATTGTTTATCCTATTTTTACAGTGCGTTGGCTCGCCGTTCATGGCCTTGGCGTCCCCAGTGTCTTTTTCTTGGGTGCCATTGCTGCAATGCAATTTATTCAGCGATAGGAGATTACTGTGGATAGAACCCCCAACCCTAATAAACAGCCCGTTGAGTTAAACCGTACTTCTTTGTTCCTCGGTTTGCTTTTGGTATTTGTACTGGGTCTATTGTTTTCCAGCTATTTCTTCAACTAATGCTGTCGGATGGTGATGGCTTCACTAGAGCTATCTGAGTTCGTGGGTACATAAATGAGAGTAGTTGATAAATAGGAGATAAATTCATGTTTAAGGATGGCCGAATTCCCCTTTGGATCGTGGCAACTGTAGCTGGCACAGGTGTGCTTGTTGTTGTTAGTCTATTTTTCTACGGTGCCTACGCCGGTGTAGGTTCTGGTGTTTAAGGCCACTCAGGTTGACTTTTTGCACTAACACTAGAGCATCTTTTCCGGTGCTTTCAATGTTTTGCCTCATCCAGCGATAGTTGAACAGGCGTAAGTAAAGCCCCATGAGCTTAGCTCATGGGGCTTTATGTATGATTGCCGTTGCTGATTTAGAGGATGAAACGCTCTATACATCTGTCCAGAGTTCTGGATTTGGCAGATAACATCATCCCGAGGAATCAACAACGGCATATGTTTTATTGCTGTGGTGTCTTGAATGAAATGCCCATATATACAACAAGAACCGCTAAATACACTTAGCGGTTCTTACTAGACCAAAGGGCGCGCTGCTGATCCTTGGAAAGCACTAGGTCAGCTAGCTGTTAAAGCGCCATCGCAATTTGTCTAGCTCAATAACACTAAAAGACCGCGTCACCAGAATTTATGCAGAGGTTTCTTCCTGTTCTATGTACAGGAACATGGCAATCATAAATGCAAATGCATGGATCGCTACAATGGGCACCATAACCTGAGGCAAAAGGGATGTATCCATTTATCAAGTCTCCTATCTCTCAAAAATGAGCAATCGCTCTGAAGATTAAACCATTATTACAGCCCAACTATTCAGTCCTTTGAGAAAAGACATTAAGCTGAGTGTGAGTCTAAGACCTAAGCTTTAATTTACTGTGATTTGCTACAGGATATGACGATTGTTGAGAAAGTTTGCAGTCTCTAAAGTTCCAACTTCAGTCATTGTGGTATGACAGCTATCCCTAAAAATAAACGTGATGTTGAATCACCTATAACTAGAAGTTGAGATCGTCAAAAATAGACAGAGAGTTATCCGGTGGCATCACTTGACGATTGTGGATAACTTTACGGCTTTCTTGTAGTGTGGCCATATCGATTGTGATGGCGGCAAACTGTAGCTCTAAACAACTGGTGGGAATCTTGACTCGCATCAACGTTTCCAATTCATGAGAATCATTGGGTGTGAGCTGCATCAACAAGCGGGGGGCATCCACCAGGGTGCGGGTTTGCAAATCATTCATCCAGACTTTGACATAGACCTGATTGTTATCAGTAGGGACCCGCACCCGCACGGCTACCCATTCCCCGGCAACCAGCTCCTGATCGGGAATATCTAAAATAGGGGCTGCCACCTGTCTTGGGGCATCATCATTCGGTCCTGAAGAATCTGCGGTCGGCGTTAAGGGTGCATCCGGAGCTGGGGAATCGTACACCACAAATTCATCACTTTGTAGATTTCCCGCCGATAGGGGGCTTGCTGATGGAGTATTGGAAATATCTAGGGCCTTTTTTACTTCTAAAGACTGACGATAACCATCCTGGGTAAACTGATTAAGCTTCTGCCAAAAGCGTTCCTGCAGCCGTAGCTGCTGGAAGGCTAAATCTATTTCATCAACGAGGTCTGAATTCAGTTGATTTTCAGCAGCTGGACTAACAAAGTCATGCTCAAAGGCATCATTTTCTTGAGTAAACAGATCCGCAGGGGTTAGCCGGTCTCCTAAAGCGGCGTTGACTAGTTCCCGGTCGAGATCATCATCGCGAATACTGCTGCGCTCAAATATGCGAGGTTCTGCAAAGGGGCGCTGTGAAGTACTTTGATCTTCTTCTAAGTCGTCCTGAGCGCTATGCTCCGTTGGCTTGTCTGTTTCAAGAGACGGTGGCTGCTCGCTGTCGGCAAACGATTGTTTGTCCGATGCTAATAATCGATCGACATCTGCCAACAGTGATTTGCCAGGTTCAATAACGTCTGTGAGGTCAGAATTTTCTGACGTATTTTCTACTAATGGAGTGTCTTCATCCCGATCGCTGTTATCAGCAACAGGGGCTTCGGGGCTTGATGGTGAAGAGTTAGGAAATTCTGGTAGCTCTGGCTCCGATTGATGGTCAGTCTCTGAAGAATCGGTAGACTTGAGCTGAGGCGGTAAAGCCATCCCTGTGGATGGGATTATTTCCCTCGGTATCAGTGCAATGTCGTTGTCTAGCAGTGTGGCTGTCTTCTCAGGTGAAGGCACTAGAGCTTCGGTAGTGCCTGGAAAAATCGAAATCTCTTCTTCAAATGTAGGTTCAGACTGATTTGCGATCGCATCTAGCATTTGAGCTAAACCCACCGTTACGGTAAACGAAGCAGAGGCCACCGTTGCCCCCGACAATGTTCGAGCCGAAATGGCACCTAAAATCACCTGGGTAGACAGTTCTTCCGGTAATGTAATGGTCACCGCAAACGGTTTAGATGAGTTAGTTGCATCAAAAGCTTTTTCCTGTAACGTACTTGCCGATTGCGGGTCCCGCAGCTCTACCCATAGCTGTCCTTGGAAAGGCGTTGTAGATGCCGGAGTCAAATCCCCCATCAACGTTAGAGGTTGACCGGGCTGAGTCACATAGGCTTGCTGCTTTAGCTGCAGCTGTACGGGGTCCGCGATGGTTTCATCCTGAACATCGTTATTGATCAAATTGCTGAATTCATCGACTGGCGTATCGGACGGAATCTCTGGGGCATGCTCAAGGGTTTCCGGGAACACCTCGTTTTCCTGGATTGCGTCTTGACCTACGGTCCAATCAGGTTCCCACTCTTCTTCCTCTCGGGGGGTGACTTGCAGCTGTACCGAATACTGCCATCCCTCTCCCAGAAAATCATCAAGCACATCAGGGCTATTACAGTGAATTTCCCAATGGCCGGGACTCAATTGCATATAAGGAAAAATTGCCAGCAGCCCTGAGTCGTTAGTCATCGTTTTGCGTTTACGCACCCGTCGTCGGGGCGGCACTTCATCCAGCAAAAGCTGACTTACACGCACTTCAACGGAGGTGTCATCGTAGCTGGTATGGGCGGCCATGCGATAACGACCTTCTAATATTTCTACCTGTCGTGTTTCCAACGGTAGCCAGGTTTGATCCCCTTCTTGTTGAATTAAAAACTCCCAATACCGCATACTTAAAAACCTGTCAGAGACCTGCTCCTAGCTCCTGTATAAACTTGCATCAACACAGCTAGATACAGCATAGGGGCAATCCTAGCAAAGATAGCTAAGATTCTCACGTTTTTTAGCAAGAGTTACCCACTTCTAAACAGTTAATACAGCGATGGCTACAAAGCCCTAAAAACTGAGTATGTTCTTAGGGGAGTGACGGTTTAATAGATTTTGTTTGAGAATTCCTGTTGCTGATCTAAGGGGGATATCAATTTGGTATCGAGCTGGTGATAAATCGATAGGTCTCGCATAACAGTATGCTGCGGAGCGGCACCGCCGAGATTTTTACTCTTCTAAGCAGCTGTTAAGAGACGATGTCACCGGTTAAGTCTGAAAAGCTTGTTAAGCCATGATTTAAATGGACAAGGCTGTGATGCTAATTTTGCCGTTGCTGATTTAGGGAATGAAACGATCTGTAAACCTGATCAGTTACCTAGATTTGACAGCTAAAATCATCCCGAGGATCAGCAACGGCCTAATTTTTTAACAAGCCCTAAGTTGCAACAGTATATTATTTGAGGGGATTGGGAGTGTGGATAGTGTATCCCTGGGCATAGTCAATGCCCAAACTGCTGACAGTTTCTAGAATGGTCGGTGTTTCCACAAACTCAGCAATAGTTTTTAGCCCCATCATATGTCCAATGTTATTAATGGACTGAAGCATGGCGTAGAGAATCTTATCTGTAGGTGCTTCTCTAACAAAATTTCCATCAATTTTTAGATAGTCTACAGGTAAATGTTTGAGATAGCTAAAGGATGACATCCCGCTACCAAAGTCATCGAGGGCAAAATGGCAGCCGATTTTTTTAAGTTCCAGAATTAGGGCCGCGGTTGTTTGAAGGTTTGCGATCGCAGATGTTTCAGTAATTTCAAAACATAGCATCCCCGGATGGATTGGATACTTTTCCAGTTGTTGTTTTAAGAATGCCAGAAACTGTTCGTCATTTAAGCTAGACCCTGACAAATTTACACTGTAGATGGTGTTGTCTGCGGCAGAACAGGACGACAAATACTCAAAAAAGTGCTGAATGACCCAGCGATCAATCCGAGGCATGAGATGATAGCGTTCTGCCGTTGGTAGAAAAGCCATGGGTGGCGTTACCTCGGTTGAGTCGGATGAGGGCAAACGCAACAGGATTTCGCACAAATTAGCGTGATTCTGCGCGGGATTGATGGCTGCAATGGTTTGGCAATAAAGTTGAAATCGATCGTTATCCAGCGCTTCAGTAATGCGTGAAAACCACTGACTATCTGTGGACTGCCGCGTAATATAGTCGTCATCAGGATGATAGATTTGTACCCTGTTTCGGCCTTTATTTTTAGCGGTATAACAGGCGGCATCCGCCAGTCGTAAAACATTCTCACTGCTGGATTTTTGAGTCGTGATGGGGACAATCCCAATACTCACCCCAATGCGAAAAACATTGCCCTCATACCAGAAACGGTAGTGCTGCACGCGATCGCAAAATGATGTTGCAATCTCCGATGCCCGTGCCAAGTTGCAGTCATATAAAATCAGACCAAACTCATCTCCCCCTAAACGGGCCAAAATATCCGTTTGGCGGATACATCCTTGCCATAGCGCTGTTACCTGACGTAGCAGCTGGTCTCCTGCCGCATGCCCACAGGTATCATTCACTGCCTTAAAGTGATCCAAATCCATATAACACAGCATGTGCTGTCTTTGAGTAGGCATGAGATCTTCAATGGCATCATCCAAATACTGAATAAACCGTTTACGGTTATAGAGCCCCGTCAAAGGATCGTGTGCGGCTTGCCAGGCCAGCTGATGGGAACGCCCCCGCTCTTCGGTAACATCATGAAAAACAAGCACCGTACCCAAAATATCGCCCTTATCCGAACGAATTGGAGCTGCCGAATCTCCAATGGCAAACTCTTCTCCATTCTTAGATACCAAGATGGGATGCTCACTCAGACTAATCACCTGTTTTTCCTCTATCGCCTTTAATGCAGGGTTGAACAGAGGTTCTCTCGTTTTACTATCAATAATGTTGCACACTTCTGAGATGGAACGATGCTTCGCTTCCACAGCTCGCCAACCTGTTAATTTCTCGGCCACAGGGTTAAAGTCCTTGATAAATCCCTGTTCATCTGTAGTGATAACAGCATCTCCGATGGAGTGGAGGGTGATTTGTGCTAGTTCCTTCTCCTTATAGAGATCTTTTTCCAGTAACTTACGCGCAGTAATATCGGTTTGAGAACCTGCTATACGATAAGCCTCCCCATTTTCATTCCATAGAGCCATGCCGCGTGTGAGCATCCAACGATAGCTACCATTGCTATGCAAAATACGATACTCACATCGAAACTTAGATCGATGATACTGAAGATGTTGCTGCAGTTGTTTCTCAAAGATTGGTCTATCTTCTGGATGAATTCGATTTAACCAATCATCGGGATTGTTGAATGCCGTCTCGTTGGGCAAACCGATTAAATATTTCCAGCGATTTGAAAAAAAGATTTGACTTGTCTTCAGGTCCCAATCCCAAATACCATCGTTAGCTCCTTGCACCGCCAGCTCATAACGTTCTTCACTAATGGCTAACTGTCGCGTTAATTCTGTACGTTCAATAGCGTATTGGATGGTCTTGGCCAAAAGATTGCCTACATCAACGTACCCAAGCTGAGCTAACCGTTCTGGAGAAAACGTATCTGACTTCACTAAATAATCTTGAGCTCCTTCTTTCAGGGCAGCCACAGCTACCTGCTGATCTTGAATGCCCGTAAGCACAACAACAGGAATTTGAGGAGCTAGAATCTTTAACTGTTTAACTAGATCAACCCCTTGCCCATCTGGTAAACACAGGTCTAGTAGAACGACGTCATAGTTATGATTTTCAAGAGCCTGAAGTGCTTCATGAAAACGAACTGTATGGTGTAACTGGGAATCAATGATCTCTGATGAAGAGAGTAATGTTTCAAACAACTGGGCGTCGGCGAGGTTATCCTCTACCAACAATGCGTCTATGCCCCTAGCCATGCAATTAACCTACAGTAGTGTGACGATAAATGTTCAATATCTCTAAAAGAGAGCTTGCCAGCTGTAAACGAGACCAATAACGGTATGGAGGTATGGATTAACCAAAAACCGTTTTGATTGTGGATGGGGTGTGGAAAATAAAGCAATCAAATTCGTGGAACTGGCGATGGTTTGGAATAACGCATGACGCCCATATTGCTCAATCAAAATGAGTGCTGGAAGTCTAAAAGACAACAGCCATATGGCGTAAACCGATAAACACATTTATCGACCTGGTAACCATTAGAATGGAAATCAATAAAATTGTATATAGAAGAAATACGGATGTTGGGTGAAAATCCTTAACCCATAGTGTTTAGAGCATCTTATCTTGGGGGTAAATAACCGTTTGTCTACGGTAAAAATAGTGAGTTAGTAATAGTTATTCAGGGATATTGTTATCGCTGGGTAACTGAACAGTTTTAAGCCAAAAATTATGAATAACCCGCGCCACTAGCTTATATTCATCAAAGTCTATAGGCTTTGTAATGTAGGCATTGGCATGGAGTTGATAGCTTTTGGAAATGTCGCTACTGGCGCTTGAACTGGAAAAAATGATTGTGGGAATTGTGCGCCAGCTATGGTTCGATTTGATTTCGTGAAGAATCTCATAACCATCTTTCCCAGGCAAGTTTAGATCCAGCAAAATAATGCAGGGAATATTCGTTTGAATGTATTGATTCAAATTCTGTAAGAATCCTAGGGCTTCGTATCCGTTGCTGATAACCTGAAGCGTATGTGAACAGTCAACCTCTTCAAAGGCGGCTGATAAAATTGCTGCATCTGTTGGAGAATCCTCAATGAGGAGTATGGTGGCAGTCATACCTAGGATTAATTGGTTCAGGAATACACATCAGCAAATCTTTAAAGCTATTTTCTATGAGAGTTCTAATGAGCCTTGAAAGCTAGAATTCGTTGCCTATAACAGGCTAAACTAGCGTCCCTACTGAGTTAAAAAAGAGCGCCAAAGAACTCTACCATCATGTTATTTCAGTGATGTAATCTTTATGGACTAGTATATGTATCCCCCATATTAATATCAGCATTATTCTTGCTTGATAGATGCTTACGCACAATTTCTGGATTTCTTGGAAATAAGTTGAAATAAAACGTGTTACCTTGCTCTGCATTTGCCTCTAGCCATATGCGACCGTCATAGCGCTGAACGATTTTTTTGCAGATGGCTAATCCGATACCGTAGCCATCGTATTCTTGGCGGGTATGCAATCGTTGAAACAGCTGAAAAATACGCTCTCGATCTTGTTCAGAGATTGCAGGGCCATTGTCTTTAATACCAAAGAGATAACCGTGGGATTGCGGCTGTGCGATGATATGCACTTCGGGCGTACTCTGACAAAACTTAATGGCATTGCCAATGAGGTTTTGAAAGAGTTGTACGATATGGTGCTGTTCAACCGGCAGGCTAGGTAGCGGGTCTTGGGTGATAATGGGCTTTCGCTGAACACAAATAACTTTGAGATTTTCTAAAGCCATATCCAAAGGCTTTTGTAAATCCACAGGGACAATGGTTTTAGAAACTTCTTTATCAATGCGTGAGAGGGCTAGAATTCCGTCAATCATTGACTTCATGCGAATTCCACCCTTGACGATATTGTCGATGTAGCTCGTCGCAGTGGCATCTAACTGATTTTGATAACGCTGGTGTAGCAGTTGGGAAAAGACCGTCATTGCCCGCAAGGGCTCTTGTAAATCGTGGGATACCCCATAGGCAAATTGTTCTAATCCAGCATTGGAAAGGGATAGTTCGGAAGCCCGCTGAGCCAGTTTTTTCTCGATCTGTTGACGTTCTTCAATTTCTGCCTGCAATCGCTGATTTGCTTTTTGAAGTTCTCCAGCACGGGCATTGACCAGTTCCTCAGTACTCTGCAGCTCTTCGTTAGTACTCTGCAGCTCTTTGTGCGAGGCAATCAGTTCTTCATTGGTGGACTCTAGCTCTTCAACGGTAGCCTGCAAATTTTCTCGGGTTTGTTGCAGTTCATGCTCCAGTTGAAGGATGTATTGGGCTGCTTCTGAATTGGCTTCAAACTGAGCAGGTGCATCGCTTAGGGGCTGAACAACATCTTGTTTAACCAGAATCATTAAGAAGTCGCCTATGGGCCGGTTGCCTGAATGTAAGCTGGCAGCAATGGTTAGCGTGTTAATCTCTCTATTGGCGTTAGCCATTTGACAACCGCGATACTCTACCTGTTCACGGTGTTGTCTAGCTTGATAAAGTGCTGTACTGATGGGTCGTTGCAGGTCTTTAGGGAACAGCTTAAGCGCATCTCGTGAAGCCCGTCCATCAGGAATTTGCAACAGATTGAGGTCATCGCCGCAGACATGGAGCAGCTGATTTTGACGATCCAACAGCACACAGGTGGTCTTTTGCTGGCTCAGCAGGTGGCGAAAGGCGATTTCGATGAGGGGATCACAGCAAATGCTAGCGGCGCGATCAGTGTTAGGAGATGAGGGCAGTTGCAACTGGCAAGTATTCAACTCCATTGGCGGTAGGGGTATATTTCTACGCTTTTGATAAAGCTTCCACTTCCGCTGGAGAGGAACAAATTCTTTCTCAATATTGCCGAGAGTTTCTGATTCTCCTAAAAACAAAATTCCTTTGACATTTAGGGCAAAATGCAGACTCCGCAGAACCCGTTGCTGTAACTTAGGCTGCATATAAATCAATACATTGCGGCAAGTAACCACATCCATATTGGTAAAGCCTGCATCCTTTGCTAGGTTGTGATTGGCAAAGATAATCATCTCTCGGATGGATCGGTGCACCTCAAAGTAGCCGTCTTTTTCAACAAAGAATTTTTTTAACCTTTGTGGGCTGAGCTCACTCCTGATGGAAGTTGGATACATGCCTGCAGAGGCTTTGTCTAGGGCAATGGGGTCGATGTCAGTGGCAAAGATTTTGGCTTCAAGGGACAATTCAGCCTTATCTAAAAGTTCCCGTAGCAAAATGCCCATTGAATAGGCTTCTTCCCCTGTAGCGCAAGCAGCCACCCAAATGCGGATGGGGGTATCAACATCGGCGTTGGCAATCAACTCGGGTAGTATTTGGGTCTCCAAGGTGCGCCATGCAGAAGAATCTCGAAAAAAACCGGTAACGCTTATCAGTAGGTCATTGCGCAGGGTGTCCCGCTCAGTTTCGGACAATTCTAGCCGAGTGATATAGCTATCGAGGTTGGTGTAGCCTGTGATCAAACAGCGACGTCGAATGCGTCGGGAAATAGAACTGGGTTTGTAATAGGTAAAGTCAATATCGGAATGTTCTTTAACAATATTGACGATTTGCTGCATTTGAGATTGTTCCAACGGTGGCTGCTGATCGCTACGTAAGCGTTGCCAACTGCTGGGAGTGGTGACAAATTCATAGGTAGCTTGGGCCAGCTCGCTGGGAGAAAGGACTAAATCTACTATGCCGTTTGCGATCGCACTTTGGGGCATGCCATCAAATTCAGCAGTTTTGGGGTCCTGTACCAGCACTAGACCACCCGTTTCCGAGATTTCTTGCAATCCTCGGGTGCCATCGCTGCCGGTGCCAGACAGCATAATCCCGATGGTGCGATCGCCCTGCTCCGCTGCTAGAGACTGAAAAAATAGATCTATAGGAAAATGGGGCTGATCCCCCTGCTCCCGATTCTGGGGAATGAGTCGAAGCTGCTCTCCCTTTAGAATAAGATTTTGACCAGGTGGGATTAAAAAAATAGTGTTGGGTTTTAGTTCAATACCATCGGTTACCTGGCACACATCCATCTGTGTACGACGTTCCAACAGCTCACTCATCAAACGTTTATAATCGGGCAACAGATGCTGTACCACTACAAAAGCAGCGTCACTATCGCAGCGCATGGTGTCAAAAAAAACTTCAATGGCATGTAGACCACCAGCAGAAGCACCGATTCCCACAACAATGGGCGTCTCTGCAACAGAAGGATTGGCAGATGAGTTCATAGAATTGAGCTGTTATCATCACGCACTACCTAGCTTCTGACCATAAACGTATGAGGCTGAAGCTAAGGCTACGTACAAAGATGAAAGGCGTAGTAAACCCTAAGACAAATTGAAACTTATGGAATGCAGACTTTCTAATGCCCCTAATAGACCCTAGAAAACTTCGGTTCTCAGCTTATCAATCACTTTTAAGACAGCTCAGAAATTACAGCTTTGTTTTAGAGAAAAGTGCCATACGTGCCATCAGCGTGGTATCCAATCCTTTTAACAAAATTAATAAATTCTGATACGTGATTGACCTACAAAAAATGCATCAAAAGCAAAGTCCGAGTAAGCCATTATGGCTTACTCGGACTTTGTTGAAAATGATTCACTTGCTCAGTCCATGAAACCGGGCAAGCAGTTCCAGAGCTAAAACTTACCAGCTAGACTTCACTACACCGGGAAGTAACCCCTGATGAGCCATATCTCGTAGGGCATTGCGGCAAAGGCCAAAATCACGATAGTAACCGTGGGGACGCCCTGTTAGCCAGCAGCGATTGTGCAAGCGAGTAGGAGCGCTATCGCGGGGCAGGTTTTGAATCTTGCGATGAATCTCTAGCTTTTCTGCCTGGGAACCAGCGGATTTAAATGCTTTGAGAAGCTCTTCACGCTTGGCTGCGTACTTTGCAACTACTTTTTCGCGCTTACGCTGGCGCGCAATCATGCCTTTTTTAGCCATTGGGCTGACAGTTTCCTATGGATTTCGATCTTTATCACAGTCTCTCATGTTAGTGGATATCAGTTGCTTTGGCAAAAATTATTTTGCACCATTGCCATTGGCATTACCTTTTTTAGCCAGTCGGGCGGCCTTCGCTTTTATTAGCTTCGGCCCCGATGGGCACCAGTTTATGAGCTGGCAGCGATCGCAAGCAGGATTGCGAGCATCACATACAGCCCGACCATGATAGACCAAACGAATTGACCAATTTTCCCAGTCTGGCTGAGGTAGCAGTTTCATCAAATCCTGCTCGATTTTAACCGGAGCATCATGTTTAGTCAGACCTAGCCGATTAGTAATCCGTTTTACATGGGTATCAACGGTCACCCCTGCGTTAATACCAAAGGCATGGGCCAGGACCACATTAGCGGTCTTCCGCGCCACCCCTGGCAAACTAGTCAATTCTTCCATTGAGCGAGGTACATCACCACCAAAGGCGGTGATGATTCTCTCGCAAGCCCCACGGATATTTTTAGCCTTGTTGCGGTAGAACCCCGTTGACTTAATATATGACTCAATTTCACTGACCTCAGCCTCGGCATAGTCAGTGACCTCGGGAAACCGTTCGAATAATGCAGGGGTAACAATATTGACCCGAGCATCGGTACATTGCGCTGACAGCATAGTGGCAATCAACAGCTGTAACGGATTTTCGTAATCGAGGGAACACGGAGCCTCAGGATACAGCTCCTTAAGGCAATCTAGAATTAACAACGCGCGCCGTTTCTTAGTCAAACGGGGACGGCGACTAACCTCTCCTGAGGGTTGCTTAGCAGTGGCCTTATCAAGAGTCATTCAATGCCCAAAACCTTAAGAGGATACACGAGCAACGTCACTACCTTGAAGCTTAGGCAGCTTTATATCCTTCCGCCATGGATTCTCCCTGGTTACTAGGAGCATTGGAAAATTCCTTCGGGCAAACCGCAGCGTCATCGTTGAGCCGGAAACGTTAGTACTGATAGGATATGTGGCCTTCCATCGGTTAGCCCGACTTGAAATGAGCCTCTACTGAAAGACGTTTTGAAAAATTTCCAATCGAGAAATATCGCGGGCAATGAGCATGCCGCCCAAACCCAAAAACAGAAGCAGTCCCGTCTGCATCACACTTTCTTGCAAACGTCGAGGCAAGGGCTTGCCAATGAGCGCTTCCACTAATAGAAAGGCTAATTGTCCTCCATCTAACGCCGGTAGGGGCAATATATTGATGATTGCCAAATTGACGCTGATCAAGGCAGTGAATGGGAACAGGCTAATGATATTAGAATCCGCCATGGTCCGCCCCTGGTCAACAATACCGACCGGACTTGACACCTGACTGGACATTTCAGAAAAATTAGTGGCTAAAGCAAAGAATCCCTGAGCCGTACGCACAAACACATTTTGAAACTCATCGGCGGCAAAGCTCATCACTTGGATAGGATTTGCCGAACGCTCGTAGCTGAACTTGCCATTGGGATAAAGCTGAACCCCAATCACAGCTTTACCTTCTGGAGAAATATCTGGAGTAACTGTGAGATTCAGTTCCTGTCTACCCCGTTGAATCATTAGGTCCACAGGCTTTTCAGGACTACTCTGAATGGCATCAATCAGAATATCTACATTGTCTTCGCCCTGATTGAGTGGACGGCTATCCACAGAAAGAATAATATCCCCAGCCCTAATGCCCGCCGCCGCCGCCGGGGATGTACTAGACATTACTTGCGGGATTAGTACACCAGGTTCAGGGACAAAGTTTTGCGGTACTCCTACCGTTGTGAACTGAATGACAAACACTAGGTAGGCAAACAGCAAATTTGCAATTACCCCAGCACTCATGACAATGGCCCGATCCATGACAGGACGATTCTGTAGCAGGTCAGGATCATCAGGGGCAAAGCTGGTATCTGTATCCTCGTCCATCGGAAACCCTACGAAGCCCCCGAGGGGTAATGCCCGTAGCGCATATTCCGTCTGCGCTCCCTGATATTTCCAAAGAATGGGGCCAAAACCAATGGAAAACCGATTGACGTGAATGCCTTGTAGGCGAGCGGCTAAGAAATGACCTAGCTCATGGACAAAAATTAGCAGGGCAATGACAGAGATAACAGCCAGGGCGGACATAAATGCAAATAACTTAGAGCAGTCAATTCGGCGCGAAACGCCAGATTAACCTTATTCTACCGTCCGGTTGAGTAGATGGTGGGAGCCTATGATAGGCATCGACGCTGCTTACGATAGAGAAATGCTAAAAATGGTTCAAAACTGCCTCATATTCTCAAGGATATGTTTTGTGCAGACTACTCAGTGTGTCTTAGAGCTGTCCTGGCAAAATCCTTATTATTAGTCTTGAGGCAATGTCAAGTTCTTAATGTGTCCATAGCTTGATTCATCTTAGACATGAGCCACAGCTGACAACGCAAACGTTTAGTGGAGGGATGTTCTAAGCCTAGGCTTTGTTCAAAAATCTCTAACGCTTGGTGAAACAAGGGTTGAGCTTTAGTGTAGCGGCCTTGATTGTCGTAAAGGGTGGCTAAGTTCCATTGGCTTACGGCTACATCAAGATGGTGGGGACCCAATAGCCAAGTACGCATTGCCAATACCCCTTGTAAAAGTGGTTCAGCTTCACTATCGCGACCTTCATAAAGATATAGATCCGCCAAGTTAGCAATGAGACCAATACTTAAATAGTGCAGTTTAGTCTGAGCGGAGTTCTGTTTCTGCAAGTTCAAATTTCTTGACTTGGGACCAACCGTCATATCTGTTTGACAACCCACAAGCCGCTCAGCTGTTCCGGAGGAATCCCAAACAGCTGCCCCCCTGGTTAACACCCAAAGGTAGCTACCATCTTGATGTCGAAGACGATATTCACAGTGAAATTTAGACTGTTGTCGAGTTAGGTAGTTCCGGAGTATTCGATCAAAACCAGCTCGATCAGCTGGATGTATGCGAGATAGCCATTCCTCTGGACTATCGCTTAAGCTCTTCACCCCCAGCAACGACCGCCAGTGAGGCGAGTAATCGATGCGGTTTTGCCGTAGATTCCAGTCCCAAGTGCCATCGTTCGCTTCCTGAGTAATTAGCGTATCGCGAGCCTGGTTAGCAGTTTTAACATTCTGACTAGACTCTGAACATTTAATCGCATAGCGAATACGCTGAACTAAGCAATTGCCCACATCCACATAGCCTTGTTGGGCTAGCCGAGCGGGAGAAAGGGTATCTGACTTAACAACATAGTCCTGAGCGCCTTCCTGAAGAGCGGCCTCAGCAATAATCGGATCCTGGGTGCCTGTTAACACAACAACAGGTATCCGAGGTGCTTGCTGTTTTAATCGTTTAATAAGCGAGAGTCCTTGCCCATCGGGCAAATGGAGATCTAACAAAACAACATCAAAAACGCTAACTTGTAGCATGTCCAAGGCTTCTTCAAAGCGCTCAGCATGATGGATCTGAGGTTTGTCAAACTCTGATGAGTTGAGAAGCGCTTGAACAAGCTGGGCATCTGAGTAACTGTCTTCGACCAATAGGGCATCAATGGTTGATTTCATGGTCAAGCACTACTGTACAGACTGTTGACATGAGAGCGGCTTGGGGGCACGGTGGGCTATCGCTCAACAAACGGTAGCTTTAAATTCTGAAAGGAAAACACATTTTTTATGTCTAGTAACGTTATTCTCTGAAATAGCCTTAATCATCGGTATGTTAAGTAGTTTGGTAGCCATGTCAAGCTACTACCTAACAGTTTAATTTTGATGAACTATTCTGTTTTGAAAGAATCTTTCAGAGAAAATACAGAGGATTTCTTGCTTGTCTTGAGATAACTTGCTTGTTTTGAGATAACTTGCTTGTTTTGAGATAAGAGTAAACAACAAAAAGAGCTAGTAGGTAGACAGAAACTCTTCCAATAAATGAAACTGCTCTGCATTGAGGCTGTAGTATGCTCGCCGACCTTGGCGACGCAGCATGAGTAAACCAGAATCCTTAAGCGTTTTGAGGTGAAAAGAAATTTTAGACTGGGGTAAACTCAACTCCTGACATATTTCACTCACGCAAAGTTCACCGTTTTGCAACAGATTGACTATTTGAATTCTAAGTGGTTCCGATAATGCGTGGAATCCCAGAAGTACAGGTTGCTTATCCATGAGAGTAATCTCCAGATGATCATTAAATGACTGGAGTATGTTATGAACTCGCCATTTTTAGTGGAGCTTTTGTTGGATTATTAAAAGGGTCTATAGAAGACTGTAAAAAGTCATACCTCTCTTTACCCTACAGACTGGTATCTGAGAAATTATCTACACTCTGCAACCAAAAATTGTTCGGCATGCTTTAAGTCAGAGTTGAAGTAACTCTTTCCACTATGACCAGTGAGCAACATATGAAAGTTAAAAATAATCTAAAGAATTCTTATGGGTATTAGTATCCCTGAGAGATCTAGAATACCGAATCAGGGATACTACGTAACTTGGTTTTAGCCCAAGCATATTGCAGTTACGACTGCAACTGATGGTCCACTTAAATAAGACAAATACTTGTTTTCGAAACAAATGTAGGACCTGGGGGTTATATAAACTCTCGTCCTATGTAGGGCTGCAGCACCTCGGGGATTTTTATACTGCCGTTAGGCTGCTGGTAATTTTCAAGGATGGCGGCCATGGTACGACCGATAGCTAGGCCAGATCCGTTGAGGGTGTGGACGAACTGAGTCCCTTTTTTGCCTGGAGTCTTAAATCGGATGTCAGCGCGGCGGGCTTGGAAATCAATACAGTTTGAGCAGCTGGAGATTTCACGATAACGATTAGCGGAGGGGAGCCAAACTTCTAAATCGTAGGTTTTAGCGGCGGAAAATCCCATGTCTCCTGTACACAGAGCTAGAACGCGATAGGGCAGCTTGAGCTGTTGAAGAATATCTTCAGCATCTTTAGTTAGGGCTTCGAGTTCATCAAAGGACTGGTCTGGGTGAACAAACTTAAACATTTCTACCTTGTTGAACTGGTGTAGCCGGATTAGTCCACGGGTATCGCGACCGTAGCTGCCTGCTTCTCGACGAAAGCAAGGGGTATAGGCGCAGTAATTGATAGGGAGTTGTTCTTCGGTCAGAATTTCGCTTCGGTGCAAGTTGGTTAAGGGTACTTCAGCGGTGGGCGTGAGCCATAAATCATCGTCGGCACATTTGAAGCTGTCTTCGGCAAACTTTGGTAGCTGACCAGAGCCGGTGAGTGAGGCAGAATTCACTAAAATAGGCGGCAGCATTTCTGTATACCCCGCTTTAGTATGGCGATCGAGCATGAACTGAATCAACGCCCGTTCTAGGGCTGCTCCAGCACCAATCAGCGTTACAAAGCGGCTCTGGGCAATTTTGACTGAACGCTCGAAATTCATAATCCCCAGCTTTTCACCCAACTCGTAGTGGGCTAAAAAGCTATCTCCCTGGGGAATTAGCTCATCTCCCCAACGGCGGACTTCTACATTATCGTCTTCATCTTTGCCCTCAGGTGTAGTGTCGCTGGGCACGTTAGGGAGTGTTAGCAGACTGTCGTAAATCTTGGCCTTGAGTTCTTTTTCTTTGGGTTCTAGCTCAGCCAGTTCTTTTTTAACCTGATTGCCTTCATCCTTTAGTGCGTTCACCTCGTCGCCTTTGGGATCGGCACCACCCTTGATTTTCATGCCGACGGCTTTGCCAATTTCATTACTGCGGGCCTGGAGCTGCGATCGCACCCCTTCTAATTCTCGTTGCTCACTATCCAGCGTCTGGATATCAGATAGTGCTTGGTTGTAATCACCGCTGCGTTTGGCTAGGGCCGCTGCTACCTGGTCAGGATTTTGTCGAATCAGCTTTAGATCAAGCACTGTGGTTCACCGAGTTTTCCCAGTAGATCAGAATAACAGGGATAGCGAAAAGTTTTAAGTTTTGAATTTTGAGGGATAGAGCCATCGCTCGGTCCCTGCCCCAAAAACTCAGCCCCTAAAACTCAAACGGTTGAGGCTTTGATGCCTCAACCGAACAGTCGGTTATGGGCTGTCAAAGCATTCTTACAGATAAATACATGCCGAGCGTCCGCAGGCTTAACTCCAAAATGGTGACCCTGCGGACTATCCGTCGCTAGACTACCTGCTCAATTTCAGCAATTTCAGGAATAAATTCCCGTAAGCGTCGCTCAATACCCATCCTCAGGGTCATCGCAGAGCTAGGGCATGAACCGCAGGCACCCTGAAGACGAAGCTTGACAACGGGGCCATCGATTTCAACCAGTTCTACATTTCCACCGTCAGCCATGAGATAGGGGCGGAGTTCATCCAAGACTTGTTCTACGTTTTCGTTTGTTAGGGCTAGGGTTTCCATTAGGTATTGTTAAAGATCGAAACTTCTATCTCAATACTAGCTTTTGACTAGAAAAGCTTGGCTCAAAGTTATTCAATGATTGTTACAGGGAAAGCTCTCTCATCAATTTTCCTAATACTGGGAAATGCTAAGCATTCAGATGCCAGCAGCGAATTTGTCCAGCCCAGTCACCACTAATTAGAGTGCGTCCGTCGGGGGCAAACACCGCAGACCACACACCACTTTCGTGACTTTCGAGAACATCTAGCAGTTTGCGGGTGGTCATATTCCAAATGCGGATGGTGCGATCGCGGCTAGCAGTGGCCATTAATTTACCATCGGCACTAAAGCTGATGATGTAGTGTCCATTCCTATCCATAGCAATGGCGCGAACCCAGCTTTCATGGGCCTCAATGGTTTGGGTACAACGCCAAAGGTGGCGAGATGAGCTTACAGCTCTATCAGCGACTATCTGTATCAGTATCAGGAAGCTTACAAACGGATTATTAGTTGCTGGCCTCTCCAACATTTCGGGAAGAAGCACATAGCAATAACAACCAAAATTAGGTTGAAAATTCCTGACGTTAGTGTAGAAGTGACAAAGAATCCGGCGGGTTATGTGAGGTTCAGTCGTAATTTGTAGCTTACATGCGGATAAACATGGTTCATCAGAGCACTTTGAAAGCAGCGCTTGATTCAGCATGCCGTATGACGCCCAGATCACCCAAAAAACAGTCTAAAAAACCTCTATCGACCATGTTTTTTAGTTTTCTCGCAATTGGTGGGGGATTTCTAACACTGGATTGGTTTATACCTGGCACTCGCCCACCCTTATTGGATTACTTGGTACAGCCGGGATGTATGGTTAAAGGCAATATTTCTTACCAGAACGGCAAACGGATTTACCATGTGCCAGGGATGGAAGGATATACGGCGGCAGAAATTGATCCACGTCGCGGAGAAAAATGGTTCTGTTCAGAGGCCGATGCCCAAGCCGGTGGTTGGTCAAAAGCTCCACGGTAAAGGTTTGTTTAAGTCACTAGGCAATGCTGCCACGTTTACGGGCTTCTTTATAGGAGGTGCCTACGTTCTGCAAACCAGCACGAATCATTTGCTGTTCCAATAGGGTAAAAAAGCGGTTGCGATCGCCCCCGCGTACTACGGCTTGATTGTGAGCTTCAGCTAGGGCCACGGGATAGCCAAATCCCTTATTCACTTGGGCTAGGGTAAGACTCAGGGCTGTTTCCCATAGGTCAGTATCCTCCACAACCCAGGCTGGAAACTCTATTCGAGCCACCTCCACACCCACATGCACGTGGCAAAAGTACACTGAGTGCTCGTCATAGAGCTGCAAAATATCAGCAGAGCTTTTGAATAAAGGCCCCCGCTGCCCAGGCTCTAACAATGTGGCCCACAGCGTTACATCCCGCAGTGGGGAAAATACCTGGCAGGGAGCACCATCGGTTAGGCCTTCGCAGTGCTTTTGACAGTCCGGCTGATGGTGTGGACAACTTTGCAATCGCAGAAAATTTAAGGCTTCACTACTACGGGAAGCGCTGATGTAACCCACGACAGGAATGCGCGCATCGCGCAGCCGAGCCCAGGCTGCCAGAATCGGCTCTAGGATTTGGTCCCGTGCAGTCGCAGGCAGCTGATCTAAAAACCAATAGATTAGTGAACCATCGGTCATCGCTAAAGTGGGAACAGCCGTTCGCTGCAGCAGAGAAAGTTGCCGAGATTTTTTCTGGGGGGGCAGATAACCCTGTGGGGAATGCTCCCCTGTCGAGCTATGGACTGTCTCACCCAATTCGCTCAAAACCACAGCTTCTGACACTGTGCGACGGTAGCCCATCCATTCTTCGGTACGAATACCCCACTGCCGCGATACATAGAGATCCTCTGGACGGTAGATGACTTCAGGTTGGCTATCCAATCGTGGGAATCGGCTTTGGCCATAGTGCAACACAATACGACCGATGTTGAGCAGATAGCAGTAGGCGATTTCGTGATGGCTAGGGTTAATCTGAGATCCGTCGGTGGCCATCACTGTATGGGACTCAGGTGCAGGTTTGATGGCTACTCGGGTATCCAACGGTTCGACAGGTTCAGCCGCGGTGAAGCCGATTTCATTGCTGTGGAGCTGCTCTACGAGGTGGGGGTGTTCCAGACGAGCCTGGTGGAGAAGCTTGGTTGCGATCGCAATTCTTGTTTTTGCAGCCTCAGCTTCCCTCGCCAGGTGATGACTAATCCCCTGCATCTGCTGTGCAATTTTCGATAGATCCAGCATGGTCTTGTGGATGGATTAGGCAGTATCGAACTTTTGTACTACCGTGTCTAACGATAGCAGATGAATTCGATTATCTTCCTGAGCAGTTTGTCGTTCCGGCTCCAGGTTGTAGCCCCAGTCCGCTAAGAATAGTGCAACGTGATCTAGGTCGGATTGTTGTTTTACGGCTTGCAGCGCTTTAATGCGGTCTTCAATAAACCAAATGGTCGGTGGTTGAGTATCCGTGGCGTGCTTGCTTGTGAGCAGGCGCAGAGTCTCATATTTTGGTCGTTTTACCTCTTTACCCAGAATCTTTTCCGATGGCATTTTCATCCCGCTTTGTTTTAGCAGTTGTTGAATAAAGCGTCCCTCTTTAGTGCTGACAATATAGGTGGGCCGTTTTTCCAAAGACGCTTGCAGTATCTTCAGCAGGTTGGGATAAAACCGATGCTGAGCCAGCCAGTTATCTAGATCATTGGCAATCCAATGATCGCGCTCGCCATCGAGAATATCGGCGGCGGCAGCTTTGCTCATAGTCGTTTCCGCCAAAAACGACAGCGCCAGATCTGGCCAACCAGCAATAATGTCTTCCTCAGACTGTTCGGAGACTAAGGCCCGCAGCAACATGGGCATTTCCCAGCCAGTTTCAATTACCGGACGCAGAGGATAAAATTTCTCAGCTAACCCAATAGGGGGGTCTAAACTTTTAGGTTTAAACAGCTTGCAGTATGCCCGCCATGCTGTCTGAAAATATTCGACTAATCCGTCACAAATTACCCCATCAAAATCAAAGGCCACCACATCCGGTTGCATTTCTCTATTTCCTCACAGCATATGTGCAACCATACCGGAGGAACGGTCTGGTAACAGGCGTCCTCATTACAATAGGAACAATGGCTGGGATCTATCGATGATCCAAGTCATTGCAGTCCGCTATTTGACCTTGGGATAGTGCCTCGCCCATACAGCGGATGTACGCTGCGAACTGTTCAGTGGACTATGGTAAACATGTCCCAGAATCTGATGATAGTAATGATATTGCTACATGCCTGTTGTTTGCTTTAGCAAAACACCTCCAGTAAGGCTTTTGGCCTATGCCTCACCCTAAATTTTTAGCTTGAGGCAGCACTAAAAGCGCTCGCCAATCTTAAAGATGACCTGGGAGTTCGCTTCATCATTAAGGCCAAACTCAAGTCGGACGGTACCGATGGAGGTCAACGCCCGTATCCCTGCACCATAACCAAACCCATCGCCGGGCTTATCACGAGCCTCAGCCGGTTCACCAATCACCTTGTCAGCGGTGCCCAGGTCAGACGCGTAGTCAAAAAACAGGGTGCCGCCCACATCGATATTGTCATCCAAGGCACTAAAGTTAAACATGGGAAAGCGATATTCAGCCGTGGCCTGCACAAAGCTTTCACCTGTGCCCAGTTCTCCGGAACTGTAGCCGCGAACAGAACTAGAACCTCCCAGAGTAAAGGCCTCATAGGGAGGAGTGTCATCGCCAATGATGGTGCCCCCCTGGACATTTAGCACCAGGGTGCGAGGTCCTTCAATAAACCCAAACAGATTTAAAGGGACAAACTGAGTGTAGTTGGCACTAAGACGATTAAAAAAAATGTCAGCATCACCAATGGGGATGGATTGATCGGTACCAAACAGCAGTCGATACCCTTTCGTCGGATTATCGTCGTCATCTCGACGATCCAACTCACCGACCAAACTTACCGTCAACAGGTCATCCTGGCCGCTATCACTGACCGTTAGCGAGTTCCCTAGCTCGTCTTCGTCAAACACATCGTTGGTAAACGCGTCGTCTCTAACGGAAATACGCTGATAAGACACTCCTAGGGCTGCTTCCAAATCATCAGCTATGGGGCGAAAATACTCGACGCCACCTCCTAGACGATGCACCCAAGGATCGTCGCCGTTGGCCAAGTCAACCTCAGTATCGCCACCCTCAAATTCTGGCTCAATGCCGCGCCGATTTTGAAAATTGAGACCGTAGCCTGAACCATCTTCAAAAAACTGCCTAAAGTCGACTTCAGCTCCTACGGTATTCTCACCACCCAACAGACCGACTGTCAGCCTTTGATTATTGTCGCCAATATTATCGATTCCACCATGAACCTTTACTGAAAACCCACGGGCGCTATTGCTAGAGGCCCTAACCGTATTGGGACGCAGGGGACCCGACAGGGCCGTGGGGCGGGGCAAACTACCAAAGCCGTAGAAAAATGAATTGGGTTCTTCGGCGGTCACCACCATGACGATTTGACTAGGATCGGCGGCAGGTTCAAGGGTGAGCATGACCCGTTCAGCCATACCAGCCAGCTGGCTCAGGTCCGCCTGGGCTAAGTCTGCATCGTAAATATCCCCAGGCTGCAGTTGAAAGGTCTGGAGAATGTCGGCAACGGAGACATAGGCGGCCTCTGCCGTATCAATTACCCGCAGCTGAATATCGGCAATCACCTCACCATTTCCCTGAGGGACTGTAAGTTCAGCAGTGGAGGCATTAGCCGGGAATGCTGCGGTCGACGCCACAACATCCATTGTTTGTCCCCAGGCAGTCGTTGTAAACCCTAGATGGCCAGCAGTTAGCCCTAAGGTTGTTGCTAAAAGCCACTTAAGCTGGCCTGGAGAGAGTAACCGTAAATTTATTTTCATAAGATTTTAAGAACGGTACAGCTTGAAAGAGGATTAAAGCGTTTACTGAAGTTATGTAGAGTGAGACAAATATAGGTGCCGGATCACGTACGGTGGTCCGTGATCGTAATAGAGGCCCCAAGCAAACACCCAAGGCCTCAGGGTGTAGAAGCACCTGATTCCAAACCCCACATCACTCTATACCAAAGAAAGTGATGCAATGTTGTCAATTAATTAACTCTGGTGAGTTCTATGGTTGCAAGTAACCAGAGTAGAATGAAGGGCCTAGAATAAATACGCTGTGTAAATTTCAAGGGCACAGACAGGCATATGAGCAACTCTATTGAGTTTCTGGATGAATTTGATGTGGTGGTGATTGGTGCAGGCCATGCTGGCTGCGAAGCCGCCTTGGCTTCAGCGCGTCTGGGTGCCCGTACACTGCTGCTAACGCTTAATCTAGATAGAATTGCCTGGCAGCCCTGTAACCCAGCTGTAGGCGGCCCTGCTAAGTCACAGCTAACCCACGAGGTGGATGCCCTCGGTGGCGAAATTGGCAAAATGGCTGATCGCACCTATTTACAAAAGCGGGTGCTGAATAATTCTCGTGGCCCTGCGGTCTGGGCCTTGCGTGCCCAAACCGATAAGCGGGAATATGCTGCCATCATGAAAACCATCGTGGAAAACCAGGAGAATCTGGTGCTACGCGAAGGGATGGCAACGGATCTAATCCTGGGTAACAACGATGAAGTGATCGGTGTTCAAACCTATTTTGGTGTAGCATTTCGCTGTAAGTCTGTGATTCTCACCACGGGCACATTTCTGGGGGGGGTAATTTGGGTCGGCGACAAATCCATGGCTGCCGGTCGGGCTGGTGAATTTGCCGCTGTGGGATTGACTGAAACCCTAAATAAGCTGGGCTTTGAAACCGGGCGACTGAAGACAGGGACCCCAGCTCGTGTGGACCGTCGTACCATCAACTTTGCTGTGTTAGAACCCCAGCCCAGCGATCCAGATGTGCGCTGGTTTAGTTTCGACCCGGATGTGTGGGTGGAGCGGGAACCCATGGATTGTCACCTAACTCGCACAACAGCAGAGACCCATCGCATTATTCAAGAGAATCTCCACATGTCCCCCATCTATGGTGGCTGGGTGGATTCCAAGGGACCGCGTTACTGTCCAAGCATCGAAGATAAGATTGTTCGCTTTGCTGACAAAGAGAGTCATCAAATCTTTTTAGAGCCGGAAGGACGGACGATTCCTGAGATTTATGTACAGGGATTCTCCACGGGATTACCAGAGACTATCCAGCTGGCAATGCTGCGTAGTTTGCCGGGTTTAGAAAAATGCTCCATGCTGCGTCCCGCCTATGCGGTGGAGTATGACTATTTACCAGCCACCCAGTGTTTCCCTACACTGATGACTAAAAAGATTGAAGGATTGTTCTGCGCTGGACAAATCAATGGCACCACAGGTTACGAAGAAGCTGCCGCCCAGGGGTTTGTGGCAGGGCTAAATTCTGTTCGCTTTGCTCGGGGGCAGGATATGATTATCTTCCCTCGTGAAGGCAGCTACATTGGCACCTTAATTGACGATCTGTGTACTAAGGACTTGCGGGAGCCCTACCGGATGCTCACATCTCGGTCGGAGTATCGTTTAGTTCTACGGTCGGACAATGCGGACCAGCGGTTAACTCCCTTAGGCCGAGAGATTGGTCTGATTGATGACCGTCGGTGGGAATTGTACACCCGCAAGCAGGAAAATATTGCAGCGGAGAAAGAGCGGCTACATAGTACTCGCGTAAAAGCCCACGAGCCAGTGGGAAAGCAGATTGTGGCGGATACAGGGCAGAAAATAAAGGATGCGATCGCACTTGCCGACCTGCTCCGTCGTCCCCGGTTCCACTATGCCCATCTAGAACAGTACAACCTAGGCAACCCCGAACTTACCCGTGCCGAAAAAGAAGGAGCTGAAATCGATATTAAATACTCCGGCTATATTCAGCGGCAGCAAAAGCAGATTGATCAAGTCGCTAAGCAGCAAAACCGTAAGCTTCCCCCCAATCTGGATTACATGGCCATTGACACCCTATCCATGGAAGCTCGCGAAAAACTCAACGCTGTTAGCCCCTTAACCGTCGGTCAAGCGACCCGCATTGGTGGTGTCAATCCAGCAGACATCAATGCATTACTGGTGCATCTAGAAATCAAGGAACGTCAGAAAGAAGCCCTAGCCAAGTAACCCTAGACATAGGTCTGATGCCTGTTCTGAGATATTCCCCGAGGCGGCAACAAAAAAGGTGCTAGCCCCAAGGCCAGCACCAGAGTTGACGTACCTAACAAACTTCTAGAGAGGAGAGAATTCTCTAATCAAACTAAGCGGCGGTGGTCTCTACAGTGACCGTCGTCGTTGGTTCAGACACTACGGTATGTACCTCAGTTTCCTGCTCGATGAGGCCAGCGGGCTCAGCTTCTACGGTCTCATCAGTCTGGCCAAATAACGTTGCCTTAATGGCGTCGACAATAGCCTGCAGCTTTAGCTTAAAGCGAGCGATAATATCCTGCTCATCATTCGCAGTGTCTTGAGCCGCTTGCTTCGCATTGTCATAGGCTTCCTGGCCTTTTTCTTTAACCACTTCAACAGCATTACCGGCTAGATCTTTTGCAAGGGGACGAACGGTGCTAGCACCTTCTTTTACTTCAGTCACTGCTTCAGAAAAAGCAGCCTTGAGGATATCAGCAATCTTTTGAGTGCGTTGACCACCTTCATCTTTAATGGACTGAAAGTTGTTGTTAACTGCTTGAGCGTTAGTAGAAGTCATGATTCTGTACCTTTTAATAGATTGTGAATTGGAAATTGAACATGCAAGTGACAAACCGACTAGAAGACCGGATTAACTTACAGATACCGCCTCTACATCAACCACCTGCTCGGTTGTGGTGGCGGTATCAGCGGAGCTAGAAGCCTCTTCTTGATTCTTTTTCTTAGAGGCATTTACCTGCTCGAACAAGAGTTGAGACACTTCAGTAACTAGCAGCGTGGCAATGATGCCATCATCAAGCCAGCCAATAATTGGGAAAACATCTGGCGAAATATCAAGGGGGCTAACAAGATAGAGTAGGCTACCGAAAACAACAAGCCAACGATATTTAGAATTGCGAATAGCGTTGCGGTACCAGTTGCGTAGACCTTCGATGATAGTTTGCTGTGCAGGTGTTTTCATGGGTTGTGTCTCTTTTGCTCGACAAATTCATAATCGCAAAGGGAGAGAAATGGCGCAGGTGGTGAATTCCCCCAACCCATGGGGTAAAATTACACCGACATTACCGTATACGGTTTTCCACTAGCATGGCTCAATCCACTGTTTCTAAAGTGTTTCGGAAGTTTATAGCGATCGCACTTTTAGCTGTTTTAGTATTACTTGTGCCAGTACTAAAAGTGTCTTTTCCGTTTTTTGGGTCTATGTCTATGGCAAATGCTGCTCCCCATAACAATTTTCGACGACCTCAGATTAAGGGCGACGCTGCGTTGATGGAGGCATATCGCAATGGTGAGTCGGATCTGATTGTGGAAGGTCAGGGGCAGGTGGAAAAGCTACTGCCAGACGACTTGGAAGGTTCCAAGCATCAGAAGTTTATTCTGCGACTCGCTTCTGGGCAGTCACTATTGGTGAGTCATAACATTGATAGTGATGTATCCCCTCGCATTGCTGATTTACGAGAAGGCGATAGGGTGAAGTTTAAGGGGGAATATGAGTGGAACGACCGAGGCGGGGTGTTGCATTGGACCCACGATGACCCTAGGGATTGGCATGCGGATGGGTGGATTGAGCATAAGGGGGTGAGATATGAGTGAGGTGATGAGTTGTTGTCGTTAACGTGAAACTGACCAGTAGTCAGTCAAACTTTCGGAGTAACACATGGGTCGCTACTTAAGGCAGAGAAGGTTTCTACCCATCAGTCGGTCAGTTCGGCAGTTTATCGTGCTGATTGTTGGTGTCCTGCTAGTGGCTGTTTTTATAGGTGTCTACACGTGGTTTGGTCCTGACACTGGCAACATAATTCGGGCTACTGCTGATGATGTACCTAAGTTTGCTTTGTTGTCAAAAGAGGAAACGGTTGCGGAATTAGGAAAAATTATTAAGTCCCAAAGCCATAGGGATTACCAAGTGACGGTGGAACTCTTACAAGATGGAAACTTAAAAACTGTCTTGAAAAGTCGTAACAGTGACTACGAAAGTACAAGTATTATTCCTCTGTCTCAACTCGATACTTTTTTCTACGCTGAGCAAGCGCCCAAAGGAAAACGAACCTGGAATATAGATGTCTTCTGTGCTAACTATCAGGAGTGCATTACTAGTTCGACTAATCGCTCAAAAGGCACCTTCACCCTGAATGCTGATGCAATTTTTTATATTGCACCCGATGGGGATGTTCCGCAAATACTTGGGTTACTGAATCGATTGTTCGAACTTCATGGAGCCCAAAACACTATTGATACTAGCAAAAACACATTTCGTATTTCCGAGGAGTATTGGCGACGCTTCACCGATGATCTCTAAGGAGTAGCCGTGTACAAAAGGTCGCTCTAAGCCTTTTTCTGGAGACACGTTGAACGCAACCCTTGAAAATAGGCTTACGGTCTAGCCTCTTTCGTAGCTCAACCAATACAGGAGCAATAAATCGTGAGCTGAAGCAGGGTTTCAAGCTTTTAAAGGCTGAAATCACTGTATACCAAAGTATTGCAGTCTTACTGGAAAAAACAACTATACTACTTTGCACAGTTTCAGTAGAGCATAATTGTTATGCATTTTCTCTTGCCATTTTGATGTAGCCAGGAATACTTTCAAAATCCCTAAACCATCGCTGAATATTCACATACTCAGATAGGTCAAATCCACCCTCATCTGCTACGTGGGTATATGCATACAGACTAATATCGGCAATCGTCGCTTTCTCCCCGAGAAAGAACGTATTCTCAGCAAGTTGTTTCTCCATCACAGCTAGTGCTTTATGCCCACCAACTTGTTTAGCACGATATTCCCCTTCTCGCTCTTGGGGTAAACCTAGATATTTGTTGATGTATCTCGCAGTAGCTATGTAGGGCTCATGGCTATACTGCTCAAAAAACTGCCATTGCAATACCTTGGCTCTTTGATAGTTCTCCTGAGGAAGAAAATCAGACCCTTCTGCCACATAGTTCAGGATTGCATTAGACTCCCAGAGATATTTGCCATCTTCTAGTTTAATGACGGGTATTCTCGCATTGGGATTCATTTGCTTAAACTCTTCAGTGTGAGTTTCACTGGCAAGAATATCAACGTGAATCCATGTATGTTTAATGTCGAGAAACTGCATTAACAACTTGATTTTGTAGCAATTGCCCGACAACATGTCTCCAAAAACTGTATACATACAAGCTGTCTACCCCAGGTAAATACTACTCCAACTCATTAAGATAGCTATGAAAAAGCTTGAATCATCAAGAAAGCCGCCATTCCATAAACAAAGATGGCTCCAATGATGCCCATTGTAATGCCAAACCAAAAACTTCCAGGTGATTGTTCTCGGTAGAGTCGATACCCATGCTTGCCACGGATAAATCCTACGCGAATATCCCTGACGATTAACTTCAACATGCCAGTGCTGACAACGATGCACCAAATACTCAGACAAAAGAAGAGAATCATTGCCAGATTCTAAAGAACGCGGGTATTAGCCTCAAGGTGCCCAGGATAGTCCATAGCAGGGGTGCGATCGCACCCCTGCTATGGACGTCCTTGAACTTTCGGTAATTCTATAGTTGCTCTTCGTACCATGCGTCCTGTCCTGGACCGCTGCACATTCGATAGTATCGAGCACCAAACAACTTCTCTGACGTCGACCCAACCATAAAGCTAAGGTCGCCCCACATTTGGGTATTTATTTCACGGCCCACAGCATTGCCCACTCCGCTAACTGTGACCCATTCTTACAAACCGTTGCGAATCGTTGAGTTTAGGCGGTGTCGCATTAAGCCTCCCATATTCTGAGAATCGGGCCATTGCCCTCACCCACCCCAGACCTTGGAGCGCTATTTATGAAACTGGCTTATTGGATGTATGCAGGCCCAGCCCACATTGGCACCCTGCGCATTGCCAGCTCATTTAAAAATGTTCATGCCATTATGCATGCCCCCCTGGGGGATGACTACTTTAATGTCATGCGTTCCATGCTGTCCCGCGAACGGGATTTTACCCCAGTTACTACCAGTGTTGTGGACCGTCATGTACTGGCGCGGGGCTCCCAAGAAAAGGTGGTGGATAATATCACCCGTAAGGATAAGGAAGAACATCCCGATCTGATTGTCCTGACCCCCACTTGTACCTCTAGCATTCTGCAAGAAGATCTGGCCAACTTTGTTGAGCGGGCACAAATGGATGCGGACGGCGATGTGATGCTGGCGGATGTAAACCACTATCGCGCCAATGAGCTTCAGGCAGCTGATCGCACATTGCAACAAATTGTTGAATTTTATCTTAAGAAAGCGGCCAAACAGGGAGACTTGCCGGAGGGAAGAACAGAACAGCCGTCGGTCAATATTATTGGCATTACCACCCTCGGTTTTCACAACAATCATGATATTACCGAGCTCAAGCGACTGATGGCGGATCTCGGTATTGCTGTGAATGCCGTGATTCCAGAAGGTGCATCGGTTCACGAGCTTAAGAACTTACCCAGGGCATGGTTTAATCTCATTCCCTACCGGGAGGTTGGGTCACTAACGGCAGAGTATCTACAGCGAGAGTTTGAAATGCCCTATGTTGATATTACGCCCATGGGTGTGGTGGAAACAGCCCGCTGTGTGAGAGCAATTCAAAAGTTGTTGAATGAGCGCGGTGTTGACGCTAACTACGAACGATTTATTGATGAGCAAACACGATTTGCGTCCCAGGCAGCCTGGTTCTCTCGTTCCATTGATTGTCAAAATCTGACAGGTAAGCGCTGTGTGGTGTTTGGGGATAATACCCACGCGGCGGCTCTGACTAAAATTCTCTCGCGGGAGATGGGGCTAAAAGTTGTGCTAGCAGGCACCTACTGTAAGTATGACGAAGCTTGGTTTAGAAATCAGGTGGACGGCTATTGCGATGAGGTGCTGGTTAGTGAGGATAATGGTGCGATCGCAGATAAAATCGCTCAGCTAGAACCTGCTGCTATCTTTGGCACCCAGATGGAGCGCCATGTGGGCAAACGGCTGAACATTCCCTGCGGTGTGATCGCCGCTCCTATCCATGTACAAAACTTTCCTGTGGGCTATCGACCATTTTTAGGTTACGAAGGTGCTAACCAAATTGTTGATCTGATCTACAACTCCTTCACCCTAGGCATGGAGGATCACCTGCTGGAAATCTTTGGGGGACACGATACCAAAGAAGCCATTACCCAGACACTCTCGGCGGAGACTGACCTTAACTGGACGGCGGATGGTCTGAAGGAACTGAAGCGGGTTCCAGGTTTTGTGCGGGGCAAAGTCAAGCGCAATACTGAAAAGTTTGCCCGCGAACAGGGCCATACGGACATTACGCCTGAAGTGATGTACGCAGCAAAAGAGGCCGTAGGCGCATAGTTTATGGGGGCATATAACTGCTCCTACACGTAATTTCGCAGACGCCGTAGAATATATTCTGTGCCCATAGTCTAAACCGTCAGTGAGTGCTGAAAGCCTTACATGGTCATGGCTATGGGCATAGGACTGTGTTTGGATATTTAGATTAGCCGCAATGCCAGATGCCGCCAACCAGCGGGCGCGAGCAGCCTATGAACTGGGCCAGCAAGCCTTTGAGCGAGGTCGATATGCCGATGCTGTACAAGCCTTTGAACAGGGAATCGCTGAGAAGCCTAGTGTTTCCTTAGATGGCGAGTTAAAGCTATGGCTCGTTACCGCTTTATCTGCCACCGATAGACGCCAAGATGCCATTGAACTGTGTGGCAAGCTGGCGCTGCATCCCGATTTGGATGTACGTAAAAAGAGCAAAGAGGTGCTTTACATTATTCAAGCGCCTAAGCTCCAGGCAAAGGAAGAATGTCTGACTAAAATTCCAGATCTGGCTGAACTGGAAGACAGTGATGAAAAGCCCTGGCAAACTCGCCCTATAAAACCCCGTCCCCTAAAGCCACCGCCGCCACCGCTGCCCCTGAGTGAAGTGAATACGGAAGATAATGGATTTGTCTGGTTTGCCCTGGTGGGTACTGGGCTAGTACTGGGAGGTTTGTGGTGGCTCAGTTGAGGGTGTTGATTAAACTGATTGCGATCGCAGTCCTATCGCTTTGTTTGAGTGGCTGTGTTGACTATCAGCTGGGTATTCAGTTCGATAGCCAGACCCACGGCACCCTGGTCCAAACCTTGCACCTGGATGATAAGTTTGTTGCCCTTAATAGCGAAGTACGTCAACAGTGGCTGGAGGTATTTATCCAGGAAGCCAAACTCTTCTCCGGCCAGGTTGAATCTCTAGAAGATGGAACTCTTCAGGTGAAAATTGACTTTAACAACGGGGCCGACCTGGTGAAAAAATTTAACCAGCTGTTTGCAGAAGATGGTCTTATGACCCAGGTGCCAGGGGCACCCCCCCTGCTGGCCCATTTAGACCTGACCCAGAAAAACTGGGGGCTAATCCTACAGAATTATGTTCACGCAGATATTGACCTAAGTGCTTTAAATGCTGACAGTGCTATTGGCGACGGCAGAGCCTTAGATCGATGGCGCACTCTAGATCTGAGCTTTCAGATTGATGCCGCTGCAGCTTCTGAACAGTGGGCGTTACGGCCAGGCCAGGTAAATAGTATCGATGCTACATTTTGGGTCCCGAGCCCTATTGGCATTGGTGCCGCGCTTATTGCGTTACTTTGTGCTGGGGGCTACGGTGTGCGCCATGGTTTATTGAGGCGCTCTTGACCCATCAAACAGTTCCTGAAACGTTGGTCAATGCCGGTCTGAGTCAGTAATCCCTCTAATGTTATGGTTGATTTTGGTGCATAAACCGAGTAGCTAAATATGCCATATGGCACAGCCTTCTGGCAGAATTTATACCGAGGATTAGCAACGTACTTTTAATAAATAAAAAACTTGGTTCAATCCAGACATTCCTGTAGTAGCCTGTATCTGTCTCATCGCTATCTATAGGTGGCTACTATGCGTCAGATTAACTTTGTCGTCATCTTTGTTATTTGCTTAGCTCTAGTCCTATTTGGTATTGAAAATACTGAACCAGCCACAATTCACATTGTGCGGGGTGTAAATATCGAGGCACCCCTATGTATTGAGCTGATGATTTCCCTGGGTGTGGGAGCCGTTTTGGCCTGGGTATTTAGTGTGTGGGTGCAGTTACAGGGTTACTTTAATATCAATCCTCAAGTGCAGCAGCGAGAACTGCGGATTCAGCAGCTTGAAGAAGATGTGGAACGTTATCGCGTCGAGCTAGAGGATCTACAGCCGATGCTACCCAGTGCTAAGAAAACTCAAGGTACTGAAGAAGCCGTTGCGTAGCTGCTATCCCATGACTAGGGGGAGCGGCACAGTCGAACTACTGAAAAAAGGAGGAGCCTGGCCAACGCTGTCATGTTCCTCCTTTTTTGGTTCGCTCAAGAAAAAATCATGATCTAGTCCTAGTGGTCGCAACCCTCGCCGTTGCCCCCTGATTTTTGGCAGACTTTTAAGCTGCTAAGAAGGCTTTGTAACTGAATTTGACACTTTTTTTTGAATTTTTATTTCTAGTAAGCTATAGTGCATTTGTTCACGCTAGATATAGCGTTAGCTGGTTTTCAGTAAGATTGTGTCTATGGCCAATTCCTTAGCTCAACGTGCGATCGCATTTCTCATTGATCTGTCCGAGCGTGGTGAAATTAATCCGTGGGACGTCAATGTGATCGACGTGGTGGATCGCTTTCTCAAAAGCCTCAAAGAGCAAGAACCCATCGCAGCTAATGGTCGTTCACCCTACGAAAAGAATCTTTCTGAATCAGGTCAGGCGTTTCTCTATGCGTCCATGCTGGTGTTGCTCAAGGCCGACACCCTAATTCGCAGCGAAATTGAAGAAGAGGTGGTGGAGTTTGAAGAGGACGAAGATTCCTTTGAACCCCAGGGCTATGCCAGGCGACTGCCCCGCAATTTAGAGAACTATATTCACCGTCGGGCCGTAGCTACACCCCCCGAAAAACGTCAGGTTACGTTACAAGAACTGATTGCTCAGCTGGAAATGATGGCGGTGGCCATGGCTAACCCCACCCCCCGCAGCCGCCACCGTGGTGCTAAGCCCCACTCAAAACGCAAGGCCATTAGCACCATTGCCCAGTTGGCCCACCAAGAGAACCTATCGGAAATTGCTGATGCCCTAGCTGGGTTTCTAGATCGCTACTGGGAAGAGTTGGAAAGTGCTATCGAATGGATGGATTTTGAGCGTCTGTTGGAGCATTGGGCTCACTTTCGCCCAGAGGTGCTGGGGGGACCCATTACCCAGGAGCTGAGCGACGAAGACTACCGCCATGAGAAAGTCGGTGTATTTTGGGGACTTTTGTTTTTATCTTCGCAATCTAAAGTGGAGCTGGCTCAAGATCGGTTTTACCGCGACCTTAAAGTACGCCAGCTGAATGCTGCCACCCTTGCGGATGTGCCCGCTTATGTATTACCTGATTAGACGTTGGTCTAATGCTTGGTTTTACCGGCTAAACAAGCACCCGCAAGGGCAATGATGCATAGGTGTCATTCTGGGTATGGAATACATAAAAATCAATATTTAACCCGGGATCTATGAGGCAGCAATGAAGTCCATCAAGATGCGTGGGTATACTCTTAGTACCGTTGTTACTATCTTGACGTTGCCAAAACTTTGCCGTTGTTGATTTCTTGTATGAAACGATCTGTGGCGCGGGCGAACAACCTGAACGTGATAGATAACGTCGTATCGAAGAGCAGCAACGTCAGATTTTAAATGCTGGCCTAAGCCAGTCGATATTGGTAATGGCAGATTTTAGCCCTCTACTAAAGTTTGTCCTGCGATGGTGGTGGTCTTTATGTAAAAGTCTTGTATGTTTGCTAAGGCTGTTCGCGATCGCAACGTTCGTTATTTTTACCTCTTAGCTGTTATTTAGGAATAGAGAGAGCATTTATGAAAGCCATGATCTTGGCGGCTGGCAAGGGTACTCGTGTCCGTCCCATCACGTATACCATTCCCAAGCCGATGATCCCCATCCTGCAAAAGCCAGTGATGGAGTTTCTATTAGAACTTCTAAAACAGCACGGTTTTACTCAGATTGTGGCGAACGTCAGCCACCTTGCCAATGAAATTGAGGGCTATTTTAGAGATGGCCAGCGCTTTGGCGTGGAGTTAGCCTATTCGTTTGAAGGTCGTATTACCAATGGTGAGCTTGTAGGCGATGCCCTCGGTTCTGCTGGTGGTATGCGCAAAATTCAAGACTTTTCACCCTTCTTTGATGACACCTTTGTGGTGCTTTGTGGTGATGCTCTCATTGATTTGGACCTGACTGAAGCTGTTCGTCGGCACAAAGAAAAGGGCTCCATTGCCACGATCGTCATGAAGTCGGTACCCCTGAAGCAGGTGCCTAGCTACGGTGTGGTAGTAACTGATGATACAGGCCGTATCAAGTCTTTCCAGGAAAAGCCTGCCGTTGAAGAAGCCCTAAGCACCGATATCAACACCGGTATTTACATCTTTGAGCCTGAAATCTTTAATTACATTCCCTCCGGTCAAGAGTTTGACATTGGTGGTGACCTGTTTCCTAAGCTTGTAGAAGCCAATGAGGCATTCTACGGCATCAGCATGGACTTTGAGTGGGTGGACATTGGTAAGGTCCCCGACTACTGGCAGGCTATCCAGGATGTACTCACTGGTCAGGTAAAGGGCGTTGGCATTCCTGGTCAGGAAGTAAAGCCCGGTGTCTATGCAGGGCTTAACGTTAAGGTCAACTGGGACAAGGTGACTATTGAAGGCCCTGTTTACATTGGCGGCATGGCTGAGATTGAAGATGGTGCCACCATTATTGGTCCCAGCATGATTGGTCCCAACTGCTGCATTTGTAGCGGTGCCGAGGTAAATAAGAGCGTTATTTTCGAATACTCTCGCATTGGCCCCGGTGTTCGTCTGGTGGACAAGCTGGTATTCGGTCGTTACTGCGTAGATAAAACCGGTGCTTCCATAGACATGCAGCAGGCGGCCCTGGACTGGTTGATTACTGATACTCGCCAAGAGGTTCTCACTGAACCTCCTATTGAGCATCGTGCCATTACTGAGCTGCTGAACGAGGCAGTTGTGTGAACGTTTGAGTTTAATGGCTCGTAGGGTGGCCTCACCCATGCGATATCGCCAAGAGCCCCTGGTTATTTACTGGCCGGGGGCTTTTAGGTTAAATGGATTCTTCATTGGGTATGCCATAGCGAGCTGCTCCCCCAGCAGCAATGGAAATTAGGACAATGGCCATTAGCGATCGCACCGTCAGCGTTTCCCCCAATATCAAAAATCCTGAGGCGGCAGCTAGCATCGGTTCTATACTCAGCAGCACTCCAAATACATTCACTGGCAGTCGCCTCAGCGCCACCAGTTCCAAGGCATAGGTAGCTGAAGACAGGGCCGCCACAGCAACTGAAATCAGCAGCAAGTATCCATTGAGTAGGGACGTGCCAGCAGCACCAATGCCAATGGGCACCAGCAGACAGCCGCCAAAAATCATGGCCCATACCAGCCCTTCAATGCCGGGGACTACTTGTCCTGTCGAAGCTGCCAGTAAAATGTAGCCTGCCCAAGCCATGGCCGCCATGGAGGCAAAGAGCAGCCCCAGTGGGTCTAGCCCGCTACCCTGGAGTGGCGCTAACAGTAGTACCCCCACGGCTGCCAGAGTGACCCATACTACATCCAGCCAGCGACGAGATTTGATAACGGCCAAACCTAGGGGGCCGGTAAACTCAACGGCAACGGCAATGCCTAGGGGAATGCGATCAATGGCGAGATAGAAACAGGTGTTCATGGTGGCCAACACGGCACCGTAGGCGAATACCAGCGGCCAGTGGGGGCGGGTAGCCTGCCAGCGAGGTCGCCAGATCAGGGTTAAGAGTATTGCGGAGAGGGCTACTCGCAAAAAGACGGTGCCCAAGGGGCCAGCTAGGGCAAAGACGGATTTTGCGAGGGCTGAACCAAACTGTACGGTTAAGCCAGCCAGGATTACCAACGTCGGCGCTGGTATGCGATCGGTTAAGGATGATTTCATGGGCTGTACTACCGTGAGGCGAGGGGTAGTACGGCATAAAACTCAGCGACACTTGGTTCCCCTTGCCAAGGGGAACCGTCAGGGAGGGGGCTGAATACCTTATGCAAGCGGCTGAGGACCCCTCCGCCTGTGGCACCTCCCCTTACCAAGGGGAGGATGTTAGTAAGGAAGTTTCTAGTGTGTAAGCTATTGGGTATCCAGGCCCCCAAACTCCCAATTCTGGGGGCTTTGAATTTTGTTTTTACCTGAATTGGAAGGCTAGGAGGGACTGCAACCGGTATAGCTTTTTTAGGAAAATGCCTACACTGTCCTTGGTTAGGGACTTGGTTGATGGGCAGGTGTCTAAGCAGCGGTAGATGGTGAATGGTCATTGTTAGGTGAGCTGTTCTCTGCAGATAGCTTACACAATGCCAATAGTTGTACGGGTGAAAGGCGTCCTTGTAGGTACAGTAACCAGACTCGGTTACAGGCTTCGTTTTTGGAAACTCCTTGTTTCACGGATTTTATCTCCTAGAAATAGGGCTATGGCAATCATGGATGTGTCGATTGCTGGCCGCTTCTGTATTTACTTTAGCGAAGCCAGATGCGTCATTTGGCCTAGATGTGTGCCAGCAAAAGGACTGGTGTGAGCCATATCTGTGCCCTTAATAGGGGTAACTACAGGTCAATGGCAAGGAATTCCAGAACACCTGCGGATACTCCACCTGGGTACCTGACAAATACCAAGCAAAATTGCTACAACGTAGGGGTTAAAATCCCTACGCCGTCTATGGACCCCCTCACCATCGCTGTTGCTGCTGCCACCGTTGTTCTGACCAAGGTGTTGGAAAAAACGGGTGAGACTATGGGTGAACAAGCCATGGAGCAAGGTGGCAAGCTGTTGGACATGCTGCGGCGTAAATCACCGGATACGGTGGCTAAGCTGGAGCAGGCAGTAAACCAAAAGTCTCTGCCAGAAAACTCAGATATTATTGATGCAGAGATTATTGAGGAAGTTGAAAAGATTGCCCAGGAAGATTCTGAGGTTAAAGCCAGTGTAGAAGCGGTGGCTGATGCAGCTAGTTCTGCAGGTGTTGTGAATGCCGGTAAGCTAGCAGACAAAATTGGCATTCTTAATCAGGGGCGGATTGATACGGTTAATCTCAACCTTTAGCTGGAGCCGTCGGGACGGGAACCGCCAAAGAAAACAACCCCAGATTATGGTTTAGAGAATCTTGTTGCTCGCGATTTTGTTGGGCGACGGGATGAGCTGCAACAGCTTGCAGAAAAGCTGAAAGGGAGACACAACAGCTAAAGCGTATCTAGGACAGCTTCTATAGCTCTTAGCCCTCGTAAATGATACTCAATTTTGTTTCGGTCGAGTCTCATCAACGCCTGAACGTGTTTGTGGCAACGGTGCCAAAAAGGAA
>JBCCQQ010000031.1:0-71201 GCA_039024555.1 Cyanobacteria bacterium P01_D01_bin.156
CAGTTGAAAGCGCTCCAATCTCTCTACCTCAACTTCAACCAACTGAGCAGCCTGCTGCCCGAAATGGGTCAGTTGAAAATGCTCCAATCTCTCTACCTCAGCTTCAACCAACTGAGCAGCCTGCCGCCCGAAATGGGTCAGTTGCAATCGCTCCAATCCCTCGACCTCAGCTATAACCAACTGAGCAGCCTACCGCCCGAAATGGGTCAGTTGCAATCGCTCCAATCCTTCTACCTTAGCTTCAACCAGCTGAGCAGCCTGCCGCCCGAAATGGGTCAGTTGCAATCGCTCCAATCCCTCGACCTCAGCTACAACAGTTCTTTGACAAACCCGCCTCCAGAGATTATTCAAGCAGGGACTGGAAAAATGCTCTCTTATTTAAGACAACAGCTAGAGCAGGGAAAAGATTTCATTTATGAAGCTAAATTTTTGATTTTGGGTGAAGGTGGAGCAGGCAAGACATCTCTAGCCAGGAAGATTGAAAACGAAAGTTATAATTTAAACTCTGATGAGGCATCTACGGAGGGAATAGATGTAATTCGCTGGGAGTTTGATTTTCAAAAAGATAAGCCATTTCGCGTCAACATCTGGGATTTTGGTGGTCAGGAGATTTATCACGCAACCCACCAATTTTTTCTTACAAAGCGGTCTCTTTATGCGCTCGTTGTCGATACACGAGAAGACAACACGAATTTATATTACTGGCTCAATATTGTTCGCTTGCTCAGTAATAACAGCCCTACGTTTCTTGTCGAGAATGAGAAACAAGACCGTACTTGTCGAGTGAATGAACGCCAGTTACGGGGTGAATTTCTAAGTTTGAAAGAGATTTTGGTGACAAATCTCAAAACCAATCGTGGACTTGATGATATTAAAGCCACGATTCAGCAATATATCTCTGCACTGCCCCATGTTGGGCAGGCACTGCCGAAAAAGTGGGTTGATGTCCGTAAAGCTCTTGAAGGTGATTCACGCAACTACATCTCTTTGAATGAGTATCATCAGATTTGTGAAGCAAATAACTTTCGACAGCGAAAAGATCAGCTGCAGCTTAGTGATTATCTACATGACTTAGGCGTTTGCCTCCATTTTCAATCCGATTCGTTGCTTAAAAAGATTCTTATTCTCAAGCCTGAGTGGGGGACCACTGCCGTTTATAAAGCTTTGGACACGAAAGAAGTTAAAGACAATTTAGGCCGCTTTAACCGCACTCAACTCAATAATATTTGGAACGAACGTCAATACGCCGATGTTCGGGATGAGCTGCTTCAGCTCATGATGAAATTTAAGCTCTGTTATCAAATTCCTGGTACTAACGATGAGTACATTGCCCCTCAATTACTGGGCGACAATCAGCCTGATTATATCTGGGATAAGAGTAATAACCTGCTGCTGCACTATCGCTATGACTTCATGCCTAAAGGCATTCTTACCCGACTAATTGTCGAAATGCACAAGTTCATTGAAGCCCAAACCTTGGTTTGGAAAAGTGGGGTTGTATTAACCAATGGCGCTGCCAGAGCTGAAGTGATCGAGCTGTACCATCGCGGTGAAATTCATCTGCGGGTCAGCGGTGTGCGCCCAGAAGAGCTACGTACCGTCATCACCCATGAAATTGATCAAATTAACGGTTCCTTCGAGCGCATTCGAGTACAAAAGCTCATTCCTTGTAACTGTTCTACCTGTGATGGCAACGAAAACCCGTACTTTTATCAACTTGATAAATTATACGAGCGCATTGCCAACAACAAACAAACCATCGAATGTGGTAAACCTCCTTATGAGGATGTGCGTGTCCGCGGACTTATTGATGAAACTAGTCAGCTGTTTCCCAAAGAATCCTGGCCAACTCAAACAGAAAAAAACATGAAAACTCCCAAAATCTTCATCAGCTATGCCCATGAAGATGAGCAGTTCAAAGAGAAGCTCGACAAGATGATGGCGGGCATGAAGCGTCGTGGTGTGATTGAAACCTGGCAAGATCGTCTGATAGAACCTGGGGATGACTGGTACGAGTCTATTCAAACGGCCATGAACGATGCCGATATTGCACTGTTGCTCATTAGTGACGACTTTATCGAATCTCGCTTTATCAATGAAACAGAAGTGCCCAAATTGCTCGAACGACGTCAGGCGGAGGGTATGCGAGTTATTCCAATTATTGTGCGACCCTGCCTCTGGACAAGCGAGCCTATTCTCAATAAGCTGCAAGCTCTGCCCAAAGATGGGAAACCCGTCATTACCTTTGATAAGGACAATGGCGATCGCGACCAAGCCTGGACTGACATTGCTAAGGCAATCGAGAAAATTTCAAAAACTTTCCAAGCAAAATAATTTCGTACAAGAAGAATTTTTGACTACCTGTTAATTTCATCCATAGAACCGGCTTAGCTAGGAGCTACTTGTTCGTACTTATACTCGGTGTAAACGTACTTTCAACTAAACTGAAAGACATGTTATTGATTACAACAGTTAGCCTCGCCTAGGGTTAGCTAGTATGAGAAATGGAACAATTACTCTTCAATCTAGCCATTTTTAGAAGAACTACAGGTGTATTTCACAAGAAGTATTTGTCTAGACAACAGCGACTGTTATTTCATTCACGTAGTATTTGTAAAAAATGCATAATCCATGACCTTTAGTGAAATCACAGTCCGGAGTATCAATAAAAATAGGCGGATAGATAACAAATTAGTCACCTACCTGAGGATGACCCGTGAATTATCTCGCCCCCAACAATGTTCAATCCTCTACTTCTCAATATTTACTCAATACTTGGAAAAACAGATATGTTGCTACTGTTCAAACCATAGCGACAAATCCGACAAATTCTAGAAAATATCCGCTAGAATTTGTTGCTTCCCAAGCCGGGCGTAAGAGAACCTTGGAAAAGCTGCCGGATAAGCTAATTAAGTCGGCCTGTCATAATGCAGCAGCGAGAACCAAGCGATTATACCTAGACCATCAATATTTAAAGTTCAACGACACGGTTGACTTATCTAAGTTCACCCTAAAAACAATTCCTGTTCTATTAAACTGCTATCAACAACAGGCTCCATTGGTGATCAATCCCGATAACGGTGCTGCTGATAATGCTTCAGAGTTGCAGTTTGGCATTTCTGATGTTAGTACCTTAGCCAACCACCTGGGCAACTGTTTTACAGAGTTTGAGGCACAGCATTCTACATCCAAAGATTGGTTGGTGCAGTGCTTTCTAACCTCACAGATTAGTTTAGCCAGCACGTCTCTGTTGGCTGCATTAGATCCCGTAGAGCAGACTATGCTTGGCCCCTACTTTAACCTATTAGAAGAGTATGTATCCATACCTTGGTGGCGATTGTGTCTCTCTGCAGATCGATTTGATCGGCTATCGCCTCACTATAAGCTAGTAGAGAAACTGCTAGCCCGTACATCAGAGATTTCTTTGACCGTCTACCGGCGCTGGAGCCAACAATTTGATATCTACTCCAGTACCCGAGGTACTCTAAGCGACCTAAAAATCCGTCGTTCGTCACTGCGGGATTTTGATATGTTTCAGGTCTATCTGTGGCTAAGTTTGCTGCAGGGTAATTTAAACGTTATTGAAACAGAGCTGGTACCATTTTGCACCTATATCTATAAAGGTATTGGCATTCCATGGCAAATGACCGTTGCTGGCACTCAATTATTATTAGAAGAGATTCTAATGCGTTTGAGAGCGGATGAAAAAGCAATAGCTGTTAACTATATTCAGGGAATGATGCAGGCGTTTCAGGCCGCTGCGTAGAAAACTGCGTAAAAATAAAGTCTGTAGAGAGCTCTAGGTGGATGCTATGCCCGATGATGTTGTGCCATTTCTGATCGGGGTTGGAATGCTTGTAGCCTATTTATTTTGGTCAGCAGCGACAGAAATGGGCACCCGTTGGCCCTGGCGACGTTAAATTGTAATCAGCAACGCCCTTTTTTTGATTATGCCCCAGTGCGAACTTTGCCAGCGTGACTGCCCAAAGCTAACGGAACATCATCTTGTTCCTCGTCAGCAAACTAAACGTAAAAAGCAGGACCCAGGCCCTACCACGGATATTTGTGCCCCGTGCCATAAACAAATCCATGTGCTGTTTACCAACAAGGAGCTAGCCCAGGATTTAAACACGGTAGATCGGTTACGATCCCACCCAAAGATGGAAAAGTTTTTAGCCTGGATTCGAAAACAAGATCCGTACAAAAAAGTGCGTACGTTTCGCTAACGGGTAAAACTTGGGTCAATGCTGACCCATAGGGTTACATCGAACTGTTCAGGGCTGATGCTGGCATCTAAAATTCGAGTGGTAATACCAGACGCTTCTAAGCGACGTAGGCTGAGGAGGTCTTCCATGTTTTCAAAGATCTGTTCCGGTACAGGGCTATCGTTTACGGAGACTTCTGGGTCCAAAAGAATCAATCGATGACCGTTTTCAATGGTAAAGCCAGTTTGAGCTTTGATCTTTAAATTCTCTTCTCGAATAGGGTCATTCAGGTCTAGCTCTAGCTGTAGGCGGTTATTAGCCAAGAAAGTGGCCTTCGGATTTGTCAGTTGGTAACGGTTAAACTCACGAGATTGGGCGGCATTATCCAGGGGAATATTTATTTCATTGAGCTGTTGGATAAATTCGGGAGACTGCAAATATTGGTTCAAATCCTCGGGTGTAATCACCACATGCAGTGCACCGTTCAGCGGCTGATCCAAAACCACCTTGCCCCGCTGCAGCTTGCCAAAGTCTAAATCGATCGGGTCGGTTTCTAGGTCCGCGATCGCAACCCGAAACCCTGGCACTGGATATATTCCCCGTGTGCCCACCTGCAGTCCATCGATTTTGCCCTTAAGTAAATTGAAGTTAGAACCGTTATCCACCCGCACCTGGATATCTTCCGCCCCATTAAGCCGAGACCGGAGCGCATTTTCGGCTAGAGTATCCAGACCAAACCCAATGGGCGAGCCAATGAATAACAGACTAGACAGCAGGATTGAAATAAATTCCATAGGAATAGTTTGGAAGTCGGAGTTCGGAGTTCGGAATTCAGATGTCTTCTTGCAAAAACTACACCGGTCAAAGTCCTCAAATGATCTTAGGCGGCTTCCGAATTCCGAATTCAAAATTCCGAATTAGTTTAGTTTTTAATAGCCTCATCCACCCATTGCTTAACGGTGCTCACCACCTGATCAAGAGCCAGTTCCATCGATTCACCATCAGCCCGCTTAACCGCTTCTACCTTACCCTCTTTCAAAGAGCGACCGGTAACGATCCGGAAGGGAATACCGATTAGTTCTGAATCTTTGAATTTTACGCCCGCCCGTTCTTTGCGGTCGTCCAGCAGAGTTTCCACACCGGCTGCATTGAGCTCTTCGTAGAGTTTTTCCGCTGCAGCCATTTGAGCATCATCATTAATATTGGGGACGACAACTACAGCATGGTAGGGTGCGATCGCAACCGGCCAGATGATGCCATTTTTGTCGTAGGACTGTTCCACCGCTGCTTGGGCTAGTCGGGATACACCAATGCCGTAGCAGCCCATTACCAACGGCTGAGCTTTGCCATTTTCATCGGTGTAGGTGGCTTCCATCGTCTGGGAGTATTTTGTCCCCAGCTGGAAAATATGACCGATTTCAATTCCCCGTGCTGTTTGGATTAGCTGGCTAGGGTCGTGGACCGCGCGATCGCCAGCGGTAGCATTGCGGATATCCAAAACGATTTTGGGTAACTCAAACTGGTCTCCCCAGTTAGCCCCGACCACGTGGTAGCCCTTTTCATTAGCTCCGGTGGCAAAGTCCTTGAGCTCCACTGCCGTTTCATCCACCAGCCTGAGGAATTTCGGTGCCACTGTGTCCAACTTTTGAATATAGTCATCGCCAATGTCCGGGGCAATATAGCCCAGGGGCAATGGCTTAGTGGCCCATTTGGCCTGCGCCTCTGGATCAGGCACCTCCAGGGATAACAGGGTGGAGGCATCGTACTCTGATGCCAGATTGGTGAGGGCGTTTTGTAGCTTAGTTTCGTTAACGTCCTGGTCGCCGCGAATGTTAATCAACACCAGTACCGTCAGACCATTGTCATAAACGGCCTGATACAGAACATTTTTAACAATCTGCGTGGGGGAGCATTCTAGAAACGCTGCCATGGTTTCAATGGTGGAGGTATTGGGCGTTTCTAGCTTTTTGTACTCATTAAACTTAGACGGTACGGCATCTACGGGCAGGGATACGGCCTTTTCCACATTAGCGGCGTACTTACCGTCCTCGGTATACAGCACTTCATCTTCCCCAGCCTCCGCCAGCACCATAAACTCATGGGAGCCGGACCCGCCAATGGCACCAGAATCGGCTTCCACGGCTCGAAACTTTAGGCCACAGCGGCTAAGTATCTTGCTGTAGGCCTGGTACATGTCGTTATAGGTTTCTTTGAGGCTATCGATATTTGCATGAAACGAATAGCCATCTTTCATAATGAATTCACGACCGCGCATTAGGCCAAACCGGGGACGAATTTCGTCGCGAAACTTGGTTTGAATCTGGTATAGGTGGGTGGGCAGCTGACGGTAAGAACGCACCATGTCCCGAGCCACCGCCGTAATCACCTCTTCATGGGTGGGGCCAAGGGCCACTTCCTGCTGCCGTCGGTCCGTCAGGGCAAACATAATGCCTTCCGCTTTGGTGTAGGTGTCCCACCGTCCCGACTGTTGCCATAGTTCGGCAGGCTGTAGCTGGGGCAGTAGGCACTCTTGCGCCCCCGTTGCGTTCATTTCCTCGCGAACAACATTAGATACCTTATTGAGCACCCGCAGCATTAGGGGCAAATAGGCAAACACACCGCTCGAAACTCGACGGATGTAACCCGCCCGTAGCATTAGCTTGTGGCTGGGAATTTCCGCCTCCGCCGGATCTTCACGCAGCGTGACAAACAGCATCTGGGACAGGCGCATAGTTCAGCAGATTCTCACAACATCAACACAGTGTAGTGCATGTTTAGGCGCAAATTTTGGTTTGAAGAGACGATTTTCCCAGGTGCTTGGAGTTCGAAACTAGGAGTTCGGAGTTCGGAATTGGGAAAGACAGAGCGTTCCAAATTCAGCTATCTGGGCAGTGTCACTGTAAATATGGTCTTCTGTTTGGTGCTTTTTAGTTCAAGGGTGCCGCCCAAGTTGGTCACTAGCTGCTTAGCGATGGCTAGACCCAGGCCGCTGCCGCCATACTGCTTTTGGTTCAGTTCGGGAATACGGTAGAACTTATCAAAAACGTAGGGCTGGTGCTGGGTGGGAATGTGAACACCGGTATTTGCTATCTCAATTTCAACGGTTGTCTTTATCGCTTTAACCTTGAGGGTCACGGTTTTATCTGCCGGGGTATAGTGCAGGGCATTGTTAATCAGCTCCGTCATCGTCCGTTCCAGCTGGTTGATGTCAGATTCTAATAAAATGGGCTCCTGGGGAATTTTACTGGTGAGATTTAAAGATTCCTCTTCAAATCGGGCTTTAAAGGTGCGTAGCAAAGAGGGCAGCCAGCTGCTGAGGTCCATTAACACCGGCTCTGATGCTGTTTGATTGGCCGGAAACATCAGGGTAATGAGATTATCGACAAACTGCTTTTGCCGCCGACATTCCTGACTGAGTAAACTAACAACTTTTAGAATCGTCTTTTTCTGGGGTACCGCCCGCCACGGGGTACCTCTAACGATTTTCTCTAATGTTTGGGTAGAGAGCTGAATGTTACCCAGGGGGACAAAAAGTTCATGGGAAATAAGCTTTAAAAACTCTTCTTTGGATTTCTGTAACTGTTGAATTTCTGTCTGTTGCTGACCGATAGTTTCCCGTAGCTGAGCCTGGTGGAGTGCGATCGCAACAACATCAATAAGTTGTTTTAATTGATGTTGTTCAGTCTCGCTAAAGCTAGTTTGCTCAGGTCGAGTTAACCACACGGCTCCCAACAACTTGGCATTAATCACCATGGGACACCCTAACCAAGCCAAAGAGTCAGGGCTCAGCCCTACCACCGCCGGATGGCCGGAACGAAACAATGTCAGATTTCCTTCAATGAGAGGATAATAAATGTCCCAAATTTGTTCGAGGGAGCGGGACTCATGGAGCACTGTCGACCAACCACTGCCAATACTTGCTAGCAACGTGGCTGTACGATGATTAGCGTTGTATAGCTCTATTTGGCAACCTTGTAAGTCAAAGTTTTCTAAGATAGCCTTTGGCAACCATCCGCACAAATCTGATACACTACACTCCTTTTGTGCAAGCATCAAAATATCTTCTATCAAGGCTTGTTGAAAGTTTTTTCCAGTTTCTGCAGTAGTTATGTTTTCCAATGTTGCTGGTGAGACCGAGCTAGTGGTTTCAGCCTTGAATGCGGCAAATTCCAACTCGCTATTTTCCAAAATTGACTTACCCTCCTGCACCAAGGAAAGTGACTTCGCATTCAATAATTGTCTGAAATTAGTTAACTGAATACTCTTATAAAGTAGGGCATGTGATTAGCCCTACATCTAGTCAGACCAATAGAGCTAGATGATGAATCACCCAAAAATCTCTACTGTGTTTAAGGATATACCTAAGGGACTAATAAGAGGCTAAAAGTATTTTTGAAGCGAACAGAAATATCAAGTTTAACTTCTAAAACAGATATCCATTTTATAGAAATCTGATTGCAAAAGTATGTATAAAATGAGTGCTTTCTAATTAGGGATTAATACTCAAAGACTTTCATCAACTTAGTTTTGAGCAAAATTAAGGGGACATTACTGACGGGCTTTTGAAGATAGTATCAATGCTTATATAAACTGCTTTTAGCCCTTCACCGCACTGTACGAATTTCTAATGAAAACTATGTCTAAAACTTGAAAACTTCAATTTCCCAAGAATTCAAGGGGGATTAATGCTTTCTCAAGAAGCCATAGTCGAGATAAAAACCGATTTGAAACCTCACATGGACTCAATAGATGTATTAGACTCTAGCGACCCTTGAAACGTCGATTTGATGACACATTAATTTAAAAATGTATCGAATTGTTAAGCTCGTAGATTTTCATGGAAATCTACGAGCGGGATTCGGTCTGGGCGATGTTAGAGTTAATACTTAGCAAGACTTCATCAACCTATTTAGACAACGCAAAATTAAGGAGGAGTTAGCTCTTTAAAATCATTTGTTAACTCATTTTAAATCCTTTTCTTGGAAGGGTTCTTAGGTCCTAAGGCTGTGGTCACGCGACCCATTCTTGTCACTGATTCTTGGTGCTGTATTGTAACCTAGCTCTATGACCTAAAAACTCTTGCCGATTTTACCTCAACGGTTCTCTAAGGCAGCAAAACTGACGTCTTTGACGCTCATTTTGCAGGACTGTGCATTGAGGTTATGTTTGGTAATGAAGCGAAAATCTATCATCCTGATCGTTGAGGATGAAGTGCATATTCGTAATGCGCTGCAGCGACATCTAACCAGAGCAGGGTACGATGTGCTTCTGGCTGCAGATGGTGAAGACGCCATTGCACAATTTAGGGCTTACGATATTGATCTAGTCGTTCTAGATATTTTGATTCCTAAGCTAGATGGTTTAGAAGTGTGCCAGCGCATTCGTGAAGAGTCGGATGTGCCTATCATTATTGCAACAGTGCTAGGTAGTACGGCTGATCGAGTGGCCGGCTTGGACTTGGGGGCAACTGACTATATTGTTAAGCCGTTTTCCAGTCGTGAGCTAGTGGCGCGCATTCGCACAATCCTAAGGCGTGTTGTACCACAGACGTTAAGAGAACAACAATCATCAACATTGTTCAATGATATGGAGTCCATTACGGTTGGCGGACTAACCTTACATCCTCAAACCCGTAAGGTCTATAACCAAACCACCCATATTCGTTTCACAGAAATAGAGTTTCACATTCTCTATCTGTTGGCTCAGGCTCCAGGAGAAATTTTGACCCGGGAAACCATACTGCAAAACGTGTGGGGGTATGCAGATGGTAGCGAGGTGGAAACTAAGGCCTTAGATGTGCATATTTCCCATGTACGAACAAAACTTGGGCGGAGTTCAGTCCGGATTATGACCATTCAGGGACGGGGCTATATGTTGTTGACACGTTAGGACGGTGGCTGACCTGCTGCTACATGGCAATGGCCCCGACGGTTGCTCTAGTTGCTTGGAGATAATCTTGGGGGCTGAGCCACAGCATGGCGCCCCGCATTCCAGCGGAGACAGCAATGTGATCATAGGCTTCGATCCACTCGTCTACATAGGTAGGGTAGTTTTTTTTGCAAGCCAGAGCCGTAACGCCACCTCGAATATAGCCAGTGAGGGGCTGCACTTCTTTAAGGGCAACGGGGAGGATTTTTCGATTTTCGGTGAGCGTTGCTAGTGCTTTGAGGTTGAGTTGAGCATTGGCTGCAAGCACGGCTAGGCATATCCCTGTGCGATCGCCACGCACTACCAGGGTTTTAAATATCTGATCGTGCGGTAAACCCAGCTTATCGGCTGTGACTGTCGCAACCAAGTTGTCTGGATCGACTGGGTAAGTCAGTATTTGATACTCAATAGATAAACTGTCGAGCAGCCGAGCGGCATTGGTTTTCATAGGGGGTTAATCAGCTGGTGCTGTTTGACCAATGGCATAGCAGTCTCGTCCGTCTGCTTTTGCCTGGTACAATCCCTGATCGGCTGTGGTTATAAGCTCATGATAAGACCCATAGACAGTGGAAGCAACAGTGGCAATTCCCATGCTGAGGGTAAGGTGTTCGCTGATGTCTGAAAGGCGATGTTCAATTTTGAGGGCGTGAATATTCTGCCTGATAGTGTTGGCGACATAGATGGCCCCACTTAGATTCGTATTGGGTAAAACAATAGCAAACTCTTCTCCCCCATAGCGAGCTACGATATCTGGCTTACGTTTTACCGCTTTTTTCAGGGCTTGAGCAACAAGTTTGAGGCATTTATCTCCTTGTTGGTGGCCGTAGGTATCGTTATACCGTTTGAAATAGTCGATATCGCAGAGGATTAATGTTAGAGGCGTATGGTCACCGGCAGCCCATGCGTTGTAAAGAAATTCGTCAAAGGCGCGACGATTCGCCACTTGGGTCAGTCCATCTACCATGGCTAAGGTATTGAGGGCTTGGTTCTGTTGTTGGAGAGCTTGTGCTCTTTCTTTATGGACGGTGATGTCTGTTGCTGTGCCCAACAGCTGTAGAGGAGTCCCATTGGGATGCCATTGAAAGATGGTTTCTCGACATAGCATCCAGTGCCAAGTACCCTTTTTGTGCCGCAGTCGGTATTCGTTTTCTACAATGTCGCCACTTTTAGATTGAGCTAATTTTTGACGGGCCTGGTGAATGGTGTTGATGTCTCCTGGGTGGGTAATTTTTTCTAAAAATTTAGCTCCCAACATACGGATTTCGTCAGGGGAGTACCCTAGGATATGTTCCATAAAGCCGTTGACATAGTAGTTACTGCCACTGGCACAATCATTTACGTAGAGGATATTGCTGCTCGCATCTAAGATTCCTTGAATAAAGCGCTGGCTTTCTTGCCAGGCCTGTTCGGCTTGCTGTTGTTCAATGGTGGCTAGGGACAGCTGGCGTTTTTGCTGATTTAAGGTTTGGGTCTGTTGTTGATATCGATTTTGGCTAAGGGTTAAGGCTATTAAACAGGCAGCGTTAGCCATAAAGGATTTTTCTGCAGTTTGCCATAGCCTAGGACAATGGTGCTGGGCTATGGAGATGATGCCTATTACCTGGTTTTGGTCATAGATGGGGACTTCTAAGAAGGCCGTCATTGCGGCGGGCTGTCCCTGTAAATAGGGCGGCAGCTGCTCCTGCTGCTGCAAGGTAGAGTTTCTTTCTGATATTTGGGTATTAATGACTAGCCATTGCCGCTGGCTAAGCATTTGAAAGTAAACAGGATGGTCGGTAACGATTAATTCTGTTAACTCTGTTGTGGCGATGGGCTGTTTGGGGTGGCTGTAGTTGGCAACTTGCTGAAACTGAGTGCGATCGCGTCTGTATAACCAAACCTGACAGCTGTTAACAGTTAAATTTTGAATGACCGTCTGAGCAATGGTCGCTGTTGCTGCCTCTATATTTCCATCCCAGATGGCTGGGTGCTGGCTGAGTGCTAGCAGGCTATGGGCCAGTTCGCCAGAATGACCGTCCAGAATTACGGGCGACACCGGGGGTTGGCTAGTTTGCTCAGATGCAAGCGACATTCAGAGATTTTAGAAAATAACATTCTGGCACTCTCTGCTTTAACTGCGGTCAAATCAGAAAGCATCAGGCTTATTGGGTTAGGGTTCCTCAAAGTCAGCCAATCTTAACCTTTTGATTAAAAAAAATGACCATTCCTGAACCCTAGCCTGATAAAGGCTTACTAAGTGAGCTTAGTAAGCCTTTACCTTTGCAAACAACATTTTTTAAGTTCTCACCTAGTTGCAGAAACCCTGTAATGATCCCAGGACCCAGATTGCTATCCATCAAAGTGTTGCGCCCGGTAGCCCGATTACCCTTGTCAATGAAATACTCCTGGCAGACTACCCAAACGTAGGCGATTTTCAAAACATTCTCCTTAAGCAAAGAGCCATCGTTGATTTAAGCGTTGACGTTTGCCTCTGATGATAGATGTAGCAGTGAGAGACGTCACAATCTTTACTCAGAAATTGAGGTTAAACACTTACGCCACACTCAGAACCGTATCAGAGGCTCTTAAGATTCGGATTTCATCCTTGTAATTAATCAAATGTTGCTGCTTTTCGGGATGGTTTGAGTTTTCAAATCCTGTACTTCCCAAAAATCAGTGACCACATTAATCAAGTCAGTCTACTGACACACAAGGAGCTTAATCCATGAAAACCTACATTTTGTCTGCTTTAACCGTGCTGATGGCCGCTGCTACCGTAGTTCCAGCTGCTCAGGCATTAGAAACATCTTCAATGGTACGTACCCAGGTGTCTACCCCTGAAGAAATCTCTGAAGATGCAACCTTCCATGACTTAGTACTCCACAACCGCAGCGTACGTAATAAGAGGTAGTTCAGTCGTCATATCAGCCACTCCTGTACACCTGACAGGAGTGGTCAACGGTTGCTTTAACCCGATGATAAAAATACCCGGCGTTGCTGATCCTCGGGATGATTTTATCTGCCAAATCCAGAACTCTGGACGGGTGTACAGATCGTTTCATCCTTTAAATCAGCAACGGCAAAAATACCAATTAGCCTAGTTGAGCAGTAGTCTACTACTAGACACACTATTCAACAGCCAACGGTGGAAAAGACGACTTACCACGATACATTTTTTGACAAGCTTTTTATTCAGTTATTCACCCGCAAAATGTCCAATGCCGTGGGTGAACGCAGCGGCCAGTCAGGCTATGACGGCTTTGTGGAACTGTCACAAAAGATTATGCAGGGCCGTACATCGCAGCAGCAGCAGCAGCTAGTCGCCGTTGTACTGCAGTCCTTAGTTCCTGCACCAGTCCTGTGGGGGATTCGTACTTTTTTTTCGCCCACCCAGCTAGTCTGTGAACTCAATGCCTGGTTTGCCACCCAGCTATTTGAATGGCTGGTGGGTCCCTGCAGTGTAGAACTGACAGAGGTGACGATGTCAACGGGGCAAGTGCGCCAGCAAAAGAGCGCTGTTCACATTAAAAAGTGCCGTTATTTAGAACAAAGCGACTGCGTAGGCATGTGTGTCAACATGTGTAAACTTCCTACACAGCAATTTTTTACGGAAAAATTTGGTATACCCCTCACCATGACCCCTAACTTTGAGGACTTCAGCTGCGACATGGTGTTTGGGCAGATGCCACCAAAACTAGAGACTGAGGATGCCTACCAGCATCCTTGTTTGAACAGCTGCGTGACGGCTTCAACCTCAGTGCCTGCTTGCCCCAAAGTCAGGCACTGAGACAGCTGTGCTGCGTAGGTCGATTATGATTTTAAGCCAACCGCTGAAACTTCCTCATTGAGAAGTTTCAGCGGTTGGCTGTTGCTGATTTAAAGCAGTTCGACAACTGTAGTCAAAGCATTTGAAGAACCTGAGGCAGACCCGTTTGAAGCTTACCAAGGGCTACTAATCATGGAGAATCCAGCCCAATAAAACGGATGGGAAAGAGACTCTTCTGCAACAGTCTCAGTACTAGCGAATGTGGACTTTTGAAGCTGGCTTAGATTAACAGCTTCGGTCGTATCATTTAGTAATTTCAACTGAGCCTGACGCAGTGCTTCGGCTTTAGTACGCCCTTGGGGAATCTCGTGATAAAACTCGCTCATGAGGGCCAACGTACCAAAATCGCTCACATCCCAAAGGCTGGCCACTGCAGATTTTACCCCCGCTTTTAGGGCAAGTCCGGCAAAGCCTAGTTCAGCTTCACTGTCTCCCACGGCTGTTTCACAGGCACTCAGCACCAACAGTTCCGTATTGGGTAGCTGCCATTCCAACTCATCCACCTGACCCAAAGTGAGTCGCTGATCCCATAGCTGAATGTAGGAATTGTCAGGTCTACCGGGCTTAAACTCGGCGTGGGTTGCCAAATGCACGATATCGTATGCCTGGCGGCTAAGTAGGTTGTTAAAGTTCTCTAGGGTAAAGCTCTGATTTAATAGAGAACGACCTTCCCAGCTACGGTCCACTCCCTGGGTTGTTCTAAGTTGCCACACAACGTTAGATAGCTCGATGGGAACAGCAGGTAACGGCTCTAGCTCCGCAAACTCAGATGCACCCATGGCCAATACGTTACCGGGTTCAATGGCTTCATAGGTAGTATCAATCAGGTTAAAGGCAGGAATGCGCGTCGTGCCATATTTTTCCACCAGAAACTGCTTACCATCGTGGAGTGCCGGTAGGGCTAGCCCCCGCAAACCATCGCCAAAGCAGACTAGCAATGTATCGACACCCGCAGGTTCTAGAAACTCATTTTCGTAGGTGCCAATCAGCCAAGTGTAGAGCTGTTGAGCCGCTGGTAAGTAGCGTTGGCTACCGGGGCGACTAATGTGACGGTGAAACTGCTTAGTCGTTTTTTCTACTAGCGATTTAGGGACATCGTACAGGTCACGGACAATGGGTTCACCATTGGGGGTAATCAGTACCAGGTGTAAATGGTCTTCGCGGGGGATTGCCCACAAGACAGCGGGTACGGTACCTGTTTCTTCACCAATGTTGGCCAAGGTAGCTGCCATTTCTTCCGAAGATTGGGTGACATCTGCCAGATTTTCACCAAAGTAGGTTTCAAACTCTGATTCCAGACCTCGCTCCATGTTCACAACTTTTTGGCTGAGAGTCAGTTCTTGGGCAAATGTGGGGGTGACCGTAAACAGGCAGGCCAAAATGGCCAACAGCCAGCATTTGGCGCGACGAGGCAGGAAACGAGGTAAAAAATTCATGGGGGCTACATCCTAATTAATTGCTTTGCGCACGGATTCACAAGCGGTAGATGCAACTACATAGAGGCTAACGTGACTACGCATGATCACTTAGAAAAGTGTCATAGTCTGTAGCAGTCTGGAGGACTGCTCAACCACGATATGATTTCTTACAGAGGGTACTGATTAAGCACGGTTCTGGATTGCTTTATTTTCAAAATCAGTCACCGCTGTGGGTATAGTTTTAAGCTAGTGTGCGATCGCAACTCCCCTTGCAATACCCCATACAGCCACCAACCATAAAACCCAGGCCTTTTTCCAGCTCATTAGGGTCCATCTGCAGCCACATCTATGCAGCCGACCCAATTTCCGTCATGCTAGATACCAAAGATGAACCGTTGCCCCCGAACATACCCGTTGATTCTGGGCTCGGGAAGCAATGGACCATCTCTTTTAGAAGACAATTACAGGAGATATCACACCATGGGAGAAATGGATCCGGTTAAGCTAATGAAGCAGGAAGTGGGTCGTGCCGCCGCTGCCCAGGTAAAATCTGGCTCAATTGTAGGTTTGGGTACCGGTTCCACCACTGCATTTGCCATTCAGTTTATTGGCGAGCGTCTCGCTGCAGGCGAAATTAGCGACATTGTAGGTATTCCCACCTCATTTCAGGCATCCGTGCTTGCCAAAAAGCATGGCATTCCCTTAACCACATTGGACGAAGCGCCCAGAATTGATATTGCCATCGATGGTGCTGATGAGGTGGACCCACAGCAAAATCTAATCAAAGGTGGAGGCGCTGCCCACACGCGTGAAAAGGTTGTCGATGGCCTAGCTGAGCGGTTTGTTGTTGTTGTAGACAGCTCCAAGCTAGTGGACAAACTAGGCTCCACATTTGCGCTACCGGTGGAAGTTCTACCCATGGCGGTGGCTCCTGTGACTCGTGCCCTTGAGGCCCTGGGCGGCACCCCTGAACTACGCATGGGTGTGAATAAGGATGGTCCTGTGATTACTGACCAGGGCAACATGGTTCTGGATGTAAAGTTCACTGGAATTGAGAACCCTGCTGACCTGGAGAAGACTGTTAACAACATTCCGGGCGTATTGGAAAATGGTCTCTTTGTTGGCTTGGCTGATGAGGTGCTGATTGGTGAAGTGATTGATGGTAAAGCGTCTGTGCGGACAATGTAATTGCTTTATCTAAATAGATAGGCAAAATAGATTACGCAATAACTTTTCGAAGGGGACACTCTCGAAAAGGCTTCCGACCTCCAATTCTGAGGGCTTCGGAACGTAAATCCTTTATCTCACTACCTAATAAAAAAGGCAGGATAAGTCCTGCCTTTTTTATTGAAACAACATTTTGACCAATCAGGATGCTGACACGACTTGGAAGGTTAAGCATCGGCACATAGAGAAAAGGGTCGCTCAGGACTTTCCCTCCTGAACCCTCCCTGATCTGGGGACCTCAACGTCCCCAAACCCCTTGCATAATAAGTGATTGGTCAATCGCTAAACAAGGTTGCGGCTATGTCGGCTAGGTGGGTTACGCTGCTCCGTATGCACTACACATCGTAAAAGAGACGTTATCCCTTTCAAGTAAGACATCTATTCAGACCAAGGGCTAAATGCCTTTATAGGCATTTAGCCCTTGGCTTAGAAGCAATCAAACATCGATGGAACACCCCTGTTTAGAATTTTGCGCGACTGAGCGTAAAATTCTAAACTGCTTTACCGACTAATTCCCAATCCATTTCGCGATAGTCCGTAACCCTCCAGCTCGCTGGGTCCTAGGGCGGAAACCAACACTTTAATCACAGCCTTGAAAATAACGGCTTCAATTTCTCTCTATTCATAACCTTCCAAGTTGTGTGCTGACAAATGTCGGACGAGGAAAGCCTTCTGAAATACTTAAAACAAGGTAAGAATCATCGGTAATAGTGTTTTGCAGGCGGTGGCTAGTTTAGAGGTGTCGGTCAGGGTTTCGGCAAGGGATTTAAGGGTGGTGGTGGCCCGCTTAGCCAGGTTTTGCATTTTGCTTTCCTTAGGAGCTGCGCCAGCTTTGGCGAGTTTGGCAACTTCGGCTAGAGCCTCGGCTTTTTCGTCGTCATTGAGTTCGGTGTCTTGGTCAATGGCGGTTTGTAGCTGGGTGAGTAGATCTTTCAGGCTGGGCTGATCGCTTTGGGGTTCGGGAAGCTGATTGATTTGGTTAGTAACCTGACCACTAATTTCGCCGAGGTTGAGGGTGCTGCCCGTGAGGTTAACGTCGCCACCAGCGTAGAAACTACCGTCGCTGACATTGGGGTTGTTGCTGTTGGTCATGGCAGTGGTATTGATGGTGAGGTTAGAGAGAACGGTGCTGATGCTATCGATGCTTTTGTTGGCGAGCTGAATGATTTCTTGTTTGCTACGTTTTTCTGCTTCCAGTAGCTTTTGAGCTGTGGATTCAAGAAGGGCCTTTTCGTAGTTGGTGTCAAAAGTGCGGGCAATGTCGCCTTTTACTTGGTCAACGGGTACCGCTACACGGATGAGTACATCGGAGCCCTTGTGTTCAAAGCTGTGCACATTGGCAGGGGCAATGTCATGGTTACGAATTAGTGCTTGGAAGGCTGTCTTAAATGCTTGTGGATCAACACCGCCACGGATAAGCAGTTTGACCTCATCCATCACTTCTTTAAAGTACTTTTCAAAATCTCCTGGTGCAAAGATTTTGTCAGCATTATGGGGAAGACGTTCACGACTGCCTCTAGCATCGGCATGCTCTTTAAGAAAGACAAAATCGCAGTCTATATTGGTGAAGGTGGTGGTGTCGTCAATATTCCAGGCTTCTAAGGTAGCCCCAGTGAGTTGGGTAGCAGTGAAATTGGTGCCGATGCATTGTGCTTCAGTTAGATTAGCTTGGTGGAGTTGTGCAGAATGGAGGCTAGCACGACTAAGATTTGCTCCGCATAAATTGGCATTACGCAGTTGGGCACCAGCAAGGTTTACACCTTCGAGATTGGCATGGGAAAGATCTGCATTATTACCGTTTAGAGTGGTGAGTAAAGTACATACTTGTAGATCGCGTAGACTGGAACCACCAAAATAAGCCCGGTTTAATTTAGTGGCATTGTACCAACGGACATGATGAAGGAGTGTTTCTTGTCGACGAGAATTTGTAAAAATTGTGCTTTTAAGAGAAGCATTAGAAAAAAAAGCGTTAGTTAGATCGGCACCATTAAAGCCAGTACCACCAATGGCTGAGAACACTAGGTTAATCGTACGTAAATGCTCAAATTTAGGATCTTGCTGATAAACATGTTTATTAAGATAGATAGATAAAAATAAGCTTGCAATAGCGACGATAGAAGCAAGACTAAAAGTGAAGGTGCTACTAGAAATTCTAACAAGAGAAGCGGAACTTTCAATAAGAGAAAATGTTATGGCACTGATAAAAGCTGTAAAAATGGCCAAAATACCAACAAAGTTTCCAGCAATGGTGAAAGCAACAGTCCCCACAACTGCACCAGAAATAGCACCAGTATTAGAGAAAGCCACAGCAATAGCTAGCAATTCATTTCCAGTAACTGCAAAAATAGTAGCGATTATGAAAGCAATAGCATTGGCAACCGCAATGCTGCTAAAAGCTTTTAGCGTAAAACCTTGATATGAAAATGCAAGATAAACAAAAGTTGAAATAATACTTTGTAAACTAAGGGTATTGAAGAAGAATTTTGCAAATAAATCTCCAAATAATGCCTGAAGAAATCCTGATACAGCTGCAATCAGCAATACCATTAAAAGCTGAACCACTAACCACCGTCGCTGCAACCCACCTGTCGCTCCACAAAACCTCACCCCTCGCAATGTCGTATCAACAAACCGCGCACTGCGAATATCCGCCCCGCTGAAGTCCGCCTCAGACAAATCTGCCCCGCGAAAATTCTGCCCCCGCAGGTTCACCCCACGGAAGTCCCGTTCACCGGCAGCATACAGCCGTAATACATCCTTTGCCTTTAACCGTTGCCCGTGGTACTTGCCTTTTTCCGCCATAGGCTACTGCCCATCCTCGCCACTATTCCCCAGCATAGTAGCGAATTTATCCCTGGCAAGTACCTAGCCAGGTGCTTTTTGCCTCAGAAGCCCGGTTTCTAATCGGGAAAAAGCGCTGGAGTCTGAAATTTCAAGCAACCGGGTTTCTGAGGGTATAGCGTATAACAACCGCCTACGGCTTAATTATCTTATTGATTTCAGCATTCATAAGAGCTACCTGAGGATCGCTCTGAATCGCTTCAAAATACTTAGCCGCTAACGGCGTAGCCGAGTTCTCATTGGGCTTCATCATCAGTCGACCCTTTTCTAACAAAATAGCAGCCGTCTCCTCAGGATTCTCTGGAGGTTTTTTCGCGGCCAGAAACTCATCAATCTGCACAATAAATTGAGAAATGGGTCGCAACCAGCTAAAGGCATCATCACTGATGACTAGCTGAAAAAACTCACCCTTGTTCTTAATGGGACCGTTAGTCTGCTCGTAGCGGACACGTTCTGCCTCTAACAATACTTTGTGGAGTTTAAGAAGATAATTGCGAAACCGTTTGAGACGTTGTTGATTAGATTCAGCAGCAGCAGTCATAGTTCAGCGGTGTCGGCACAGTAGTTGGCTAGAGTTCTACTTACAATATCGTGTTTGCTGAAATTGTATGGAACCACACGAATAACCATAGCTATGGACATTTCTATGAATTGGATGATTACAACCGTCCATTCTTAACGACTGACGCTAGAATCATCCCTAGCGCTCTAGACGGTTTCATGTTTACTCGCCCTCCCAACCTATCTAATCGCAGTCGCGATCGCAGAAAGCATCGTCAGCGGGAGCCTGCCAAGCCATCGGTTCAGATATGGCCACTACTATCCATGGCAATTTTAGGTGGGGGTCTAGTGGTAGGGGCCGTGACCGCCTACGGCCTGTGGCGCACCGGGGACCAGTTTATGGACAATGTGCAGTCGATATTCACCCCCAAACCACCGGAAGATAAAGTGGATACGCGCACCCTGGTGGTGAATCAAATCCAAGGCGCTAGCGAACTCACGACAGCCATTTTTTCCATGGAGGCGGTGGTACCGACAGAAAGTAACCGTACCGTGGGTAACTATGTGATCGGTAAAACGAATTTGTTGTACGTTGCCCATGGCGAAGTGCGAGCGGGCATTGATCTATCGGCCCTGAGCGAAGCCGATGTACGGGTGGTGAATACATCCGAGGAGCAGCCCCCCAGTCTGACAATCACCCTGCCTGCCCCCAAAATTTTAGACAGCAAGCTGGACGTGGCTCAATCTAAGGTATATGACTACGACCGAGGCTTTTTAAATCTTGGACCAGATCGGGCACCGGAATTGCAAACCCTAGCCCAACAGGAGGCCCTACAGCGCATCCGTCAGGGCGCTTGCGACCAGGGAATTTTGACCATGGCCAGCGATCGCGCCAGATTAACCCTGCGCCAGCTGCTGGAGCCCATCGGCTACGAAACGCTCACCGTGGAGGTAACAGAACCTGAAAGCTGTTCTTAAGGGAGTTTTAGGTTTTTCAAGCTAAGTTGTGAGCTGTCGGAGTAGAGAATTTTGAAGTCGGAAGTCGGAAATTCAGGTTATGGCTCCGACTTCAAACTTCCGAACTCAAAACTCCGAACTCCGAATTCAAACTTCCGCATTCAAAAGACTACCAACCGTTATCCTATATCCAAAATGATTGAGCTATATCAATTTGAAGCGTCCCATTACTGTGAAAAGGTACGGCTGGTTTTGGATTACAAACAGCTCCCGTACAAAACTGTGGAGGTCACTCCAGGCGTAGGGCAAGTGGACCTATATCGCCTTTCCGGCCAGCGCCAGGTACCGGTGATTAAAGATGGGGCAACGGTGGTGGCAGACTCTACTGCCATTGCTACCTATTTAGATGAAACCTATCCTGAACGACCCGTACTCCCAGCAGATGGGGCGATGCGCGGTCTGTGTCTGATGCTGGAGGACTGGGCGGATGAGTCCATAGGTCCCAATGCCCGCAAGGCGATGATCGGTGCCTTTAATCAGCATCCTAGCTTTCGTACGGCCCTGTTGCCTGCCTCCACACCGGATGTGCTAAAGAGTTTGGTTACAGCGGTGCCTGGAGATGTATTGAATCTGCTGGGTACGGGCATTGGGTTTGGGGCAGACGATGTGAAAGTGGCCACCTTGAGCCTGCAGCAGGCGCTGTCCTCCATATGTGCTGTTTTGGCTGAGCATCCTTATATGGTGAGCGGTCAGCCTACTCTGGCGGACTTTGCGATCGCCGGTATTTCTATGTATCTGAAGTTCCCAGCCCAGCGCTATGTGGACTTGCCAGCCGGTCTCTGTGAAAAAGGCGTGCCCGGACTGGCTGATAATCCAAAGTATGAACCCTTCTGGAGCTGGCGCGATCGGCTGTATGCAGACTACCGAAAAGTGAGAACTGAGCCCCCTACGGATGCAGGCAGCGGCCCGGTAAAAATTGGCATTGATTGATGTGAGCGGAATAATGCCGTAGGGCCATGCCCTTGTGGATGCCCTATGGTAACCAGTTGCTATTTTCCTGAATCTATCTGTTGTTGGGTTAGCAACGCCTTATAAAATATAAGGCGCAGTTAGCGCAACACTATGAGCCCCAACACTACATTTGAATCGCTGCTTGGCCCTGCTCAGGTGGTGCCCTGGTCCAACGATGACCCTCAATGGACGGTGCCTGAGAATCTCAGTATTGTTTTTCCAGAATCTATTGAACAACTTTCTGCAGTGGTGCGCACCTGTTGCGAAAAGCGATGGCGCACGCTCAGCTGCGGTCAGCGTACCAAGCTGCACTGGGGAGGGCAACATCAGCTAAACAATATTGATGTGGTTGTCAGTACCGCCCGTCTCAATAAAGTAGTGGACCATTGGGTGGATGACTTTACCGCTCGGGTAGAGGCCGGTATCCCCTTTGCTGATTTTCAGGCCAAACTAAAACTGCAAAACCAGTTTTGGCCCGTGGATCCGTTGTACGCCAACCAAGCCACCATTGGGGGGATTGTCGCCACCGCCGATGGGGGAAGCCTACGCCAGCGTTATGGCAGCGTTCGGGATACGGTGATCGGTATTCAATTTGTGCGCTACGACGGCGAAGTGGTCAAAGCCGGGGGCCGGGTGGTCAAAAATGTGGCGGGCTACGACCTAATGAAACTAATGACCGGGGCCTACGGCACCCTGGGCATTCTCAGTCAGATTACCCTGCGGCTATATCCGGTGGCGGCCCAGTCGCAAACTATCGTGGCTTCAGGTCCTGTAGCGGCCATTGCCGAAGCAGCTCTGCAAACCCGGCTCCAGGGAATTACTCCGGTAGCAATGGATATAGTGGGTACCAGCAGCGGCTTGCAGCTGGCAGGGCGATTTCAAGGCATTGCCACGGGTGTGCAGGAACAGGTGGAGCGATTTCAGACCGTTGCCAAAACAGTGGGGCTAGACAGTCATGCCGTAGACGACGATGGTGAATTTTGGTCTTCCCTGGCACAGCAGCTGGCAAATCTCGATCACATACTATGCAAAGTGGGGCTACTTCCCACCGCAATGGTTCCTCTATTACAAGAGCTATCCCATCTTGATGGCTGGTTAGGCCGATTACACAATGCTAGTGGCCTGGGGCTCATCACATTACCTGCAGATGCTCCTGAAGTAGGCAGCACCCTAACGAAGCTACGCACCCACTGTCAGACCCATCAGGGTTACCTGACTCTTTTGCAGCGTCCCGCTGCTACAGCCTTAGGCGATACCTTCGATCCCTGGGGATATACCGGCAATGCCCTGGGTATGATGCGGGCCATCAAACAACAATTTGACCCCCATGGCTTATTGAACCCAGGTCGATTTGTGGGAGGAATTTAAGCAGTACTGACAACTTTAGGTACCTGTTCCGCATAGAATGGTCAGGTCTATCTGCACTTAAAGTTTTGTGAGATTATTCGTTTACCACACCCCTGAAGAAACGCCCGTTGATAGCTTGCCAACCTGTGCGATCGCTATCGACGTTCTCAGGGCCACCACGACCATGGCAGCCGCATTTGCAGCAGGCGCTGAGGCAATTGAAGCATTTAGTGATTTAGACAAGCTAGTAGAGGCTAGCCAGCAATATCCCCCAGAAAAACGACTGCTGGCGGGGGAGCGTGGTGGTAAACGAGTAGACGGTTTTGATTTAGGCAATTCTCCCCGCGACCACGCCCCTGAGCGTACAGCCGGTCGTCGCCTGTTTATGAGCACTACCAATGGCACCCGATGTCTGCAGCGTATTCAACACGCTCCCATTGTGATGACAGCGGCTCTAACTACACGCAATGCAGTGGTTGAGAAACTGTTAGCCAAGCAACCAGACACCGTTTGGCTTGTGGGCTCTGGTTGGGAAGGCACCTACTCCCTTGAAGACACGGTCTGTGCAGGTGCTATTCTCCACAGCCTGATGGCTTCTACGGGGCAGGCTTTTACTGACTGCATCGGCAACGACTCCGCTGTAGCTGCCGTTGGCTTGTATGAGCAATGGCAACATCGCATGCTGGACCTGATGCATGTGGCCACCCATGGTCAGCGACTGCTGGGACTAAATAACACCGCTGATCTAGAGTACTGTGCTCAATTAGATGTCATGGATATTGTTCCAGAACAGGAGCGGCCAGGGGTATTAGTTAATCCGTAGAGTATTCTTTCACGGCTACTTTTTTACCCAGCTCTACCGAGCGCTGTAGCGCCGTTGCCACCTGCAAAGAATACACACTTTCCTCAGGCTCAACATAGAGAGGAGTGCCCTTTAATAGGTGCTCTATTACCCACTGGGTATCTTTGCGGAATAGTCCTTGACGTGGGGTAGCACCGATCGTTTGCTTTCTACAGGCCGTAGTTAAACACCCCTGATCACCATCAAACACTAAACAGCCTTGGTCGCCACGAACTTCGATGTAACGATTACGTTGCCATAGCCCTTCGCCTTTACCGTAGGTCAGCTCTGCCTGGACGCCATTGCAAAACTGCAGTTGGGCGCTGTACAGGCAACGTTTAAAGTAGTCAGTCTCCGTTGGCTGCACTCCTCCTTGGCAGATTACGGTTTCCACTGGTCCCAACAAATTTGTTAAACGCTGAATGCGAGAGAGGGCCGCCATCAGAGGAAACCCCAACGGCTCTAGCGAGTAGTTCCATTTCTGTGGAGCAGGTTGCTTTGGAGCTAGGGTGCGATAGTTCACATAGTGGGGGGCGCCAACGGCAGCCATATGTTCCTGCATGGCTAGATGTAATCCGCCAATGAGTTCAATGTGTTCAACGTGTAATAGTTGCTGGCGCTGACGGGCTATTGCCACTAGCTGAACAGCTTGAGAGAGATCTAGCGCTAGGGGATATTCAACAACAACCTGTTTTCCGTGATTAAGCGCTTGTTGTACAAGGGTTCCATGGTCTGCATTAACGGTGCATACAAATACGAGATCAAGACAGTCCCACAGTGTTTTATCTAGAGATAGAAATCCTATCTCATACTTTTTAGCAAAGTCCTGGGCCCGTTCGTGACTACGACTAGCCACTCCTACTAAGTTAACTTCAGAAATGTTCTGTAGGGCTTGAGCCCGTTTGCCTGCCGCAAAACCAGTTCCAACAATGCCTGCACGAATTGCCATACATCAAGCGGATGTCATAATGTCTGTCAGGGGATTGATAGATTTGCACCTGTGGTTCATTGAGCTATTGGACTCTAGCAGCTGGCCCGAAAAAAACCGGCTGATTGGCCACAGACACAACATAACAAAACCATCATTCAGAATAAACGCTTGCGGTTTTAGGTAGTTTGAACCTAGTTCAAAAAACATTGCTGCAACCTATGGAACTCATTAGATACATTGACTAGAGACCTAATTTTTAAGGAGGTAATCTAGCGGCAAAACATCATAATTTTTTTTAATCAGTATTGTAGTTATTAGTACTTTAGCTTAAGTGTCCTTGGAGTTCTTAAGCACTCTTTGTTTACCCATATCGAGTCCACACGACACTGAAACAGGTCTTGATCCCCAAAATATGGAAGATGCTTCAAATGTTTTTGTGACGAAGGATACAGCTCCGATGGGTATTTAAAAACCAATATCCTTACCACTAAAGAAATGCCCTTACATCCATCCATAAGCAAAACCTTATAAAAGGCGCTTATTCAATTACAAATACCGTTCTGCTAAACCCGCTAAAAGTAGCAAAGAGCCTTAATTTTCACGTAGTATCAAAAACGATGTCGGACTTGAATAGATTCCTATAGTGAAATGCTCAATAGGAACTATTGAGAACCCGAAGGTTTATAACAACCGCAATTGTAGAGGATAATTTCATGGCAACCTTTAAGGTTACTTTAGTTAACGAGGCTGAAGGTCTAAACACTACTATCGACGTAGCTGAAGACGAGTATATTCTTGACGCTGCTGAAGAGCAGGGCATTGACCTTCCCTATTCCTGCCGTGCAGGTGCTTGCTCCACTTGTGCTGGTAAGATCACTACTGGTAGCGTTGACCAGTCCGATCAGTCCTTCTTGGATGATGATCAAATCGAAGCTGGATACGTACTAACTTGCGTTTGCTACCCCACTTCTGATTGCACTATCGAAACTCACCAGGAAGAAGCTCTTTACTAAGGCTTCTCAGCATCGGTTGCTAACATCATGAGATTCATGGGTTAGTAAGCTTTGAAAGGACCCTCAGCTTTTGAGGGTCCTTTTGTTTGTAAGGCATTTGTGTGGGAAAACCTGCTCCCTGAACGTAAGCTTACTGCGCTGCACCAGACGTAGGTTCAGCTGTAACTGAGGGCAATGCTGCTGGCTCGCGCCAAAAGACAATATCCTGACTAATGGGGATCAGTTGGGTATTGGGGTAGTAAAACTGCAGGATACGCTGATAGGGCCAGCCGTTTTCTCCCAAACGATAGGAGCCGGTCTGACTCATGCCTACACCGTGACCAAATCCGCCTCCTACAAAGGTATAGCCCTTCATTACAGGAGTGTTTTGTTTTTCAGTTGGGGTGCTGGGGATATCGTTTTCTTTATTGCTCGGTGAGTCCTGTTTGTCGTTCTCTTTGGTTTCGTACCAGGGTTCGAGATAAAAGAGCTGACTGCGTGGCGGGATGAGAGCGCTAACAACTTCATTCTTCTTGAGTTCAAAACTACCCAGGTTGGTATCGACTAAAACGGTCTGTACGCGCCCTGCTTGAGCCCGCTCGGTAACGGTTAAACCGGTAACGGCGGTGAGATTTGCTAGGGGATTTTTACGGTTGGTGAGGTATTCTTTGACTCCAGCGGTGATCTCTTCAAAGGTACCGGAACGCTGCCAGCGAAATGTGGGCCAATCGTCTTCATTGAACCGACCGGCCTGGTTGATAAAAGAGCGAAAGTTATTTTCGTCAGATAGTGGGCGGGCGGCTAGGTCCCAACTAATGGCCAAAGAGTCGATTACCGGCTGTAGATAGGGACGATCCACCCCATTCCACACATCGCTAAATCGGGCGGTAATCCCTCCGGTGGTCGATGAATACAGGGCGTCGATCAGTTCGCCATTGTAGGTGAGCACCTGTCCTTGGGTTACTGCGATCGCACGATCGGCCCGTGCCACAGCTCCGCTTAATCCACGATAAACCTGACACTGGGTATCGGCGCACAGCTCATAGCCATCAATGGCAAATCGCCGCAGATTTCGCAGGGCATAGGTTCTAGCCAGTACCGCTTGGGCTTCCACGGCTGCCTGGGGAGCACTGGGACCAATTTCATGGGGCACCACACCGCGTAGGTAAAGCTCAATGGGCACCTGGTTTACCAGGGTATAGTTGCCATAGGCATTGGGCTGTAGCTTAAAATCTCCACCAAAGAGCTTTTTCGAACCACCATTTTCTGCAATCTGTACCCGACGGTTCGCACTGGCAATCTGAAACAGATCGCGATTGTAGCGATACCCGTTGGCAATAAATGCCGCTTTGGGTCTTTCGGTGAGGACACGGCTGTCAATAAACGTATTGGCATGGCCTGCTTTATGTAAGCTCTCTAGCAACAGCCGCCGCAGTAGAGGAGTGTTGTAGTTTTCTCGCTTAGCCCACACCTGCCAGCTACTGGGCTGGGCCACTTCTGCTTCAATGCCCTGTTTTTTCCACTGATTGGCGCTTTCCTCTGCACTTTCAAAGCTGCGGTGGCTACTGAGTACCACCCATTCTTGTAACACTGGCTGAGGCAAGGGTTCAGCCCCCACTTCCAGGGTCAGTTGCTGGGTGGTTATGGTTTGGGGTTGGCCCCCCGTTTCAAAATTTACCGTCAGGGTGTCCCCCGATAGGGGTGTGAGCACTAGCTTGTCTTGGGCCTCTTCCCCGAATCGCTGGACCAAGCCAATGTGAATGTCAGGATTTAGGGGAGCCTGCCCCAGGGCCTTACTAGGCAGTACGGCTAGCAGCCCCAAGGCCATTAACACTGCTTGCTTTTTCCAGGCCACACCTGTCCGCTCGTTTACTAAAACCATATGCCCAGACACCTTCAAACCATTGCCACCATAGCCCAAAGGTTGGATTGTTGTTTGGATATTTTGTAGAACTTTTGTCACGGTTTTTTCTATGCCACCGATCACGTTGCTTGTATACACAGAGGGACTCAAAATAAGTTGCAACTCGAAGTCGTTATGAGTATGATTAAGGAGCTTGTAAAATACAGCCACTCAGTTTTTTGATATCTATAATTGTTTGACTGCTTTTTTTAGATAGGGCATATGAGCCTTATTCTGGGTTCAACCCATTTATTCCTGCCCCTTAGTTGTTAGGAGATTAGCTATGTCCTCATCGACTCTACCCATCAATATCGGTATCAGTGACGATCATCGTCGTGCGATCGCAGATGGCCTATCCCGCACCCTGGCAGATACCTATACCCTGTATCTCAAGACCCATAATTTCCATTGGAATGTGACCGGTCCCATGTTCCAAACCCTGCACTTGATGTTTGAGGGACAGTACAATGAGCTTGCCCTGGCAGTGGATGCCATTGCTGAACGGATTCGTGCCCTGGGATTTCCCGCTCCCGGCACCTATAGCGAATATGCCAAACTTAGTTCCATCAGTGAAACCCCAGGCGTTCCCAAAGCTGAAGAGATGATCGCTTTGCTGGTGGAAGGTCAAGAAGCAGTGGCCCGCACGGCCCGTGAAGTCTTCGCTATTGCCGATGAAGCGAACGATGAACCTACCGCAGATTTGTTGACCCAGCGTCTACAGATCCATGAGAAAAATGCATGGATGTTGCGCAGTTTGTTGCAGGACTAAAGCCCCAGAGCAAAGCCATCACAACAAATAGCCGAATGCCCCAGCCAACAGATGTTGGCTGGGGCATTCTTGTCTGCAAAGTTACGTAGGAATCAGGATGCAATAACGTCCATAATTTTGCTTGAAGCAAAGTAAGATACTATGCCCCCACCCCGGAGCTCCTCCGGGATGGATTGACCGTTAGCGTTAAGGATCGAAACCCACCCCGCCTGCGGCACTCCTCCCCGGAGGAGAGAAATCGGCACATTATTAAACTACCGCTCCCTAGCATCTGTCATCTCTAAAGGGATGACAGTAAGCAATTTACTGATGTAAGAAAGGCAATACAAACCACAGCGGAGCTTTTTCATCTAGAGTGACTCGAGCCGTTGCATGCATACCCCCTACAGGCACCATGTTTAAGCTACTGGCAGACCACTTGTATCCGCTAGCAGTATTAGAATCAGGCGTCAGGTCTATAAGCACTTCAATAGTTGTGGGAGCAGCGGGATCTTCTAGCTGGCGCACCCCTTCTAGGGTGGTCACCATGGGAGACGATATCTGGCTCACTTTCCCTTCGATTCCACCCGCTGCCTGTTTATTTCCTTCGACGGCGGGAATCATTAGCACATCCATACCCGGCTCTATCTGGGCCAGTTCGCCTGAAGGGAAATGGGCCACACCCACTAGCTTGCCAGCATCGTTATCGGCATAGGCCAGAATGGCATGGCTACTGGTGGTCACAGGAATACGCCCTTCACAGCTCCAATACAGTGCTGCGCTGAGCAGTCCCCCAATGGTGATCAACGGTAGCCAGCTGCGAGGAGAAACAATCTTCATGAGCTGGTCTAACTGCTCCGGCGACGATAATCGCTCTAGAGCCTCTTGGCGGAAAATGCTACTGTCTCCCATGGCGCTTACTAAATGACGTGATGCTCATAGTAACGTTATTTACAAAAAACAACTGCAATACTTTATGACACTCAGGAGATTCTCAGATTCACCTTTATATTCTTCTCAAGAAGGATTGAATATTCACCCCACTACTTAACAAAAATTCAGGATTCTCTTCAATGCTGACTGAAGGATTAGAAGTTCATGAGAATCTCCCAAAACCACTTCTATTTTGAGTGACTCTCGATATGATGAAAGAGTCTTGCAACAGACATGACCTGTTGAACAAGATTTCATTGTTTTACACTGAGGTAATTTCCATGGAAGAGCAGAATAAGAACGCTTCTGATCAGCAGCTGTCTGATGAACAACTTGAGAACGTCGCTGGTGGCAACAAGCTTCAAGAGCAGCGTCTAGACCATTTAGACAATCAGGCTAAGAGTGTTAAGGATATTCAAACAGAGCGTCTAGACCATTTAGACAATCAGGCTAAGTAGTTTTCACGGGCCGTATCTTTTGTTTTTAGATCTACGGTACTTTATTTGAATAATCCTGCCATACCTAGGTATGGCAGGATTATTTTTTGTTATACGTTTTCTTAAGAGATTGCTTTTCTAAATATTGCTGGTGTTCTTCACTGGCTAGCCAATAGGTGGATGCTGCAACAACCTCAGTAACAATCGGTTTATTATATTGACTGGCTATCAATTGTTTGGCCTGATGAGCTAACTGTTGTTGTTGTTCGGTGTGATAAAAAATAACTGAGCGATATTGTTCCCCGCGGTCGGCCCCTTGACGATTTAAACTGGTGGGGTCGTGAATACGCCAAAACGTATCTAAAAGGTTTTCGTAGGTAATAATTGTTGAATCATATTTAATCTGGGCTACTTCGGCATGGCCGGTGATCCGGGAGAGCACATCCAGGTAACAGGGATTTTCAAAATGCCCTCCCATATAGCCGACCGATGTATGGGTCACCCCCGGTAGCTGACGAAACGCTTGTTCAGTTCCCCAAAAGCATCCTGCGCCAAAGGTGGCTAGTTGATCTGAGGTGGCCATCACTATCTCCTGTGGGTTACTGTTCGATTTACCAAGGCGGTAGGGGTTAGTCCCTACCTAAAGCTGACGTTCTAACTGAAGCATGCGGCGGTAAGATAGCCATCCAGTGATTACCATCGCGATCGCAAACCCTATCAGAAAGACCACATGATCGTCGGCAGCTTCACCCGCCATGGTGAGTGTAAGCGCTTCGGTCATATGAAAAATTGGATTAAATCGGGCCAATCGCAGCAGGCTATCCGGAAAAATGGATGTGGGCATAAAGGCTCCACCCAAAATCAGTAGGGGCACGCCAAAGGCCGCTACCAGAGCATTGACATCTTCAGTACGGCGGGCAAATTGGGTACCTAAGATAAAACCCACTCCCACATAGGCCAAAATACTCAACAAAATAATTAGTACTGCCAAGGGCCAAGAGCCAGGAAAGGTAGCCCCTAAACTCAGGGCGATGGCAAACACCAGCAGCCCCTGACCAACACCAATGGCACTGTGGGCAACAACAATGCCTAAAAAATAAGACACTCCCCGCAGCGGTGATAGAAATAGCCGCTTTAGAGTATGTTGTTCACGCTCTGCTACAACAGTGGCCACGCTGCCCCCCAAACAGCTAAAGAATAAGGCTGCCCCCACCAATGTGGGAGGAGCGACCACTTCTAGGGACTCTGCTAGCTCTAATTGAGCACGTTCCGCCGTAATTGTGCCATTCAGAAATAACAATAATGTGGGAAAAATCGCCCAAAAAATTAGGCTCCGCCGCCGCCGCCCTAGCTCTATCAAAATACGCTGGGCCACAGCCATGATTTCCTGACCATAGTTGCTTTTTTGGTGGCTCTTTAAATCGGTCATGGATAGTTTAAATCAGTCCCCATGGTTTAAGATTTGTACCAAATTTGGTCTATAGCAAACTCAGCTATTTTTTTCTCAACATACAATTTCTCTGCCGTTTTTAGAACAGTCGATCCAAACACCGCTCTGATAAAAAACGTTCTATAGAACAAATTTAATTTAAGACCTGGCCTGTTTCTAGGCTGCTAACCTTGCAAGGTGCTTGAGTACACATTGCTTTGATTTAGGTTATTTCTGCATATATTCCTAGACGAGCTAATAATCCATTTAGGTCAATGTATCCGTATATGATTTGGGGTTACTAGCCTCCGGCCCATCGTTACTGAGTTAAGCGTTCACCGATTATTTTCCATTTCCTTAATGAATCCATTTCCCGAAACCTGGCAAACGTCCGACATTTCAAGACGGAGTGCGCTGAAAATATTAGGAGTCGGAGCCGTAGGCGGCACCCTAGGCTACACCCGCTTTGCTAAACCCAAACCCACACTCCACCAAGTGGATCAGCTAGAGCTGCCCAAAACCGTGGATCATGACACTACGGTGGTGGTCGTAGGTGGTGGTCTGGCCGGACTCGCCACCGCCTATGAACTGAGCAAACGGGGAGTGGCGGTTACCCTGGTGGAGCGTGCACCCCAACTGGGAGGGAAAATTGCCAGCTGGCCGATTCAGGTAGGGGACCATGAATTACGAATGGAACATGGATTCCATGGTTTTTTCCCTCAGTATTACAACCTGTTTAGCCTAGTGGATGAACTCAAGGCTCAGGATAATTTTCAGTCCCTCAATTTCTACGCCGTTCTCTACAAAAATGGGTACAGACCCGAAGCGTTTTATCCCAGCAATGCGGCATTTCCCTGGAATATTGTAGATTTGGCGATCTCCTCGGATAACCGGCTAACCTGGGGCATTAATCTAACCAATCTAAAGCATCTGGAAGTGTTTCGGGAAATTACCAGTTTCCGTATGCCCCAAACCTACGAGCGGTTAGATCATCTCTCGGTGGATGAGTGGGGGCAAGGGCAGTTTCCCAAAGGGCTTTACGATCTTTATTTTTTACCCTTTGCAAAGTCCAGTTTGAATGCCCCCGACATGCTCAGCGCTGGAGAACTGATGCAGTTTTTCCATTTTTACTTTTTTGGTAACCCAGAAGGTTTGGCCTTTAATGGCACCTGTGAAGATATGGGGCGCTGTCTCGTAGACCCACTAACCCAGGCTATTGAGGCGAACGGAGGGCGTATTCTAACTGGAGTGACCGTAAGCCAGGTAAATTGGGACGATGGCAAAATTGCTAGCGTGAACTATCAGAAGGGAAATCTTGCCGTTAGTCCGGTCCCGTTTTGGTGCGATCGCAACCCTCTCCTAAGCACCGATACCACCGACTACTATGGTGCTGGCGACCGACTGTATGTGGTCAATAAAAACAGTGACCGAGCCATCTCTTTAACCTGTACCCACCAGGGCTGTAGCGTTAACAAAGAAGTCTCTGCCAATGGGGGTGGTTTTGTCTGTCCCTGTCACGGTGCAGCCTACGATGCTAAAGGTACCGTAATAAGCGGTCCCGCCCAGGACAATCTGGCTCAGTTTAAAGTGCTTCAACGGGAAGACAATCGGGTTCAGCTGATTGCGGCTAACCCCATTTCCAAACCAGAAGGTGTAGCCGACACTCTGACAGCAGACTATTATGTTTTCGCTGCTGATATTCCCGGCATCAAAAACCTATTTTCTCTCTCCCAGGGTGAGGCTAATCCAACTGTGCTAGCCCAGGTCAATGAACTCCAAGTAGCGGATCCCTTCGCCGTTGGCCGCTTTTGGCTAGATCGTGATTTTGAGTGGGAACAAAGCTGGTTTACATCTCTTTCGGGCTACGATCTCACCGATAGTATTACCCTCTATCACAAGGTGCAGGGAGACTATGCCCAGTGGGCTAAAGATACCGGTGGCAGCGTTGTAGAGCTCCATGCCTACTGTTATAAAGAGAAACAGTTTCCCACCCAGCAGGCGTTGTTAGATACATTCAAAAAAGAACTTTGGGAGATTGTGCCAGAACTAGACGGGGCGGCTATCCTACATCAAGAATTAGTCAATCAAAAGAACTTTGCTGGGTTTCCTCCCGGCAGCTATCCAAATCGTCCTACAAGCGCCACTGCCGTGGGCAACCTAATGTTTGCCGGCGATTGGGTAAAAATGCCGTTTCCCTGTGGTTTGATGGAACGGGCCATCAGTAGTGGGTTACTAGCGGCCAATGAGATATTACATAAAGAAGGTAGCGCGCGCCGTCCGCTGATGTCCGTTAATCCCGAGGGTGTCTTTAAGGTTTAGGAGTGGAAACGTTATACCTTGATTGTAAGGCAGGAATTTGAATGGTAAATTCTGTTCCTGCATTAGGCTTTGAGAAGCAATTCAACTTACCACAATGTTGCTCAGTGATAATCTGATAGCTAATGGGCATTCCCATTCCCGTTCCACTGCCAACAGATTTGGTTGTAAAGAAAGGTTCAAAAATACGAGCTTGAACCGATTCAGACATACCTATCCCGTTGTCTGAGATTGAAATCTTTATCCATTTTGAATCGAACATTGATGTCCGAATCGTAATCTGATTAGGATTTTCATCAATCTCTTGAAATGTTTTATGGGCACTTGCTTCTTCCAAGGCATCAATAGCATTGGCCAAAATATTCATAAACGCTTGATTCAGTTGCCCTGGATAGCATTCCACTGGAGATAGGTTGTCGTAATCACGAATAACTTGAATCGCTGGACGTTCTGGCTTCGCCTTTAGACGCAGTTGTAAAATCATCAGCGTACTGTCAATCCCTTCGTGAATATCAACAGCTTTGAAATCCGCTTCATCTATGCGTGAGAAGTTGCGAAGTGACAACACAATTTGGCGAATTCGTTCAGTCCCTATTTTCATAGAATCTAGAATGTTAGGGAGATCGGTTTTAGCAAACTCTGTATCTAGCTCCTCTGCTATATCCTCAATTTCGTGCCTTGTCTCTGGGTATAGCTTCTGATATGAACTCACCAAGGCGAGTAAATTGTGAATATATATTTTTACGTAATGCAGGTTGCCATGGATAAAGTTAATAGGATTATTAAGCTCATGGGCCACCCCTGCAACCAATTGCCCTAAAGCAGACATTTTTTCCTGTTGTACCAGTTGCAGCTTAGAGTGTTCTAATTGTTTCAGTGCGTGTTGCAGTTTAGAGGTGCGCTCAGCGACCTTGTCTTCCAAATGTTGGGTCAATGCTTGGAGATTAAGATGTGTCTTTACCCGTGCAAGTAGCTCCGCCTCACGAAAGGGTTTGGTGATATAGTCCACTGCGCCCAGCGAGAACCCTTTGATGACAAAATCTGTATCGGTCATCGCTGACAAGAAAATAATAGGAATATTGGCTAGTTCTGGATTCTCCTTAATTTGACGACAGGTTTCAAATCCATCAATTCCTGGCATTTGTACATCTAATAAAATCAGCTTTGGGGCATATTTTTGCAAGCGATTTAAAGCTCGCTCACCGCTGATTGCCGTAGCCACTGTGTAACCTTGGGCTGTTAACGTATCTGTGACAACCTCTAAGTTGGCAGGCCTATCATCAACAACTAAAATGTCTGTCCCACTTAGCATTTCTTTTTCCCTAAATATGCTGTAACTTGCCCTACATTTAGCTCTCGGGTTTGCTCTGTAAAAAACTCAAGAGTCAAGCCTAAATAAGGATTAGAGGTCCTAATATTGTCTGCTCTTGGTGATAAACATCCTTACCCTCAAAGGGATAGACATTAGAAATTACAGTGCAAATTTCCTGAAAAATAAATAGTGATTATGGGTTGCCACTGGAATGAACACTCTGCTATTTGTTAAACATCAGTCGACCGGAACCAGATCGTTCTCTAAATACTGTTCTAGTAACTTTTCAATCTCTTCAGTCATAAATTGACTAGCCAACTGCAGGACAGTATCGACAAACGGACGATACGCCAGATCTTCATCGACTAATGTATTAAGCTTCTGACGCAGTGACTTTAAGTCTCCAGTTTCAGCAGTCTTCAGCAGAGCTGCGAGGGTTGTACTCGGTGGTAATATCAGCTCGGTGAGAACAGTTGCTGAGTCGCTAGCAGATGCGGTTGGAGCTTCATGAACCCAGGTGAGTTGTAGCTGTTGGGAAATCATATGGAATAGGGAGGGTGCATCCACAGGTTTTGCTAAAAAGTCATCCCCACCTACATCTAGGGCCATTTGTCGATCGGTTTGAGATACCGATGCCGACGAAACAATTACTTTAGTGTGTTTGAGACCTTCACGATTACGAACCTGCTCTAGAAACTGAAATCCGTCCATCACAGGCATCGTCAGATCCGTAATTACCAGATCGGGTTGTTGGGTCTGGAGCAGCTCTAGACCTGCTTGACCATGCTCAGCTTCAAGAATCTCAAAACCTAAGGGTTCTAGCAAATTCTGAACCACGGACCGGTTTTCCCAGCGATCATCGATTACCAATATTTGACAACGTTGGCCGTCATAGCCAATGATGCGATCTCCTCCATCGATCAGTGTTTGTGAGCTAACCCAGTTTTTCGACAGCGGCAAATCGACAATAAAGGAAAATTCGCTGCCTGTTTGAAATTGACTCTTAATCTGGATTTCACTCTCCATCAGGTTGACAATGCGCTGACTAATCGCGAGCCCTAGTCCGGTTCCTTCTGACTGTTTTTTCTCGTCCCCGACTTGTTCAAACGCGTCAAACAACTTGGAAAGATTTTCTTCAGCAATACCGATACCAGTGTCGATGATCTCAAACAAAATCGAAGCGTGTGTTTCCGAAAGCGATAGCACATCGACCCGCAACGTAACCGAACCCTGCTCGGTAAACTTAATCGCATTACCGAGCAGATTAATTAGCACCTGCCGCAGTCGTTTCTCATCAGCCTTAATGCCCTCAGGTAAGCGGGGGTTGGGCTGATAGATAAAGTCGACCCCCTTCTGTTCTGCTTTGATACGGCACATTTCCACCACACTTTGGAGCAGCGCGGGCAAATGTAATGCCGTTGGAGATAATTCCAATTTTCGAGCTTCAATTTTAGAGAGGTCTAATACATCATTAATGAGGGTCAACAAGTGAGCTCCACATTGATGAATAATATTGACCCCCTCACGTTCTCTTCCCTGCAACGTTTGGGACCGACTTAGAATTTGAGCGTAGCCGAGAATACCATTTAGGGGTGTACGTAGCTCATGGCTCATATTGGCAAGAAATTCGCTTTTAGCCTGATTGGCACTATCAGCAGCTTCTTTCGCTTGATAAAGTTCAGACGTACGCTGAACTACTCGCTGTTCCAATTCTTCATTGAGGTTTTTCAAGGATAGCTCAGCTTGTTTGCGACTCGTAATATCCTCATAGGAGCCAAAAACACCGATGATCTCTCCTGTTTGACTTCGGAGTGGAATCTTACTGGTTTGGAGCCATAATGTTGTGCCATCTTCGAGTACTTGAGGCTCTTCATAATTGATACGGGCAATCCCTTCATCAATGACGGCTCTATCATCTGTGCGATATGCCTCTGCTGTAAATTTTTCCCAAGCCAATTCAAAGTCACTTTTGCCGACAATTTCTTCTGGAGACATCAATCCAGCATCATTTGCAAATAGCTTATTACAGCCTAAGTAGTTAAGGTTTCGATCCTTCCAAAACACCCGTTGTGGCAAGGTATCCATAACAAGTTGCAGTAGTTGTTTTTGGAAGTCCTCATTTTCAGAGAGTAATGTCATCGTTCGTATCTTAAGCTGCGTATAGGTTTTACAGATATAGATGCAACATTCAAATTAAACAGACAGCTCAAACCTAAGCACTCTAACGGTGGCAAAAGTTCTATCTGCTTATCTAAGTTTTGCCCAAACTAACAGCCTAAGTATCAACTGATTAGGGGGTACACGCGTATCTCTTTAATTTTTTTCCATGGATGCTGCATAGCTGTCCAGGGCTAATTTAAAGCGAACATACTCATGTTCTAAATTTTCAGTGAGATGAACTGCCTGCTCAAAATTACCGGCTCTACTAAGCGCTTCAGCTTGCTTGCTTAAATCCGCTAAGATAGCGGCCCCCAATGCTGCACTACTGGACTTTAGGGTATGAACCGCCATCGTAAAACTGTTGATATCTTGGGACTCGCGGGCAGCCTGTATTTTTTTTAACAATTTAGATGCTTCACAAAGGTACACGTCTGCAAAGTTTTTCAACCCCTCCACATCTTTCAGTCCCATCATATTCAAGGATTCTTTTAATGCTTTAGCGTCTAATGGCTGGGCAAATGTCTCCTCCACATCATTTTGGGAATGTTCCTCAGTTGCATTAACAGGTTGCACACTCTCAGGAACGTTTTCAGCTACATCCGCCGGTTTACTTGTAATATCCTTAGGCTCATTACTCAAGACGATGTCATCGTCTAGGGTGGTACTCTGAGCCTCGGATGCCTTGGCCTGGAGTGGCGTAGCTAGCTGTTGGTTTAATAAAACCCCTGCCTGTTTTCTGATGTCATAACATTCCCTTAAAGCCGTAGTGAGTTTATCCACTTTAATCGGTTTACTCACGTAGGTATCCATACCAGCCGCAAGGCACCGCTCCCTATCGCCTTGGATAGCATTGGCCGTAACCGCGATAATATAAGGCTTTGAATCTGCTGACCACTCGACACAGATATGTTGGGACGCAGTCATACCATCCATTTCAGGCATTTGCACATCCATTAAAATTACGTCATAGGACTGACGTTTAAGAGCTTCGATGGCCTCCAAACCGTTAGCCACCATATCGGCTCGATATCCCATTTTCTCCAATAGTCTGAGGGCTAACTGTTGGTTAACGGCATTATCTTCAGCCAGCAGTATTTTCAGCGGATATTGTTGACCTAGGTTTTTGGGAATATGGTTATCCTGAATAGTCTTTGTCGGTTTAACGCTAATCCGCTGCCCCGAGAGAATTCGAGATAAATTTTTATACAGGTCAGCTTGTTTAGTGGGTTTAAGTAAGCAGCAGGCAAAATTTGCCTGGGCCATACGTTCAGGTTCCCGAGGTTTATCCATAGATGTCAGCATTACCAAGGGCAGCGTTTGGCACCTAGGCATCTCACGCATTTTAATGGCAAGGGTTAAACCATCCATCCCAGGCATTTGCATATCGAGGATGGCCAAATCAAAACTGCCCTCACGGCGTAATAAATTGAGTGCTTTCTCCCCTGAATCTGCCGTGCGAAACCGCATGCCCCATTGCTTAGCCTGTTGGGCCAGAATATTGCGATTGGTTTCATTGTCATCAACAATTAGGAGTCGTTTACCCTTGAGTTTTGGAGAGTGTTGTTCTAATGATTGGTGGAATTCACTAGCTGCAATTTGTGCCTGAATCGTAAAGTAAAATGTAGAGCCTTTTCCTTCTTCACTTTCGACCCAGAGTTTGCCCCCCATCAGCTCACTTAACCGTTTGCAGATCGCTAATCCCAGACCGGTACCACCATGTTTACGACTGGTGGATGAATCTACCTGACTAAAGGCCTTAAACAGACGGTGCATTTTATCGGTTGGAATACCAATGCCAGTATCTCGAACCGCAAACTGAATTTCGTAGTCGGGCAGGGGCGTAGCTGAGCTGTCATAGGGTTCAGTCAGGGTGCGATTCGCGTCTACCGAAACAACAACCTCACCTGTAGAGGTAAACTTAATGGCATTGCCCAGCAGATTAACGAGAATCTGTCGTAGACGAGTAACGTCACCCAGAATGTTATGGGGAGCCAGCGGATCAATTTGGTAGGCTAACTCTAATCCCTTCTCGCGAGCCTTAGCTGCCATCAATTCTAAACACTCTTCAACACAGCCCCGCAGTTCGAAGGGATGATACTCTACCTCAAGCTTGCCAGACTCAATTTTAGAGAAGTCTAAAATGTCGTTGATAATGGTTAATAGAGAATCGCCACCATTGCGGATAATGGTGGCAAAATTCCGCTGTTCTTCTGTTAAGGGGGTATCGAGCAGTAGGCCCGTCATACCAATGATGGCATTCATCGGTGTGCGAATTTCATGACTCATCGTCGCGAGAAAATCACTTTTGGCGCGACTAGCAGCCAAGGCTTCATCTCGAGTGTTGGACAGCTCTGTTGCCGCTCGCTGTCGCTCGATTTCTCCCCCCAGCCATTGGGCCATCAATTTTAAGAGTTCTTGATCAAGGGTGCCAAAGGAGCCGTCGCGAGGAGTCAGGCTGGAAAAGCTAAGGGTGCCATAGATTTGGCCGTTAACCTTAATTTGGGTGCCAATATAAGTTTCTGTACAAAAGGCTCGATGGGCCTCATGGTTGGCCCAATCGGAATCAGTTACCGCTGGTATGCAAAGAGGCTTGTCTGAAGCTAGCAGCTCATGGCAAAAAGTTTGGCTTATTTGTAGGATGGTACCGGTTGCGATCGCACCATTGGACAAATGTCTAGCGATAACCACGTAGCGCTCATTATCAATACGCGCCAGGGTACCCGTTTCTAACCCAAACTTCTTTTTCCCGAGCGCTAAAATCTGATGCAACGCCTGGTCAAAGTTCATCTGAGAACCTGCCGTTATCGTATGCAGTTCTCGAATAGTAGCCTCACTTTCCTTGAGAGCAGCCCGCTGCTTTTTGAGCTTAGCTGTCAGCTTTTTTGAATCCGCCAGGGCTGCATTTTGTGCTTGCATCAAAAACAAGTAGTCTCCCAATGGATCGTGAATCGCAAAATCATCAATACTCAGCCCCAGGTCTTTCACCTGGTTTAGCTCAGTAATCCAAGGAGATCCTAAAAACATCAGCCGCTTAGGATTGCCGTTAAGAACAATCATCTGTCCTCGCATTTGCACATGCCCAGAACAGGACTTGAGCAAAAATAAAGATTGAAGATGCTGTTCAATTTGAGCAATATCAATATCTATTTTGGGTCGGCTGATGGTGAAATACCGATCTAGGGGTACACCCACTACCAAGTCAGGATAGATTCGCTGCAACGTCTCACCGATTTGCAACAATTCTTTTGTCTGAGAGAATACAAAGTGAAACGGAAATACCTGAGCGAGTTGCTCAGGAGAAAGCCCATGCCTTGGAACAATCATACCTACCTGTTGAAGGGTCATATTCACTCTGTGTAACAAGTTTCTACGCTCAGAACTGTAGGCCTCTTTAAGGAAAAGCCCACAGTTCTATCAAAAACATCCTGACATCCTAAGATGTTGTTTTTTGAGATGTAGCATTTTGAGTAATTCTTCCGGAAGCCGTTTCCTTCGGAAGCCGTTTCCTTCGGAAGCCGTTTCCTTAAATGAAGACCTGTTTCCAATTCAATTATGTTAGTCCCATAGACTAGGACACATTATTCCTTATACTCAATTGAAAAACTATCGTGGTCTGCCCCGTCTTCCCGTTGCTGTATGCGCTCAACAGTAACAGGAGTATTAAAGCGTTCGCCTAAGCCCTCAACCAAACCTACAACCATAGGGCCTAACCCTTCTCGTGTGGAATGATAATGTAGCTCCATCTTCTCCTGATTCTCTTCTTCACATTCGAATTCAGGGGGTTGTAGCTGAGGGAAGCTAAGACCGACTCGGGCATGAAGATTATCCAAGTTTCTTAGAAATTCCGGAAGATTTTCTCCCGCATTGTCCAACATATCCCCATAGCCTTCTGAGGCCGTGTAAGTCACCCAAAATTTACCAAAGGTTTTCAAAATATCCTGAGATGACATATCGAGAACTTCACAAGCAGCCTTTACCAACCGGTGGGTAACATCATCGGGATAGCTTTCCATACTCATAAAATAATCAATATCATCTAATTCAGCCTTTTCCTTGATAGCCTCCCAAGTATCCTCGTCAAAATGAGAACACACCATGTCCTCAATGGCTTTGTTGATTAGGCCGTACATAGCAATCTTTCCTCAATAAAAGACAGGTGTTGTTGATTCTTCAAATGACTTGCTTTGAGGCATCCTGATACATGGCATGACAACCAGAGCGCTGCATTCTCTAAATCACCAGCAACAAAAGGTAAATGTTGCTGCTCCTCGGAGTGAATGTATCTGAGAAATACTGACGCATTGTATTATGCCCAAATTGGTCTATTTCTCAAATCAGCAACGATAAAAGGCAATTCTGAATTGAGCTTATGCTAGGTTATCGGAGGCCTATAAGGGAGAAGATACACAACCCGAATGTTCTAATTTGAGCTCAGGTTTAGTGAGATACACTTAATGAAGAAAGCCCATTATGAATATGTCAACGAGACAGACTACTGTGTCCCACACACCCAACTCCTTTGCCTCCAAAGTGGCCATTCGTCGTGCTCCCATTAACCCCAACCACTGGTACGTCGTTGCTCAGGCTAATGAACTAACGAATAAGCCCCTGGGCATCGTGCTGTGGCACCAGCAAATTGTTCTGTATCGAGACAGCAATCTCACCATTCATGCCCTTGAAGATCGCTGCCCCCATCGTCAGGTGCGTCTCAGTCATGGTCAGGTGCAGGGCAATCAATTGGAATGTGTCTACCACGGCTGGCAGTTTGACGGTGACGGTACCTGTGTCGATGTACCCTATCTAAACGAAAACCAAAAGTTGCCCACATGTCGTTTACGAACCTATCCAATACGAGAACAGGATGGCTTTATCTGGTTATTTCCAGGGGATGCCGCTCTGGCCGATAGCGTTCCCCTGATGGGACTACCAGAGTGGGATCACATTAATTACATTGCCTCTTTCACCACCATTGATACCCAGGCTCACTTTTCATTTCTGATCGAGAACCTGATGGACATGTACCATGGGCGGTTACACAATAACCTCCAAGCCTGGGCCAATCCAGTTCTCCGAGATATTGAGACTAGCCCCAATCGGGTTGATGCTCACTACGATGCTGAAAGCTACTACAAAATCGACAAGATCTATTCTGTGGGTCAGTTATTTATTCCGGCCATGCGTCAGCTGCGACCCACTAACCTTGATGTGAGCTATGTTTATCCCCACTGGCAATCTGTTCTAGGAAAGGACTTCAAAATTTACTGTTTGTTTTCTCCTGTTAGTGAAAATCGTACCCGCGCCTATCTGGTACATTTTGTTTCCCTGGGCGCATTTCATCGACTACACAAGCTACCGATGCGCTTTCGACGATTTGTTAAAAACAGTTTGTTTAATGCCGCACGAGGGTTGTTAGCGGGGCTAGTGGACCAGGATGTTTTAATGATGGAAGATGAACAGCGGGCTTTTGATGCTGTCCCCCACCGCAAAGGGCCAGAGTACAATCAGGCTGTCCTCAAGGTGCAACAGTTGATTAGAGAACAAAGTCAAAGTTCCTCTGAGAACTAAGGGGGTGGGAATTAGGAGTTAGGAAGTCGGAGTTAGGAATTAGGAATGCCAGTCTTTCCGACTTCCGAATTCTGACTTCCGGCTTCTTGATATGGTGATTAAAAGGAGGGGGACTTGATGTTCCACTGGTTAAAGATCTGTTCTTATGTCTTTGAAACTCGTTGTTGTTATGGTAGAGGAGTCTCTACAAAGAAATCTTCGATCTTTAGCGCTAGGTATCGATCTCCTTCTTGGGTGGTTTCTAATTTTGACGGGATAAAGTCTCTGGCAACGGGTTTACTCGTGGCAGTATTGGCGACCAGCTGTCGCCAAACACCTTCTGCGACTGCTGATTTGCCCGAGACGCAGGGGGGCAATTGTGTAGAAGAGTATGATCCGACAGTAGACTATTTCCCTACAAAGCTCTCTCTCAGCTATGCGTCAGGATTTGTGGTGGAGTACTCTAAGAACTATAAAGTTGTAACCGTAACGCAGCCTTGGCAAGACGCAAACGAGACCTTTGAATATGTATTGGTACAGTGTGGCACCCCGGAGCCTGAGGGGTTTGAAAATGCCCAGCTAATTCAGGTCCCCATCGATACTGTAGCCACGCTTTCCACTACCTATTTACCCCATTTAGAGGTACTAGAGCAGCTAGATGCACTGGTGGGGATGGACAATTTTAGTCTAGTTTATGCGCCTAAAATTCGAGCCAAGATTGATGACGGAAAATTAATTGAGTTTCAGGCGGGTCAGACTCTCAACATTGAAGCCTTGTTAGTGAGCGATCCTGATTTAGTGATGACCTACGGTGCCGGAGATCCGGATACTGATAGCTATGGTCGCATGATCCAGGCAGGGCTGCCAGTGGCAGTCGTGGGAGACTATGTGGAAACATCTCCTTTGGGACGGGCAGAGTGGTTAAAATTTACAGCATTATTTTTTAATCAAGAGGCTGAAGCACAACAGATTTTTGCAGAAATTTCTGACGAGTATGGGGCGTTGGTCGCACTCACTGATAACCTAGCAGAACAACCGACGGTCTTTGCTGGCTTTAGCTATGAGGGTACCTGGTATATGTCTGGAGGAAAAAGCTATGCGGCTCAGCTACTACGAGATGCGGGGGGAGACTATCTGTGGCAGAACAATAACTCTACAGTAACCATCCCATTAGATTTTGAATCGGTGGTGGACCAGGCGGCAGATGCCGAGATCTGGGTGAATGTGAGTCAGGATTGGCAGAGTTATGGGGATGCGATCGCAACCGACCCCAGGTATGGCAGCTTTAGCGCCTTTAAGCAAGACAGTATCTATAACAACCACGCCCGCATGAATGCATTTGGCGGTAACGACTATTGGGAAAGTGGAGCCATGAACCCCCACCTGATTCTGGCGGACCTGGTGAAGATTTTTCATCCGGAGCTGTTACCCGACCATGAACTGGTCTACTACCAAAAGCTAGAGCCATAAACGCTCCAATCCTGCTAGCCCAAGTGACGGACATCCACCTGCTGGCCCATTCACCATGCATTTGAGTTCCATTGCCACGGCTCGCCATTCAGTTGTTTGCAGGTGACCTGGCTAGAGTCGAGTATTTGACGCCCCCTCTCCAAGCCCACAAAACAAAACTATGGCCAACAAAATTTACCCCCTAAATCCACCCCCCAACAAACCACCCAGGCTCCTTAAATGCCAGTCCATCGGCCACATTAGCGGCCTAACCCTCCTGACTCTGGCCCTCTGCATTACCTTTATTGTCAGCCTAGCCCTTGGCTCCGTTGCTATTCCCCCTAGTGAAGTGCTGAATGTGCTGTTTGGTGGCACTGCCACCAAACCCGCTTGGCAAGAGATTATCCTTAACTTTCGTCTCCCCCGCTCTTTAACAGCGATGGCAGCTGGGTCGGCACTGGCTATGAGTGGTTTACAACTTCAGGCATTATTTCGCAACGCCCTAGCAGGACCGTCTGTTTTAGGCATTAATGCAGGGGCTAGTCTGGGGGCGGCTATGGTGGTACTAACCGGTGGCGGTATGGGTTGGCTGGGTCAGCTGAGTGTTGTTGGTGCTGCTAGTTTGGGGGCTGCGATCTCAATGGTCCTTGTATTGGTGATGGCACGCCAGGTGCGTAGTTCCCTGGGCCTGCTAATTTTTGGACTCATGTTGGGCTACATCACCACGGCATTGGTCACCATTTTGCTCCACTTTAGTCGTCAGGAACAAACCCTGGCCTATCTTAACTGGACCTACGGTAGCTTTAGCGGAGTTACCTGGCAGCAAATGCCCTGGTTACTTTCAATAGTTGTCGTTGGTTTAGTCATTTCCCAACTGTCTTGCAACCCCCTCAATCTGTTACTTCTGGGAGAAGAACAGGCTATGAGTCTAGGTCTTTCCATCGTTTTAGTACGCTGTTATCTAATTTTTAGCGCCTCTCTTCTAGCCGGAGGAATCACCGCATTTTGTGGTCCCATCGCCTTTTTAGGGGTGGCAGTTCCCCACTTAGGGCGCAGTCTTTTTCGGACCCAGGACCATCGGTTGCTAGTACCAGTAGTCACTCTATTAGGCGCTTTGCTGGCCCTGGTGGCTAACACCATTGCTCAAATGCCCGGTAGCCAAACGGTGTTGCCCCTGAATGCGGTCATGGCCTTGTTGGGTGCACCGGTATTAATTTGGCTCATGCTCACACAGGGTAAACAACCCTAGCTGCAGCTTAAACACGGTAATCACTACTCACGATTTCCCACTCATTCCGTCTCAACCCTAATTTTAGCTGCTTTGACGCTGTACTAGATATCATTGCTTTCTGCACGCCGAATCATCTGCATAACATATTTATTTTGATTGATACTCTTAATGTCTATATCTGGATATTGTTTTCTAAAAACCCGAAAAACTTCATCCGCAAACGCTTGGCCAATAGAGTCCACTTCACTAAAGTCAAAAACAACCACCTTAAATTTGTTGACTCTTGCTAGCAACCTTTTAGCTTGTGAACGAGATACCAATTTTTCATCCCCATATTGGGTTAAGCGAACGGGCACCACTGTTTTGGTAAATGCGTAGTCATCACCCGATGAGAAAAGGTCAAATATCTTCCTGTCGGTTCTTGAAGTTGTATTGCTCAATTTCATAAAAACAGTCGTACTAGACTGACCAGTGTCGTTCTCAAAGATCCAATCTTCAACCTTATTAAATTCGTGAGAGAAATATACAATTCCAGAGAGAATCGCGAATGAATCAAACATGCGCGATGTAAAAAAAATTCCCTGACCACTGTGACGTTTTGGGTCTGTTGTCAGTTTGCCTTTAGCAAGTTCAAGAACAGAATGCCTCTGATCGTGTAGATTTAATTCTCTCTGGATTTTTTTGAATATGCCTTCACCATCATCACTGATAATAATTTCTGTATCAGTGGCAGTTTTCTCTACTTTGACAGTTATCGTTTTTCCAGATGAGTGATCGATGGCATTGTTAAACATTTCAGAAAATCCATACCACCAAATGTCTTTCACATTGCCGGGCAAATTCACTACCAGAGGTCTAATATCAACATCCCAAACAATATCTTCCGTCAGATCAGGGTCTAGCGCGTAGTTTTTCAGCCACGCAGATTGCGACCTCAGATAGTAACGCTTACTCCTTGTAGAGCCTTCTACGACTACTAGCTTCTGCTCAATAAGTTGTTTAATATGCTTATTAATGGCCTGTCGAGTAATCCCAAACTCATCAGCTGCCAGGACCGCTATCTGTTCTGGGTATTCGTTGACATTATTTAGAATAAACTGACGAATTAATTCACTACGTTTACGGATTTTTTTGGCCACTAAAATTATTCCAAGTTTTCAAAAGCCTCATTACGATATTGTCAACTTTAAGTATTTCATTGTCAACTTAAGAAAGTTTTTTAGGTCCGGGTTCAGAAGAAAATAGGGTGACCACACTTTCTTGATGCCAAAAAATAGAGCAGCTATTGAAAAAAGTTCTTGGAGAACACCCAATTTTACCTATCTTCTCCATTGGTATGTTTACTATGAAGTAAGCTTCCCATTCCAAAAAGACTCAGGAATCCTAAAACGATTCCTGGTTCAGGAACTGTTGCTACTGGTTCATCAATGGGAAGGGGAATAGGGTCAACAACAGGAGGATCTACTACTACCGGGTCGGCGGGAGGGTCAACAACTGGCTCAGTAGGGGGAGGCACTATGGGGTCGGGTGCAACTAATCCCACACCACCCGGAGCAAAGTTAGGCCGCTGTCTGAGAAAGAATACGTCATTAGGGGCATTGTCTAGAACAACGTAGCGAAAGCCTACGGTTTCGTTTGGATTGACCACCCCACCGGAAAAATTAACAAAATCTCGTACGTCGGTGACTTCATCCACTACCGAAAAAGCATTGGATGTAAAGGGTCTGAATTCAGGGATATTTTGAGCAAACGACAAACCATCTTCTTCAGGGCTAGGGGTTCCCAACTGTTCTTGAAGCTCGTGGTCAAAAAAGACCCAGGGAGTATCTGTCCGATTGGTCAGGATTGATTCAAATCTAAAGCCAATAAAACCCGACCCGCGTAATCCGCTGATGGACATAAACAGGTCAATGTCAGGACCGGTCACATCCTGGAAAATACGAAAACCGCCGAGAATACCTTCTCCTCCGGTAATCGTAAAATCACCGGCGGCTTCGCTAAATGAAAATCCGCCCAGAGAAAATGTGGCTGCTTGAGCGGGAGTGCTTAGTACTCCAAAAGCTAAAGAGACGGCAATCGGAACTCCCCAACTCCACACAAGAGAGATACTGTGGAGCTGTAGTGCACTGGTCAGGTCCGAATTTGCTGAAATTCTATTAGATTGATTCATTCTCTAAATCAGCAACGGCAAAAAAGAAAAACCCTGTCCCCTTGTTAGTCTAGCCAACCAAATTTAAATCGCGACAATTTTTGTTGAAATTAGATTTTCTTAATCTTTTTAAGAACGGCAATTATTCTCGCAGAACCAATTATGATTCCCAAATCTTGTTGGGAATTGAGGACAAAAATGATTTGAATTATGAAATTTTGGAGACTGCTGAGTCCAGCCTGTCTTTACTGCTCTAACCCATTCTGCAAAAACTTAAGAAAGGTCTGTACCTTAGCCGTGTGGTGCAAATCAACATGGGTTACGAGCCAGAATGAGAGATCCCATTCATCCTGATGTGGCCAGATTTCAATTAAATCAGGGTATGCATTGCCTCTAAAAGCGGCTATGAAACCGATACCTGTTCCTGATATTACTGCCTGCTCTAACACAAGGGCACTGTTACTTCGGAAAATAATATTGCGTTCGGGAATATGAGCGCGTAGCCAGAGATTAAAGCTTGCTCGGAAGCTTGGGTTTGCAAACCCTACAAAACTATGGTTTGTAAAATCATCCAGGGTTTGCGGACTGCCATGGCGAGAAATGTAGTCTGTGCTAGCGTATAATCCCATTTTCAGTTTGGGAAAAGGCTGAATAACATTGTCTGGGTTCTCCGGTTGGGGACCCCCGCGTATAGCCACATGAGCTTCCCCATATTCCAGCTGAAAGATGCGATCGCTAACCATATAGCGCACAACAATGTTCGGATGTTGGGCCTGAAAAGCTTTTAGGATTGGCATCAACATCGGTGCGACGACATACAAAGACGTCACCACAAATTCCCCAGATAATTCTCTTGTCCGCCCTTTGGTACGTCCTACCAGTTGACCAAACTGTTCATCAGTGGTCTTGGCCACCCGCATCAAATCTAATCCCACCTCTGTTGGCGTATATCCACGCGAGTGGCGCTGAAAAAGTTTTTCACCTAGAACATCCTCTAGCGCATCGATATGGCGGATAACAGTTGCCCGGTGGACGCCCAGATACTCGGCTGCCGCACTCACAGTTCCTAACCTTGCAACCTGATAGGCCGTTCTGATCTCATTCCAACTGTCCATACATTAACTGTGCATAAACGCACATCTAGTGTGCGTATTAATGTAATTTACAGCATTTTTGCGGCATGTAATGATGCTATTGCCACGTGGCATAGGGATTATGTCAAATACGATCGTCGCCGTGGGCAAATCACGGCTAATAAGAATGGGTTGTCGTTGCTGATCTTCAGGATGGTTGTAATCGATTGACCGCTTTTCTAGGAAAGATTATTCATGCCCCAACTTAGCCCAAAAACAACACATACGCTTCTGAAAATCTCCGCCATTCTTTGGGTGATTTGGGGCATTGTCCATGCCTTAGCTGGGATTCTGACTATCTCTGGTGACACAGCGACCGCAGTCTCTGGCATTGCCGATGGCGTGGACCCTGCTTTATTAGCAATAGATTATCCCGATGCTGCTGGTGGAATTATTAATCAGCATGGCTTTAATTTGCTTTGGGGTGGCGTTGTGACAATTATCGGTGGTGTATTGATATGGCGTGGGAGTATTGCTGCCATATTTGTCTCAGCCCTGGTTGGTGGTCTACTCGACGTCGGATATTTCATATTTATTGACCTGGGTGGCTACAACAACTTTGTACCTGGAACTGTGATGACTATCATCTCTGCCTTGGCAATTACATTGAGTTTTTATGCCTATTTCCAACGCGAGCAACTTTAACTCGTATCTTGGCACCGTCCTAACAAAACCGGCGGCTATCTCTAAATCTTTAAGGACTCCAGGGCCTCTTCTAGCTGAATGGTCAGTCGTTCTAGCGTCTTTTCCGAACTCAGACAGGGCTGAACCGTCTGAATTAGGTTCAACAGACTATCGGTTGTTGACTCTGTTAAAACCTTAGAAGGATTATGTGCTAGCGTTTGCTGGAGCTTTTGAGACCATAGCCAGCTGGCCTGAAGTGAAGAGCGTATGCCCCTGGCATAGTTGGGATATTCCGCTAGGGGGAATAGTTTCCAGGGACGATAGGGGACACCAATGGAGGCACACCAGTCTTTCCATTTAAACGGAAGAATTCTCGGACTGGTAATCACCGGAATCCAGGCTGTTCGCAGGGCATCTGCCACAATGGCTCCATGCATAGCCTCCGCCAGCAGCACCTCTGTGCCGCTAATGGCATCTAAAACGTGTTCGATAGGCCAGCGAGGATCGATGTAGCCAATGCCTGCCGTCTCACACAGGTGTTTCCAGGCTCCATCGGCAAAATTAGCGTGGTGCACGTGGGGCATAAACGCATAGTTCTGCTGTTTTTTGCTCTGGGGGGTAAAACAGCGCCGCACTAGGATGCCACCATCGGTAATCGCTTTTGATGCTGATATACCGAGACGTTGTGTGGAGAGGGGACCCCGCACACAAACAATATGCCAGTGAGGGGGAATCTGTTTAAGGCGCTGCTCATACCCTGCACCACTGCTAAAGATGACAAGCTTATGGGCATCGGTTGTGCGTTCTGGCAGACGATGGTTGAGTAGGGTACCGGTACCAATAAACTGAGTAGACTCATCCTCATCAAAAAAGTTTGGCAGCAGCTGGGGCCATAGCCAGGTATTGAGTTGATCGCCAAAGTTAGGCTGACCGTCTCGGCGACGGTAGTAAAAAATTTTCATACCCTAACACCACACTGCTGCCATTGTAGGGGTTAGGAACCTGTAAAATGGCGAACCATAGGAGCACCTACATGGTTTTCACAGTCTCTTGTTCTGTTGAATAAAGTGCTAACTAGTGAATGCGCCGCTGCCGCCCATCTATTTTTATATTCCCCCGTCGTTTTGGCCTGATGATTTGCCACACACCAGTGACGAAAACTGGGCAGGGTTTGGCCTGGGCATCTATGCCTGGACAGTGCAAACCTATCTAAAACTGCAAGACCGTGGAGTGGACTGCCAGCTTACAAACCAGCTGCCCGAGGAAGGCATTATTTTTTTTCATGCTAATGCTGCCCGTGGAGCCAAGATTTTCCCAAGCTCCCAGCGTTTGTTGATTTGTTTAAAGGCAGAATCTGTTGTCTGTGCCCAGGCCCAGCTCCATGTGGTGCAAAATCCTTGCGAGGTAGGCCAAGGGTGTCATTTTATTCCCCACTGGCCCCAGCCTGGTCTGAAGCCTCGGCCTCCGCAGAACCGATTTAAAACCATTTCATTTCTGGGCCACCGTCACAGCCTGGCTCCGGAACTGCTTGCACCGGACTGGCAAACTCAGCTGGAAAAACGGGGGCTGCAGTGGCGGCCAGTGATTAATACCAATCGGTGGAATGATGCCCAATCGGTTGATACCCGCTGGAATGATTATCAAACCATTGATGCCATCGTAGCGATTCGGCAGTTTAACCTCAAGCGCTCTGGCTATGGTCGCAAACCAGCGACCAAACTTTATAATGCCTGGCTGGCTGGAGTGCCCGCTATTTTAGGTCGAGAACTGGCCTATCGTGCCGAAGGAACTGTCGGTGTGGATTATTTAGAAGCTAATTCTATGGCCGAACTGTTGACGTATATAGATCAGCTACAACAGAATCTAGAGCTGCGCAAAGCTTTAATAGAAGCAGGCTATAAACGTTCCCAATACTATACTTCTGCGGCCATTACCCAGCGTTGGCAACAGTTTTTAGATAATGTAGCGATTCCGGCCTACCATCGCTGGCGAGAATGTCACCCTTGGCAACGCCAGGTGCAGCAGTGGCAGGCAAGGTTATTAAATTATCGCGATCGCACCCGACGAAAACTGTCTATTAGAGCTTCAGCACCTATCAAATCAGTCGATAGAAACGGTCAAACTAGCTGACTCCAGGAACTTCTGCCATCCATTAGAATTCAAAAAAGATTTCAAAACGACCATGGCTGTTTCTCAACCGACGGATGCCTATTTGCAGTCCACCGACATTATCGACTGGCATCATCCAACGATTCGCGAACGAGCTAAAGCCCTGGCAGCAGGAGAAAACAACGCTACGAACATCGCCAGACATTGTTTTCACTGGGTCCGTGACAATATCCGCCACAGTTTTGACTACCAGCTCAACCCAATTACCTGTCGTGCCTCCGATGTGTTGCACCATCGCACCGGTTACTGCTATGCCAAAAGCCATCTACTAGCAGCTCTGTTACGGGCCAACCAAATTCCGGCAGGTTTTTGCTATCAGCGCCTGAGCATCGATGAACAAGGGACTTCCTATTGTCTACACGGGTTCAACGCAGTTTATTTACAAGACGTTGGCTGGTACCGTGTCGATGCCCGTGGCAATCACGATAGCATTAACGCTCAGTTTACGCCTCCCCAAGAACAGCTGGCCTTTATCCTCCAGTTTCCAGAGGAGACTACCTTTCCTGACATTCTATCTAATCCGTTAGATAGTGTTGTTAAAACACTTCAGAAGTACCCCACCTGGGATAGTCTTTACAAAAATCTTCCTGAATAGGCATCGAAGAACAAGAAGGAGTAGGGATATCAAGGTTTTCTAATGATCTAATGCTCCCGTAGTTAGATTATGGACAAATACATAAAGTCCTACACTTTACGCTACTTCATTTTGGCCGAGGGGAACTCTGGGTAGAGTTGCAAGCGAAAGAAACCATGGATTGGCCAATTTATTCAATTGAGGATGCTCCAGAGGATTCAAAAGCATCCCTAATCCAAGCCAAAGAAACTTTCGGATTACTGCCCAATTCAATTGCTGTTTCTGCTGAAGCTCCAGCTCTCTTAAAAGCTGGCATGGTCCTATGGAAATTATTTGAGGATACCAGCTTCAGCCCCATTGAACAGCAAGTCATTTACTTAACAGTCAACTTCACCCATAACTGTCACTATTGCATGGCTTCCCATAGTGCTATTGCCGATGCAAGTGATATGTCTGCCGAAGATCTCGAAGCTTTACGAAAGGGGACCCCACTTCTAGACCCCAAACTACAGGCTCTGCGGCGATTTACCCAAAGAATGATTGAGACCAAAGGGCAGGTCGAACAGCCTGAAGTTCTCACTTTTATGGCCCATGGCTATACCAAACAGCAAGTATTAGAAATAGTCTTAGGCGTCGCCATAAAGGTGATTCATAACTATACTAACAACATTGCCGAGACACCCCTAGATGAGATTTTTCAGCAATATGCTTGGTCACGGCCACCTCATATCTGGACCGATCAGCAACTGCAGCTGGTGTTTGACCATTTGCCGCAACGGATTTTTTGGAAAAACCAACAGCTGCAATATGTGGGATGCAATCAAAAGTTTGCAGAAGATATAACCGTAACATCCCCCCATAAACTATTTGAAAAAGTAGATCAGGAGTTAGGAGAACATCGACCTGAAATTTTTGATGAGATCAATCAGTTAAGCATCCTAGAAAGTGGTATCGGTCAAACAAATCAGGAACATTCCCTGGTCCAGCCAGATGGCAGTGTTCAATGGTTCAACAGCAACCAAATCCCTTTGCAAGATCAAACGGGTAACGTCATTGGATTGTTTTGCTCCTATGAGGATGTTACTGAGCGTAAGCAAACCATACATGCCCTAGAAACGGCTAACCGCCAACTAGCCACCCAGACGGCTGAGTTAACCCAAACCTTGGAAGAACTGAAGCAATATCAGCGACAGTTAATTCAGGCTGAAAAAATGTCGAGCCTAGGCGAGATGATGGCCGGTATTGCCCACGAAATGAATAACCCCATCAATTTTGTTCGAGGCAATCTGACACCTTTGAGCAATTATTGCCAGGATTTACTGGATCTAGTAGAAACATATAAAACCGAATATCCCCAGCCGACCCAAGCTGTTCTAGAAAAGCAGGCAGACATTGATCTGGATTTTGTGTCAAAGGATTTGGGAAATGTCTTATCTTCACTAAAATTAGGTACACAACGCCTCCGAGATATTGTCTCGTCGCTCCGAAATTACTCGCGTCTAGACGAAGCTGCCATCAAGGAATTCGATATTCATGAGGGTATCAACAGTACCTTACTCATTTTGAATCATCGCATTAAGCACGGTGTTGAAGTCATTAAAGACTTTAGCTCTTTACCTATGATTCAAGGCTCGCCCGCTCAGCTCAATCAGGTATTTACGAACATTCTCGCCAATGCCCTAGATGCAATGTTTGAAGCTGACTGTCAGGCCAAACAATTAATCATTAAGACGCAACAGCTTGACGCTAAACACATTCAAATTAGCTTCCGTGATAACGGCCCTGGCATTCCACCTGAAATCCAAACCAAGATTTTCGATCCCTTCTTCACCACCAAAGCCATCGGTAAGGGCACTGGTCTGGGATTAGGTATCTGTTTCAAAATTATTGAACAACATCATGGGAAGATCGAAATCAAATCCAAGCCCGGTGACGGAACAACTTTTCTGATCACCCTTCCGAAAGATGTACAGCCTGCATAATATTTCCGGCGTTGCCGATCCTCGGGATGATTTTTTCTGCAAGAGTCTGGCACAGTTGAGCGTCGCCAGCTCGGTCCATCCCATAAATCAGCAACGGCATATTTCCTTACGTTTACTCTTCTCCTATCCACAAAAAATCTAGTTTCAAGAAGATAGTCCGATACAGATTTCTGCAAGAGCATGTCTGACATAGCTAATCCTGTGCAGCTTTGTAGGCGGCCCAGCCGCCGTGGTGGGAAATGTCGGGCCAGTTATTTTCTTCGATTAGATTTTGGGGATAGAGCATTGCGATCGCACTTCCCCCGCCATCTAAACTCACCTCTGCCGGATACATGTTGGGCGGTTCTGTGGAAACTAAATAGTCGTATTGCTCTGCCGTAAGTTCGTACAGCTCACCAGGAATAGAAATCCCGTCTGATTCCGCCGCATAAATGCCAGGGTGCCAGCCATCCTTAACCGCATGCAGCCGATAGCTGGCCGTGGTTTTGGCCTCCCGCAAAAACGTAGCAGATTGCAAGTTGCCATGGTCCGGCTGTCCCCGCAGGGCAGAGCCGCAAATGAATACCACCGTTGTCCCCTGATCAGCCATGGAGCCAGTCTCCTTTTTGTATTGCGGCATCAGAGTAACTGTCGTTACAGATGGAGTCAGGTAAAATTCATACAATAAAAAATTAGTTCATCAAAGTTAAATTGCGTGTGATTACTCACATGCCTTGAAAAAGGTTTTTGATTCCTAGGGGGTATCATCTATGTCACCAGTTAGCGTTGCATCGTCTACTGCTGTTAAGCCCCTGGCCATCAATGGCAAACGCCTGATGCAAATGATGACCGATGTGGCAGCCATTGGAGCATTGCCCAACGGGGGTGTACGGCGGTTGGCCTTTAGCCCAGAGGATGTGGAAGCGCGCAACCTGGTGAAAGGCTGGATGGAAGCCGCCGGGATGACGGTCACCATTGATGCCGCTGGCAATATGATTGGCCGCTATCCGGGCCGTTTTCCCCAAGCACCGGCCCTAGCGACTGGCTCCCATTTAGATACGGTCCCCAATGCGGGCATTTACGACGGTACCTACGGCGTGATTGCCGGTGTGGAAGTGGCCCGCACCCTACACGAGCAGGGAATTCGTTTGGATCATCCGGTGGAGGTGATTATATTTGCCGATGAAGAACGCACCATGATCGGCAGCAAGGCCATGGCTGGTCGGGCCAACCTGGACCCTAATTTTTACGAACACCCCCACTATGAACCCATCGAAATGGGGGTGGCGTTTATCGGCGGTGACTGGATTCACCTGACGACGGCCCAGCGCAGCAGTTTGGCCGCTTTTGTGGAACTGCATGTGGAGCAGGGGCCGGTGCTAGAAGCGGCGGGTAACCCCATGGGGTTGGTGACGGGTATCGTGGGCCAGCGGCGATACATCATTGATATTGAAGGTAGTGCCAGCCATGCCGGGACCACTCCTATGACCATGCGTCAGGATGCTTTGGTGGCAGCGTCTCAGATTGTACTGGCTGTAAACCGCATCGGCGGCAAAACCGGTAACGGCTATGGGGAACAGGTGGCTACTGTGGGGGCCATGAAGCTATCGCCTAATGTGGCAAATACGATTCCGGGTCGGGTGGAGATGACTCTGGATATTCGGGATTTGTCGAACCAGCGGTTGGATGCCATGGTGGCTGAGCTGGAGAAAGAAATGGGTGCGATCGCAGCCTCAACTGGTACTAATATTTCGCTTAAACCCCAGCTACGGAACGAGCCGGTTCCCGTTAATTCCCACATTTACAACACCATTGCTCAGGTATGTGACGAGCTAGCTCTGCCCACCCAGGCTTTACCCAGCCGCGCTAGCCACGATGCTCAGATTATTGCCAACATCACAGACATGGGCATGATTTTTGTGCCCAGTCAGGGAGGCGTTAGCCATTCTGAAACTGAGTACACTTCACCTGAGCATTGCGTTCAGGGGGCAAATATTTTGCTACATACTCTTCTGAAGCTAGACCAGCACTACCGTTGTCCTGAAACTGTTGGTGATGCTAAAGCCAAAGTGAAAGCCTAATGGGTCTTCTTGTTAAGATTTCGGGTCAACCAGAGCTACAGTCAACGATGTGTAATTTTTGTCTTAATTACCTCAAACATCGTAGAAAACCAAACTCTAAACTGACTCCCAATAGTTTTTGGGGCACTAGACTTTCTAGCTTCACGTTCGGCATCGATCTGCCGCATGCGGGCAGTCCATGCTTCTCGATCTATACGCATAGCGTCAATTTTTTTACGCATATCACTAAAATTAGTCATCAAGCCTCCTATTGATTGCTTCTAGCTCATCCATAATCTGTTTTCGCCCCACGGTGGTTTCATTAATAAGAATTTCGAGAATCTCATCAATGCTAGAGAAGCGACGACTGCACTCCTCCATAAACTCACCAAGGGCCTCAGTTGTAATACCTAAAGATTCGTTAACACTATCAATTCTGTTGCGCAGCTGACTGATGGCCTGCTGAGTTTCGTTATCCATGGTGCTCAGCATCCTTTGCTAATGCCTCGCGCGTTGCTTGGATCCCGCGTTTTGCCAAAATCAGTAGTTTCTGACTATCCGGCATCTGCTCCCAAACATCTTCTGGAATGCCTGCCAGCTCTGCAAATTCTTCCAGCTCTTTCTCAATGCCACCGATATCTACACTAATGCGACGGGTCTTAGATTTTGAGTCTTTAGCCATGAGAATTATCGTAGCTTCAATTACAGGCTAGCATCATGTGCATCAAGTGTTGCATGTATTAAGAAAATGCTAAAGATGCCTGATTGTATGACTTGTAGCTTGAATTGATGGCCTATCGAGGAGCTGAGCGGCGGTCAAACTTTTTGCATGATGTCTGGATTGTGTAACTCCGTTTACTCATCCGCTTAACTGCTAGGAATTTTTGTGTACGGTGCTACTTTTTGCTTGAGTATCAGCGATAGTGCCTAAGGATTAGGGTGTACAAACAGAAGAACATAGGCGAGTACTTGTTAGCATCAAACTGGGTCACACAGCAGCCTTGAAACAAATAAAATGGCTAAAAATTCTGCTGTGTAAGGCTTTTAGGTCTAGAACCAGAAAATCTAAAGTTTAGTGGAACTTTCCTTACGATTCGGGTGGCCATTGATAGGGTTAACCTCGGTTGTCGTCTAGACGACATTTAAACATCTGCCATGTTCACTAGAAACAGTTATTCCTAAACGATCCGCCCATAGTTGTATCAGCCTCGAATCCACAGACAGCACAGGAGAGAATGACCATGGCGGTTAGCGCTGATCGGTCTTTTCCATCAGTATCTCAAGAACGTCCATCTCCCGATATATTGGCCAAGGCAGCAGCCGGTGTTGCCCTACGGTCAGTGACGAAAAAATACGGTTCTGTAACGGCCATTGAGAACATGACCCTGGACATTCCAGCCGGGGTTTACTGTTGTCTGTTGGGTCCTAGCGGTTGCGGTAAAACTACGGCCCTACGGATGATTTCCGGCCATGAATCCGTCACCAGCGGTCAGGTACTGATCGATGGGGAATGTGTTAACGAGCTGCCTGCCGCGAAACGGAACACCGCCATGATGTTCCAGAACTATGCCCTGTTTCCCCATAAGACAGTTTGGCAAAACGTTGAATTTGGCCTGAAAATGCAGCGGATGCCAAAGGCGGAACGCCAGCAGCGGGTCAATGAGATTTTAGACCTGGTGGGCCTGGAGCATACGGCTAAACGCAGGCCGCACCAACTGAGTGGTGGTCAGCAACAGCGCATTGCTTTGGCCCGAGCCTTGGTAACTCGACCCAAGGTGCTGATGTTAGATGAACCCCTCAGTGCCCTAGATGAAAACTTACGGGTGCGCATGCGGGGGGAGCTACGGAAAATTCAAAAGCAGTTTGGGCTTACCTTTATTCAGGTAACTCACCATGTGGAAGAAGCCTTCTCCCTATCGGATCAGATCGTAGTAATGAACCACGGTCACATTGATCAGGTGGCCACACCTACCGAGTTGTTTAACCGGCCAGCGTCTAAGTTTGTAGCCCGCTTCATTGGCGACAACAATATTTTTACTGGCAAAGTGCTGGCATCTACACCCTTGGAAAATGGCCAAGATTTACTCCAGCTCGATGTGGAAGGTCTTGGGTCTATGTATGCGGTGGGGCATGGTACTCCTCCAGGAACGGAGGCTGCTTGTTGTGTACGGCCTGACCTACTCACCCTAGAGAAAACGGATGAAGCCCCGCAGGCGTATCCTTCTCCGACAAACTCTGTTACCGCTCGCATTACCCAGGTAGAACTCACTGGATTTGTTACCCGTGTGGCTTTGCTAACAACGGCTACCGGACAACCTCTACTGCATACGCTACGGACAGTAGACTGGCAAAGGCTTGCTCTGCAAGAAGGTCAGACTATTTCACTGAGATGGTCTGCCAATGACTGTGTTTTCCTAGCCCACTAGCCCGCCACGTTCAGACTTGTCTGAACGAATGGGAATTCACAGAGCTCACTTGACTTTACTTCTAGGAACTGACTATGGCAAAAATCACCCGTCGTAAATTACTTTACACAGGCTTGGCTGCTGGTGCGGCGGTTACCACCGCACGCTGTGCTGCTCCCAAGGGGACTCCCAACAATCCGGCCCCTGGTCCCGAGGTGAATACTAACCAGATCAAGGATGTTACGCTACGCCTAATTGGTACCGGTGTTTCCCAGATCAATGAGATTCGCGACAAGGCTCAAGAAGATCTGGGCTTCAAGCTGGAAATGCGGGCATTGGGTACGACAGAAAATAACCAGATTGCCATTACTCAACCTGATCAGTACGACATTTTTGATGGTGAGTACTTTAGCCTGCCGCTGGTAGTCCCCTCTGGTAACCTGCAGCCCATTATGGTGTCTAAAATTAAGGACTGGGACAAAATTGTTCCCTTCTTTACCTCGGGTAAGTTTGATGGCCTACCCGTTGAAAAATCCCAAGGTACGGCTCCCTACAAGGTGATGTATCTAACCGGGGCAGATTCTAAGGAATTTTCTGCCACACCCACAGACTTTGCTACATTAATTCCCTTCCAGTACAACGCTGACACCCTAGGCTATCGCCCTGACCTGGTGGGTCGCACCATTGAAAGCTGGGGAGAGTTGTTTAACGAGGAATTTAAGGGTAAGACTTCTATCCTAAATATTCCTCAAATCGGCATTATGGATGCGGCCATGGTGGCTGAAGCTCTGGGTCTGATGAGCTTTGGCGATAAGGGCAACATGACCAAGGCAGAAATCGACCAGATTACCGATATCCTTAAGGAACAAAAAGCCAACGGACAGTTCCGCGCTTTCTGGGAGACCTTTGATGAATCGGTTAACCTGATGGCCCAGGGCGAAGTGGTACTACAGTCTATGTGGTCTCCAGCGGTAACTGCGGTTCAGTCCCAGGGAATTGAGTGCATCTATGCACCTCTGAAGGAAGGCTATCGCGGCTGGGGCGGCGGTATTGGTCTATCTAAGAATCTCAGCGGTATCCAGCTCGATGCAGCCTATGAGTACATGAACTGGATGCTAGAGGGCTGGGTTGGTGCCTTCCTAGGTCGCCAGGGATACTACAGTGCAGCACCTGAAAATGCTAAGAAGTATATGTCCGCTGAGGAATGGGACTTCTGGTACGAGGGTAAAGCCGCAGCTACCGATATGGTAGACCCCTTTGAGAAGACTCTGGCTAAGGCTGGTGTTGTTCGCGATGGTGGTTCCTTTAAGGAGCGTTTTGGCAACATTGTTTGCTGGAACTCCACTATGGAAGAGAACACCTACCTGGTGCAGAAGTGGAATGAGTTTATCGCTTCCTAGGTAAGATTCCCCTCTTGGGAGGGGTACAGGTCAATCGGGATGGGTGCTCGGCCACTAGTTCTAACCGTCACCCATCTCTGCTTTTTCCAGACTGTATATACGTAACTGGAAGATTATTGACATTAAGCGTGACCAGCAACGGTTCCCCTTCGCAAGGGGAACCAACTGAGGGGTTTTCGGTTGTTAGTGCTGCTTTATCCAGACCCCTCCCTGACAGTTCCCCTTATTCAAGGGGAACCCATTGCAGACTTATTTTTTGTTATGGCTAAAGCCTGGACGAATGTAAAGCCTTATATTCTGGCAATGCCCCAAGCGATCGCACTGGGGATTTTCTTAGTATTTCCCATTGTCCTAATTGGTGTGGTCAGTTTCTGGGAGTTTAACGGCTTCTCCATGACCCCGGCCTTTACCCTGGACAATTACATCGGCATTTTTACCTCCGATGTCACCCTTAGAACTTATCTAAATACCTTTAAATTTGTTGGCCTCACCTGGCTGTTTACGTTGCTCATTGGCTACCCAGTGGCATATTTTTTGGCGTTTCATGTGCCAAAGCTGCGGTGGCAGGTGTTGTTATTTTTGCTGTGTACGATTCCTTTTTGGACCTCTAATATTATTCGAATGATTTCCTGGTTGCCCCTGTTGGGGCGGGAAGGGTTGGCCAACCAGTTACTTATTGGTGCAAACATTACCCAGGAGCCGTTGGAATTTCTACTCTATTCTGACTTTGCGGTGATTCTGGGGATGGTGCATCTCTATGTGATTTTTATGATTGCGCCTATTTTTAACAGCTTGATGCGCATTGATCGCACCCTGGTGACCGCCGCTGAAGATATGGGGGCTTCTGGGTTTAGCGTCTTTAAGGAAGTGATACTGCCCCTGTCGGCTCCGGGGATTGCCATTGGCTCCATTTTTATTGTCACCCTGGTGATGGGAGAGTTTGTAACCGTACGACTTATGGGTGGGGGACAGGCCGCGTCCATCGGTAAACTCATTCAAACCCAGATTGGTAGTCTACAGTATCCCTTGGCAGCAGCTAATGCCATCGTCTTGTTGGTCGTTACCCTAACGGTGGTGATTTCGATTTTGCGCCTGGTGGATATTCGAAAGGAACTATGAAAAAGCGATCCTTCTCTTTTTATCTTTTAGCCGCATTCTTTGGACTGTTTGTGATCTTTCTCTACGGTCCGATGCTCACCATTTTTATTCTGTCGCTGCAGGGACCGGAAGGTACGCTTACATTTCCGGTTAGGGGCTTTAGCTTCTACTGGCTGGGTCAGGTGTTTCAAGAACAGCGGGTAGGAAATTTTGTCGAGCCCTTTGTGCGATCGCTAATTCTCGGTGGCATCGTTACCGTTCTGGTGGCCACCATGGCCGTTTCAGCCGCCATGGCCTTTCGCCAACGCTTTCGCGGTTCAACGGTGCTATTTTATCTCAGCATCGCCAGCTTAATTGTGCCCAGCATCCTGGTTTCTCTGGGGTTGGGCGTTATGTTTCAGGTGATGCAATGGCCCACCCGCTGGTACAGCTCTGGTTTGGGCGCCCACCTAACCTGGACCCTACCCATTGCATTTTTGATTATGCTTGGGATTTTTAACCGGTTTAACCCATCCTACGAAGAAGCGGCCAGGGATCTGGGGGCCAGCGATGCCAATACATTTCTGGAGATCGTGTTTCCGCTGATTGCCCCTAGCCTAGTGGGGGTGAGTCTGCTAACGTTTACTCTCTCCTACGATGAGTTTACGCGCACATCCTTGGTGTCAGGGCAGTACAACACCCTGCCCCTAGAAATTTTTGGCATGACCACCAACGTCACATCCCCCGCCCTCTATGCCTTGGGGACGTTGACCACCCTGTTTTCCTTTAGCCTAATTGCGGTTGCCTACACCCTCTACCGACGGTTATCCAAGCAGCGCATGTCAAAGGGTCGTTAGAAAAGTGCCGTGCATAGGTATCCTTGCCTATTCGTGAGGATACTTTTAGGATCTGTACTGGCAGGACTATAACTTAATACATGGATGCGATTGCTGCACTGTTCCCCGTGGTAGAGGTTACAGTGCTTTGTCTAGGTTTCTTTGTTTGGCTACGGCGACATGCCAAACCTTATTCCGTCTCAGTTTCATTAGCACTGGGTATCACGTCTGGATTAACCCTTGTTTCGCTTTTATTCCAAATCGGCTTTTTAATTCAGCGCCCTGACAGTATCCCTGTTCTAGAAGGTGTTGCCCTAGCGGCTATTCTTTGGGTCAATCGAAAAAACTGGAGTGCTGTTAGTGATATTCCTAAAGCATTAAAGTCCATTTGGGCAGCCTATCCCAGAATATTGACGGTTCTGGCCATTGCGCTCACGTATCTCTGGCTGCAGGCCGTATTGTTACCGCCGGGCAGTTGGGATGCCCTGGTGTACCATCTGCCGAGAGTTCTGCTGTGGGAACAAAACCGTAGCCTGTTTCTCCAAGATTTTGTCACTCCCCACCAGGCTGTTTTTCCGGTAGGGGCGGATATTCTGTTCCATATATTTTTGCGATCGCAGACCGATTATGGATTAGGACTATTTAGCTGGCTGTCATACCTCGTGATTTTGTTTGGAACCTACGGGCTGGTACGTCCTAGAGTTAGCCGCAGCATCGCTCTAACGAGTGCGCTCGTAATCTCCTGTCTGCCCGAGATTATTTATCAATCTACCGAAACTAAAAATGACATTATCATTGCCGCTGTTGCCTTAGCCTGTGTACTTTGGGGAGACCGGTGGCTGCGAATAGGGACCGTTGAAGCCTTGGTCGGTTTAGGGGTAACCCTGTGTTTTGGAGTGTCGGCCAAAACCACCTTTGTATTATTTGCCGCTTTCTTTTTACTAGGTTGGTTAAGTCTCGTCATTCGGCAGGGGAAATTCTCTCTTTTAATGCGTTCCATCGTTAATGAGTGGCGTGCCCTTGCCCTGTGTATCTGTCCAGGCATTATCCTGTCCCAATGCTGGCTATTTGCCTATAATTACCAGCAATTTGGCAGCTGGCTCGGTCCAGAAAAGTTTATCCTCAAAAATCAGAATACTGACGGGCTGTTGGGGGGCATTGCCAATCTAGTCCGTTACACATTTCAAAGCATTCATCTATTGGAGCCTGTGGAAATTCTCTTACAGTCTTCCATGGGGTGGTCCATCGTAAATACACTACAGACCGTTTACGATAGCTTGTTTGATCCCCTATTAGGCAATGCGGGCCAAGCTGCGTTCATTAAATGGCAACCGCTTGAGATTACCTGGCTATCGTTAGAAGGCACTTCCTGGTTTGGTCCCGTCAGTCTTTTTCTTGTCTTTCCATCGATTATTTGGTGTTTGATAAGCGGTCGCAAACTGTCGCGGCTAATGGCCATCGTTGCCCTTTGCTTAGTCCTGGCCACTAGCTACAAAGTGGGATGGTCTCCCTGGAAGTCACGCTTTTTTACCATGCCAATTGTGTGTACAGGAATTTGTGTGGCAACAGCTTTAAGGCAATTTCGTATCAAAGAATGGGGCTTGTCTGCTTGGCGCTGGTTGAGTATCAGTATCCTCATCTATGCCTGCCTCTATAACTGCGTGAAGCCGGTATTGGCGCTAAGCGAGGATTTTAGCTACGGAGCGATCACCCATAACAATATTTGGTTATACAGTGATTGGACCCGAGATCGCCAGACCTATGAGCGTTTATACAATGGCGACCAGACGGATAGTATGCATCCGTTCTTATCGGATGCTAAACGAGTGGCCATCATCGGCTATGGTCATTATTTCTCGATTATGTTCAAAAACCCCGATGTGCAATTTGTTCCATTACAAACGGAGGATACCCATACTGACATTCATCCTTTAGAAGAAGCCGCTGATCAGCTGGCCGATGTGGATTATCTCATTTGTTATCAGAGGCCCTGTGCCCAAACCCTTAAAACGGCCAAATTAGAACTACTTTGGGAAAGTAAAGACACTCAAAAACCTCACCTATACAGAGTGCAGCCAACGTGATTTTCCACTGTGGAACATGGCTGCAGATTGTTTCATCCCCTCAATCGGTAATGGTAAACTCTGAGGTCTAAAGGATAGAGGGCACTAGGTTTGCAACGATTGAAGTCATTGACCACCACTGACATGATGGCAGGACTCATTATTCTGCTGAGTGGATTGATCAGACTGATTCAATATGGATTCAATCGTTCTTTGTGGGGCGACGAAGCCACCATCGCGCTGAATATTATCAATCGCTCCTATGGTGAACTGCTTCAGCCTTTGGACTATGGCCAGGGAGCTCCCATCGGGTTTCTGTGGGTTGAAAAATTGTCAACTCAGCTCTTCGGCATTAATGAATATAGCCTGCGGCTGTTTCCATTGTTGGCTGGTTTGGCAACAATGCCCTTAATGTATGTTGCAGTCCGCCGATATACAAAGGGCGCGGCGGTGCTCGTAGCCCTGGCAATGGTGGGATTTTTGCCATCGTTTATCTACTTTTCCACCGAGGTTAAGCAGTATGCCACCGATGCAGCCCTAACCCTGGCATGTCTGTTACTGGTTCAACAAACTGAGTCTAAGTTCACCTTTAGAGGACAGGCGATAATTTTTGCCTTACTTGGCTCTGCTGCTGTTTGGTTTTCGCACCCAGCGGTGTTTGTTCTAGCGGGGGCTGCGGTGGGCTCACTGCTCAAGTGGACCCAAAAGGGATTTAAGCTTAGTCGCTCCCTAGTCACCAGACTGGGAATCTATCTAAGCTGGTTCACGAGCTTTGGGCTATTTTATATTTTCTCGCTTCAAGACCTGGGCTCTAATGACCTGTTGAAGTCTTCCTGGCAGAAAAAGGGTGCTTTTTTAGGGCCAGATGAGAATGTGTTTGAAGCATTGGTGTGGATGCTAGATCGTCTGGGGCGGTCGTTTCATGAGCCGCTGGAGCTGGTTGGCCCCTGGGATGGGGTTGCGATCGCATTCTTCTTATTGGGATGTTTTACCCTATACCGCCGTCGAGAGCTAGGGATGGTTTTATTCCCGATTTTGTTCACTCTATTGGCCGCCTGTATTCAAAAATATCCCTTCTCAGGTCGTCTAGTCTTCTTTTTAATGCCCCTGCTGATTTTAGGTGTTGCATTGGGGGTGGACCTACTCATCAGAAACCGAAATATCTATGGGCGTGCCCTTGGTATTGGTCTGGCAAGTTTGGTTATTTTCCAACCGCTAACGACAGCATTACCCCAGCTGTACACGCCCCATTTAAGAGAAGAGATCCGTCCGGTGATTGAATATATCCAAACCCATCAGCAAGAGAACGACACCTTATACGTTTATCAGTCAGGCCAGCCACAGTTTTTGTTTTACACTGACCGCTTTGGCTACACACCGGACGACTATATTCTCGGCATTGATGACTTAGATGCCTATGATGGTAAAGGAGTCTCGCCTGAGGAACGGGAGCGATATTTACGCGACCTGGACCAACTGCGCGGCAATCCTAGGGTGTGGGTACTGTTTTCCCATGCCTGGGTAGCCGATGAAAACAACCTGGTATTCGACTATATCAACTGTTTAGGTACTGAATTGGACAGCTACCAGGATACCGGGGCGTTTGTTTATCTCTATGACTTTAGTCAGGCCAATCGCCAATGTCCTCAAGGGTAATGCTCTGAACTGTTGTAGCCATAGGCCAGCTCTCTAACCAGACTAAGCCCTGGTTTGCTCAGGGGCTGATTCCTCAGCCAGCCGACGGGCCTTAAACGCACTGCCCCAATCCTGCATCAGTCGAAGAATTGCTTCAAGGGAGCGGCCAAACTCCGTTAACTCGTACTCCACACGGGGGGGCACTTCAGCATACACATGGCGTGAGACCACGCCGTCCGCCTCCAGTTCCCGCAGCTGTAGCGTGATCATCCGTTCTGTCGCATTGGGAGTTAGGCGGCGTAGTTGACCAAAACGCTTGCGCCCATCCAGCAGATGGCACACAAGTATTGCCTTCCACCTGCCACCAATGACGCTTAGCGTCGCTTCCACATCACACCCGGTTTTCCAGTTATACTTTCGTGCCATTGTGAGAGGCCAATAGGTTCAAATAGTTCCATTACTTACAAAAATGTAGGTACTTGTCAATAGTATTGTGGGAAAGCCATAATCAATTCCTACACCACCATTGCCAGACCCATAGCGGCAGGGTCTGTTTTCTCCACCGCAGTCAGCTCATTGCTGTTATCCCTCAAAAGAAATTCAAGGAGAATTAACCATGGCCTATTACTCTGTTCTCGCGGTCACGCCCACTGCTGAAGACTGGATTCCTGGCTATCTACCCATTGCCAATACGCTGGTCGCCAAACACGGTGGGAAGTATCTTGCCCGGACTGCTAGCCATGAACGTCTTGAAGGGGAGGGCGAGGAAGCCGCACTGCGTATTATTTTGGAGTGGCCCTCAAAGGAAGCGGCCCTAGCCTTTATGAAAGATCCTGACTATTTGCCCCATCTCCAAGCTCGGACGGCTGGCTCAAACAGCCATCATTTTCTCATTGAAGGCAAAGACGACCTTACTTAAAAATGAGAGCACTGCAATCAGAGCCAACCTATGACACTCTCTTCAAATTTACTCGCCAACGAGATGTATCAAAATGCTTAAACAGCTAGACGATATAAAGTTTCAATCCATTAATCGAGGCTACAATTCTGTCTTTCGCCCCAATCGGTTGAGCCTCGGGCTGGTGGTACCGCTGGAAACCTATGCAACCGGGCCAGTACCCACCATGGACCGTCACCTCGAACGGGTTCAACTTGCGGAAGAACTCGGATTTTCGGCAGTCTGGTTAAGGGATGTTCCCTTTAACGTGCCATCCTTTGGCGATGCTGGTCAGACCTACGATCCATTTGTGTATTTAGGACTGTTAGCGGGTCAAACCCAGAAAATTGCCTTGGGTGTTGCCAGTATTGTGTTGCCCCTGCGCCATCCGCTACATGTGGCCAAGGCCGCTGCCAGCGTGGATGTCCTATCTGGGGGACGACTAATTTTAGGGGTGGCGTCCGGGGACCGACCGGAGGAGTACCCGGCCCTCAATTTACCCTTTGCTAATCGTGGTGAACGATTTCGTGAGAGTTTTGCCTACATTAGACATATGGGTGAACATTCACCAGCGTTTGAAAACAGCTATGGCAGTCCCTATGGCAGCATGGATATGCTCCCTAAACCAACCTCTGGCAAACTGCCGCTGTTGATTACAGGGGGCAGCCAACAAAGTACTGACTGGATTGCCCAGAATGGTGATGGGTGGATGATGTATCCCCGAAGTACCGCTCTCCAGGCACAGATTATTGCTGATTGGCAGGCCCAGCTCAAAGCGGCGGAACAGCCTGCAAAACCGGTTATGCAGCCACTCTATGTGGATCTGACCAACAATCCTGATACCAGACCACAGCCCATCCACTTAGGGTTCCGGTTAGGAACACGCCACCTGCGTGACCATCTAAAATCTCTAGAAGAGATTGGGGTAAACCATGTTGCCCTAAATCTCCGTTTTAACCAAGCCAACATTGAAACCACGCTACAGCGTCTTGCCGAGGACATCCTGCCAGACTTCGCTGGTGAGAATTGCTAGCGCTCTCAGATTGTTTCATGTTCTAAATTAGCAACGGTAGCAACAGGAAAATAAGGCCATGGGAAAGACTATTCTAGTTACAGGCTCCACCGACGGCATTGGTCTAGAAACTGCCAAAAAATTGGTTTCGATGGGGCATAAAGTCCTGTTACATGGACGTAGCGAGACCAAATTAAAGGCAGTGGAAAAATCTCTTGCTGCCGATGGCGGACAAGTGGAAAGCTATGTGGCCGATCTTTCTCGGATGGCGGATGTGGAAAATCTGGCCAAGGTTGTAGCTGCGAACTACACCACATTGGATGTGCTCATCAACAATGCGGGCGTATTTAAGACCTCTAGTCCCATAACCCAGGACGGTCTAGATATTCGTTTTGTTGTGAATGCGATCGCACCCTATCTACTCACTCAACGACTGCTGCCACTAATAGGACCCTCTGGGCGAATTGTGAATGTGTCTTCTGCAGCCCAGTCACCGGTCAACCTAAAAGCATTGACAGGGCAAGTTAAGATTACCGAAGACTTTACAGCCTATGCCCAAAGCAAGCTGGCAGTTACCATGTGGTCCCATGTGCTGTCACTAAAGGATAACAGCCCAGTCATCATTGCTGTTAATCCCGGTTCCATGCTTGGCAGCAAAATGGTTAAACAGGCCTTTGGTGTCGCTGGAGGAGATATTCGTATCGGTGCTGAGATTCTTACCCGTGCTGCCCTATCGGATGAATTTTCAACTGCCTCTGGTCAATACTTTGACAACGATTCAGGACGGTTTGCCTCGCCCCATCCGGATGTTCATAACTCACAAAAGTCTGAAGCTGTTGTGAACACGATTGAAGCGATTTTAGCGGAGATAGCTGGCTCTCATTGAAAAGAACTAACAGAATAACTTCAGAGAACGAATTTAATTGTGGCATTGCAGGATTAGGTTATAAATCTGTTGGTTGTAGGCACATCTACAGATTTAAGGTACGAGAGGTGTCAATAATTCTTTAGACGTTGTTACCCAGCCAAAAATCACCTGAGCCATTTCCACCGATATCCGATGAAACTCCGGCACCAACGACGCACAACAGTCTTCTAGCAACAAACACTCATAACCCAAGTCATTGGCTGTTCTTAGTGTTGTATGCACACAGCATTCTGTTGTAACACCTGTTAACAATAACTTCTTAATACCTCGCTGTCGTAAAATCAAGTCCAAATCCGTGGCCACAAAAGCTCCCTTTCCAGGCTTATCTAATACAATTTCCCCGGCTACTGGCTGCAGTTCATCCACAAAATCATGGCTTTTTGAACCTCGGGTCAACAATCGTCCCATTGCCCCTTTACTACCAATTTCCGCATTCTGATTTTTTGATCGCGCCAGTTTATGGGGGGGACAATCACTTAAATCTGGACGATGGCCTTCCCGCGTGTGAATTACCGTAACAGGGGTTTGACGCAACGTTGCCAGTAGCTGTTTTAACGGCTGAATTGGCTTCTGAGTTTGGGTTATATCAAACCCCTTGCGACTGGCCCAACCACCGGGGGTACAAAAGTCATTTTGCATATCAATGATCAACAATGCCGTATGAGCCAAATCAAGTGTGATGGGGTAAGGCTGAGCCGAGACTGTAATTTGATGATTGTGCATAATCTGAATCTGGTGGATAAAAAAATACCCCAGCAAGGCCAGGGCGTGTGTGAGATCGATTGTCCGTAGGATTCGTCCGTAGTGGAGGCACTAACTCTCTTCTACCTTGAAGAAGTCCAACAAAAACAAGGCGTAAATCTTAGTAGCAGCCACCACTTTATCCATGTCGATAAACTCGTTGACAGGCGGCCAACCATCTTCTCCAGGACCAAAGGTAATGGATGGAATTCCACTGTGGGAAAAGCGCAGGGTGTCACAGTAAGCGTTCTTACGATAGAGCACTGGGTCCTTACCTAAAACCTGTTGATAAGCTTTCGATAGTGCCTGCACATGTTCAGCGTCTTCAGACACTTCAATGGAGGCAGGGACAAAAGTCTCTCCATCTACTTTGGTAATGGTGGCCTGGAATGTGGGATCGGCCGCTTGCAGCTCAGCTATCACCTTTTCCATATCTTGCACAATTGACTCATAGGTCATCCCAGGGACCAGACCAATGACCCATACCCTAGCTTTACAAGACGGTGGGGTGAACTGCCCTTCACCAATTTGCCCTGCTTCAATTTTGACTGGGCAAATGCTGGGCTGGGTGGGGCCATAAATTTGGGGTTCTTTATGGGTAAAGGTGGTGTTGCGCAATTTCTCAATGAGCTGCGCCATATGCAAAACCGGGTTAACCCCTTCATCGGGTCGCCAGATATGGGACCGCACACCGGTTGTTTCAATATCTACTAAGCATAGACCGGAGTGAGCCAGGGCAATGCCTATTCCCCATTCATCGCCATCGGTCCAAGATGTAGGCTCTGCGGTGATTTCATAGTCAGCCGTTAGCCCGTACTCATTGAGTAGGTGTAATGCCCCGGCCCGGCCATGGCGTTCTTCATCAACGGTGTAGGCGCAGATGAGTTCACCATTAATCTTCACCCCTGCCTGGCGCAACATTTCAATGGCGATTAGCTGGCAGGTCATGTTGCCCCGGGTATCCGAGGTGCCACGACCGTAGAGATATTTACCCTTCAGCGTGGCGTTATAGGGATTGTGACCAGACATGTGCCACTCTGCCGGGTCGCAGGAGGGATAGGTATCCAGGTGATCGTTAAAGATAAGAGAAGGTCCTGGTAGACCATCATTCCAACGGCCTACAACATTGGGGCGTCCTTCAATGGCGGCCACCCACTCTACATCCAGACCAAGGGACTGTAAATGCTGTCCCACTTGTTTAGAAATATCTTCTTCATGGGCCATGGGAAATTCTGGGTCAATGGAATTTCCGCAGCCTGGTTGTCCCGTAGGAACTAGGTCTTTAATTAGCTGAACACATTTTTCTTGGGTAATGCCAGCTAAGACTTTTTGTTGTAGTTCTGTCAGTTCTGATTGGGCGGTGAGGGTTTCTAACATTGAATGCACTCCAGTGATAAAGGGATCAAACGATGAAATCCCCTCTTGGGAGGGGTGCCCAACGGGCGGGGTGGGTTGACCGCTAACGCCATAACCAACTCACCTCAGAAATTCTTGGGGGACCCACCCCTGATCTCCTCGCAAGAGGGGAGAGTTGTTGACGAGTTGCCCAAATATTGATTCAAGCCTGCTAAAACTTGCTATTTCTAATATTTGCCTTAACCTAGGACTAATTTCTTTTTCACAACCCAACTCGCTTCCTTGACCGAACCCGTCACCACGTCAATCGCTACGCAAGAATCTGCCGCTGCTAAGATTCCTCGACAGCGGTGGCAAATTTTTCCGCCTCAGGTGCAGCAGGCGCAACGGATGGCGACGGTGACGCAGCTATCCCCTCTGCTGGCTCAAGTGTTGATTAATCGAGGCGTACAAACACCAGAGCAAGCGTGGCTATATCTTGATCCAGAGACGCAGCAGTTGCCGTCGCCCTTGGATGAATTCCCTGATTTATTGCGCAGTGTCAATCTATTAGCGACAGCCATTGAACAGGGCCAAAAGATTGCCATCTGCGGTGACTACGATGCTGATGGCATGACCAGCACCGCTCTGTTATTGCGGGCCCTGTGGCATTTGGGGGCAGATGCTCACTATGCC
>JBCCQQ010000032.1:0-67468 GCA_039024555.1 Cyanobacteria bacterium P01_D01_bin.156
AGAAGGTTGTCGGTACATTTCCCGAAGTAGGTGCAAGGGTTGTGAGCATTTTAGCTAGTTTCCCGTGCACTTAAGCACGTCGCAATAGATTGAAACCCTTGCAAAATCTGGGTGCCTGACTTTAACAGCAAACCCTAATTAAAGAACTTTTGCCAGTGCTAACTTTACCAATGACGGCAATATTGAGAGTTTGAGATAAATTAGGGGCTTTTTGGACAAAATGAGCTTCAACACGATCAAAGAAGCCTTCTTCGTTAAATCCCTCATAAGCAGAGCTACTCATTAATTTAGTTACTCCGTTTTGGTCATGTTTGATTGCACTTGTTAGCCTAAGATGTCTCAACTTCCTTAGACATGTCTACAAGTAGATGCTTTTGTATATATGATTCAGTATAACTAACCGTCAATCACAGTAGAGGCTGACAATGACATGTCAAAAATTATACTTGCCATATATTTATATGTGGCTATTTAGTTCGAGCTGCTCGAAGCTCGACTGTTAATAGTATTGCTCTTCCATGTATTACCTGAGCAAAGTTTTACAGAGAAATAACAAGATATTGAAAAACTCTTCTAACGCACCTTACTGTATTCGATGGCATGCATTTTTAATGGGTCTAAGTACAGTACTTGGAATTTATGTTGCTAGTTTTATACGAATAACCTGCAATGATAAGTGCTGCTATTCTTTCTAAGAAATTGCCGTTTCTTCTGATTTCTGACGAGACACCATTGCTTGGAGCAAAAAAGCTATTGGGAACCCCAAAGTTACCGTTACACTCCACCCCCAGGAAACCAACCAGCCTGCCCCAATTGCCAGTAGATAAATGCTGGGTTCAAGATAGCTCTCTTGGCGAACGTGGCGAATGGTTTCGTTCGGTAAATCAGGTGCCACCAACCGTCGGTTTTGAGTGCCATAAATCCACGCAGCAGTGGAAAAAATCCCTACCCCAATCGCTGCTGAGCTATAAAATAGATTAATCACAAATGCGCCATTAGAGGCTTCTGAGAGATCGCTGGCATAGGTCAATAGCACCACAAACAAGAGACCTAGCAGAGTCAGAAAAGTATGAATGGCATCGGTCTTTTGGTAATGCTTAAACTGGTTTACATGGTTGAACCAGTAGAATGCCAAGGTGAGAAATGTCAGGGCATAAATTCCTAGACCGGGTAGTTGTTGCAAAAGCACTTGAGCAGCCGTATCTGGAGATATATTATCCATCGATACTGGAGCAAAGACTATAGCCAGGATGGTCATGGCCACGGCGAAAATAATATCGCTGAGTCGAGCTAAACGTTCAATTGGCATTCGATATGCTTGGCTATCTTTAAGCTACGGGGTGAATATGTTGTATCGACTATAGCAAGACGTTGGTTAAGAAACAGTCTGCTGAACGATTTCACGACACTCATACCGTAGATACATTTAGAACGGCGCAATGGTTTCGATGACTTCAGGTTCGTTTTGATCGTTAACCTGCATGACTACGATCTCTCCAGATGCAACACCACTATCTGCGATCGCACCAATATTAACAAAGTGGGTGATCAATACCGTGACGCCCGGTTCATCCCGATTATTAATCATAAACTCTCGTACTGCCGCAGTCTGTTCCGGTTCTGTAGAACGATCTGAAAAGAAGGAGTTTAGGGGTGGAAAGGGTTCAACAGGAGCCACATCCATGGCTGTTCCTGTGTCCAGGCAGCGACACCACTCGCTAGAGAGCACTCGCTGAACGGTAACCCTGTTCTCTTTAAAGGCGTCTCCTGTACGTTGGGCTTGGGCAATACCTTCCTGTGACAGGTTACGTTGCGTTGCGCAATCGTCGAGCTGAAAGTTGGACGGATCGCCTGTGCCAGGTGCGATCGCATGGCGCATCAGCACATAGTAGTGGGTGTCTGCCTGTCGGAGTCGTGACCAGATATCGCCTTCAGAAACCGCAATTGTCTCTGGTGCCTCTGGTTGAGTTTCCGGTTCAGGTGTGATTTCAGCAGGGGTACTTTCGGTAACAGGTGCAGAAGTTGTGGTAGGAGGATTAGATGGCTGTGAAACACTCCCGCAGCTTCCCAACGCAAATAGCAAGATCCCTATAGTACCGATGAGCTTGTCTCTTGTGAGAATCATATAAAATCTCTGTTTCTATTTCATATTCTTGTGCTTCTTTCCTGAGCGCATCTAAGATTGTCATTTCCTGCTCGACCATATGTTAATTTTCTCCAGATATTCGAGAAAATCTGTTCCCAGTTTTTCGCCCACCATTTACAGATATAAAGTCTACCCGGTGGAGGTGTGTGGCGATCAGTATTGTTTATTTAATGGATATTTTTACTCCATCCTCTCCAGGGCATTGTTACGCGACTCGGCTACATCACTCTTTGAATAAGAAATCTTAAAGATTCGTCGCAGACCAGCTTTACTGAAGCATCAAATATATTTGGTATTTAGGTAAATTTATCAGTGTCTTCATCAGCATTGTAGGCCTACTATTTGTTGTATTAGCCATACTGGCCCATACAGTGGTGTATCAACAAGTCTTCCGGGGTGCTCTTAAATTGCGGTAGATCCAACTACTTAGGAACACTAATTTAATACACACGCTCTATGTCTACGAAAAGGACTAGCACTATCTACGTGTTGCTCACGCTTGTGACAGCCATCGTATGTAGCAGTTGTGCCCAATCGTCTCAGCAAAGCTTAAATACAGCTAATGCTGATTTAACGATTGCTCAGCCTGGGGCGTTAGAATCAGCCGTCACCAACTACAGCATCAATATCGATGAGAAAGGTCGAGCCCTGCGAGGCTACGATCCGATTTCTTATTTTGCCGATGGGGCTCCTGTTGAAGGTAGTCAAGAATTTAGTTTTGAGTGGAATGAAGCAGAGTATTACTTTGCAACCGCTGAAAACCGTGACAAATTCATTGGCAATCCAGGAAAATATGCACCTGCTAATGGCGGATACTGTACCTTTGGCGTGGTTTTGGCAAAGAAGTTTGATGGCGACCCAACAATCTGGTCCGTTCATAAAGATCGCCTTTATGTTTTTCTAAATCGAGAAGTTCAAGAAAAATTTTTGCAGGATGAATTCGGAAACTTGAGAAGAGTGGCCGAAAATTGGCCTATCATCCAGGACAAATCTCCAGAAGAACTAGCAGCCTCCAGCTAAACCTAGCTAGTTTTTGTACCTGCCTATAAATTGCCCCAGACCTTTCTTGGGGCTCGTCGGAGTGTAGGTGAACGGTGTTGGCAACCACCTTGATATCGATTGCTGAGTGGAGTCCTTCCCTCAGGTTTAATCGTAAGTGAAACACTGAAGTGAGATCAAAGCTTTACGCTGCCCCATGAATCAGTGTCGATTTGGATTTTTTAATCAGCTTTCCCGAGTGATCGTGGCCGCCCTGGTAGTCACGTTTCTGCTGGCGGTTCTGGATTTTCGAGATCGCTCTAAAGTGAATCGAATCTTGGCGGAACAACAAATGCTTCTGCTGTTGAAGAAACAACTTACCCAAGCTACCCAAGATTTGTTTCAGGCTAGACTCAATGAGTCACAGTTAATCAACACGCAAAAGGTCATCTTTTTTGAAAAGTTTGAGGCAAAATTAGATCAATCTGAAGCCTTGACGCATACGTTAACCCAGCAGTGCCAAGACGCGGAAATTATCAGTCATCTTGTAACCACGCTGATTTACCTGCAGAACTATCGAGGCTCGGTTGCGAATATCCGTAGTCTTCAGCAGGAGATGGGTCTGGATAATGCTGTCGGTATTTTGCCCCAGTTACAAACTTCAAATCAGAGCATTGAAAAACTGTTGGATCAGGCTGGACAGAAAGATCTGATTTTTGAATTTGTTCATATGCAAATTTTTGAGAAAGACTTTAGCAGCACCCTTGATATGCGGTTAGTCAATCAATTGAATGAACAAATTGAGAAGATGGACCTAGCGATTCAAGCTGCAAATCTATCCCCAGATCTGAAGGGAACGCTGCTAAACGAAATTGATGCCTACCAAAAGCTGGTTTCCTTGTTTATTAACAACACAATTGAGCTGGAGCTGTCGATCGCGGAAAGCACTCTACACTATGACCGGATTGCTCCAAAGATCACCCTCAGTCAGGACAAGATTGATCAGTTTTTAGAACAAACTTCTGGTCAATTGCGATCGCAGCGTCGGATTTCTACTATTCAAACTATCGCCGTTTTTGCGAGTGCCTTTATCTTTCTCCTGTGGCTCGTCATCCTACGACTGCGAGGCGCGCGCCAGCTGACTAAACGCCTGCGGCAATTGGCCCAAGGCATGCAAAAAGTAGCTGCAGGACATTTTGAAGAAATCGGTGAATTGCCCCAGGGCCGTGATGAAGTGGGCACCTTAGCAGAATCCTTTTCGGCTATGGCCACTAAGATTCATAACCAGATTGACGTTATTAAAAAGGCTCAAGAGAAAGCAGAAATTGCCAATCAGGCTAAATCCAACTTCTTGGCCAACATGAGCCATGAACTGCGTACCCCTTTGAACGCTATTTTAGGCTTTACCCAAGTTATGCATCACCATCATGGGTTAACGGCTGAGCACTACAACTACCTCAGTATTATTAATCAAAGTGGTGAACACCTGCTGGCACTGATTAATGATGTTTTGGATATGTCCAAGATTGAGGCCGGTAAATCCATCCTTAATGAAGAAAATTTTGATATCCACCAGCTGCTTGAAACCCTGCAATCCATGCTGCAGGTCAAGGCTGAGTCTAAGGGGTTGGTGCTAACCGTTGACCGTGCTCCTGATGTGCCCCAGTGGATTCAGACCGATCAGCACAAACTGCGTCAAGTGCTCATTAATCTACTGGGGAATGCCCTGAAATTTACCCAGCAGGGACAGGTCAGTTTGCACGTAAGCCTAGCCAGTGAGAGGTCAGAAGATACATTGGATGCAGCGACCCAAGTATTAACCTTTGCGGTAACAGATTCCGGTCCCGGCATTGCCCCCCATGAAATTAACCACCTATTTGATGCCTTTAACCAGGGGCAGCAGGGCAAACGCCGGGGAGGAACTGGCCTGGGGCTAGCTATCAGTCAGAGGTTTGTTCAACTCATGCAGGGAGAGATTCGGGTTCAGAGTCAGTTAGGCGAGGGCAGCCAGTTTAGCTTTGATCTGCCCGTAGGAGTTGCCTCTGCCGTCAATACAACCTTGGCCCAGCCACTGACGGTAGTTGCTCTTGAAGATAACCAACCGGACTATCGCATTTTAGTGGTGGACAATAATCAGAACAGCCGGTTATTGATGGTGCAATTTTTGACTGGGGTGGGATTTTCTGTGCAAACAGCTCACCATGGGCAAGAGGCTCTTGATCGCTGCCAACAATGGTATCCCCATCTAATTTGGATGGATTTCAACATGCCGGTTATGGATGGATATGAAGCGACTCAACAGATTAAACAATGGTCTACAACCCAAAGCCCGGCTCAATGGCGCTTACCTCTGCAGGGACCAACCGCTCAGTCATTTCCCATTGTGATTGCCCTGACCGCAACTACATTTGAGGCCGATCGACAGCGTATGTTAACAGCAGGCTGTAGCGATTTTGTCAGTAAACCGATTCAACGAGGACTGATCTTGCAGAAAATAGCGGACTACTTAGGGGTGTGCTACCGCTATGGGGATGCTGCTGCCCCAATACCCCATCAGCCGACGGTTACTAACGGACACACGGCTGACCTCAGTGTCGATATGCTGCAGCCAATGTCCATAAAATGGTTAAAACATCTGCATCAGGAAGCTTGTCTGGCTGAACAAGACAACGTCATTGACTTAGCCAACGACATTATGGATGCCAATCCATCCCTGAGTTTGGCGATTAAGCATCTCGTCGATCGGTTTGATTACGAGAAAATCATTGTTTGTACGGAGGAGGTGTTGACCTATGAGTGAAGTTTGTTCCCAGCTCATAACGGGCCATATTCTCATCGTTGATGATGCCCCTAAAAATGTTCAGTTGCTGTCTGACACCCTCTCTAAGCAGGGCCACAAGGTTCGGGGAGTCTTATCTGGAGAGATGGCGCTTAGGGCTTCTAATTCTCTCCCCGACTTGATCCTTCTAGACATCATGATGCCTGGCATGGATGGCTATGAAGTGTGTCGAAAATTAAAAGAATCTCCTTTTACTTGTGCCATTCCTATCATTTTTTTGAGTGCCTTAGATGCCGTTTCGGACAAGGTAAAAGCGTTTGAAGTGGGAGGTGTGGACTACATTACAAAGCCTTTTCAGTTGCAGGAAGTGCATGCTCGGGTCAGTCATCAGCTGAAGTTGCAGCAGCTACAAAGGCAACTGGTGGCTCAGACTGAAGCACTGAACCACAAAAATGTTCGGTTGCAGCAAGAAATTTGCGATCGCGAGCACATTGAAGCGGCGTTGCGGGCATCAGAAATTAAAGAACGAGAAAAAAAACATCAGCTTAGCCAAACTCTTACGCAGCTTCAAAAAGCCCAAGCCCATCTGGTGCAACAGGAAAAAATGTCAGGCTTGGGGCAGCTGGTTGCTGGAGTAGCCCATGAAATCAACAACCCGGTCACGTTTATTTACGGCAACCTGCAATGTGCTGAAACCTATGCCCAGGATCTCCTGACGGCTCTGGAGATTTATCAGCAGGCGGTTCCTAAATTACCCACTGATTTACAGACTAATGTGGAATCTTTGGATCTAGACTTTATTCAAGAAGATTTTCCAAAATTACTGCGGTCAATGAATGTAGGATCGGAACGCATTCGTGAGATTGTACATTCCCTACGTGTCTTTTCTCGGCATAGTGAGGCGGAGATTAAAGCTGTCGATATCCATGAAGGCTTTGATAGTACCTTAATGATTCTCAAAAGTCGGCTCCGTGCCCAGGCAAATCACACGGCTGTAAAAGTTATAAAAGAGTATGGAGACCTACCTAAAGTGGAATGTTGCCCAGGGCAGCTCAACCAGGTCTTTATGAATATTTTGACCAACAGCATTGATGCCCTGGAACTGCTAAGACAAGCTGAAAAGACTCCCTACCCCCATCGGGAGCCAACTATTAGCGTTCAGACCAAGTGTCTATCTGCTGAGCGCATTGGTATTTATATTTCTGACAATGGGCCGGGCATTCCTAAAGATCTTCAACACCGACTTTTTGAGCCGTTTTTTACCACTAAAGATATTGGTAAGGGGACTGGGCTGGGGCTAGCTATCAGCTACAAGATTATTGTGGAACACCATAGGGGAGAACTACGCTGTCTTTCAATGCCGGGGCAGGGAGTCATGTTTGTGATCGAAATTCCAGTGACCCATCGATCTCCCTGAGAGATTAGTCATTATTTATCACATTCATTTTCTAACGACCCTAAGCATTCTGATTTAGCTCAGCCCATGGTCAATTGCTAGGAGTAAGTGGACCAAAATCTGTAATCTCTGACCTAAAATAAGATTAATCGATTGACTCTATTTTGATTTTTGAGTAGATTAAGGTTAATGAGTTAATCTTAGTTGGATGCTTGAGATCGCAAAGGAAGACATCCTCTCCCGCCTTCAATTTGATAATCCCTGGTGGGAAATGGGCAGTGAAGGGAAAATAGTTTACGAAGACACACCACGACGTAAGTACTTTGAGCGGTTCTCTCAAAATATCCTAGATACAAGTGTACGTCGAGCAATAGTTTTGATGGGGCCGAGGCGTGTTGGCAAAACTGTTATGGTTTATCACACGATTCGTTTGCTCCTAGATTCTAAAATTAGTGCAAAAAATATCTTATATGTATCTCTTGAAACTCCAATTTATACAGGGCTTCCATTGGAGCGAATACTTAGTTACTTTCAGGAGTTATTCAATCACGACCGCAATTCAAGTCTATTTATCTTTTTTGACGAAATCCAGTATCTACGTGAATGGGAAATTCATCTAAAATCTCTCGTTGACTCATTCCCAAGTTGTCGGTTTACGGCTACTGGTTCTGCCGCCGCAGCACTAAGGCTGAAAAGCACTGAGTCTGGTGCTGGGCGATTCAGTGACTATGTTTTACCACCGCTGACTTTTGCTGAGTATTTGATGTTTATAGGAAAAGAAAATGAATTAATACAGAAAAATATTCATGACTCTGAAGATTCTGGCTATCCATCCCAGAGATATGAGTTTATGTCCAAAAATATCGACGAATTAAACGAGGAATTTATTAATTACCTGAACTTTGGCGGATATCCAGAAGCTGTTTTTTCTGAAACAATCCGGCAAGATCCTGGCCAATATATTAAAAGCGATATTATTGATAAGGTCTTGCTAAGAGATTTGCCAAGCCTTTACGGAATTAGTGATATTCAAGAGCTAAATAGGCTTTTCACAACCCTTGCATATAATTCGGGCAACGAAGTCAGTCTAGAAGGATTATCACAATCTTCTGGTGTAGCTAAAAATACTATCAAACGTTACCTTGAGTATCTTGAGGCAGCATTCCTAATTCGCCGTGTAGAGCGAATTGATCAGAATGCTAAGAGGTTTAAGAGAGCAATTTGCTTTAAGGTCTATTTGACTAACCCATCAATGCGAGCTGCGCTATTTGGTCAGCTTGACACAAATTCTAAGGCTATGGGGGCTATGACTGAAACTGCTATTTTCAGCCAATGGCAACATAGTAAAATGATTGAGCTTTACTACGCGCGGTGGAAGACAGGAGAGATCGATATTGTTAATTTAGAAGCTGTCAATCAATCACCTTCTTGGATAGTTGAGGTTAAGTGGAGCGATCGTCCTTATAGTTCGCCCTCCGCATTGGATAACTGTGTAGAATTTGTGAAGAAAAATTCAGGTGTGTCTCAACCGATTTTGATAACCAGTAAGACTATTAGAGAACACGATTTTTTATACAAAAACCTACGATTTCACTTTGAACCTGCTAGTTTGTATGCCTATGTTCTTAGTGCGAACATATTGCGAAATATTGATGCTAAGGTTAATCAGTCTCGTAAGTAAAAGCAACAAATAATGGGCAAAAAACTATACTTGCAGGTTAGATGTAAAATTGGGTTTTGCTCAATTTTCTAATTCCGCACATTGTAGTAATACCCTCTTCCTTTTGTTCACTTGAGTAAAGCCTTACCAGAAAAACTTTAGCAATGCATCTATAAACTCTTCTGGGGCATCCTGCTGTATCCAGTGGGATGCATTTTCAATAGGCTTAAACACAGCACCTGGAATTTCTGTTGCCAGTTGTTTTCCATCCTCTGCTTTTTGCCAGGGGTCATCCATTCCCCACAGAATCATGGTCGGTGCCGAAATATTCTCATGGCGATCTACCAGAGCCATGGTCTGATTGGCATTTAATGCCGAAGCGTTACGCAGTAAACTCAATTTGCCTTCTTCGCTGGCCCAGGGGGCAATAATGCCTGCTCGAAAGTCATGGGTTAATCGGCCAGGGCGAGAAAGCCCCATGGCGATACTTTCTTTTAAGGCAGCGACTAAATCCTCAATGGGGCGAGGCTTCCACCGTAGGGGATGACCAAAATCGAGCATGTCATCATCAAACCGGTCGTAGCAGACGGAGTTGGTAATGACCAGCTGATTTACCACTTGAGGATGTTCAATGGCCAGGATTAAGGCAACGGCTCCGCCGGTATCGTGCCCCACAATATGTACCTGAGATAGGTTCAGAGCATCTAACAGAGCCAGAATCATTTTGGCCTGATCTTGAAACGAACGATCAAAGCGATCGCGTTTGTCTGACCAACCATGACCTAGAAAATCTGGCGCAATGACTCGATACCCGGCCTCCACCAAAGGCGGAATCACCGCGTGGTACAGATATCCCCAGGTAGGAATGCCATGCATCAGCAAAATGGTACCGGTTTGGTCAGTGCCCATATCCACATAGCGAATGTTGACCGGGATGTGGGCAACCGCTTGAGCAGGCAGCTCGATTTCTTTTTGAGCATTCTTATAGTCTTGCCAAGTATTCCAAAATGTCATCATGCTGATGGCTCATTCTACCTGCATAGTCTGATTGCTGTACGGTATGGTATCACGGCATTTTTAAGGTCTGATAACATCAAGTAAACAAGGTGAATATTAGGTCAATCAAGAGCTTCAGGGTATTGTTTTTAAGCGTAAAAACCGTGATTGTATGTCTTTTATCGATGCCCTTGGATAGATGGAGATATTAAATAGAAACACTCTGGATATTAGTTGCATATACAGTAGCTGTTGTTTTTGACTCACTTGGGCTGTAGCTCATCCGATTAAAAGCATTGGTTAGAGGCTAATAAATTGGAGATGTTGCGGGCTCTTTACCGTCGTTAGCTGAGTCATTTGGATGGGGACCCTGTGCATAATATTGGCTATTGATGCCTGTGGTAGCATTACTCATAATTTCTGTCCTTATTACTGAACCAGTCTACGGGTAGGAAACCTCCATGCCTCAAGAAAATTCGCAAACTCTTATCACATCACAATTTACGACGACTCCAGCCGCCATTCAAAACCGTAATCCTGATCTTGAAGAAATCCAGGGACCGCCAGCGTTAGAGAATATTCCGCCAGGGCTGGTGCCAACGGTGTTGAATATGGCAGAGCTCTTTGGCTCGAAATTACCCAGTGATATTAAATATACGCAAGCCCCAGTTACGAATTCCAAGTTGCAGCCTATGGCATTTTTTGCCAGCTACGATGAGGGCTACTGTGGTCATTTTACGATCCCCGGTGGTGATGGGGCTGCGGCTAAATTTGAGCAGGTAGTGGAGCAGGAAAATCCAACTGCTTTTATTAAAGAAAACTTAAATTTTGGAGAGTACGACAATGGCGAGTGGATTATCTTCGTCCCAGGCTTAAACACGCTGCATACCCGTAAGCCTGGTTGGGAATTTGAACAAACTGCACCCCAGCGTCTAGCAGACCAGTATCAGCCGATTCTGGAAACGCAAATGAGTCATCTTCATTTGGGTACCGATATGGATCAGGGGGATGCGGTTGTTCCTCTGACGATGGAAGGTAAGGCGTTGTTGGAGCAAAACAGGTCAGCGTTACAGGCTGGTGGGTTGATGCCAGATGTTCAAGGGGACTCTGCCATATTTAATGCTCGTCAGCGCGATCGCGTTGAAACGTTATTGGCTCAGAAGGGTTTAGCACGTCCTCTGTTTCGAGACCATGCTGTTAAGTTGTTGCAGGCTAATGAGACGGCTAAGCTACCTATGGTCTGGATGCCCTACAGCCGAGGCTCATCCGAGCTGAGTGGTGCTCTCAGTACCTACATCCAGAGCTATGTATCGCGCCATCCTGAGCTGCCTCAAGAGGAAGCCCAGGCCCAGATTGAGGAGTTTTTGCGCACTTATCTAACGGTGGTAACCATTGGTAATGCCATTCGGGAGTGGCCAGACGGGCCAGCCTATGTGCATTATTCCTCTCGGAGTAATCGACCGGAAGGTGGCACAGATCCGCTCACTAATGATACGGGTGTGCACATTGATGCTCCAGAAGGAGCCGGGCGAGATGCTGTTTTTCTCCATGCTGATGGTCTATTTTCTGGCTTTGATGCCCACAATTTTGGTGCTTCTGGTGCAGGTACGCTAAAGCTAATTATGGAAATGAATGGCTTTAAGACCTATCGTCAGCTGTGGCAGCAGGGACAGATTGGTGAGATTAAGGTGCCAAATTATCAACAGATTGCGGCGCAGGTTGTGATGACCGATGGGGGCCATTGGATTTGGTCTAATAATGAAGCCTGGCGCGGTGTTCATCTTCCTTCTTACTACGAGGCGCAACAGATTCTTGCTAATACTTTTGGTGCTGAGTCAATCACTGCTTAGTGAGAGGACTCAACTAGTGTCAAAAGAGCGAGTCTACTATCTACATATAGAATACTGACTTTTTTAAACCAACATTTGAAAAGTGTTACCTTTTTCCATACCTGGGTTTTGAAATCTACCCAGGTAAATATTGTTATTGGGCATGATCTTGAGCCCACACGCATCCACTGCGCTTAGTATCAATGTGAAAGCCAGAATACTTGCGATAAAAATTTCTTGACCCAGATGTTTAGCCGCCATAATTGGAGCTTTAGGATCGTGCATTACTGCACTACGACTGTTATCGATACCACGCACTACACTGACAAATTCGGAATGAGTATGCATCGATAATACTCTTGAAGCTGATGCGTATTCAAGACTTTAGCGAATCAATAGCATAAGGCGCTAAAGACCAGCAGTGAGATTTTGGCAGGAATAGGCCCAATAGGCTAGTTTTCTAAAACAGATGATCTCCTTTATTACAATGATTGCTGCCACTGGGAGGTACTGTTGCTCGCCAGCATGTTGGGTACTTGGATGTGCCTTTAGTATCTGACTTGTCAACGGGATTCACGTGCTGTTCTGCTGGTATCACACGCTCTTCCATAGGAATGCTGGGCGTATCAGCAATCTGGTTTGGCAACAAGGCGTAAGGATCATATCCTAATGCTTTGACAAGGGCTGGATCGATCTCGCCTTCAATAAGACCTGCTGCCAAACGCTTTGTGAAAGCAGTTTGTTTAAGGTTGGTTTTATTCGTTAAGACTGTGTTGAAGGTCAAAGCTGAGTTATATTGGGCTACCTCTAACATTGGCATTACGGCCAGCAAGCTCTGCACAATTAACCAGTCATTGACTGCCGAATGATAGGACAAGGATGTAGATTGTGATACCGCTGTGTTATTCTCGATTAGCGCAGTGTAAGATTCATTGAAATTAATCTGCGTTTCCTGGTTATAAGTATGATCCGTTTGATGAAGCTGCTGGGTGTGGTTCTGCGGGCATAAGTCTGAATCAGTAACACTGTTCCCATTCCCAATCTGAGTCAGATTACAATCTCCTTCTATAACTGGAGACGCTCCTCTGTAAACATCACCTGCTTGATCGCCATCATTAGAAAAGCGTGCCAGGATATCCTGAACGTTTGCTAGCCATGTCGGGATGTTGGTGATAATAAAAAAGGCCAGACTCGTAAGTGTTGTTGCGATAACGCTGGCCTTCGCAACATTTTTGTGATGCTTTTTGTTGTTTGCCATGGTTATGAATTATTAAGGACTCGCTGAAATCCAGGCCCTCAAGATGTGGGATATGGAGCTGAGTGAGTCATGAACCTATGTGTAGCGTAAGCACTGACGATGAAAAAACTGCAGCATCGGATAAACTTTGACTGCGCGAAATCACGTTAGCATTGCCTTATCGACTTAGCTAAGGAAACCACATGAGTGGTTCTTGAGAGAACTATTTGAATGCACATATGTTTGTAGACAAGCCTTTCGCTCATTGTGAGCGCGCGTATGCTTGAAGGCTGAGTAAGCTTTTAGATTTCATCCGAGTAAGCAGAGATGACAACCGTTCTATCTGTTCGAATTCAGGCAATAGAACAGTTACTGTGAGATTATCCGACAACTTAAGTGATAATCATCACTGTCGATTGCTGGGTAGCGGTTGAAAATGCAAGAAGGTAAGTGGTTCTGGACATAGGCGTATATGTTTATGAACTGCTTAAGCGAGGCCGCCTCTGATCCAGGTGGCCTCTTATTTGTTTTGTAGAACATTAATATTAACGTTACTTAGATCTACAGGCCATGTTGTGACTCAGATCACGACGTTGTCTGTTGTTGAGTATGCCTATTTTTACCTATACGTAGATGCGATCTTGTATCTAGGGTTTGTGAAAAGTACGCTCAAGAGAAACTGGTAGTTATTGAACCTTTTTATTTACAGGCAGTTTTAACGCTTAGATCTGTATCTAGTAGATTGTGATGAGGATCGATTTCAGACAAACTTTCACTACTAGTAACGAGGTAAAAGACCCCCTGTATACAAAAAAATATCAACTTCAGTATATATACTTAGAATTTTGATGCTATTCACACAGCACAAAAGTTAATACTGTAACCTCATGTATCTGTCTTTGATTCTTGCCGATGTAAGCCTATGGCTTTGACTTGGTACAAGGTTGATTTTTGCTTAGCGCTGGCTATGTAGGGCAAAATTCATAAATACCCTTCTTTGAAGACTACCCAGAATATACTTGTCTCAAGTAGAAACCAATATAAACTGGCATCAAAAGAATTTCAGATAGCGTTGGATTTCCCAATCCGACACATGGCAGTGATATTCCTCCCATTCCTGCGTCTTAAAATCCACATAGGTCTGATACATCAGGGGACCCATGACCTCCTTGCTAAGTGGATCAGCCGCAAACCCATCAATGGCTTCCCCCAAAGTCTTTGGCAATGTTTCAATCCCCATTGCCTTTAGCTCCTCTAGCGAATACAAATACATATTCTCCGTATGGGGCTCACCCGGCGATAATCCTTCCCGAATCCCCTCTAACCCAGCCGCCAAAATCATTGCTGCCCCCAGATAGAGATTCGTCGAAATATCCGCCGCGCGACATTCCACTCGACCCCCACCCATGGGAATCCGTAGCATATTGGTACGATTGTTGTTGCCGTAGCAAATATAAACCGGAGCCCAGGTAAACCCCGACATACTGCCCTTGCGTACCAAACGCTTATAGCTATTTACCGTCGGGCATGTCACCGACACAATGGCCTTCGCATGTTTCAGCACCCCAGCAATAAACTGGTACCCTAATTTCGATAGCCCACGGGGGTCGTCAGGATCTTCAAAGAGATTTTTCCCAGTTTCAAGATCTGCTAGCGACATATTGTAGTGGGCACCACTCCCCGTCTGGTTCGCAAACGGTTTGGGCATAAAGCTGGCAAAATACCCCTCTTCCCGTGCTAATTCCTTCACCATAAACCGGAAGAATGTGAGCCGGTCGGCCATCTTTAGGGCATCACAGTAGGTAAAATCCGTTTCAAATTGACCCTGGGCATCCTCATGATCAAAGGAATACACATCCCACCCCAGACCATTCATGGCACTGACAATCTTATCTAGGATTTTGTAGTTATCTAAAACCGTGGGCAGGGCATAGGCCGCTTTGGGTAGCGTGTCGCGATCGCTAACTGGACCAAACCCCGTTTCTGTCTCTTTGAGAATAAAGAACTCTGTTTCAATCCCCAAATTAAAGCCATAGCCCATCTCCGCCGCCTGCTTCAGCACATTCTTCAGAATGGTGCGACAACAGGCTTCAAACGGTTCACCCACCAAATATAGATCGCTAGCAAACCAGACGATTTCAGAGTTCCAGGGCAGTATGGTTGCACTGTCCGGGTCGGGCATTGTCCCCACTTCATCATCATTAATCTCCTGGGGCACGCCATCTAGTGCTGCCCCAGTAAACAATTCCGACCCCTGCACCATTCTGTCAAAATGGCTCATGGGAACAACTTTTCCCTTACACATGCCGTGGATATCCACAAAGCTTGCCATGGCATATTTAACCCCCTTTTCTATTAGGGATTGTTGAAGTGAGGTTAATTCGGTAGAAAGAGGTTTGAGGTCGGGGTACATGGAAGGAAAAAGTGGTAGAGGCAAATGGGGACGATTCTTCAGGGGGAGCGACTTTTGGCAGCCTTGACCCATAAGAGCAATTAAGCAAAATGCTCTCACTATTCCAAGATCTGATAGTTGTTACTGTTCCCTAAACAGAAACAACATTCTGAGTTGATTGAGCTTCGATACATAGAGGTAACCAACTGTCGACTACCTGTTCTGCAAAGGCAGCAGCTCCCTCGATATGAGTTGTTATCTGCGCTTGTATTTTCTTATCCAATTCAGGATAGTGGGTGTCGATCCAGTCACTCTTGGCCGCTAACCAATCGGCAATAATCTCTGGTGTGACTTCCAGATGAAACTGAAATCCGTAGATATTAGTGCCAATGCGATAGGCCTGATGCTTGCAGATATCGTTAGTCATTAACAGAGTAGCTTGCACTGGCAAATTAAACGTATCAAAGTGCCACTGCATAATGTGTAAATCATCGGGGCAGTTCTGCAGCCAAGGTTCTGTTGCGACAGAATCTATCACTTTTAGAGGAGAAAAGCCTAATTCGGGGACACTGTGGGGTTGTACCCGAGAACCAAACGCACGGGCAATGAGCTGTGCTCCTAAACAGACGCCCATGATAGGTTTGTCTTCAGCATGGAATTGGTGGATGAGTTCAACCACCTGCTTAAGATGAGGGTATGTCTCATCTTCATGGGCATTCATCGGACCACCTAAGATAATGAGTCCATCAAAGTTGCCACTGGGTGACTTTTCTTCTTGTTCTGGCAACCAGTTAGTGAGCTCGGTTCCGCGCTCAATCAGCTGGTTACCTAAAATACCAATGGGGTCTCGCACACTATTCTGAATAACAAGAATTTTAGCTGTCATATGCTCGCCTCACTCTAAACTGCTAACGTAAGCTGCAAAAATACCGTCGGTCTGCGGAGTAATTTTTGTCGTCATCATTTAACAATGCCTAATTAACTTCAGAAACTCTGTTCGATACATACGTTGATTGTTATCTTTGCTGTTCAAAAAGAATGAAAGGTATAGGAAAATATCTATAGCCAAGATATACATTAATTCATATTGCTATTTATTCTGTCCATGAACGATGTTGATTATCTTTCAGTCGCTTTCTTAGGACGCTAAATTAATTACTTTTATAAAAAAGTGCCAGGCTATACAACCTTGTCGAGTAAAGCAGTACACACTTGGCTTTTAAGAGCGAGCAATTTACCAAAAGAATAGAACTTTTGAGCATACTGGACTAGGTTGCTGGCAGATTCTTTTTGTTTTTTCAAAAGTGCTTTTGGTCGCTGACGTTCAACTTATTTGACACTTGTAAAAGCTAAACTTCAGGAACACTACCTATGATAGGTTTTCTCAACGATCTGCTGTGGGGCAAGGTCCTCATAGTGGTTTTAGTAGCCGTTGGGTTGCTCTTCACCATTTCGTCTCGCTTTGTTCAGTTTCGTTATTTTGGTCAGATGTTTGCCATTATGGGGCAAGCAACTCAACATGAGTCCGGTGGGCATCTGAGTTCTTTCCAGGCTTTAGTGCTTAGTGTGGCGGGCCGAGTAGGTGCAGGTAACATTGCAGGTGTTGCGGTGGCGATTACCTTGGGCGGTCCCGGTGCCGTTTTTTGGATGTGGGTAATCGGTTTAATTGGCATGTCCACAAGCTTTTTTGAATGTACCTTAGCTCAGGTATTTAAGAGTGCTGAACCGGATGGTACCTATCGCGGAGGACCCGCTTACTACATCAGACGCGGTTTGGATAAATGGTGGCTGTCTTCGCTATTTTCTATCCTTTTGTTAGTCACCTTTGGCTTTAGCTTTAATGCTTTACAGTCTTATACTGTGGCAGCCTCCCTTAACGATACGTTTGGCATTCCTCCCCAGATTACGGGCTTTATTTTGTTAATCGTTTTAGGGGTAACTATTTTTGGTGGCGTTAAGCGAATCGCTGAAGTTGCCGAGTTTGTTGTGCCGATTATGGCCGTTGGATATTTTCTGATGGCGATGTTCATTATTGTCACCAATCTAGGCAGCATTCCCGGTGTGTTTGCTCTGATTTTTAAGAGTGCCTTTGGTGTACAGCAAGCTGTTGGCGGTGGTATTGGCACAGCCATCATCTTTGGTGTTAAGCGAGGTCTGTTTTCTAATGAAGCAGGTTTGGGTAGTGCCCCCAATGTGGCAGCTGTCGCCTATGTTAAACATCCTGTCAATCAAGGGATTGTTCAGGCCTTTAGCGTATTTATTGACACCATTGTGCTGTGCTCTTGTACAGCGGCCATTATTCTGCTGTCCACGGTTTACGAACCTGGTTCTGATGTCGGCGGTATCACCATGACTCAGGCTGCCATGGCTGACCATGTAGGGGAGTGGGGGCGAGCGTTTGTCACTATCGCCCTGGTGCTTTTTGCCTTTACGTCCATGATTTACAACTACTACCTTGGGGAAAACAGCCTAAACTTCTTTAGTGAAGAAAATAAGATGTTGTTCAATGGCTTCCGAGTTGTAACGTTAGCACTCATTGTTTGGGGCGCATCCCAAGATTTAGGGACTATTTTTGGCTTTGCCGATGTCACTATGGGATTCTTGGCGTTAGTGAACTTGGCTGCCCTTGTTCTACTGTTTAAGGTCGGGTTAAAAGTGATGCGAGATTTTGACCAGCAGATTAAAAATGGTGTGCCGCAGCCGGTTTTTGATGCTAGAAAATTTCCTGAGCTTAACCTTGACGCAGAGGCGTGGGCTGCAAAGACCCCTGAACCTGCTATGGCAGCATCCATATCATCCGAGGTACAAATGCCCTAGTAGCATGGTCTGAGTCTTACGTGAAGATAATAGTCAGGGGTTAGAAGCTTATCTCTCGGTTCTTCTAGCCTCCGATTATTACGACAGTTGGCCACTGAAATGGATATTCTAAATACTTCTAGATATTCGTTCATCTGCTTAGATTTTCCCTAGATGTGAATAAATATAAGTTCAAATAAAACCTGTAACTAAAGCTACAACCTCACCCCATTAAGGCTGTTTTACTGTCAGTAAATGCCCAGAGGCCTTAGTGTATGGTGGGAACGCTTACGCAGACTGAAACGCTTGTTGAAAAAGCAAAAGAGCTTGGTATCAAATTCTTTCTTGTGTCCTACACAGATTTGTTGGGAGGAACGCGAGCCAAACTAGTTCCGGCAACTAAAATTGCGTCAGTAGAGCAAGATGGTGCCTTTTTTTGTTCTTTCGCATCTAATTTGGGTTTGGGACCTGATGCTCCCGAGATTGCCGCTGTTCCCGATCCAGACTCGTTGATTCAGCTACCCTGGGAGCCAACAGTGGGCTGGGTCGCCAGCGATGTGTATTTCGAAGGTAAACCCTTTGACGCTGCGCCCAGGATGATGCTCAATCGAGTGTTAGATGAGTGTAGCGAGCTAGGCTACACCTATAAGGCAGGGGTGGAAGCGGAGTTTTTCTTACTTAAGAAAACGGAGACAGGCTACACCATCGCCGATGAGAAAGATGTGGCAGAACGTCCCTGTTATGATCAGCTGAATTTAATGCGTCAGTTTGATCTGATTTCTACCCTAGTGGACTACATGGAACAGCTGGGCTGGGGTCCTTACCAATGCGATCATGAAGATGCCAACGGCCAGTTTGAGCTGAACTGGACCTACAGCGATGCTCGCACGACTTGCGATCGCCACGTCTTTTTTAAGTATATGGTCAAAACCCTGGCGGAACAGCGAGGGTATACGGCAACATTTATGCCCAAACCCTTTAGCCACATAACCGGTAACGGCGGTCATGTTCACAACAGCCTCTGGCAGGGTGAGGCCAACAGTTTTGAAGAAGGTGCTGACGATGGCGGATTATCAACCGTTGGCTACAGCTTTTTAGGCGGTGTTCTCGCCCATGCCAAAGGCTTGGCGGCTCTATTTGCACCAACGGTTAATTCCTATCGTCGTTTGGGAGCTAGCATGACGGCATCGGGTAGTACCTGGTCTCCGCGCTATGTTTCCTACGGTGGTAACAATCGTTCCCATATGATTCGTATTCCTGAAGCAGGCCGGTTTGAATGTCGGTTAATTGATGGTTCTGCTAATCTATACCTTGCCTTGGCAGGGTTGCTAGCCGCAGGTCTAGACGGCATTAAAAAACAAACTTCTCCAGGTAAACGCATCGATGAGAACCTGTTTGCCCGTGGTGATGAATTTCCTGATCTAGAAACCTTGCCAACAAATCTCTATGAGGCCTTAGAAGCTCTCAAGAAGGATGAGTTAGTCATGGAGATGCTAGGGGAACTGGGAGCAAAGACATTTTTTGAGTTTAAACAAAAAGAATGGCATGCCTTCTGTTCTCAGGTAACTGACTGGGAGATGAATCAGTACGTTAACATTTGATTTGTAAGGTGTTGATGCTGGGCGGCACTTGGTTTTCCTTGTCAAGGGGAACCGTCAGGGAGGAGTTTTGAACAGTCTTGCCAGTAGTCGAGGACCCCTCCGCCTACGACACCTCCCCTTATCAAGGGGAGGATTATTTTAGAACTGTATGAATGTGATATTCGCTTCTCAACGTTATGTCTTCTGGCATTAGTACCTATAGTTTTCCCACCAAAATACGGTTTGGCCCTGGCGCTCGTCATGAGCTCATAACAGAATTGAGTGCTCTAGGCATTCAGCGACCGCTGATAGTCACGGATCGAGACATTGCCAAACTTTCTTGGTTTCCTACCATTGAATCAGCCATCACCGATATCCCCTCAGTCACCTTTAGCGGTCTCTGGGGTAATCCAGTGGTTTCCCAAGTCACCGCTGGGGTAAGTGCTTATCAACAACATCATGCTGACGGCATTGTTGCTGTGGGTGGTGGTGCTCCGATGGATGTGGCCAAGGCCATTGCCCTTATGGCCAACCATCCTGGTCATTTATTTGATTATGAAGACGATAACAGTACCCGGCCCATCGATCAGCCGATCCCGGCTATTGTGGCTATTCCGACTACGGCAGGCACCGGCAGTGAAGTAGGCCGCAGTGCCGTTATTTCAGACGATGCGACCCATGCTAAAAAGATTGTTTTTGACCCGCAGCTGTTACCGAAAGTGGTACTCGCTGATCCAGAACTGCTGCTAGGTTTGCCAGCTAAGATTACGGCGGCTACGGGGATGGATGCGCTGACCCATTTAATTGAAGCTTTTCTGGTCAAGAGTAACAATCCTTTATGCGATGGCATTGCGTTGGAAGGTATCTATCTGGTGTCTCAGCACCTTCGGGATTGTGTCGAATTTGCTAAGAAACAGGGTGTGGATGAAGAGGTTAATCCGGTGGCTCACTTACGGGCACGTTCAGGGATGCTCAATGCATCGATGATGGGTGCGATCGCATTCCAAAAAGGTCTGGGTGTGACCCATTCCTGTGCCCATGCCCTCTCTACCGTCTGCGACACTCACCACGGTTTGGCCAATGGCATTATGTTACCTGCCGCTATGCGATTTAACCTAGATGCTGAACCCGATAAGTTTCTTCGCATGGCCCGGGTGGTGAAGCCCAGTGCAACTAGCGGTCAGGAACTCATCGACTGGATTGTCACCCTTTCTCAAGCTATTGATATTCCCCCCTCTCTTCAAGCTCTGGATGTTTCTACAGAAACCGTCGATAAACTTGTTAGTGTCGCCATTAACGATGTCTGTCATCCAATGAACCCCAGGCCAGTGGCCAAAGAAGACTTCTACGCCATTTATCAAGACGCCCTTGCCGCATGACCTGCAAATGGTGGGTAATGATTCCACCATTTGTTGAAATTTCTTTATGTCCTAAAACGCTCGCAGAAACCGATCCGAAACCTATATAATCGACCCCGCCGCAACCCCAAATCAATGGCACTGAGGATAACCTAGTACGTTGGGTTGTAGGGCGGCGTTCCGGCCCTGCCCAGGGGGGTTGGGGAACACGGAGGGACCCCAAGCAACACCTTTATCCCACCACCAACATTCCAAGCCGTTATCCTATGGCCAACATGATATCTGTTATTAACCCCGCAACAGAAAAACTCATCGAAGAAATTCCCGTTGACGATAGTGCTGCCATCACACAAAAAGTACAACAAGCCCTCAGAGCTCAACCCGCTTGGGCTGCCAAAACCCTTGCAGACCGAATCACCCCGATCCAGACCTTTAGAAATCTACTAATAGAACGCGCCGATACCCTAGCCGCAATATTAACCGCTGAAACCGGCAAACCCATCACCCAAGCAAAAAACGAAATCCTCGCCACCCCTCCGCGTATAGACTTTTTTATAGAAAACGTTGCCCAGGTTCTAGCGGCCCAGCGAGTATACCAAGAACCCTGGTCAGCTATTCCCAGCACCGGACAACTAGAAGAAATCATTACCTACGACCCCCTAGGTGTTATCGCCAATATCTCCGCCTGGAACTATCCCTATTTTGTTGGGTCGAATGTGTTTATCCCCGCACTTCTGACTGGCAATGCCGTGGTGTATAAACCCTCAGAGATTGCGGCAATGACGGGGAATGCGATCGCAGCTCTCCTGCACGAATCCGGTATTCCCGAAGATATCTTTGTTCCCATTATTGGCACAGGTCTGGCCGGAGCCGCCCTCCTCGAACAACCCATCGATGGCGTTTTCTTCACCGGTTCTTACGCTACCGGGCAGAAGATTGCCATAGCCGCTGCCCCCAAGCTGATCAAAGTACAGCTAGAACTGGGGGGCAAAGACCCCGCCTATGTGTGTGACGATGTGGATGTGGCTACAGTGGCTGCAGCGTTAGCCGATGGAGCTTTTTATAACAATGGCCAAAGTTGTTGTGCGGTGGAGAGAATCTATGTACACGCCGACATCTACGAACCTTTTGTTGAAAAGTTTGTGCAAACAGTGCAAGGGTTTACCCTGGGTGACCCTGCTGACACCGAGACTTACCTAGGCCCCTTGAGCCGTAAACCTCAGCTGTCTGTCATCGAAGAACAGTTACAAGATGCTATTGCCAAAGGAGCAAAAGTTCTCTGCGGTGGTCAGCCAGCAGATCGCCCCGGCTGGTATTTTACTCCCACAGTTTTAACCGAGGTCACCCATGAAATGGCCATTATGCGCGAAGAAACCTTTGGTCCAGTCATTGGGATTCAACGGGTGGATAGGGATGATCAAGCGATGGCCCTGATGAATGACACCGACTATGGACTTACGGCTGCGGTATATAGCTTTGACCGGGAACGGGCGGTGAAAATTTTAGGCCAGGTGAGTAGCGGCAGCGCCTATTGGAACTGTTGCGATCGCGTTAGCCCTCGGCTTCCCTGGACAGGCCGTAACCACTCAGGCATTGGTTCCACACTGTCTACACTAGGAATCGCTAACTTTTTGCAACCCAGGGGATGGCATTTAAGGAAATGATGTGAGATTAATCAGCCACTTGCATCTCTGATGTGTAGCAGATCCAGTCAGAGCGCGACAGTACTTTACCACAGGCCGCAGGCTGCTGTTCTTGCCAGTACACAACAAAATCAAAGACTAATAGTGGCATTCCCAATGGAATACTCAAGTAATCGCTCAGTTCATAGTTTGCTGGGACACTGCCTAACTTCACTTTCCCTGCATTTAGCTGAATGTTATTTGCTTTTAGCGTGCTGTAGGTAAAACTCTTTTGTAATTGTACCGAAAGCGATTGGCCAATGTTTTCAGGAAAGTAATCTGTTTCCAACGCAATGGGCACATTATCGGCATAGATAATTTTTTTTTGACAGTAAACAGTGGCTTCAGGAGAAACCTGTAAGGTTGATGCTATCTCTGCGTTTGTCTGAATCGGGTCATACTGTAAGGATTGGATATGCCCGGTATAGCCTTGTTCCTGTAAGGCAATATCAAAGTGTGTGAGCGGATCGGCCATAGAAATACTAATCTTTTGACGACCGCTAACAAAACTGCCTTTTCCCCGCTGACTTCTGACTAAACCTTGTTGAATCAGATTAGAGAGCGCTTTACGAATTGTTGTGCGGCTAACGCCAAAAATCTGACCTAAATCAAATTCACTCGGCAAACGCGCCCCTGGTTCATACTGGCCTGCTTCAATTTTTATCCTTAACTGTTCTGCAATAACAATATGCAGCGGTTGCTTGTCTGTACTCGGTTCAAGTAGAACCATAAACGATCTATCATTTCCAGAGATTACTCGAACCATACTATAACCTCTGGTCGGTTAGTCAATTTGCCGTTGCTGAACCCGATGCCGACGCCCCTACGGGTTGAAAGCGAGCGAGCTTGAACAAACTGGTGTCGTGGGGCGTACTGTCATGGACAGCCAAATCGGCCAGCATCTTCCCCATGAGTGTGGTGAACTTAAACCCATGTCCAGAGAACCCAGCACCAATAATCACATTGGCATGGTCAGGATGTTGGTCCACAATAAAATCTTTGTTGGGGGTAAGCGTATAGAGACAACGGCGTGTGCTGATCAGAGGACCCGCCGCACCGGGGATATACTCCCGAGCAAAATCTCGAATGTGTTCCGTCCACTCCTGACTGGGTGTGTAGTCCACCTCACTGGGGCTATTAACCGTATCCCATCCATAGAATGTGGTGAGTTTGACGCCGAGCCTGGCATCTTCATGGGGAATACCGTAGGGCATTTCGCCATAGATACCGTTCATATGGGCAAAGAATACCGGAAAGGTTCCTGGGACAAAGTTGTCAGGGTTGTCGGGTTGGTAAAAGCCCAGCTGACAGGGCATCACCTTGAGCGGTAAATCAATACCTTGGGTGGCCAAGAGTGCTTTGGCCCAGCTACCCACGGTAAGAACAATGCGATCGCAGCTAAATACCTCTTTAGCTGTTTGAACCTCCACACCATTTTCTCCAGGCATGACCTTCAGCACAGGCGTTTCAGCCATGATTTGTGCCCCACGCCCCTGAGCTAAACGTTGATGAGCCAACACACATCGGGATGTGCGCAACAGCCCTGCTTCGGACTGGAACAGCCCGACCATGCCATCCTTCAACGTGAACTGGGGATAACGCTGCTGAATATCCGCCTGACTGAGATATTCATACTCCAGCTCAGCCTGATTCATACTGCTTTTAAGCTTCTGTAACGTAGGCGTATCGGGAAAGCCAAAATCCAGACCCCCGGTTTTTACATAAAGCTGTTCCCCAGCCTCTTCCTGCAGGGCAAACCACAGAGGATAGGCATCCCGCATCAGATTAATGTAGATGGGGTTGTCGTAGGTGTAGCGAATAACGCGGGAATAGCCGTAGGAACTGCCGTTACGATGGTCCAGCTCGAACTGTTCGAGCAGTAAAACCCGTTGCCCCGCTTTAGCCAAGTAGTAGGCAGCTGCACTGCCAACACCACCGGCCCCAATGACAATGGCATCAAAATGTTGACCCATAAATGAATGTTCTCCTCGTTTAAGGGATCGTGGGCATAAGCTTACTGGGCAATTGCTTTTTCAGCCATCGCTGATGTTTTCTAAATGAAAGAGCATTAGAAACTTGGATATTCGCTTCAGGATAAAGCGAATTTTGCGTGACCTTTGTCTTCATATATACCAGTTGTTATTACATGTATTAAATGTCAAAGAGTTCTGATTAAAATCCTATTTTTTGACGATTTAGGCTCTAGTGGCTAATAGATTGAATGTCTGGAGATCTTGAAAATATCTTGATTGGAAAACTATAAAAGTTGCTTTCAAACTTCAGTCTAGAGTTGTAATTTCCTCTTAGGTAAAGGATTTTACGGTTTATCTAGAATATGTAAGCCGTGCTTTTTGGTTGGCTGTGTTTTTAGAGAAAGTCTAGAAAATGTCATATTTTTGACACTTTAAATAAAGTTTGAATCCATATTCTGTATTTATAGGACTTGTAATTACAAGCGAGTATTTTTGATTTTGGTCTAAAACTTGGTCAAGAGTAATTGTCATTATTCTGGTGGGGTGCGTGACAATGAGGCAGAGTATGGATTCTCCCTCCGTTCTTTCAGAACCTGTTAGTGATACTGTCGAATTTCAAGTGTCGGAAACATCTTTAGGGTCCTCTATTGTTTCCCAAAAGAATCATCAATATGGTCTTTCAGCAGAGGCTTATACCTGTGCTAACTATTTAGAACGAGAACGTCAGACAGTTTTTAGTAACTATTGGGTCTGCGCTGGCTTAGCCTCGGATTTGCCGAATCCTGGGGATGTGTATCCCACTACGGTGGCGGGTATACCGATTGTTTTGGTGCGCGATCGCAAACGCCCTAATCAATTAGGTGCGCCGCCCCTACGAGCCTTTCACAATATCTGTCGTCATCGGGGTCTACAGCTAGTTGATAAACCCTGTAATACCAATGGTCGTATCCAATGTCCCTACCACTCATGGACCTATCTGTTAGATGGAACACTGAAAGGGACTCCTCATTTTGGTGGATACTACAAGGATTCCTACAGTGGGTTTGATCGAGCCAAGCATGGTCTCCTGCCGATTCGATGTGAACAGTGGCTTGACATGATTTTTGTCAACCTTTCCGGTGATGCTCCGCCACTGACGGATTACTTGCAACCGGTTATTGAGCGATGGGCAGACTACGACCTGAGCTTACTCAGACATGAGCCGCGAGAAGTGGGTCTGCAATGTCATGCTAACTGGAAGCTAGCGGTGGAAAACTTTTCTGAAAGTTATCACCTGACCTGGGTTCACCCGTCCCTTAATGATTGTTCGCGCATGGAGGATCACTTTACCTTTGAGGTGGGTGGCCCCCACGTGGGTCAGGGGAGTCTAATGTACAAAAGTGGTGTTCTAGACCAGCGTTCACTACCCACACTGCCCAATCTAGAAGCCTTAGACAAACAAACCGTTGCCGAATACATTACCGTCTTTCCAAACCTGATGTTAGGGGTCCATCCTGACTACTTTTTAGTCTTTTTGGTTAACCCCGTCACTCCCAGTGAATCTGAAGAGCGAATGGCCTTCTATTTTGTCGGCGATGATGCAATGACACCTGAGAATCGAGCCCTGCGGCATCTGCCTATCGATCTATGGAAAGTTACTAACGATGAAGACATTGAGATGATCGAACGGATGCAAACAGGCCGTCGGTCCCCTGGGTTTGATGGTGGTCGTTTTTCTCCTGCATTGGAGCAGCCGGTTTATCAGTTTCAACAAGAAATTGCTAAAGCAGTCGGTAAGTAAGTGACTAATTAGCTACCAGAGAACGAGGCCCTCCCGTTTCCCAATCCTCAGGGAGACTAGATCTAAAGCCCCCAGAATTGGGGGTTGGGGGCAAATCCCCGGCCGTTTAACAGGCTGTGTGTATCCCATAAAAGCTTGAGTTCATCTACTTAGTTTCTTTTCCTCTGCCCCTCATATCCCTAAATTTGCCATGAAAACAAGTGCATCTGTCGTCATTATCGGTGCGGGTATCGTTGGCTGTAGCACCGCCTATCACCTGGCCAAATTAGGGTGGAAAAATATTGTTGTGGTTGAGCAAGGCCCCTTATTTGCCACTGGAGGGTCCACATCCCATGCCCCTGGCCTGGTGTTTCAGACAAATCCCTCTAAAACCATGACCCAGTTGGCTAAATACACCGCTGAACTATACAGTCAGCTCAGCACGGATGAGGGACCCGCTTACTATGCCGTTGGCGGCATTGAAGTTGCCTACACGGCAGACCGGATGCAGGAGCTTAGGCGTAAGCTGGGTTGGGCTAAATCCTGGGGTGTGGAAGGAGCCTGTCTTCTTAGTCCAGCGGAGGTCAAGGCGAAAGTCCCCCTAATTGATGAAACCAAAATTTTAGGGGGATATTATGTCCCCACGGATGGCATCGCCAAGGCTCTGCGTGCGGCTGAAGCCCTGGCTAGGGAGGCCGATGAAGGGGCTATATTTTATGGAGAAACTTTGGTCACCGATATTAATGTGGTCGATGACAAGGTACAGGCCGTTATTACCGATAAGGGCCGCATTGAAACCGATAAAGTACTTGTCTGTGCAGGAATTTGGGGACCCCGAGTCGGTCGAATGGTGGGAGAGATTATTCCCCTAACTCCGGTTCAGCATCAATATGTTAAAACCAGTCCCATCCCTGAACTGGCCGGGATGACAGACGAAGTTACATTACCCATGATTCGGCACCAAGACCATGCCATGTATTTTCGGCAGCATGGTGACTGCTGGGGCATTGGTTCGTATCAACATAAGCCCCTCCTGGTGGACCCAGATAATATTTTGCCCTATGCAGAAGCGCCGGTCATGCCATCGGTGATGCCTTTTACTGAAGAGCATTTTACCCCTGCCTGGGAATCGACCAAGGAGTTGTTTCCGTCGATGGCAAATGCAGAACTCACCTACAAGATAAATGGCATGTTCTCCTTTACTCCGGACAGTGGTTCCGTCGTTGGAGAATCTTCTAAAACGAAGGGCTTTTGGGTTGCTGAGGCGGTGTGGGTAACCCACGGTGGCGGTGTGGGTAAAGTGGTGGCAGACCTGATGACCACTGGTGTTAGTAGCTTTGACCTACACGAAATGGATATTCATCGTTTTCCCGATGTTTATAAGGGAACGGACTACATCCTCAAGTCTGGGGCACAGCAGTATGACGAGGTATACGACATTATCCACCCGCTGGATCAGCAAACCCATTCACGAGAGTTGCGGGTTAGTCCCTTTTACCCGCGTCTTAAAGAGTTGGGGGCACAGTTTGTCGTCAGTGCAGGTTGGGAACGACCTCAATACTTTGAGACTAATGCCGCTCTCTTAGAGGATTATTCTATTCCCCAGCGTCAGGGATGGGCGGCCAAAAACTGGTCTCCGATTCAAGGGGCTGAGCACTTGGTCACCCGCGATCGCGTTGCCCTTTACGATTTGACTCCCTTTGCCAAATTTGAAATCACTGGCCCTGGCGTAGTCGAGTATTTACAAAATCTCTGTGCCAACAATATAGACAAACCGATTGGCAAGGTGATTTACACCGCCATGTTAGATACTAATGGCGGCATCATGTGTGATTTGACCGTCAGCCGGTTAGGGCCTCAAAAATACTGGGTGGTTACGGGAGGTTCGGTGCATGGTCATGATTTAGCTTGGATGCGATCGCATTTACCATCCGATAATTCTGTTCAGATTGCAGATATATCGTCTAGTTACTGCTGTGTTGGCTTATGGGGGCCAAACGCTGAGGCAGTTTTGCAGTCTCTTACCAGCGTTAATGTATCAAAGTCAGCCTTTGGGTTCTTTACCAATCAGGCATTCTACATTGGCAACATTCCAGTCCTAGCGTCGCGTGTGTCCTATGTCGGTGAAGAGGGCTGGGAGATCTATTCTTTAACAGAATCAGGCTTAAAGCTATGGGATATGCTATGGGCTGCGGGGCAAGAGCATGGCATGATTGCAGCTGGTATGGGGGCATTTGACACCCTCCGTTTAGAAAAGGGCTTTCTACTGTGGGGCAGTGATATTCACACCGAGTACGACCCTTATGAAGCAGGGTTAGGCTTTGCTGTTAAACCCAATAAGGGAGACTTTATTGGTAAAGATGCCCTACTGCAACGGCAACAATATTCTAGTCGACAGCTTTGCTATCTGACCCTGGATGATCCGACAGCTGTGGTGATGGGAAAAGAACCGGTGATTGCCAGTGATGGCAAAGTGTTGGGGTATGTAACTAGTGCTGGCTATGGCTATAGTCTGGGGCGATGTGTTGCCTATGCTTATTTGCCATTGGGATATACCACTCCAGGCACAGAGGTAACTATCGAATATTTTGATCAGGCATTGGCTGCCAAAGTTGTCGAGACTCTTATTTAGAGCGATTTCCTAGAGGTACTACCCTTATTAAGTTGTTGAATTAGATTTTAGAATAGGTGAATAGTGTAATGTTTACTGAAACGGTTGCGAGCTCGTCAGTGCTTGACTCTATTGAACAGGCCAAAATTTTTCAGGCATTGGTTCTGAACTTTCTAAACCAGGCATAGCTAAATTTCTGCAGCCAAGGGCATGGTATTTAAGAAAATGTAAATAATTGTTCAGAGATGTTTTTCAACTTTAAGAATATGCTTAATCAAAGGTAGATAAAGTGTGTTGTCAAGGTGATTGAGATACCAGCTTTCATAATCACCAGTGACTAGGTGTTCCTGAATTAGTCGTGATTCTTCTAAAAGAACCCAAAGATTATGAGTCGCGCGATTCCGGAAGCCATGGACTAAATTTGCTCTCAATCCTTCGGTACCATATCTCTGACAAGCTGGACAAGGACAATTCTCAAGGATTTTCCATTCCCGCTTATCAGGTTTTCGCCCACGCCAACTACCCAACTCTGCGACCATTCGATCTCCCGTTCCAGGTAGTTGAACTATTCCCCGTGCAGCACGATTGCGCCATCCACTAGAATCTCCTGAATTAATTCCTAGCAATGTTGCAATATGTAATGTAACTGTCCCACCTATTCCAAAGACATGAATTTTTTTATCCTTAAACTCATTACGTACATGCAAAAGGCTCTCTAGAATTTTTTGTGGATGCATTGCTTTTGGAGCTTTAAGGAGGTTAGGTACAATGCCACCCAAGGCAATTGATTCTTTCCTCAAAAGCGATTTGTAAGATTTTAGACGACTAATATATTCCTCTAAAACACTGCTGATATGGATAACTGGAATATATTTCCCTTGCCAGTAACGACGGTTCATATCCATTGTGAGATGAAGGCATTCTTGTTGTTCAGCTGCCGTCATTTTAGGTGTAGGAATAAAGTCTTGTGGAATAGGGTACCAATCAGGTTTGGCGTATTTCACAAATTCGGAATACTCTTTAACTGGATTTTCTCCACCATGAGTAATAAAGTAAAAGGAACCATTATCTAGATAAATTTTTACATGGTTAGGTACTTCTAATAACTCGTGAAGTCCTTTTTCCATTGCTTGAGCCCTACGTTTAGGCATTTTATGAAAATCGGCATAAGAGACCATTATTGCTTGTAAGTTTGGTAAATAATATTCAGACTCAGAACTCCAAACACGTGGGTTTAACGATCTCAAAGTTATGCCTGCAACTATTTGCACAAAAAATATTCCTAAACTAACTCTGATAAAAAAGCTCTATAACGAGCCATAATACGATCTTCTGTTTGTTCTGTTATACATTCTCCCACATCTTTAGAAAAGTTATGGGCTTGGAGAGTTACACCTGGCACTAGATAAGTCACAGGCTCATCAGACATAAATGAATGGTCTTCATCAACGTCTGGTGTCGCATACTGAAGGGAAGCTAATATTTTGTGTACAACAGTCTCTGGAGATCCTAGAGAGTCATGATGGAAAAAATCATATCTTGGCAAACGTTGTTCAGGACTTTTTGAATGGCCCATAAAAAACATATATAAATGAGCCAAATTACACAACTGACGAAATGGATTTATATTTATGTCAATTTCTATCTTGCTTTCATAGCGATTAAAATATGAATTCAAATTATTTAAATTTGTTTTGGTATTAAGATTAGCTCTTGTTGTGAAAGAGCGCCGAATTAAACAGGTATAAATTGTCTGATTTAGATTATTACCAATAAACTCTGGAGAGGCAAGCAATAGTGTCATAGCCTGTCCATCATTAAGAGTGTAGTTTCCAGCTTCCCACTGATGATCAATGTATTTTGAAATATACCAATCAATTGCTGCGCTGTACACTTTTAGCTGTACACTTTTAGCCACACCACAGTAGATAATATTTGAAGCACTAGAAGCTTGTAAACAGCTCAATAGCTCTCGAATAGCTTTTCGTGTGAACTTACCTCGACGATTATCGATAACAAAATTATCTAAATAAGCATCCTGAGGAAATAGGCTTCCGTCCCTAAGAACAATATCAGGTGGCCTTCTATCTGGATTTAAGAGAAAGTTGTGATCAAAAGTATATTGGCCCACATCCATCGCTGAAGCTAAGCATCTTTGGTAATCCTCTGGCTGCAGTTCTTCTTGATACGAAGGATCAATTAACATCCATTGCAATAATTCATCGTCAGGACGAGGATTAAATAAGGCTTCATATTTTGATCTTCCCTCTTGTATCTTTAAAAGAGTTCCCGCAGCATTATTTAAAACAAATGGAACACGCCTAGTAAAAAAGTTTGCTGGAATAGGAACAGCACTACAATGTTGACTTACATCTGAAGAACCAATCAGGGGTATAAGGTTATTCCATACAGTTTGATCAACACTAATTTGATTCAGAAAATACTTTCCAACAATATGGTTTTCTAGGTGTTCACGAATTGCTTCAATATCAAATGGCTCAACTCTCCAGGAGCTTCCTCCTCTACGTGGAGCATGTATCTTAATTTGCTCGTAGGTCATACCAAAACCACGAATAGCGACCTGTGTCAGTAGTCTTGATAATCTAGGGGCTTTTGTTGAATCAGATTCTATAGTCTTCTTCAGGTCAGTTAGAAAATCTAAATATAATTCTCGTGGGTCTTGTTTTAATAATTGCTCCCGTGCAGCAGAAATCGTCGTTTGCCAGGCCCTTTCTGAGTCAACGATTTGACGCATGACGTCAAGTGTTCGAGTTACGGGGTCATAGCTAACGATACTGTCCTGATCGAAAACTTTTGCAGAGCCCATTATCGAATTAAAATCTAGAAACAATTGACCCGAATCATCGCCATTCTGTTTTCTAGGCATAAGTGTTTACGAGTGAGATTTTAATTGTGTGATTTTTGGTATCCATGCAGATTGCATCTCATCAAAAATATCAGGTGTACTCCCCCCTTCAGAGTCTTTAGTATTTCGCAGTCTAATCTTAATAGGGATAGTATGCTTCACGCTTTCATAAGTACCAGAAAGCAAGCATGTACCTCGAGGCATTTTGGGTAAGGCCCGTAGCATTTCATCTGTAGCATCCGCCTTTACGCCTTTGATAGCTTCAAGTTGATCAGGTTCCAGAGCAAAAACTAATCTAGTATTACATTGTCGAATCGTGCTCTTGTCAATATCTACTGGGCTTTGAGTTAAGAGCACCATACAAATTCCATGGTGTCTTCCAATTCTGACGCCCTCTCGAATGATTTGCTTACATGGACTGCCTGAGCCTTCAGGGACAAAAAGATGAGCTTCATCAATCACTGCTACATAGGGCGGAATATGTCCCTTCAACCGCAAAGTTTGCAATTCGCGTAGCACAGCAGTAGCTATTGGCTGCAGCTGCGAGGAAGTTAAGTTTTTACAATTAATTGATAAGCACGGATACATTGACTTACGCCAGTCTTCTTTAGCGAAACCATTACCAAAAATAGGATTTCTTCTTAATGATCTTGTACGGCTAATTGCCATAGCAATACTAGATGTTTTGTTAGTAAGATCTTGGCCAACTTCTTCCATTTTCTCTAGTAGATTATCTATAGAGAATTTAGCAATACCATCAGATGCCAGTTCTATCTTTAATTCGGAAAATGCTCTTGCTGCAATATCTCGCTGTAGTTCAGTAGTTGCAGAAGGTAACAGAGTTAATAATTCAGATTCGGTCAAAGACGAAATTCGAATTGTAAAATCCTCACCTGGACGTTTAATGGTTCCTCCTAGCGATGAAACTAGCTTTGAATATTCATCTTGAGTATCAATAAAAATCACAGGTAAATTATGTTTCTGAATTAGTTCTTCAGCCAGAACACCCATGGCATAACTTTTTCCGCTACCTGTTGTTCCACAGATAAAAAAGTGCCGCTGAATTGCAGCTTTCTTCAGAGTGATTTTTGTAACAGTACCACTAGTAGTATGACCAATGGATAACCCATCAGCTGATTCCTGTTCTAAGCCTAAAGTTTGTACTATTTCCTTGATATCAGCAACAAATACTTCTGCACCAGAATTAGGTAAGTTTTGAGGGGCTCTCGTTTCGAATTCAGAACCATTTCCATTTTTCGAAATCTCTTTTTGAAAAATCTCTTCAATTAAGTCAGCTTCAATTAAACGAAAAATCTTTGTGCTATCCTCCTCTCCAGGATAGTTTCTGGGCATCTTCAAAGTATCTCTAACACCTATACGCTCCACACTCTCATTTGGATTACACTCATATGCACTCCGAACACGTCCAATAAGCGTTGTTTCCTCATTGCGTTGAACGGGAATACGCACAAGTGTTCCTGGTTTTAGATCTTTTCCAGCCTTCAGCTTGATTTTTACCGTCTCGAATGTAGGTGTATTTTGATCAGAGATCACTGTCCCTACAGACTCTTGAGTAACTTTTCCATTCGATTTATAAGAGTGGGTAGAGGTTGTAGTACTAGTGTCAGTCATATATCACCTAAAATCATAGTTTAATCAAGATCACAATGAACCGGAATCCCTAACTTACTTAGCGTTCGTCTAGCAATATCTGTATGAAAGCTACTTACTGAAAGGCCCGTGATTTGACTAACTAGCCATTTAGGTGAGATGCGTGTTTCATCAATCGATACATACCAAGATTGATAACATGTAGCTTTTTTATCTCCGGCAATAATTCCTCGCCTTGCTACATCTAATATTTGATTTTGGGTTAAGTTAACCTCAATACCTTTGATGCATACTTTCTTATCTCTAGTATTTGTAGTTGAAACGCTATTTGTTTGTAATCGCAAGTTATTACCATAGAGCCAAGTATGTAAGGTAGATAATTTTCTACCCATACCACCAGCAGCAACGCTAACTTTTAAGCTATTTGGAATAATAGCTTCGTACCCACTAAGCGCACCAAAATAGGCTTTTCCGAGACAGATTAGAAGATTCGTATAAACCTTTTTGTCAAGGAGATTCATAAATTGCGTAATAACTTGAAGATGTAAAGCTGTAGCCTGCTCTTTTGTTATGCGCTGATCATAGTAAGGTAATGGGTAATCACTAGAAATTAAACCGTACTTTGCTGAAAGAACCACTACATCTAAAGGCAAAATTGAACTTTGCCTTAAGTATCGACGTAGCAGGCGAAACGTAGGCCCATCGTAGCGATCAATAGCTGGCAAAGTTCCTTCGTCAAGTCGTTTACGTTGAGAACAACCTAGCAATAGTAGTCTTGACAAGTTTTCAACCAAAGAACTGATCAGCTAATGTAAGTACTTACATTAGCTGACTAACCCTTAGACGATATTCTTCAAAATTATCACTGGCCAAAAAACTTAATTTACTTTTAAAGATTTAACTCTAAAGTAATTATTTTCTATGGGATTTCGAAAAATATCTTATACATGTTGCCTTCTCCAATCTTCTAGCCAAACTGCATCTTCATTACTCAGAGGAGGAATTGGTTCTTCATCATAATCAACCACCAGATCATATCCTGACTGATCATAAACATCGCCCAGCAATATCTGTAAGTTAACGATAGGTTCCAATTCCCTTTCTCTCAACGGTAAAGGAAAAGCCGGGATTGGTTCTTGTAGATTAAACGCATATAAGCTCGCCTGAGGGCGATTTAAACTATCACTGACCAAAATTCGATAGTGCGTCTTTATCTCGTCAGGTAATTGCACAATTGGGGGCCACTGTCGCAATAAATCAATTTCCACCAAACTTGTCGGACTTGCTAGAATCGTTTGGCGTTTGGCCTCATAGTTTCGGCGTCCTTCTCCAGGGCGTTTATTTGTCGGAGATAAAACTTCGATCACTGTTACTACTTCACTTGTAGCAACATCGCGGATTTCTAAGTACCCCTGACGTACAACATCAGGCATCGGTAAATCGACTACGATTGGCTGGGCTACAGCAACATCGTGGACTAATTCTGAATTAGCCGGTATCTGCTTACGCTTCGCTTTGTGCACCGTTACATCAGGAATTCCTACCAGGACTGAGTTTTGCTCCTCTGTCTGATAAATTGCTTCCTCAACCACCACGCGATACTTAGGCCGTAGCTGTGGGCCTAAGCTAATGGCAATGGCCGTAATCAACCGATGATGAAAGTTCGGCCAGGATCGGGGATGCTCCAGATATGGATCCATCCCAGGTAGAGGGGAAGGCATATGTGTATTCCCGTTGACAGTACTCCTCAATTCTAAGCAACTGAGCAAAATTGGACTCTAAATCTGTGCAACTCAGAGTTCGTATCTAAATAATGGATATTACTTAAGCAACTCCGTACCCGGTATAAGGACGTTTATACGCAGGATGCAATCCCAGAACAATATCGTCTTTAGGGATATTCATATCAATGAGTTCCCGACCGATATCAATATCAGTGGTGTTTTGCTGCAGCCAGATTTTGCCGTTTTTTATATCGAAGTGCAAAACGGTATGGTAAACCCGACTGAGTCCATTCCAGCCAACACGCATCAGTTGGTAATGATCGCGGATAGTATCGAAGAATAGTTCGTTCTCAACGTCTTCATTTTGAGCTTGAAACCGGCTATGTCGCTCTAATAAAGTCTGAATGGCTGTTCGGTAAAGATCTAGCTTATCCATTGCACGATCTCCTCAGAAATTGGGTTGTACACAATTATCCTAAGTTGATGTCGCTCTATGGCAACTTGAGCGAAGCGGCTCTGGAAAAAGGTTTCATAGATTTCAAATGGAACAGCTAGGTAAAGTTGCCGGTCAGGCTCTTTTGCTTCCAGCATAATTCTGTAATTCAGGAACTGACCTAGAGCGGTATGAAAATCGCTGATGGGGGACGAGCTAATAAAGCTTTTTATTTCAACAGCAATTTTTTCTTCATCCCGTTCGGCAGCGATCAAACGTTCAGCAGCCAGGTCAATTTTGACTTTGACTTCTTCCCATGCCAGCTCTAGCGGATCGTTGGAAATATACCACTGTTCTTTTTCAAGGCCACGTTTGACAGCTTCGTGGAATATGTCTTTTGCACTCATGAAGTTAGGGATGAGCGTTTACTGCCTGCATTACCAGAGATTGCCCCAATAGTTAAAGTATGCTTTCAACTGTTGAGCAATTTCTCAACTGCTTGCTTAATGAATTCCTCATCCTCAGCATTCTGATAGGGGTTACCAGCTCGATGTCCCCAAATAGAAGGAATCACGACATATTGACTAGTCGGAATCAGCTGTGCCTCAGCCTCGCAATCTTCGGGGGTAAAGTAAAGGTCCGTACTCGCAGGCATTACCAACGTTTTTGCCGTAATTGCCCCCATCGCTTTTTCATAATCCCCTTCGTAGATCGGATTATCCCCTACATCACAGTGCAGCCACGTCTCAATCATCGCTAGCAAATTATGAGGGTCCCGCCGTCGATAGCCTGCTTCCCAGCTACGTAATAAGTAATCCTCTAAGGACTCATAGCCCCATTCCAAATACAGCTTGGCTTTGTAATAGGGCTGTGATGCTGCCCAGCTGGCATAGATCTGGGTAAATGTATGAAATCCTTTTTCCGGAACGCCTTCAAACCGTTCCCCATTCCAGGCTGGGTCGCCCTGCAAAGCTGCCCTCAAACTATATAGAAAAATCCGATTGTGATCCGTGGTTTTCGCCGTGCCGCATAGGGCGGCAATTCGTTGCACTCGCTCAGGATATAGCGCTCCCCAGTGATAGCCCTGCTGTGCTCCCATGGACCAGCCGTATACGAGGGCTAACTGCTCAATTTCCAAACTATCCAACAGTGCCGCCTGAGCCCGCACATTGTCATAGTGAGTAAAGTAAAAACCTAGTTTCTTAGCCGCCTCACAGTTACTGGGCGATGTGGAGAGACCATTGCCAAACATGTTTGGCATAATCACACACCAATCTGTTGGGTCTAAAATCCCCCCTGGACGCACTAACCAGTCCACATCGCTATGTTGTGCCCCATAGGATGTGGGATACAGCACCACATTACTGCGTTCAGCATTTAACTCTCCATAGGTTTGGTAAATTATCTCCACTTCAGGTAATGTTTCTCCACACTGCAGAGAGAAGTCCTTCAATACAAAACTCTTTGGAGATGTCATTGTTGATGCCTGCAACTAACAATCTTATGCATAAGCTAACTATTCATCCCCTCCCTGGAGGGGCAACGGGGTGGGTTTTTCAACACATGTAACCGAGCGATTATCCTAACTCTGCAACAATCTCTTGATTCACCCGCACATATCCTGAATCGACCCGTGTAAAGTACTCCTTCAAACTCTCATGGGCAGTGGGCAATGCGTGGAACGGAATCGACGGGTACATATGATGTTCAGCATGGTAAGGCATATTCCACATCAAAAATCTCACAGGCCACATTGTTAGAGTCGTGCGAGTATTTGTGAGGGGATTGCTGTCATCTGAACAACCTGTATGCTCAGCAATGAGAACAAACCTGAGAAACGGTTGCCCAACTGCTAAGGGTAATACCCAATAGATAACAATAAACTCGGGATGGCCCAACAGAGTTGTTAACAAAGCGATCGCAACATAGGCTCCCAGCTGTAGGCGGGTAGATTGAATAACATCGCTATGGGAACTTTCCGGTAAAAAGTAACAGTCTTCCACATTGCCCAAAGCAATTTTGATATGCCCTTTCACCTTGTCACGCCACCAGGGAATGCCGCTCATTCTCCATAGATACTCCACCCGGTTTTCTGGCTTGGGATCATCTAGTTCAGGGTCTTTCCCGGCAATCTGTGTATAGCGATGATGCCACTTGTGATAGTACCGATAAAATGTGCTGTTATAAAATGACAGCAACCCTGCCCACCAGCCTACAATCTCATTAATCTTAGGGTTTGCAAAGGCAGTTCGATGCACACATTCATGGGTGGGACAAAACATCATGGCAAGACCAATGCCGTACACGAGCAGTGCTGGTATTTTAAACCAACCATCAGTGATTCCCCATAGAAAACCACTAACACCGAGCACTGCTAAATGGGCTGTAAATCTAATAAAACCCGCACCGTCAGATCGCTCATTGAGAACCTTGAGTTCGCTAACAGCTATGATTTTATGGGGCTGAGCCACAGTACCCTGGGGAGATGAAACCGAGTCAGTTAACATGCTTGTAAACATTGATGGCACAGGCACCATAGGATTAGCTAATGTAAGCTTTTATGGCACTTGTTATAACAAGTAAAAGTTAGCACACCCTATCTGGTATAACAAGTCTACGCAATATTTTGGTTTATCCTGACATAAGCTTGCCCGATGTCGTCTGTTCCTCTGCATATCAGCATTTCTGAAAAACTTCGCCAGCAAATCAAGGCAGGGGACTACCAGCCTGGGGAAAAGCTGCCCAGCGAACACCAGCTGATGGAAGTGTTTAATGTGAGTCGGATTACGGTTAGGCGAGCTGTTGCTAATTTGGTAAGCCAGGGGCTGGCAAAATCTCAGCAGGGTAAAGGGGTATTCGTCACGCCACAAAAGAAGGTGGCCTACTCCCTAGCTAGTCCCTTAATCTTTTTAGAGCAAGACCTGGCGCGTAAAGGTATTCAATTTACATTTGAGAGCCTTACTTTAAAGAAAATACGAACACCCAAGACGGTGCAGCCGATTTTGCAACTGTCGGGCAAGTCAATGGTTTATTTTCAAAAAAAACTGTTGAGTATGGATGGTGCCGTGGGTGCCATTGATGAAAGTTATATTGTCTCTGAGTTGGGGCAGCAGTTAAGGCCGCAGCTTAAGCAGCAAATGACATTTCCCACACTAGAGGCTCATGGTGTTGTGATTGAACAGATTGATGCTGTTATCGAATGTACCCATGCTGATTATGAGATGAGTGGATATTTGGAAGTACCCCTTGGTCAGCCGCTGATTGTGTATCGTTATACGGCACATACTGACAATCAGCAGCCTATCTTATATGGAGAAACAATTTCACGAGCCGATCGTTTCTGTTACTCTCTTTCCCAGAAAAGGATGTTCCCAGATTCGTAGCGTCACTTGTGACTGTGTGCAAAAGTGGTGATCTTTATCTGTTTGCGTTATGGATGATGTTAAGCGTCAAAGCTTTTGGCGCTTGATACGTCGATTAGTGATCTATAGCTCGCGGTAGACTTGGACTTCATCACCGCCATGATACACGGTAAAGCCTAACTTCTCACACAGGTGTTGCATCGCCCGATTTTCTCTCAAAATTTCTGCAGAGATTTTTTGTAGACCTTCAGCGTGACCAATGTCTAGGAGCGACCGCAATAACATAGTGCCCAGTCCTTGTCCGTGATAGCAGTCGCTGACAATCATGCCAAACTCAGCCTCGGGGCGACCGTGGAGGCGACTGAGACGAGCAATCCCCACAATCGAACGGTGACCATTCTCATCGGTATGTTCTGCCACTAACGCCATTTCGCGATCGTAGTCAATAAAACAGATGCGCGTTAGCCGTTCGTGGGCGATCCGTGTCTGTAGTTTGATTAGATGAAAATAGCGAAAATAGATGCTCTCTTCGGAAAGCGTATGGTGAAAATCCACAACGAGAGGTTCATCCTCTGGTCGAATGGGTCGAATGGTGACCGCTCGACCGTCAGCCATGGCCCACGATTTAATATATTGAGTGGGATAGGGACGAATGGCGGGTTTAGGTAGGGAAGTACTCTCCGAAGCATGGAGCACCACCCGCGCATCCAATGCTAATAGCTGATTTGCAGATACGAGTAGCGGATTTATATCGATCTCTTTGATTTGAGGGTAGGTGACGACCAGCTGACTAAATCTAACTAGCAGTTGTTCTAAGGCTGCGAGATCGACGCTGGGCTGTCCTCGTGAGCCTTTGAGGGCTTTATATACCCGCGTTTGTTCCATCAAACGTCGAGCCAGGGTGGTATTGAGAGGAGGCAGCCCCAGAGCGCGATCGCGATAAACTTCCACCAGCTGACCGCCGCTACCAAATAACAATACAGGGCCTAACTGGGCATCAATGCTACTCCCCACAATTAACTCATAACCCGTGAGCGAGACCATAGGCTGTACTGTTACCCCTAAGCAGTCTCCCGGCTGGCCAATCGCCATAATCTCTGCATAGGCGGATCTTACGGCTGCTTCGTCCGTCAGTTTGAGTTTGACACCGCCCACATCTGTTTTGTGAGTGATGGTGTGGGAGTGGAGCTTTAGTACCACTGGATAGCCGATCTGCTGAGCCCAGCGGACTGCCTCATCAGCCGATGTCGCCAGCTCAGTGTCAACGGTGGGGATGCCGTAGCCTGTCAGTAATTGTTTCGATTCCCATTCACTCAGCAACGATCGATTTTCGACTTTAGCCTGGTCTAGCAGCTGCGTGATTGCTCCATTGTCAATGTTGCTTGTGGATGTGAGGCTGGGGGTCTCATAAAGAGCATGAAGATTATCACTGTAGCGCGCCATTAGGGTAAAAACTTGGGCCGCCGCGTCAGGATAGGGCAGGGTAAAGATGCTGCTCTCATTGAGCCGAGCTTCCCCTTCCCTGACGGCATCTGTGCCCATCCAACTAGCTAACAAAGGCATTTTCTTCCACTGATGTACCCGACTTTGCAGTTGTTCTGCTGTTTTAGTGGGGTCGGTCATGGCCTGGGGGGTTAAAACCACCAAAAGCCCATCGCTGTTTTTCTCTTCGGTTAATACATCAAGCACCGCCCCATATCGTTCCGGTGTAGCATCTCCCAAAATGTCAATGGGATTCTGATGACTCCAGTGGGGAGGCAGTAATGTATTTAACTGACTGATGGTTTCAGGACTCAGGGCGGCTAGCTCTCCGCCACTTCGAACTAGGGCATCGGTGGCGAGCACCCCCGGTCCACCAGCATTTGTGAGAATTGTCAGGCGTTTGCCCCGGGGACGAGGTTGTTTTCCAAGCACTTCAGCTAAGTTAAACAACTCATCAATGGTGTTAACTCGCAATACTCCACAGCGTCGGAAGGCGGCATCCAATACTTCGTCGCTGCCAGCCATGGCTCCGGTATGGGACGCTGCTGCCTGAGCGGCGACCTGAGTCCGTCCTGATTTAATAACAATGATGGGTTTACTCAGGGCGACTTCCCGGGCGGCTGACAGAAAGGATCGGGCATTCCCAATGGTTTCCATATAAATAACAATGCTGTGGGTCGCTGGATCGTCTCCCAAGTAATAAATCAAATCTCCCCAATCAATATCCAACATAGAACCGATGGATATAAAAGCACTGAAGCCTACGTTTTCACGTAGGCTCCAGTCTAGGATTGAGGTACATAGGGCGCCGCTTTGACTGATAAAGCCCACACTGCCAGGTCGTGCCATGGTCCCGGCAAAAGTTGCGTTTAGACCGCTGGTGGGGCACATGAGTCCCAAACAGTTGGGACCCAGTACCCGCATCTGATAACGGTGGGCTATGGCTAAAACAGATTTTTCTAGCTCCACCCCCGTAGGCCCAATCTCTCTGAATCCAGCGGAGAGAATGACAACCCCTTTGACCCCCGCTTTTCCACACTGGTCCATTACGCTGGGGACTGACTGGGCGGGGATGGCGATAATGGCGAGATCGATGCCCTCTGGTACATCATGTATCGTTGGGTAGGCTTTGATCCCGAGAACATTACTCCGGGTAGGATGGACTGGAAAAACAGTGCCCCCAAACGAATTGCTAATAAGATTCCATAACAATGTTCGGCCAACACTACCAGGGCGTTCCGTCGCACCGATAACGGCTACAGTTTTTGGGGCAAAGAAATGGGAAAGGGGTTGGTAATCGTAGCGCAGAATATCATGGGCCGGGCACCGACGTGAATTACTCACATCATTAGGTAAAAATGACGTTATGCCTTGGGATGAAGCGTCAGCTATAAGTTTCTCGGAAGATTCACGGACGTTAAATAAAGTCATAATAATGTCCCAAATACGTCTAAGTTTCAAAGAGATTGAAGCGTGAAACTTATAAGTCGTTTTAAGTGGATTTCTACGGTCTAAAGATGATTCTTTTGCTGTGGTGTATTAACTGCGTTCTGATCACGTAAAATCACTGGACCATGCTAACTCTCGAAGATTGAAGCCTTTTTGATACCTTCAATCTTGTTGCAATTAAAAGTGTAGCTCGAAAGATTTTAATGGGCAGCATTTATTTCTTATTCCTTTGGCAGAGGTAATTGACAATACGCAAGTTTCCTGGGTTTGGTAATCCATGTAACGGGTGGAGATATGGCCTGATGTTTGGAAACACTAGGGTTGTTTATTACGAATGTTTCAATAGGTCATTATGGTTTTCGAAAAGTAACAGACTTGTAGCAATGTTGTCTCTGGTCTCAAACTTTTCTGCTATATTGAACCCATAAGCAAGATTACTTAGTCGATTTCTGTTAGAAGTTCTTGGATTCTGTAAGACTTTTTTGAAAGTAGTCGAACGAGATATATCTTGTGGATCGTCTGAATCAGGTTTGCAACACGACTAATTTAACCAAGGTTTTAATCTCGACAGTTTCAGGATAGTCCACGCTGATAGTTCACTTTAAAAAGACAAGATATTGAAGAGCTACATCAATACTGGTTTTATAGATTAGGTTCAATTTTTCAAGTGGCATAAGTGTTGTTTTCTGATGTTCTGGGTGCAGTGGCGACTTTGGTATCTCGTTGCTATTGCCTAATCTTTTTGTCAGGAGAGCATAATCATGACTGTAACAGGTGCAGTTGGCATAAGGGCTAATAATTCTATTTCGCTGCAAGCTCTTCCCGTTCAGGCTTGGCAGCAGTTTTTGCCAGGAACTTGGGTAAATGAGATTAATGTTCGAGATTTTATTCAAAAGAACTATTCTCCCTACGATGGGTGTGGTGACTTCTTGGCTGGGGTTAGCGATCGCACCCAGCAGCTATGGAACCAAGTCACTGATTTGATGAAGCAGGAGCGAGAGTGCGGCATTTTGGATGCTGATGATCGTTTACCTACAGGGATTACGGCCCATGCTCCCGGATATATTGATCAAACCCTAGAGCAAATTGTGGGGGTGCAAACGGATAAGCCCCTCAAGCGAGCAATTATGCCTCTAGGGGGGATTCGAGTGGTCAAAAAATCGCTGGAGGCTTATAACTATCAGCTCGACCCCCAAACATTAGAGGTGTTTACCAAGTATCGCAAAACCCATAATGATGGGGTGTTTGATGCTTATACCAGTGAAATGAAGCGGGCGCGCCATTCAGGCATTATTACAGGGTTGCCCGATGCCTATGGCCGAGGACGCATTATTGGGGATTATCGTCGCGTCGCCTTGTACGGTTGCGATCGCTTGATTCTGGATAAACAACAGCAGCTACAGTCCCTGGAGCTAGATACGTTAGATGAAGCAGTGATTGGCCAGCGAGAAGAGATCGCTGAACAAATTCGTGCGCTTCAGGAACTTAAGCAAATGGCGCAGGCCTATGGCTGTGATATTGATAAACCCGCCAGCACCGCTCAGGAAGCGATCCAGTGGACCTACTTTGGGTATCTAGGGGCCATTAAAGAGCAAAATGGTGCTGCTATGTCCCTCGGCCGTGTCTCTACCTTCTTAGATATTTATATTCAACGGGATCTAGCCCAGGGTACTCTCACCGAGTTGGAAGCCCAAGAGCTCATTGATCAGTTTGTTATGAAACTGAGGATGGTAAGGTTTCTCAGGGCTCCCGCCTATAACCAGCTGTTCTCGGGCGATCCGGTCTGGGTGACTGAATCCATTGGCGGTATAGGGTTAGATGGTCGTCCTTTAGTTACTAAAACCAGCTTCCGCTGTTTGCAGACGCTCTATAACTTAGGGCCAGCGCCAGAACCCAACCTAACTGTGCTGTGGTCAAAACAGTTGCCCCGAGCGTTTAAACAGTTTTGTGCCAAAGTCTCTAGGGACACCAGCTCGATTCAGTACGAAAACGATGACCTTATGCGCGCTGAGTATGGAGATGACTATGGCATCGCTTGCTGTGTTTCTGCCATGCCCATCGGTAAACAAATGCAGTTCTTTGGGGCACGGGTCAATCTGGCCAAGGCGCTGCTCTATGCCATCAATGGCGGTAAGGATGAGAAATCGGGCGAGCAGATAGCCCCCGCCTATGCTCCGGTGGTTGGCGACACCCTAGACTATGAGGATGTTGCTGCTAAGTTAGATGTCTTGATGGCTTGGTTGGCCAAGCTCTATGTGAACACCCTCAACGTGATTCACTACATGCACGACAAATACTGCTATGAGCGGTTAGAAATGGCCCTCCATGATCGAGATGTCTATCGCACTATGGCCTGTGGTATGGCTGGACTATCGGTCGTTGCCGATTCTCTTTCGGCGATTAAGCACGCCCAGGTAACCGTGATTCGCAACGAAGCTGGACTGGCTGTAGACTATGCCATTGAGGGAGATTATCCCGCTTTTGGTAACAATGATGAACGGGTGGATGAGATTGCGTCGGAGTTAGTGCAGCGATTTATGAATCATATTCGTCAGCACAAGACGTATCGTAATGCGGTCCCTACCCAGTCGATTCTCACCATTACGTCCAATGTGGTCTATGGCAAGAAAACAGGCAGCACTCCCGATGGGCGTAAAGCGGGTGAACCCTTTGCCCCTGGTGCAAATCCGATGCATGGGCGCGATACCCAAGGAGCGATCGCATCCTGTGAATCCGTAGCCCAGCTACCCTACCAGCATGCCCAGGACGGTATTTCCTATACGTTTTCCATTGTGCCCGATGCCCTCGGGAAAACCGAGGACGATCAGGTCAACAATTTGGTGGGTCTGTTAGACGGTTACTTCTCCAACACAGGGCAACACATCAATGTGAATGTGCTCAACCGGGAAACCTTGTTAGATGCCATGGAGCATCCTGAAAAATATCCTCAGCTAACGATTCGAGTTTCGGGCTACGCAGTGAACTTTATTAAACTTACCCGTGAGCAACAGTTAGATGTAGTTCATCGGACATTTCACGCGCGGTTTTAGTGACGAGACAGTTGCCAATCGGCAACTAACAAGAATGCCTCCTATGGGATGGTGAATTGGGTGTAAGGGACCTTGTCTAAGGCCAAAATGTTCTTTCCTACACTGAGTCCTTTACACCCTTTCCTAATGACTGCCATTTACCGGCTCTGTGTGTTCTGTCTAATCGTCTATCTTTCGGTGTTCTATGCTGCGCTCTCCCACTCTTCCCCAATCCTCCTCTATTGGTCGCATTCACTCGATTGAAACCTTTGGCACCGTGGATGGACCTGGTATTCGGTTTGTTGTCTTTACCCAGGGATGTCCGCTGCGATGTCTCTATTGTCACAATCCTGACTGTCGCTCTGTGGAGGGAGGGCGCGAGGTGACCGTGGCTGAGATTATGACCGATATTCTGCGTTACCGGTCCTATTTGGAGGCTTCAGGAGGGGGAGTCACCGTCACGGGAGGTGAACCCCTAATGCAGCCCGAGTTTGTGGCAGAACTGTTGCGCTCTTGCCAGGCGGCTGGATTACATACAGCCCTGGATACTTCAGGATTCTCTGACCTGGGGGCCGCTCGGCAGGTATTGCCGTATACCGATCTTGTTTTACTGGATATCAAATCCTTTGATCGAGACCTTTTTCAGCGGGTTACCCATGTTGCTCAAGAACCCACACTGCGCCTGGCTCACTATCTTAAAGAGATTCAAAAACCAGCCTGGATTCGATTTGTTTTAGTGCCTGGACTCACCGATCCCGAAAACAATGTGGAAGGACTGGCGCAGTTTGTGGCTACGTTGACTAATGTTGAATGTGTGGAGGTTTTACCGTTCCACCAAATGGGTGCCTACAAATGGGAAGCCCTAGGCTATGACTATCCGTTAAAAGAAACAACGCCCCCCAGTCAAGACCAAATTGACCACGTTAAAACGCTATTTCAACAGCACGGCTTAAATGTTCGCTAAAGGATTGTTGAATTATGACATCACTATCGTCTCCCACTGATGTTCGGGTCAATACCCTAGAGAATTTAGAAGATTTAATTTCATACGTCAAAAAAGCTCAGGAGATCTATGCTGGCTTTGATCAGTCCCAGGTAGATGCGATCTTTAAGCAGGCTGCGATCGCAGCGAATAACGCCCGCTTACCCCTAGCCAAACAGGCTGTTGCCGAAACCGGCATGGGGGTGATCGAAGACAAGGTGATTAAAAATCACTTTGCATCGGAGTATATTTACAACAAATATAAGCATGAAAAGACCTGCGGGGTAATTTACTCTGATGTTCACTACGGCATTCAAAAAGTAGCCGAACCCATTGGAGTGATTGCGGGGATTGTGCCTACAACCAACCCTACGGCCACTGCTATTTTTAAGGCGTTGCTGTGTCTCAAGACCCGCAACGCCATTATTTTTTCTCCCCATCCCAGAGCTAAGGCCTGTACCATTGCCGCAGCCAAAGTAGTTCGAGATGCAGCGGTTAAAGCAGGAGCTCCTGTCGATCTGATCGGCTGGATTGATGAACCCACCCTGGAACTCTCCCAGGCATTGATGCAGCACCCAGATGTTAAATTAATTCTTGCCACGGGTGGGCCTGGTATGGTCAAGGCCGCTTATTCCTCGGGGCATCCGTCCTTGGGGGTAGGGGCTGGCAACACCCCGGCGCTGATTGATGAGACGGCCGATATTCAAATGGCGGTGAGTTCAATCTTGCTAAGTAAGACCTTTGATAATGGCATGATCTGTGCTTCAGAACAGTCTGCCGTAGTGGCTGACGAGATCTATGACGAGGTCAAACAGGAATTTATTAAGCGAGGGGCTTATTTTCTCAATTTAGAAGAGCGTGCGCGAGTGGCGCAGCTTTTATTAAAAAATGGACGTCTGAATGCGGAGATTGTAGGACAGCCCATTACTCAGCTGGCACAACTGGCTAATTTGGATGTGCCTGAGGGGACCAAGCTACTCATTGCTGAAGCCAGCGCTATTGGACCAGAAGAGCCATTCTCCTATGAAAAACTCTCGCTGATTTTGGCACTGTACCGAGCATCGGATTTTAGTACCGGAGTGGACCAGGCAAAACAGCTGGTGAACTTTGCTGGGCGAGGCCATACGTCGGTGCTGTATACCCACCCAGATAATCGCGATCGCATCGTGCAATTTGAAAATGAGTTAGCCACATCGCGGGTGCTGATCAACACCCCGTCTTCCCAGGGGGCCATTGGCGACCTGTATAACTTTAAGCTCGATCCATCCCTGACCCTAGGCTGTGGCACCTGGGGTGGGAATTCGGTGTCTGAGAATGTTGGCGTTCACCATTTACTCAATGTCAAAACCGTAACCGAACGCCGAGAGAATATGCTGTGGTTCCGGGTGCCGCCTAAAGTATATTTCAAATCGGGCTGTATTCCAGTCGCTCTAGGAGATCTCGCCCACAAGAAGCGGGCCTTTATTGTCACCGATAAGCCCCTATTTAATATGGGCTTTACCAAAGAGATTACCGATACCCTGGAAACTCTAGGCATTGAGCATCACACCTTTTTTGATGTGGAACCCGATCCCTCCCTGTCGACGGTGCAGCGTGGGTTAGCCATTATCAACAACTTCCAACCCGATGTGATTATTGCTTTAGGCGGTGGTTCTCCCATGGATGCTGCCAAGGTGATGTGGCTGATGTATGAACACCCCGAGGTGGAGTTTGAAGGCCTGGCTATGCGATTTATGGATATCCGCAAACGGGTCTATGAGCTGCCGCCCCTAGGTGAAAAAGCAATTCTCGTGGCGATTCCCACTACTTCTGGTACCGGTTCCGAGGTCACTCCCTTTGCGGTGGTTACCGACGACCGCGAGGGGATTAAATATCCTCTGGCGGACTATGCTCTCACCCCCACCATGGCCATCATTGATCCAGAGCTGGTGCGGCATATGCCCAAAAAACTCACGGCCTACGGTGGTATTGATGCCCTCACCCACGCCTTAGAAGCCTATGTGTCTGTGCTGGCTACTGAGTTTACCGATGGGTTAGCCCTTGAAGCCATTGGGTTGTTGGTGAAATATCTCCCCCGAGCTTACAACAACGGCCCCAACGATCCAGAAGCGAGAGAGAAGGTGCACTACGCCGCTACCATTGCCGGTATGGCCTTTGCCAATGCCTTTCTCGGCATCTGTCACTCCCTCGCCCACAAGCTGGGCTCTACATTCCATGTGCCCCACGGTTTGGCCAATGCGCTCATGATCTCCCATGTGGTTCGTTATAACGCCACGGATGCGCCCTTTAAGCAGGCGATTTTTCCCCAGTATGAGTACCCTCAGGCGAAGGCACGGTACGCTGCGATCGCAGATTCACTCCACCTCGGGGGCAACACCGATGATGACAAAGTGGATCGCTTAATTAAAGCCATTGAGTCGCTGAAGCAGCAGGTCGATATTCCTGGTAGTCTGCGAGAGGTGTTAAGTGAGGATGAACACACCTTCTTTGAACACTTGGATCTCATGGCCGAACAAGCCTTTGACGACCAGTGCACAGGGGCCAATCCCCGCTATCCACTGATTCAGGACCTCAAGGCACTCTATATTGCCTCCTACCGTGAGGGGGTAACCGTGCCGCTGTCTGCAGTTGCGATGGAGGAGGTCGCCCACTAACACTGGAGATCTCAGCATGACCATGGTATTTGCCCCAGGATTAGACACGACTATCGCTATTCAACCCGGTGATAGCTGTCCCCTGGGGGCAGTGGTCTACAACGACGGCGTTAACTTTTGTCTGTATGCCCGGGGGGCAACAACGGTAGAGCTTTTGTTATTTGCCACACCGGAGTCTCCCCAGCCCCAAAGGGTGATTCAGCTCGATCCAAATGTTCATCGCACATTTCACTACTGGCATGTGTGGGTGATGGGTGTGGGGGTAGGTCAGGTTTATGGATATCGGGTAGACGGTTCCTACAACCCAGATAGTGGCCAGCGCTTTGACCCCGACAAAGTGCTTCTAGATCCCTATGCTAGAGCAGTAGTAGGGTGGCAAGCCTATTCTCGTCAGGCCGCCGTCAACCGTGGTGACAACTGTGCCCAGTCGCTGCGGGCAGTTGTTGTAGAGCCAAGCCAATACGACTGGGAAGACGATGCTCACCCTGCGATTCCCTATGCTGCTACGGTGATTTACGAACTCCATGTGGCCGGATTTACCCAGCATCAAAGCTCTGGATTACCGCAGGACAAACGCGGCACCTATGCAGGACTGATAGAAAAAATTCCCTACCTACAGTCCCTTGGCGTAACAGCGGTTGAGCTGATGCCGGTACAACAATTTGACCCCAGCGATGCGCCACCGGGACAGATTAACTACTGGGGCTATAGTCCAGTGGCCTTTTTTGCCCCCCACCGCCAGTACAGCTATCGCCAGGATGAGATCGGACCGGTGGATGAATTTAGGGATCTGGTGAAAGCGCTGCACCGAGCCGGTATTGAGGTCATCTTAGATGTGGTGTTTAACCACACGACCGAGGGAGATCATCAGGGGCCTACGCTATCCCTGCGGGGATTAAGCAACGAGTCGTATTACATTCTTGAAGAGAATAAGGCTTACTACAAAAACTACAGTGGCTGCGGCAATACGGTCAAAACCAGTGCCATTAGTGGCTATTTAATTCTGGACTGCCTGCGCTATTGGGTTTCAGAAATGCATGTGGATGGCTTTCGTTTTGATCTGGCCTCTGTGCTATCTCGCGATCCGACGGGTCAACCCTCAGACCATCCGCCAATTTTATGGATGATCAACACCGATCCTGTCCTGGCGGGAACAAAAATTATCGCAGAAGCCTGGGATGCGGCAGGTCTGTACCAGGTGGGACATTTTGCCGGGGAACGATTTGCTGAGTGGAATGGTCCCTACCGCGATGACATACGACGCTTTGTTCGAGGAGATAGTGGAGTCATTCAGTCCCTAGCGACGCGTATTGTGGGCAGTCCCGATCTCTTCTACACTCAGTCACGAGGACCCAACTACAGCGTTCATTTTATAACCTGTCACGATGGCTTTACGCTCCACGATCTGGTCAGCTACAACCATAAGCATAATCTCAGCAATGGTGAAAATAACCGGGATGGAACAGATGCTAACTGGAGCTGGAACTGTGGGACGGAAGGACCAACGGACGATCCGGTTATTCAGTCATTGCGAATCAAGCAAGCTAAAAATTTCTTCACCCTGTGGGCCATGTCCCAGGGAACACCCATGATGCTAATGGGTGACGAGGTATTGCGCTCTCAACAGGGAAACAATAACGCGTATTGTCAAAGTAGTGAAATCAGCTGGTTTAACTGGGAGGTTGTGGGTCTCCAAAATCCATTTCTTCAATTTGTGCAACAGCTAATAGCCTTTATTCAGTCCCTAGAAGTTTTTAAGCACGACTATCCGCTGAGGGTGACACATCAGCCTATTTTAGAACCCACTATCGCCTGGCATGGGATTAGGCTAGGAGAACCCGACTGGAGTTATGATTCTCACAGTTTGGCCTACACACTGGCGTATCGAAAATATGATGAGCTACTCCATGTGATGCTCAATGCTTTTCACAGGCCCCTAGTCTTTGAACTACCGACTTTACCCGAGGGACAATATTGGCAACGCATCATTGACACCGATTTAGCGGTTCCCCATGACTTTTGTGCCATTGAGATGGCTCCTAAGATTGAAGCCTCGTCTTATCAGGTGGCACCGTACTCATCTGTTGTTCTAAAGCAATGCTCAAGCCTGAAGACATAATTTTGAAACACGTAGGTTCTAGAAGCACGTGTAGCGATCGCGACCCTGGTGTTTTGCTTCATATAATGCCTGATCGGCGCGATCTATCAGCATAGTCCACGTATTGGTGTCGTTAGGAACGATACTGGCAATGCCAAGACTAACAGATACTATGGAACTGACATCAGATTGAGCATGGGGAATCGCTAGTGCTTTAATTGCTTGCTGAAGCTTTTTGGCAAGCTCAGTTGCCTCTAACTCACTGGTGGCTGGCAACACGATAGCAAACTCTTCTCCCCCATAGCGAGCAATAAAATTAGCTGATCCTTGAAGAGTCTCTTGTGCGACTTGGGCAATTTTCTGTAAACACTCATCTCCAGAAAGATGACCATAATAGTCGTTGTAACGCTTAAAATAGTCCACATCGAATAAAATGACAGACAGAGAATAGTCATCTTGCTGCAGCTTTTGCCACTCTTTCTGAATCTGTTGCTCAAGAAACCGACGATTCTTTACTTGGGTTAACTCGTCAATCGTTGCGAGCTTGTATAACTCTTCATTCTCCCTTGTCAGGTATTTTTCGATAAATACTTGTTCCTGGAGATTTTGGCGTAGTTGTTGATTAGCTTGTTCGAGCTCAATATTTTGAACATTGGTATGTCTTGTTCCACTATGAAAATGATTGTGCAGGGCTTGCCTGAGCGCTAAATATAGGCTGAATGTTAGCAGACACAGCCAATAGAGCTCTTTCCCAACAGCCACATAGCTGCCATTTTGAAGGGAAGGAAAAAGCTCCAATAAGATATAGGCAGTTGTAAAGCCTACAACAATTAAGCTAGTGCGAGATTCTGAACGTTCCCATCGCCTTGTGATAAAAGCTTGGCATATACGCTGTAGGTCAAGCAAAAAATAAACTGGGAGTTGTTCCACTTTACTAATCATTGTCGCACTTCTTGGTGTTTGAACTTACTACAAAATGGATGAAGAGATTCCTTAAGGATTTTCAAAAGAATTGCCAACAACTTTGGCTTGATTGCCAGGGCATAAACAATTATTCACCCTGGGTCTACTCTTAAAAAGAGTGGAGAGTACTAATGAGTGTTTCTTGTTAGATCTGATGGTTATGTGCAGCAGACCTTAAGACGGATGCTTTTCCCCCATTGTGATTGTGCAGGATACCTCTTGAGATATGCGTAGAATCCCATTGAATCTCTAGTTGAGTGGGGCACAAAAAATGAGGGGAGACAATCAAATACCATTGACATAATGTATGATTTTTTACATCACAACTCAGTAAATCTCATTTGCTTTGAGGCCTGTGTGATCAATGTCAATGATTTGTTGGACTTGCTGTTTTAATTATTGTTGTTATTTCATCCAAGTAGTGGTTGCGTATTCTTCCTCTCCGTAGAGGCCTATTAGGTTTGGCGCTAGCAAGGGTTATTTCTTTGGCCTGAACGACTAATGCTCTGCCATGTGTGCATATCGCTCAAGTAAGCAACGTATATTACCTAGTACTCGTCACGTTAGAGGCCATGGATTCTAAGTATTCTGCAGCTAACTCAGACGGTTTGTACTGTCTAATCTCTGTACGTAACTGTTGCGCCTTTACCGCGTAACTGTCGTTACTTAGAATTTCTTCCACAGCGTTACGCACTTGTTGTGGTTTAGGACGTTTGGTATTCAAATTCAATCCCACACCAGACCAATCAACCCGAGCACAAATCTCAGGTTTATCTTCCGACTGTCCTGCCACAATCAAAGGTATTCCATAGGATAAAGCATGTTGAACATCCCTGTAGTCACCGTTACTCACCATGATGTTCACCTGTGGCAATAGTTGATTATGTGGAATGTATGGCGCAAATCTGGTATTGGAGGGCAAGGGGGTCTGTGCCAGGTTGGCGGCAATGTGCCTACCAGTGACTACTGATAAAATATCCTTGTCGCTTAACGCTTCAATCGTCGGCACGATTAAATCATTAATGTCCGTTGAAAGTGTGTCCTGGGTCACATAGATGATGGGGTGGTCATTCTGTAAATCACTCCACCAACTAGGCACCTCAAAATCCTGCGGCCTCTCCAGGAATGGGGGACCAATAAAATGAACCTGAGGTGGCAGATCACTGCGAGGATATTCAAAACTAGGTACGGTTGTAACTAGATGTAGATATGGGGACAGTGTGTCAAAGAAAAGCTCTTTGTTATCGACTAAACCTAGCTGTTCTCTTGCAGATTTGAGATCCGCTTTTATCCCCCTCAATATGAGATTGGTCATGCTCTTGAGTGCTTTATCACGCAGCCGACCTGAGGCTGACTGTGTGGGTTGTAGCCCTAAGCCAAACGGGGGAATATCTTGGCTTGGAAACATTAAAACAGAGGTTCCCAGTTGAGCCCAAGGGGGTCCCCCTAATTCGTGAATCCAACCTGCTCCCAGAAAATAAGAATCACAGAGCAGTACATCTGCTGGAAAATCTTGAAGAATGAGTTGGTAGTCCTGGACTTGCCCGATGGCATGGTCAATAAAAAAATACTTTAAGTCGAACCTGAGTTGTGCTAGGCCTTTTAAACTCTCTCGTTGCTGCCCTATGCTAGATGGCACCTTTTCAATTACCGAAAAATCTAAAGCATTGCTCATCGCAACAAACTGAGCACCCACCGCCTCAACATCAGCCTGGAATAACTCTCCTGTATACCAAAGTACTGTATGGCCACGCTTTACCAACGTGTCAACAATTGGCAGCATGGGGCTGACATAACTGGCAACCGGCACAGTACCTACCAGAAAGCGCAACATGTGAGGTTTCCTAATCAGAGCATTGCTTGTAATATCACACTAGTTTTAGGATTTTTCCAGCTATGCACTATGGCAAACTGCGGCTTGATATAGTGCAGGATGATTGTGCCTAACATTTTTATTTAGAATAATGCAACGCAATACTGCCTACTTGAATAAGTTACGGACGCTATGGCTAACTAAAGGTATTGGTGGTTTGTTATGTACTGGCTTCGGGCTTAGTCTGTTAGGTGAAGCGATCGCACGAAAAATCACCGATCAGCCCTGGTTTTGGATTGGCACACTATGCTTGGGTGTGTTTAACTTTGGCCTGTGCTTGATGTTTGATAGCCACAATCATCAGTTGGAAATACAGCGGCAACAGCAAATGTGCGATCGCTAGAAATCGTTGGGAAAGTCACGTAATAAATCCGACTTGTGTATTCCATGTTTCATTTCATCGACATACACTGCTATATTGTAATTGCATAAATGTTAATTTTTATAAAGCAATAAAGTTGCCCATGAGATAAGGTATTTGACTAAAGTATTCACTGGAAAGGACTGGTCAGTACTAGTATCTAATTGCACAAATTTTTTGACATTCTTATGGTGTGCAAAGGAGCGCTACAAAAGTTTCCGTAAGGTTTTGCTCACCAATAATAAAGTGTTTAGTTTGTTTCAACGGCTGTCGTAAAGGTGCTGCAGTCGTGACCTTTGGTTTGAGGTGCTCCGGTAATGAATGTGTTGATGCGTATAGAACGATGGTGTCTTTGGGGACATGTCCTCTCAATGGCGTTTGGATTGGCAGGTTTACTTTGGGTAACTCCCCATCCAGAGATATTGGAATATTTGCCAGCGGGTCCCACACTCTACAGGTGGAGCTTGGCAGGTGGTGGAGTCGCCTACATTCTGATGGGCGTAGTGGCTGTTTCTCTTTATTGTTATAGAACGATCGGTCTTAAAGCACTGCTGGCTTTTTTAATTCCAGCTATTAGCGTGTCGTTATCCTGTGAACTTTTGGGGACGAGTACAGGACTACCTTTTGGAGAATATAGTTATCTCAATGGTCTGGGCTATAAAATTGCCGGACTAGTTCCCTTCACGATTCCCTTATCGTGGTTTTATCTGGGAATTTCCTGTTATTTGTTAGCACGTGGCGGTTTACTAAAAAGTAACTATGGTTTTTTCCGCCATGGAACAGCATTAGTCACTGGTGCATTACTACTCATGTCGTGGGACTTTGTGTTAGATCCCGCCATGAGCCAAACGGCGATGCCCTTTTGGTATTGGCACACACCAGGAGCTTTCTTTGGTATGCCATACCAAAATTTTGCCGGTTGGTTTTTTACCGGGTTAATCTTTATGGCTATAGCGGCTGTTTTGTGGCGAAATAATAGTCGTGTTAGTAACCTAACCCGAGCAGAATTATTCCTCCCTTTGGTCGTTTATATTGCTAACTTTGGGTTTGCAATGTTTATGAGCTTAGCGAGCGGCATTTACACCCCGGTTGGATTGGGATTGGCCCTAGGCTTGATTCCTGCCCTGATGTGCTGGTTATCCGCTCCTAGCGATGAGAATCTCTCTCTAGCAGAGACGCAGTTACCGTCGGTAGTTGCAATGAAAGCGGCTGGAGTGTCTGATTCGTAACCGATCTATCGATATTGATGTCTGAAATAAATCTTACGGATAGCACCAGTGTCATGGCCTTTCTGATTGTGGTGCTGCAGCTGCCTGCAGTGATGGTGCTGTTATCTCGACTCTTTAAGGGGCCAACTCGCCGCCGACCATTGCAGCCAAAAACCTCAACAGGCCAGCAATCTGGAGCTGTGACTGTGTTGGTCCCTACGCTCAATGAAGCCGCTAGGATTACCCCCTGTCTGCAGGGTTTGCAACGTCAGACTGACGAAGTGAGGGAGATTCTAGTTATTGACAGTCATTCAACCGATGGTACTCGTGACCTGATTCACTCGGTTGAAGCAGTGGACTCTCGATTTCGCTTATTGACTGATGACCCCTTACCTCTTGATTGGGTCGGACGTCCCTGGGCGCTTCACTATGGATATCTCCATAGCTCTCCCCAAAGCCAATGGATCTTGGGTATTGATGCTGATACTCAACCCCAGGCGGGGTTAGTATCAGCGCTCATATCGACTGCTGAAGCAGAGGGCTATGATTTAGTCTCTTTATCTCCACAATTTATTCTCAAGACTCCTGGAGAGATGTGGTTACAACCCTCTTTACTCATGACATTAGTGTACCGATTTGGTCCTGCAGGATCGCCTAGTGATGGTGCAGAGAGGGTCATGGCTAATGGGCAGTGTTTTCTGTGTCGACGAGAACTGTTAGACAGACTCGGTGGCTATGAGATTGCTAGAAAGTCTTTTTGCGATGATGTCACGCTCGCTCGCTACGCATCGCAGAATGGTGCAAAAGTAGGGTTTTGGGATGGCGCTTTATTATTGAAGGTCAGAATGTATGAAGGATTAAAAGAGACCTGGAAAGAATGGGGGCGCTCTCTAGATCTGAAGGATGCGTCTTCTCCAGGCCAGGTTTGGAGTGATTTATGGTTTTTGACTAGTGTCCAAGCCTTGCCCTGGCTGAGCCTACCTATTCTGTTGATGGGAGATATCGGTACCAGTTTCTCAGTACAGTTAGCTATTGGCCTGAATGTGAGTTTAATCCTTATCCGATTTGCTTTACAGTTTGCAGTTCTGTCGTCTTATGACTTGAGCTATGCCCAGGGAAAGTGGATGTTTTGGTTATCGCCTCTAGCAGACCCGTTAGCCGTTATACGGATTGCATTATCTTCGCTAAAGACTCCTAAAAGCTGGCGTGGGCGTCAATATGGACTCTCTAATAGACCGGTAGAAGTATGATGCTAAGAGCTCTCAAAAGAGAGCCTTTTTTTATGTGTTCTCGTGCTTGCTCAAGGACTTGCAGGGGCTGCCCAAAAGCCTAGGTGATTACCAACGGGGCGTTCTCGTCCTGGAACTTTGCTGTGGATGGGGGTATTTAGCAGCTTAGGCCCCGTTGGCGAGGCGGTTACCAGGGTGGTGGAACCTCCTCCATCCAGACGGACTGCAGTCTCAGCTCCCAACGTTTGTATGAATTTGACCACTTCAGCTAAGGTCAATCCTTCACTGTAGAAAGGTTGTTTACCATCGACTAAAACTAACCATAGACGAGTACCAGTTTTATCTAAAGCTACGATGGTTAAGGAGTAAGGCCGCTCGCCTTCACGACCCACCTGAGTCGTGAGTTGATGGGTTGTTTGGCCGTTTTGCAGTAAGAGCAGATTACCGGCTACCGCATATTGGGTGCCTTTTTCACAAGTGCCACTACTGTTGATGACAGCCTGCTGTGCTCTAAAACAAACTGCAGGAGGAGCCGGTTTATTGTGAGGATTAACTGCGGTCACAACCTTCCCCTCAGACATGGCTAAGCCCACCAAGTTAATCTCTTGCCCGGTGCGGGGGATATAGTACCAGGGGGTGACTTCTTTAAAGGGAAGAAAAAAATTTGCGTTGATTGCAAGCTGTAGTTGGTGAGTTTCTAAAAACTTAGATGTTCGTTGGGCTCTGGTGCTGTAGCGTTTAGAAATACCACGTTTAGTGATCTCAAGACCTGCATATGCCTGGGTAACAAAGGGGCTTAGCCCCGGTGTTTTTAAGTCAATATCGACAATGTGAAGAATATGGGGACGTGGTTGGGGGCTGATGTGCCGACTATAGGTGATCCCTTGAAAAAGTGGTTGGTCCTTGATGGTGTGCGGCTTGGGGCGTTGCCACACTGTGACACCGTAATATCCTATGGGGATTACCAGCACTAACCATAGGATTGCTTTTTTTAGAGAGTGCCAGGGAGACATGCTGCTGATAGGAAGGACTGTATAGTCAGGCATTCAAGTTAATCAAGGGGGAAGTCTTGGTCCAGGACAGTCTGCACCTATTTCTGTACATGTTTATGCTGCCTTCAAAGAAATAAGAGCTAACTTTAGCCATCCTATGAGGGGAGTGAGTTACTCTGTAGCTGCGTCATTCCTCGGTTAGTGAAATCAAGTATGGGCCGTCAGCATTGGTACTCTGCTAATAAGCTACGCAGTTTAGGCCTAGTTGCGATCATCTGTTGCTCTTTTCATGCCCTTAGTAGTCTTGTCTTAACTACACTCGTGTTAGCCCCCAGCAGCCCTGAATGGCGAGTGGTTCTTTTGCTAGGCAGTCTATTCACTATTGCGGGAGCAGCCGTTGGAGCACAATCTTTTCAACCCGCTAATAAGCATGTGCAATGGTGGGCCAGTTTGCTGAGTGGAGCATCCTCTATTGCCTTGATGGGGGGCTACAGTGCGGGGCAGCTGTGGGGACAGCAAGCAGCTCTGTTGGGAACGACTATAGGATGCAGTCTGGGTGGTGGACTGGGAATTTTAACGTTTAATCATAGGGGTTGGGTCCGGATAGCGCTCATTCTGTTAGGGAGCTTATGTGCCTATGGCTCAGCATTTGGGTTTAGTGCTTGGGCTATTGCTGCGATGGCGGCACAGCGTTGGAGCATCGCTCTTGGGCTGGGCATGGTGTCTGGACTTTATCTATGGATTACCCAGAGAAGCTTGAAATGGACCTATCATCAATGGCTCTACCAGTACAGACGAAATTGATGGGTTTCAGGCTTATACAATCACAGGCAATAGAGTTAGCTTCCTCCCGTGGAATGAATGCTGTGTTGTTATAATCACTATTAATCTCTTTGATGAGATGTTTCAAAAAATAAAAGAGTTGTTACCTTGCAAAAGGCGCGATCTCTATCGTTATCGTTATGGATGAAGAGACTATGGTTTTGCCGTGGTTTTCTTAAGCTGCTCCGTAGGGCGATCTTATGGTGATGCATGGTTTTTTATCCGTTAGTGAACTCGTTCAGGCTGTTTAGATTTTATAAAATCTAAACACGTTATTTAGCCTCTGGAGTTTGAGTGTGCCATCCCACGTCTGAGGTTTCTGGGTCTAGGTTCCCCTGGGATTAGAAAATATAGGACTTGATAGCTGATTAACCCTACTAGGGTGCTTACTCACTAAAGGGTTATTACCTTCGTTCGTGGTATGCAACATGATGGGAGTCAGTATTCCTCTCTTTTATCAAAAACTGTTGATAGCACTTTTCTTAAGATGGACGTCTAAGCTGTTCTGAATCGTAAAGAAAGTATGTGGCTTATATAAGAGAACTTTAAAGAACACAGCCTATTTAATGACCGCGATCCCCAGATTCTGATGTTGGATTGTGAATGACACATTTTCTTCTATGGGCTCCATGGGTAGAAGAAAATACCACTTACATAATTTTGTTGATACTGATGCCGTTATTGCCAAAGGATAAGAATTTATTGAAAGCTTTATGATTTTGAGGGAAAACATGTATTTCAGCTCCTAAAACAGCTGAATACGTTGCAAAATCTAGATTGAATGGACTTGGTCACGGACACATAGAATATCAGTAGGAATCCCTTTAAACTTCAGATGAATAATTCAGTAAATGGAAGAAAAAGTCTTCTTCAGTATGACTGTTGTTTGTGAAGTAATAGATGATACTTTGAGAAGCTCTCAAGTCAGAGATAAAGACGTTTTTAATCACTGCTTTACATAAGGTGCATGCTATTGCAAGAGTTTTATGACGGAGATTTCTTATCTTGTTTCTGGAAACCATTCGTGATTACACTGAGTCTATGTAACGCATAGGGTTAGGTATCAGCGGGGTGTTCTTACATCAAAACTGTTTGATGCCTACCTTGTTGTTGCAGAAAGCAGAGCTGGAGGTTCTATCTGGCAATGGTTAGGGACTAAGTTTGGTTTTGTTTATGGGTGGATTGGTCGTTGTCTCATCGCTTCTTTACGGTCTGATTAAGTTTATTCGATGAGTTGAATCTAAATGGCGAACTATTCATTTAACTAGCGTATAACCCTAGAAAGATAACGAATTAAATTGTTATCTGATTCACTTCCAGAACACATCTATTGAGGAACTAGATTTTTTCTGATAAGTCACAATCAGTTAATTTTTTCCCTCTAATGTCAGTTTTGATTTTTTGTATTTAGTAGTAAGGTAATCTCTCACGCATGCAGTACACAGGCTCGGTCATCCCGTCAGATCCCAACTCCGAAAATTCTTGCACTATGACCTCTGTATTAACAGCTAATCAGCTTCAGAAAAATAAAGAATTAGGGGAAACAGTCAACATTCTGGATGTTGAAATTGATAATATTTCTCGGTATACATTATTAGCTCGCCTGACTACTGAGGGCGGTGCAGTGGTCACTCCCAACGTTGATCACTTGATGAAGCTTCAGCATGATCCAGAATTTAGAGAGGTATATAGGGCTTTTGACTTTCGGGTTTGTGACAGCAAAATTCTAATGTATGCGGCTCAGTTCTTGGGCACACCGATACAGGACAAGATCTCGGGATCAGACTTGTTACCTTGGTTCTGCGACTACAACAAGAACAATCCTGATATCAAGATTTTTATGCTAGGCGCAGCAGAGGGCATAGCTAAACTAGCGCAGCAAAAGATTAACGATCGCATCGGTCGTGAGATTGTTGTTGAAGCTCACTCTCCATCCTATGGATTTGAGAAGAGTCCTGAAGAATGTGACAAAATTATTCAGATGATTTGTGAATCTTCTGCCAATGTGTTAGTAGTTGGTGTAGGGGCTCCCAAGCAAGAAAAGTGGATTGTTAAGCACAGAGATCGTTTGCCTAACATTAAGACCTTCTTGGCTGTTGGCGCAGCAATTGATTTTGAGGCAGGCCATAAGCCTCGTTCTCCTGAGTTTGTTACTGAGTTAGGGTTGGAATGGCTCTACCGCACAATGTCTGAACCTAAGCGACTGTGGCGTCGCTATTTGATTGAGGATATGCCATTCTTTGGGCTAGTCTTCCAGCAGTGGTTGGCAATGCGCAAACAAAGTAAGTCTGCATAGTTAACTGCCCAAATCCTTACTCTAGTTGACTGATACTTACTGAGAGTTGATTAGATTTGATAACTGTAAGTGTGCTTCTGGTTAGGTATTGTGCTTGAGGGATTGCTCCCTCAAGCATTTTTTATGTGTCTCGGTAGCTATCGCTGATGTATGGTCTGCCATGGTAGCTACTAAACAGATGGGATTGCTCTATTTGGAGGTTAGCTGTAAATCTAGCGTTGCTGATCCTCGGGATGATTTTATCTGTCAACTCCAGAACTCTGGACGGATGTACAGATCGTTTCATCCTCTAAACCAGCAACGGCATCAATCTGTCTACAGATCTTCAAGGTAGGCATCTTGGCCTTGCAGATTTCGCAATGAAGGACCCTCAGCTCCAAGAATATAGGGGAATTGGCCAGTAACCAGTGGTATGACGAGTCGGTGCTTTTGTCCAGTGTTTATGGCTGCTAGGGCTGCTTTAGCTGTCGAGAGTGCGATCGCACCCTGCCACCGTATCAACCATACATGAACTTGGGCTGTGGACTGAGGAGCCTCTGGATCCGCCGTAACGGCAAATAGATTATTGCCGGGATCGATCACGATCCTTTGAGAAATACCTGTTTTCATAACTGCAAACGACTGAGTGATGACAGTCGCCTTGACTGTATGTTCAGTCAAGCTGCCCATGGTTTGAGCATCGCCCCATATCAAGAGCTTTTCCCCAATTTGAGAACCCACGTCTCCATGGGTAGCGGTCACAATAGCCACCACAACGGGACCTTGGATTAATCGTTCTACAAGACAGGAAAAGAAGTCTAAAGAGGACGTTTTAGTCGTTAATGTTGTTTGAGTCATAGATGAATGAATCGGCCCAGTGGTTTGTTTTACTGGGGTTAGGAGTCAAATGAATGAATCTGTTAAATCTTCTAAGTAAGGTAGGTGGCACCAAGAAATGTAACAATTTGCTACGGATGCCAAATATTATGACAAGCATTTTGAAAAACGACATCGTTGACTCTGTGGCAAAGCATGTTTCCTTTAAATAGGTAGGCGTTGCTGATCCTCGGGATGATTTCATCTGCCAAATCCAGGTAAACAGTAAGTTCTCCCGATCGTTTCATCCACTAAAGCCGCAACGGCAATAGGTACCGCTGATCCCCAGCATGGGGTTTCCTTAGCGGCTATGCATAATCAGCGGCAATATTCTTAGCTTTCTCCTTCACACTTCTTGCATTAGCTATGGGACAAACAGCACAAACAATCGGCATTATTGGTGGTGGCCAATTAGCGTGGATGATGGCTCCTGGCGCAGAACAGTTGGGCTTAAGCTTGTTGATTCAAACCCCCAATGCCTCAGATCCGGCAGTTGCCATCGCTAAAAATGTAGTGCTAGGTCCGGTGGCCGATGCCGATGCCACAGCTGTCTTGGCAAAGCAATGTGACATTGTGAGCTTTGAAAACGAGTTTATTGACTTACCAGCGTTGCAACGTTTGGCACATCAAGGGACACAATTTTATCCGCAGCTTCATTGTCTAGCACCGTTATTAGATAAATATGAGCAACGACTATATTGCCAGTCGATTGGGTTGCCGTCCCCAATATTTACCACCTTGGAAGCAGAGGCTGACCTCCCAAAGTTAGAAGACTGTGTAGCCATGGTTGGCTTACCGCTGGCTCTGAAAACCCGCCGTCATGGGTATGACGGTCAAGGCACATTTATCCTAAAAAGTATTGATGCTGTTAAAACCACTTGGCAAGCCCTCAACTATCAGCCCATTCTGCTAGAAGCCTTTGTGCCGTTTGAACGGGAACTAGCGGTGATGGTGGCCCGCTCCCAGGCTGGCGAGGTGGTGACGTATCCGGTGGTTGAATCTCAACAAATTGATCAAGTCTGTCGTCGTGTGATTGCGCCAGCCGCAGTCAAAGATACCGTATGGCACCAGGTTAATCATATGGCCACCACCCTGATGACTCAGCTGGAGGTGGTGGGGATCTTTGGGATTGAGTTATTTCTTACCGCTGATGATCGGGTCCTGCTCAATGAAATTGCTCCGCGCACCCATAATTCTGGGCATTACACCCTGGATGCCTGTGTGACGTCGCAATTTGAACAGCAGCTGCGAGCGGTCAGTGGGCTATCCCTAGGAGCGTCCAAGATGACCTGTGCCCAGGCACTAATGATTAACCTGTTGGGGTTTGAAAATTCCACCTCTAACTACGAGGAAAAACGACAAGCGTTAGCACACTTACCTGGTGCTCATGTTTACTGGTACGGCAAGCAGGAGTCTCGATTGGGGCGCAAATTGGGACACGTCACCTTAACCCTGGAAGAGAGCCATGGTGATCTCACTCAGCTGATTCAACAGGTGGAAGCATTGTGGTATCCGGAAGATTTTTAGACTTTGATGGCACGTTAGAAGTCTAAATTGTTAGAAAACCCACTATCCATGTTCTATTCCCAATTGTTCTATTTGAAATAGTGATTGAGGTGTGGACAACCGCTCAATCATATCTATCAATTTACCCTTGTCGAGTTACTGGGGCAGTTAGCTATGATGTCTCTAGTTTCACTACGGCGTTGGTGACTGCCAACAATGTTTCTTGATCTATGCTTTTCACTTAAGGGCATCGACTAGGCGTGCGATGGCAGTATACCGGGCTTGTACCCGGAAACTATAAATCGCAACCACGGGCCCACCTGGATTTTCCAGGTCAAAAACTGAGGTAAGACGGCGTTGCGGTGAAACTTTTAAGATTTGAAAAGCTCCTGGTCATTCGACCAGGAGCTTTTTGCTATCAAGTGCCGAATTCGGTAGTATGATGAATGTTGCCGATAGGTACAAATATACTATCCCATGGTCCAGTACACGATTCCCCAGAGCCCCGAGGATGTTTTGATCACTGTTTCTGGACGTGATTCGGCAAAGGCCCGTGAAAAGGCTATGGATCAGCTGCTGGAAATGATGGGGAATGGTGAACTTGCAGCTGATCTGGACGATGGCTTTACCCCAAAGGATTTTATTGAAGTGAAAGAACATCAGACAGAGCCTACTGCTGAAGAAAATGCAGTTGTTGATGCGGTTCAAGTGCTCAGTAACTTGGCCAACTTGAAAATCAAGGTGCAGGGTTCTCGCAGTGAGGCGCTTAAGGTCAGAGAGCTGGTGGATTTGCTGTTTACGGATGATGTGATTACCGATGAGCAGCTGGACGAGTTAAAAAGCGGCTTTAAGGTGTTAAAGACGTTTGCCCAGAGTAATCTGCGGTATAAAGATGCCCGCGAAAATGCTGAAGAAGCCCGTCAGGTGCTAGATGCAGCCCTGGGCGGCTAAGTTAGCAATCTGTTAAAAGTACCCAGGGTCCCTTTGTGTCCATCTGGGGATCGCTATCTGCCTAAGGATATATGCGATCGCGATCGTTTCTAGTAAAGCTCAAGCGCCCGTGGCCAGCGATGTGGGATTGTGGCTGGTCTCCCTCGGGCACAGCTGTAACCCGGAAGACGTAGATTGCACCTAGGCGTGGGTTGCGCTGTGGACGTAGACCCACCGTAACCTGTTGTCCTGGGGAGACTGGGGGAGAAAATTCTACCGTGACGGCTTGGGTGTCATCGTCCACCACAACATCGCCTAACTCAAGTTCGTTTTTAGCTCCGTTGGCAGCGCTAGCAAAAGCAACCGTTTCATCAATTCGATAAGGCTGCAGATAGTGGGTAAGATTTTGTGGTGCAATAATCATGCTTTGAAGCGGTGCATCTGCATCCTCAGGTAAATCCAGGGTAAAGAAATAGGTAGCATTACGGCGCATCGCATGATCGTTGGTCGTAAAGGCGTCGAGAAATTGAGGCGGTCTCAAAAAGGCTGTGGTGCCATCGGCTAGCTCCACGGCCTCAGCTTTTTGGGATAATTGCCATGGCATTACAGCCCCGAACGTAGCTAACAATCCCAACCCCATTGCCAAGTAATGAGCGTTCATACCCCATATCCTGATTGACCAATGTCTCCATTGTGGAAAAAAAATTGGCAATTGTGGTGCTAATTATCGGTATGTGCAAATGCTCACTCCTCGATAAAATTTGAGTCCGGGTTTGCAACATCAGAACTTGAGTATGACAACCATCAACCGCTGTCCTGAATTATTAGCGCCTGCCGGTACCTGGGACTGTGCCAAGGCAGCTGTGGAGAATGGTGCAGATGCCATCTACTTTGGGCTGGATCGGTTTAATGCTCGGATGCGATCGCAAAACTTTACTGAGGCTGATTTGCCCGAGCTCATGGCTTTTCTCCATAGCCGTGGTGTTAAGGGCTATGTCACGTTTAATACCTTGATCTTTCCACGGGAGCTGGCGGCGGCTGAGCGCTATCTACGCACCATGATGGCCGCTGGTGTAGATGCTGCCATTGTGCAAGATGTGGGCATGTGTCGGTTAATTCGCCACCTGTCACCAAACTTTCCCATTCATGGGTCCACCCAAATGACTGTAACATCGGCTGCTGGCGTAGAATTTGCCCATGGTCTGGGGGTACAGTTGGTGGTGCTAGCACGGGAATGTTCCCTCAAAGATATTGAAAAAATTCAACAACAAACCCAGGGCATGGCGTTGCCCCTAGAGGTTTTTGTCCATGGAGCCTTGTGTGTAGCCTATTCAGGTCAATGTCTCACTAGTGAAGCCCTGGGGGGGCGCTCCGCCAATCGGGGAGAATGTGCTCAGGCCTGTCGCATGACCTATGACATGAAGGTAGACGGTGAGCCGGTGGATCTTGGCGATAAACACTATCTTCTGAGTCCCCAGGATCTCTCGGGGTTACCGGTTCTTCCGGATCTGATCACGTCAGGGGTGAGCTGTCTGAAGATAGAGGGCCGATTAAAATCTCCAGAATATGTTGCCAATGTCACCCAAATTTACCGCAAGGCATTGGATCGTGCTTGGCAGGAGAATCTTGCACGAGTGCCGGTAACCACACAACAATCTGCTGCACCCTCTGCTTTAAAGCTAGGGAATCGCCCTATTTCTTACCAACCGACAGCAGATGAGCGCTACAACCTAGAAATGGCTTTTTCTCGTGGTCTCTATACGGGATGGTTTCGTGGCATTAATAACCAAGAACTGGTGCACGGACGATTTGCTAAAAAGCGTGGTGTATACCTGGGAGATGTCGTCCGGGTTACCAAGCACCAAGTAGAGATAACAACAACGGTGGCGATAAAAGCGGGTGATGGCATTGTGTTTGATTCCGGCCATCCAGATACAGACCAGGGGGGACGTATTTACGGTGTTGAGCAGCGTGGCCGTCATATCTCACTTACTTTTGGAAAACATAGCTTGGACCTGCGTCGGGTTAAACCTGGTTATAAGGTGTGGAAAACCTCTGATCCAGAGCTGGATAAAACCCTACGGCAAAGCTACACTGGTGCACAGCCTCAGGCTCAACAGCCCATAAATATTGAGATACATGGGATTGAGGGGGAGCCAGTAGTTGCGATCGCGACTGATCCCCAAGGCCATATTGCCAAAGCAGTTTCTGAAAAGAGGCTGGACGTCGCTCACAACAAACCTCTTACAACAGAAAGATTACAACAACAACTCTCTCGCTTAGGCAATACCCCCTTTAGACTGGGGCAATTAACCAACCATCTTGCCGACGGTCTCATTGTGCCAGTGAGCGAACTTAATCGTCTGCGGCGGCAGCTAGTAGAACAACTCTTGACACAGCGAGGTCGGCCAAAGGTATGGGAGCTAGCGCCAGAGCGCACATACAGGGACTTAGTATCGAGTGCATCGAACTGTAATACTCCGACTACCCCTGGGTTAGTGCCGCTGGTGCGTGATTTTGACCAGCTGCGTGAAGTATTGGCATTTGGTATGACTACGCTTTACTGCGAGCTAGAAAATCCGGTGCACTATCGGCAGGCAGTCGCCCTGACCCACGAACTCAACCCTACGGCGCAGATTTATGTGGCCCCGCCGCGCATTACAAAACCGGGGGAGCAGTATATTCTCCAACAGGTACGTCAGTCTGAAGCCGATGGTTATCTCGTGCGCAATTATGACCACCTAGCGTTTTTTATCGATCAGCCCTGTATTGGCGACTTTTCCCTCAATGTGGCTAATCCCATTACGGCAGCCTATTTCAAAAACGAATTTGGATTGGAAAAACTCACGGCCAGCTACGATCTCAACGTGACTCAGCTAATGGATTTGCTAGAGACAGCGCCTTCGGACTGGTTCGATATTACAATTCATCAGCACATGCCCATGTTTCATATGGAACACTGTGTGTTTTGTGCCTTTCTGTCGGATGGCATCGACTTTACGAACTGTGGTCGCCCCTGTGAAAAGCATCAGGTGGTACTTCGCGATCGCACTGGCACCGATCATATACTCCAGGCCGATGCAGGCTGTCGTAATACCCTTTATAACGGAGTTGCTCAAACTGGAGCAGAATTCATTCCACGTTTGATACAGCAGGGCGTACGCAACTTTCGTATTGATTTCCTCAAAGAAACCCCAGCCCAAGTCCGGCAAATTTTGACCTGCTATCAGCAGCTCTTGAATGGTGAGATGACGGGGCGTCAGCTTTGGCAAACTCTTAAATTATCAAGCCAGCTAGGCGTTACCCGTGGCACCCTAGAAAAACATTAGGACTAGCCAATAAATAACCCCAGCATAGTTGCCGGGGCTGTTTACACATATTCGTTTTTTTATAGGTGTCCCTCAAGGACATTTACACTATAGACAGCTTTGAATGGTGCCACCATAAACTCCCTGTAAATTCATTTAAAGAGCGGCTAAATAAATTTAATTTGTGATTTTGATCACTTGATTAAATGATTTGAGTGAATTCATTTAATCGATTTCTCAGTAACTATCAAAATCTAGAAAAC
>JBCCQQ010000033.1:0-67301 GCA_039024555.1 Cyanobacteria bacterium P01_D01_bin.156
AACGCTACGAGCTGAAACAGCGGCTTGGGCGAGTGACATCAACAGCACTCAGAGAGGTGTCGATTGGCAGATGAAAATTGACGATGCACGCTACAAATTAGCGTCTGTCTATCCCAAGATTAAGTCTTGACGATGCACTAGTTTATTCGTCTGGTGCTCAGCTAGAGGCTGAGCACCACCTTTCATAGTCCTCTTATTCCACCTGTATCACCTGCTGTGCCACGCTCACCGGCACATTAGAAAAATATTGTCGCTGAAACTGTTCTTCTTTCAGGCTTGCCAAAAACGAGCGCAAACTGGCCTGTTGCTGTTCCATATCAGCAGCCAAACTAGCCTCATAGGTAAACATCACAGCCTGAGAAGACTCTGTCCCATCCCGAAAACCAAGACTCTCCAACGCGGCTAACCCTATCCGTAAGGAAGCTTCACCCACATTCAGTTTTGCCATTAGCTCTGCCATCATCACCGTTTTACCCGTACGGGCCACATATTTGGCAATCCCCACTAGCTGTTTCCACACCTCCATCGGTGTCTGAACCTCAGGCGGTTCATAAGCTAACACTAAGGGTGTTTTCTGTTGCGTCGCCTGATGAAACCAGGGACGCAGTTCTTGCCAGGTGGTCGGGCATTGAGTCACCACCAAAGCATCAGACGAGAGTTGTTCTTCTGCCGCTTGCACCCGATGGTCAATAATGTGTTGTGTCGGCTGAGCCAAAACATCATCGGTCTGTGCTGAGTGCACATCAATCAGCCGCACCTCATAGCCCCCATACTGGGGCTTCTTCTGTCGCGAGTAGGCATTAAAATCCAGCTCTACCACCACATCACATCGTCCTACGGGCAAATCATCCTTGTAGTGCCCCCACCACAGTCCAGGAAAACCGGTGGTGCAGGTATCGTCCTTGAGTAAAAAGTGGGTTTTAATAAACCGTAGCTTTCGATTAGAGACCGGGTCCTTAATCTTTTGATGCCAGGTGTTATCAAACCAGGCATTACGAATCAGTAGGCGCGGCACCGGATTTCCCATACCGTAGGGCTCTAGCAAATTCAGCTGCTGAAAAAGGTCTTTGCCTAGTTCACATACGCTTACTGCTAGGTCTACCTTAATGGTTGGCCCAGATGGTGCCCCCAACTGTCGTAATTGCCGGTTAAGGGCATCGGCAAACACGCCAACATTCTCCACCGGTAACGTCATACCAGCCGCAAAGGGATGTCCACCAAAGCTGTTGAGTAAGTGGGCCTGATTCGTTACAAGCTGATACAGATCGATCTGATTGACAGAGCGGGCCGAGCCCCGTGCCACCTCGTCATCAATGGTCAGCAAAATCGTTGGCTTGCCATATTCTTGGGCCACCTGGCCAGCCACAATCCCCAATACCCCTGTGGGCCATTGAGCATCTGCCAGCACAATCACCTGAACTGTCGCCATATCTAACTCACTAAGGCGCTGAGTGACTTGGAAATGAACATCTTTTTGCAAAGCCTTACGACGGGTGTTGGCCCATTCGGTCTGTTCGGCTAGCTCTTGGCAATGCTCCGGGTCCTGGCTGGTGAGCAATTCCACACAAAACTGAGCATCGCCATGGATGCGACTGACGGCATTAATGCGGGGACCAATCCCAAAGGAAATATCGGTCGGTCGGTCCCCCGTACGTCGACATAGCTGCAGCAGTTTGGCCACACCGGGCCGGGTGGGGCTATCTGTTCTCAAATGAGTTTGGAGCTGACGAATACCGATTTGGGCCAGGTAGCGGCAGTCCCCCTTGAGCTCTACTAAATCTGCAATTAAGCCAATGGCCACTAGGTCGGTGAGTTCTGCCAGCGGGCGCGGGGGCGTGAGTTGCCCACAAAGAGCTTCGATCAGTTTAAAGGCCACTGCCACGCCCGATAGATGGGCCAGGGGATGAGCGGCCTCGAAGTAGCGGGGATTGATAATGGCGACTACCGGAGGCCGCTCGTCAGGCAGAGTATGGTGATCGGTAACAATTACGTCTATGCCTAGATTTTGGGCGTGGTCAATCTCGGTCAGGTTGGTGCTGCCGTTGTCGCAGGTGATGACCAGAGTGGTTTCGTTAGCGGCCAGGGCGTCTAATCCGTGGATAGATAACCCATGGGAGTCGGTTAATCGGTTAGGGATAAAGTAGTTGAGCCTGTCGGTTGGGAAAAACTGTCGCAACCCATCCCAAAGCACCGCTGTGGAGGTAATACCATCGGCGTCAAAGTCACCCCAGATGGTAACGGTTTCTTGCTGCTCTAGGGCCAGAACAATACGGGCCACGGCCTGTTCCATTTCTGCCCCAAAAGCACTAGCAGGTGTCGGCTCGTAGACATCTGGATCGATAAAGGGAGTGAGTTGCTCAGTGGTACGAATGCCCCGCTGCCACAGTAGCTCAGCTGCCCGTTTAGGAGGATTGGATAACGCCGCTAACTGCTGGACTGTGTTGACCCAGTCACTGGAAATGGCTATATCGTTAGCAAGCTGCCACTGAGGAATGGGGGTCGTCATAATTGACTCTCAGAAATTGGGCTGAGCCTTTGAATAGTAAAGGACTGATAGCTTTCTAGGCTGGTGGCCATGGGCTATAAGTTAGCTAAAATAAGCGGAATTTTCTTGATGGTTGTGATTTAACTCCTAGCAGAGGCAATAACCTGTGGGAAATTATAAGTGCCGTGGTGATAGTTGGGAGTAGCTTGTGAAGCTTGGTGAATGGATCGGTCTGATCAGCATCTTGGCGACGTTCTACATTCTGTGGACCCTTCGCGCGATTTTACTGTTGGTGTTTATGGCGGTTATCGTTGCGATCGCACTCAACAGTTTTGTCCGGCGTCTCCAGAAAACTGGCGTTCCACGACGGTTTACCATTCCCATTGTCCTCAGCACCACCTTTTTATTCATCACCCTGTTTTTGCTGGGCGTGGTTCCCCCCTTTATTGCCCAGTTTAATGAACTGCTTAAGGTCCTGATTGACGGCATCGATCGGATTCCCTTGATTTTGGCAAATACCTTAGAAAGCCTTAGCCAAAATGTTTCCTTACCAGGTCAGCTTCGGTTTCCAGAATCCGAGGAATTTCTCAACTGGCTACAGTCCGTTGAAGTTCTCAATTGGAATACTGTTCTAGATTCGACCGTTCTAGATGTTTTCAATAATTTCTTCTCATTTTTTAATTCGTCCCTGCGGGTGCTGCTCCAAGCTCTGCTGGTGGTGATTTTATCCCTAATGTTTTTAGGGAACCCTACCATCTACCGCAATTCACTGCTGCGGTTGATTCCATCGTTTTATCGTAGGCGCGCGGACTGCATTTTAGAAGAATGCGAAGTTGCTCTGTGCAACTGGCTAGGTGGCATTGTTCTTAATTCTGTTTTTATCTTTTTTCTGAGTTTTGTTGGTCTGCTACTGCTGGGTATCGAATTCCCCTTTGCCAACGCACTATTAGCCGGTGTTCTAAATTTTATTCCCAATGTTGGACCGAGCTTAAGTGTGATTTTTCCGGCCATTGTGGCCCTCACCAACGACCCGCTCAAAATTATTCCCGTCATTATTTGGTACGCCATTATTCAACAAATTGAGAGCTATTGGCTAACGCCAACGGTGATGGCACGGCAAATCTCGCTGCCCCCTGCATTTACGCTGATTGCGCAAATTTGTTTTGCCGCCATTTTTGGCTTCCCTGGGTTGGTACTGGCTCTGCCCCTAGCCGTTGTCGCCAAAATCTGGGTCCAAGAACTTTTGGTCAAGGATATTCTCGACCAGTGGAAAAATTCTAACCAAAAGCCATGGAAACCTGCGATCGCAGGGCCAGTGGATCATCCAAGTTCCTTACCGCAAGAGACCAAAACCGCCCCGGTAATTTCCCCCGGACACGATACTCCAGATTCCCTAAGCTATCCTCAGAAGGACTAACCAGTAGGTTATCCAAATTAGGTTTTAGGCTCCGAGGCCCACTTTTCCCAACACTGGGAGAGACTAGACTCAAAGCCCCCAGCCTTAGGGGATTTGGGGGCATATTCAAGGAGATCAGACTCCTGCTCCTCCATCGCATAAAGATTAAGTCAACCTACTTACAGTAGACCGCTGATTCAGCAAATTGCCCCATATGGGAATCCTGAAATCAGTCATCACCGCTCACACCCATGCCTTTTGCTGCCAGTGTTCGTCATCTGCAAACTCTGATCATGGCGTTTCATCCCATTATTGTGATGGAAACAGTGGAGGAAGAACGGGTTCAGCATCTCGTTAATAAGGCCACCCTAGACCTACAGCTACCCGTGTACGAATGGAGTATTGCCCAGGGGTTAGTGCGTCTAGAGGGCAACCGCTATAACCGTTGGAAAAATGAATATGCCCCCCCCGGCGCCAGCCGAGCTGCCGTGGATCAAGATACCGCTGACCCCATTGATGCCCTACGCCACATTCAGGCCATCGCCCACCGGGCCGTTTACTGGTTCAAAGATGTTTCCACCCACTTTGAAGATCCGGTTGTCACTCGTTTGTTTCGCGAGGTGGCTCAGCAGTTCTCCCATAATCAGTCCACCCTGCTAATTTCTGGAGACCAGGTTTCCCTATCCCGAGAGATTGCCCACGAGGCGGTGTACTTTGATATTCCCTTGCCAGACCAAGACGAGCTACACAAGGCCATCATCGATGCAGTCCAGGCGTTGCGAGGACGAATTAAAGTCAAACTTAATCCCGACGAAATGCGCACCCTGGTACACACCACCCAGGGTATGACCCTGAATCAAACCAAAAAGGTGATTGCTTACGCCGCCCTTGAGGACGGCCACTTAAATGCAGACGACATTGGTCGAGTGCTGGAGCGCAAAATGCAAATCATTCGCGAAACCGGCCTGCTGGATTATATTCCAGTGGAAAAGAATACGGCTGAGCTCGGCGGCTTTCACGGATTAAAGCATTGGCTCGCCCAGGCCCGTATGGGCTTTAGCGCTCAGGCCCAGGCCCTTAACCTGACGCCTCCTAAAGGGATTTTAATTGTGGGTATTCAGGGGTGCGGCAAATCTCTAGCCGCAAAAACCATTGCCCGTGAATGGCAAATGCCCTTACTCAAACTCGATGCCGGACGGCTGTATGACAAATACGTGGGGGGGTCAGAAAAGAATTTTCGTCAGGCAGTTTCTCTGGCCGAAAAAATGGCTCCGGCTGTTTTGTGGATTGATGAAATTGAAAAAACCATGGGGGGGGCTCAAAGTAGCGATACGGATGGAGGTCTGAGTCGTCGTCTATTCGGTTCATTTCTCACCTGGCTCCAGGAAAAATCCCAGGAGGTGTTTGTGGTAGCCACAGCCAATGACATTTCTCAAATACCACCGGAGTTACTGCGCAAGGGACGCTTTGATGAGATTTTCTTTGTGGATCTCCCAGATGCCGAGGATCGCGCCACCATTCTGACAATTCATCTAAAACGTCACCACCAAACTCCGGACACCTTTGGTATGGCAGAGTTGGTTCATGCCACTGAAGGGTTTAGCGGAGCTGAAATTCAGCAGGTGATTGTTTCCAGCTTGTATCAGTCAATCTATGGGCAATGTCCTCTAGATACAGCACTACTAGTGAAGACGATTAAAGCGACTGTCCCCCTATCTATTTCACGACGGGAAGATATTCAGCGGCTGCGGTGTCTGGCGACCGATCGATTTGTGCAAGTCAAGTAAGAATTCGGAATTCAAAACTCTTGCTTCGTAAACATTTTATAAACCCAATCTTACGGTTTCTTACAGACGAACGTCATTGTCGGGAATTTCTGGGAAATCTATGTAATCTGTAGTATCTGATACAGCACACTTTACAGGTTCAACGAACGTTCGCTTCTGGAGAAATTCACCATGACACCGACTCAAGTACAAGGCCTTTGGGTTTGTTTTAGCTTTTCGATGGCCATGATTATGCTGACCCCCGTATTGCTTTGGGTATTACCCAATCGTCAGCAAACGGTCTAAAGACCCGGTACCATAGCCATAGGTTAGTGGTGTTCACTATTGTTTGGCAGTGAATGCACGCTAATGCGATCGCAGTTTTAAACCTACCCTGACCCTTGCAATGGCTTTTCGTGCAACCCTTGTCGCATTTATTGTTGTGTGTTTTGGGCTATTGGCCGCTCCGGCCCATGCCATGACCCCTCTAGGGGTATCCAACCTCGCCTACGATGAATGCCCTGCAGAATATGCAGAAGGTATTGTGGATGCTGGCAGCCTTGGTAAAGCAACCTGTTATTTAGTCACAGGAACGCTCACCAACAATTCCGGTAAACCCATTCTCAATGCCGACATTTTTGGCCGTATTTACGACAAAAACAACAACCCAGTAATGCAAAATCGTGGTCGCCTTGGCGGTGTAGACTATGTGCCTCCCGGTAAAAGCGATTTTGAAATTCGTGTCTCGGTAGCTGCTAATCAGCCCCCACCGCTTAAGCTAAAGAATTTCAAAGCATCTGGTTTTGTCGGTAAAGTGCGCCGCCAGGGACGGATGGATTAGAAATTATTTCAAAAGAAAAAGCCGCTGGCGTTGCCAGCGGCTTTTTCTTTTGAAATATTCAACGACCTAGAAATTTGAATAGGCCATATAGCCTGCCATTGCATAGGTTGCTTGCACGAGCGCACTACGAACAAACTGCAGCACAATAAAGGCCAAAATCGCAGAGAAATCAATTCCACCCAAGGGCGGGATAACCGACCGAAACAGATTCAAGTAGGGGTCAGTGATCTGACTTAGCGCAGACAGTATAGGATTACCCCAATCTAAATTTGGTAGCCAGGTAAGTAGCACTCTAATCAGTAACAGAGCCAAATAAATGCTAATGAACTGTGCCAATGCTGCAAAAATGACTGACATAGGTATCCTACCTTTTAGAAAAATCTGAGAATAACTTGCGGATCTGGTGTTTAGTTTAACTGATGATTTCCGTAACCCCAAAGGGTGTTGGAACTAGCTTTGCGCCCGTAGCTTACAAACCAGGTAATCGTCAGAGATTGTAGATAGCAGCAATTGTATGCAGCACAAATGATTCAAAGTATTTAATCATTTGTGCTGCATACAACCGCTGCTTTACGATAAAACACAAATATCTGCCGGGACAGGTGTTGAAACCCGAAAGGGGGTCATCTTAGCTAATGGCACTTACTATTGCGTGCCCCAAAGGTTTAATGGGTTTTACAGCCTATGAATCTTGAGCTGAGGCTTCGTATTCAGCAGCTCGGCCATTGGTATTACCCAGCTGCTGGCGTACATCCTCAATGGCCGCGTTTAACTCAGAAATTTTATCCTCTAAACCACGACGGGCAATTTCCATGCGCTCATCGTTGCTCATGTGGGCTAAATTTTGCTTGAGCTCCTCTGATAGCTGACTAAAGTCACTATCAGAATCGGTGTGACTGACGACACGATTGGTCGCCAACGCCCCGGCGATACCCCCAACAAGACCTCCGAAAAGAGCCCCAAGAAAAAATCCACTGGTAAAATTGCTCGACTGACTCATGATGTGTAGTGATTAGTTTGTACCAAATGTGCGATCTCCGGCATCCCCTAGACCTGGAACGATAAAACCGTTTTTATCTAAACCTTCATCAATGATGCCAGCGTAAATAACCAGCTGTGGATACGCTTCGGCAAGTTTTTGTAAGGCTGGTGGTGCCACAACTACAGAGACAATCCGCACCAAGGACGAATCTACGCCACGCGATACCAGGTCCGCCATAGTGGCCATAATTGTACCGCCCGTAGCCAGCATTGGCTCGCTGATCAGAACCCGCGTAGTCGGATCAATCTGCTCCGGCAGCTTATTGAGATAACATTCAGCCTCCAGGGTTTCTTCATTGCGAGCAAAGCCCACATGGTAGACCGAAGCGGTTGGTAAGGCTGACTGAACGCCTTCCATTAAGGCCAGCCCTGCTCGTAAAATCGGGACGACCATCAATGGCTTTTGAGGATCGATAAATGTGGCTGGACAAGAAGTTAGGGGGGTTTGAACGGTCGTATCTAAAGTCGGTAACCAATCATTACGAATTGCTTCGTAGGTTAACCAGCGCCCAATTTCAGTCATGGCACTACGAAAAACAGCCGAGGGTGTATTAACGTCCCGTAACACACCAAGCCAATGCTTAATTAAGGGGTGGGGAGGCACATGAATCCGCAGCTGCATTGCCATGGGAGCTTTTGATAAAGACTGTAGGGTAGGTGGAAATTTGCCCAATCATACGTCTTTGGCAGCAAAACGGTCTAGTGATGAGAATAGCGAACTCACGACTGCCCTAATTTTTTATCGTCCCCGCAGCAAATGCTTGACGGTTTCTACCATCTCTGCTGGACGAAAGGGTTTAGCAATATAGGCATCAGCCCCTTGCTTCATGCCCCAGTAACGGTCGAAATCTTCATTTTTAGATGAGCAGATGACGACGGGAACATCTTTTGTAGATGTATTGCCTTTAACCCATCGGCATAGTTCGTAGCCATTCATATTTGGCATCACAATGTCGAGAACCACCAGATCAGGGGGTGTGGATGCAATCATTTCCTTGGCTTTTTCGCCATCTTCAGCTTCTAAAACAGTCATACCCGCTTTGATGAGGAGACCAGAGATCATCTCCCGTAGGGTTGAACTGTCGTCCACAATCAAAACCGTGGTCATAGCGTAGAGAGGTAGGTAGGGATTCCTTAGGTGTTAGTGAGCCCAGATTAATGGGTGAGATTAAAAGTAACCAGCTAATAATACGAAGTCAGTTAGCCCGAAGCAATAATTTTGACGACGATCGCCTTTGGGCCAACCTTCCTTGGCTATCGATTTTTTCACCAATTCGTATACAAACAAGGTAAGAATCGCTAGTCAGGACATCTTATTGTGCCCCCAAGCCTGCTAATAAATTCAGCAATGGCTTAGGCTGTAGCTTTTCTTTGAACCAAATAATTTCAGCGGAAACATTCTTTACATCAATGCCGACCTTAGCCAAGTTTAGACGTTCTGAGATTGCCAGAATGAGGTTATGGCAGTCCGCCTTTTGGACCTGGGCAAATTTCTTACGCAGATACTCTGGTCGCCAATACCCTACTATTTCCAGAAGATAGACTCGACCATCGGGATGAACTAATCGAAAGTCAGGAATCATTACACTGCCGGGAATTGGAATGAGATCCACCTCTCGCTCCAGCTGCCATTGGGTTTTACCCTTGGCTACTAAACTGTCCCAGCGTTCAGCAAAGGCGGACTCTACCATGCTGTCATAGGGTTTACCTGGAGGATAATGGCTAACTAGGTCGCACTCGGAATCTAAGGTGTAGTGTTTTTCTGAAAGGTTTTTGGTGTAACTATCTTTCCACTGTAACGTGGCGCTCAGATGCCAGCGGCTAACATGCAAAATTGCCGGGACCAGTTTGGCGATGTCCAGTCCATAGCGGGTACTGGCTTTGAATAAGCTGGCAGGGCCATCAATGGTGATGGTAAACCCCTGGTCGGCTTCCCCTTCGATGTAGGCCATCAGTCGAAATAGCTTTAAGTAGCGAAACATCAGCTTGTACTCCCCTGGATCGTTACGGTGGAGATTCAACACCACATGGCTAGCTCGGTAAAAGATGCCCTGTACTTGGGACAGGTTATAGCGATGGATAAGCGCTTCTGGTGTGGGAGCATCAAACTGAGTGAGAATGCGGTTTTCCTTTAAATCGGCATAAAGGCCCTGCTGGATGTGGATAGGTTCTACGTCTTTATCTAATTCTTGGGTAAGCTGGCCGGCTAGACCTTCAAGGTGTTGCTGGGCTGCATCAGGAGAGGGGGCTGTAGCCGCCGCTAGGGCAAATACACGCTGGCGCAGGTCCTGAGGGTCTAAAGGGCTAACTATGTCAAAGGTACTAAAGCTGCTACGCAGAATATGGGCCAGTCCCCGCTTGATGCGATAGTCGGTGTCTTCGCCTTCCAACTGCTGGAGCTTTTGGTTGAGATTGCCCTGGGTATCGCCAACGGTGGCTTGGAATAGGGCGATGAGATTTGCTGCGATCGCAAGCCAGAAATCCTCCACTGGTAGCTGTTTAGCATCAATGGAGTCTCCTCGGGGACGATGAATCAGTAAGTCAGACGGGAGCATCTTCTCAAGATAGACGCTATATAGTTAATTAAGACCTTCTTTAAATTTGAGTTTTAATGTTTGGCGTTACCGATTAAACGACAAATTCTCAGTTGCAGCGCGTTGCGTTCGAGTCATGGATGCAGACAGCAGCCATCAAACTCAAGGCCTTAAATTAACATTTTTCTGATTTTCCACCCATTTTGATCCAGTCCGAAACCCTAGACCTCTTAGAATGGCCCCGTCTTTGTCAGCAGTGGTCCACCTTCGCCGCCACCAAGCTAGGTGCCCTAGCGGCTCGCCACGGGCGGATTCCTAAGCACCAATCAGAAAGTGAACAGCTGCTGGCCCAAACCCGTGAAGCCTATCAGCTAGAAGATGCTAATCCGCTGAATTTTCGAGGCGTGCAGGACATCGGCGATAGCCTGGAACAGGCCAAACGCCAGAGTATTCTGGCAGGGGACGACCTGCTCAACATTGCCACCACCTTAGCTGGGGCCAGACAACTGCGACGGGCCGTTGACGCCCAGGAAGAAGAAGACTTTCCAGTCCTGCAGGCACTGGTGGCTGAAATGCGCACCTATCCTGACCTAGAAAAAGAAATCCATCACTGTATTGATGATCGGGGGAAAGTGACTGATCGCGCTAACCCAAAGCTAGCCGGTATTCGCAACAATCTCAAAAGCACCCATGACCAGCTCCACGCCAAGCTGCAGCGCATTATGCAGCGTCATACAGGAGCTCTGCAAGAAGCGCTGATTACGCAGCGGGCAGGAAGGTTTGTAATTCCCGTAAAGGCTCCCCAGAAGGATTCGATTCCCGGCATTGTTCATGATGTATCTACCAGTGGGGCCACTCTGTACATCGAACCCCAAGGCGTGATTGAGTTTGGTAATCGACTACGGCAGCTAGAACGCCAGGAAACTCGCGAAGAGGAACTGGTACGTCAAAAACTCAGTGCTCAGGTCGCAGAAGTCAGCAACGATCTTGAGCAGCTGATGGCCATTGTCACCACGCTGGATTTAGCCACAGCCAGGGCACGCTACTCCCTTTGGTTAGAAGCCAATCCGCCCCGGTTCAGCAGCCCAGAAGAGCGCACTGTTCTACGCCAATTACGCCATCCTATTTTGGTGTGGCAGCAGCGCCATGAGGAAGATAGCGACGTGGTGCCCATTGACGTCACCATGCGCCCGGATATTCGCGTGGTGGCGATTACTGGACCCAATACCGGGGGTAAAACCGTTACGCTAAAAACCTTGGGGCTGGCGGCTCTGATGGCCAAAGTGGGACTGTTTATTCCAGCGCGAGAACCGGTTGAGCTACCTTGGTTCGATCAGATTTTGGCGGATATTGGAGACGAACAGTCCATTGAGCAGAGCCTCTCCACATTTTCTGGACATGTTCGCCGCATTGGCCGAATTTTGGATGCCATTGGGGCCGGGTCGGAGACAGTACAGAACGAGGGCAAAGATAATTCTTTAGTGCTGTTAGATGAGGTGGGAGCAGGGACAGATCCATCTGAAGGGAGTGCCCTTGCGATCGCACTTCTCCAACATCTGGCAGACCATACCCGCCTGACCGTGGCGACCACCCACTTTGGTGAACTCAAAGCTCTCAAGTACCAGGACGAACGGTTTGAAAATGCATCAGTAGAATTTGACGATGTTAGTCTGTCCCCTACCTATCGCCTGCTATGGGGGATACCCGGTCGGTCCAATGCCCTGACCATTGCCCGACGGCTAGGATTAAATCCAGCGGTACTAGATACGGCCCAGGGCTATGTGGGCATCAGCAAACAGGATGATGTCAATCAAGTCATTGCCGGTCTTGAAGCCCAGCGTAAACGTCAGGAAGACAAGGCTGCAGAGGCTGCTGATATTGTGGCCCAGGCAGAAGCCTTGAAGGCCGATATTGAGCGCAAAGCTGCAGCTATCAAGGACTGGGAACTTAACCAAAAGCTAGAACAGGAAAAAGCGATTCAAGCTGCGGTGACAGCAGCCAAAGCCGAAATCGCCACCGTTATCCGTCAGCTCCAGAAGGGAGCACCCACCGCCCAAGCAGCCCAAAAAGCTACGGAAATTGTGGAAGGCATTGCCCAGCAGCAAGTCTTACCTAAAGGGCAACATCCCGCTAAAAAAGCCATCACGGACTACAAACCCAAACTAGGGGAAAAGGTGCGACTCATCGGATTAGGGGGACAGACCGCAGAAGTTGTAGAAGAACCAGATACTGACGGCAAAGTGGCCGTTCGGTTTGGTTTGATGAAAACCATTGTGGACCTGGCTGAAATTGAATCCCTAACGGGTCAGAAAACAAACACGACCAAAGCACCGCCACCGGAAAAAAAACCTGAAAAACAGCGCCAGGTCAAAGTTACAAAGAAAGAACCGGCTGCGCCAGCTGTACGCACCTCCAAGAACACCATTGACCTTAGGGGCATGCGTGTGGCAGAGGCAGAAGCGGATTTGGAAAACTTTATTGCTAAGTCCACCGGACCTATCTGGATTATTCATGGTCATGGCACTGGCAAACTTAAGCGAGGCGTCCGGGAATTTCTTAAACGCCATCCCCAGGTGCGTAGCTTTGATAATGCGGAGCAGACCGACGGCGGCACGGGCGTCACCGTAGCCCAGGTGTAGGGACAGTTTAAGAAATCGTATCCTGGTCCCCAATGGCAAACACCAGACGGTATGCTAACGATTGAATTTAGAGTTACCAAAGAATTACGCATCAATGCCCCTGCCCACCACCCAACAGGCAGATACAGCCGATCAAAAATCCTTGTGGTTGGCTGCCATTAAACCTCCCATGTACAGCGTGGCTATTATCCCTATATTGGTGGGAAGTCTACTGGCCTGGTCAGAAACCGGTCAGATGAATAGGCCTATTTTGGTAATTTTTTTGCTGTCGGCAGTGCTGTTATTGGTATGGGAAAACCTCAGCAATGATGTATACGATGCGGATACAGGCATCGATAAAAATAAGCACCATTCTTTGGTAAATCTCACCCAAAACCAGTCTTTAATCTTTTGGCTTGGTAATCTCAGTTTAGGTCTTGGTATTGTCGGCGTGCTATCCATTGCTCTGCTCCAGCAGGACTTTACGGTACTGGGGGTAATATTAATCTGCTGTGCCTTGGGATATATGTACCAAGGCCCCCCTTTTCGTTTGGGTTATCAAGGTCTGGGTGAACCCCTATGCTTTGTGAGTTTTTCCCTGGGTGTGGGGGCCGCTTACTATTCTCAGGCTCAGACATTTTCCCTATCATGCTGGGGGTTGGGAGCCATTGTTGGCATGGCAACCACACTGGTTCTGTTTTGCTCCCACTTTCATCAGGTAAAGGATGATTTAGCTGCGGGTAAGCGTTCTCCTATCGTACGTTTGGGCACGTTGAGAGGGGCCCACCTGCTGCCCTGGCTCTGTGGCAGTATTTTTATGATTCTTCTAGGAGGATTGGGCACAGGGCTATTTCCCATAGGTTTGACACTGGTATTTGCCAGTGCTCCCTTTGCCATTCAACTTTGTCACCATGTAGCGCAGTATCACGATCAGCCCCAGTTAGTACAAAATGCTAAGTTCGTGGCTATTCGTTTCCAGTTTTGTTGTGGAATCCTCCTATGTTTAGGGATTTTGCTATCAATTGGGTGAGAAAACGTTTGGCATTGCTATAATCCTTAGCCAGCTGTATATTTCCACCCACCAGGGCGACCCTAAGTATTTTTTCACGATAGGCAAGTACTCGCCTTTCTCTTCGTCCAGTATTCGAGTCTTACACCATGGCCTATCGGTTTGAGTTTCGTCCCTATCATCGTCGGTTTCGACAGCCGGTACAGACTCACCATGGAGAATGGCAGGTTAGACAGGGGCTAATTCTCAAACTTACTGATGAAGCTGGCTGCAACGGCTATGGTGAAGTGGCACCGTTACCTTGGTTTGGGTCTGAGAGCTTTGAGCAAGCCCTCGACTTTTGTCAGCAGCTACCGTCCCACTTCTCAGATCAGACAGTTCCTTCTCTCTTACCAACGTTACCTGCCTGTCAGTTTGGTTTGGAGTCTGTCTTTGCCCACCTAGAACGTCAGCTGAAACCAATCGATTTACCCAATGCTCAATGTTGTGTTCTTCTACCTAAGGGACAACAAGCCTTAAGCCATTGGCAACCGCTTTGGCAGCAGGGCTACCGCATTTTTAAGTGCAAAATCGGCATGGAGTCCGTTGCTGAAGAGATGAACTGGCTAGAACAGCTCCTGGGACAGTTACCCTTTGGCGCGAAGCTGCGATTGGATGCTAACGGCGGCCTCAATGAACTGGCAGCACGACAATGGTTAGACTGGTGCGATCGCAATGGCCAGCGTATCGAGTTTTTAGAACAGCCCTTGCCACCTAATGCCTTTGAAACAATCATGCGGCTCAGCTATCGCTATCAAACCCATATCGCCTTAGATGAGTCCATCGCCAGTTTGGAACAACTCAAGGCCCATTTTCATCGAGGTTGGGATGGAATCTATGTCATCAAAGCATCGATCATGGGCTCTCCCCAACGATTGCAACACTTTTATCATCAGTACCCCATCGACCTAGTGATTTCCTCGGTCTTTGAAACCGCCGTGGGTCATCAGGCATTAATTCGTCTTGCCATTGACCTGGCCACAGTCTATCCCGATATTCCTCACCGAGCCCTTGGTCTGGGAACCCAGCAGTGGTTTAACGACAGTTTGAACCAAGCCGATTGGCAACAGCTATGGCAACAACTAGAATAGCATCGCATCGTGGGCTCACCCAAAAACAACAACACCCCTACTCTCTCTCCCCATCAAGTCTGGCTATCTTTAACGGCACCCTGGTGTCAACAGGTTCAACCTATCCAGCAACAATCTACAGTACTCATTAACGAAGCTGAACCACAGCGTTTTCTCGCCTACCTATGGAGCGGACTGCTATCCAATTCTGCCGTTATTCTGGCTAACCCCAGCTGGCAACAGCAGGAATGGCAGCAGGTGGCCACCCAGTTTTGCCCAGATAGGGTATTGGGTAAAGTTCCTCCAGTCACCTTTTCCGCCACTGCCCAACAACCTGAACCGGGGCAAATTCTGATTGCCACTGGCGGTACATCCGGAAAGATCAAATTTGTTGTCCACACCTGGCTGACATTAACGACCGCCGCCCAGGGATTCATAGACCATTTCCACCAATCTCCCATCAATAGCTACTGTGTGTTGCCGCTGTATCACGTCAGCGGACTGATGCAGGCCATGCGGGTATGGCTGTCGGGCGGTCGTCTAATAGTTCAGTCATTCAAACATCTAGAAGCCGGTAAACGGCTCATACAACCCGATACCAGCTGGTTTATATCCCTGGTACCTACCCAGCTTCAGCGTTTGCTAGAGGCCGATGCCAGTGCCTGGCTAGAACGGTTTCACGCCATTCTGTTAGGTGGTGCTCCGGCTTGGCCCAAGCTGCTTGAGCAGGTACGCCATTTACCCCTGGCCCTGACCTATGGCATGAGCGAAACCGCTGCCCAAATAGCCACACTGTTACCGCCAGAGTTTCAACAAGGTCACCGCAGCAGTGGATCTTCCTTACCCCATACGCAGATCTCAATTCATCAATTAGACACACCTCAGACCGAACCCGTTGGTAAGGTAGGCCGGATCGCTATCAAAACGCCATCCCTGGGTCTGGGTTATTGGCCCCATCGCCCCTTAGCTCCTCAGCAGAATTGGTTTTACCCAGATGACCTAGGCTACTTGGACCAAAACGGTCATCTGCATGTAGTGGGTCGCCATAGCCAAAAAATCATCACCGGAGGAGAGAATGTCTTCCCAACAGAAGTAGAAGCGGCGCTGTTGGCAACAGAATTAGTAAGCGATGCCTGGGTAAGTGGGGTAGCCGATGAGCAATGGGGGCAGGCCGTGGCTGCGGTTTATGTTTCTAAAAAACAGCCCCCTGTAACACCAACGGATTTAAAGACAGCCCTAAAACCATTGCTTAGTTCTTACAAACATCCCAAACATTGGTGCGCTGTTGATGATATTCCTCGCAATCTCCAAGGCAAGGTTAATCGAGCTGCGATGATGGCGCAGTTAAACGCAACCACTGTTGCAGATCAGGACTGATGGGCTGACGCTGACGGCTGGCACTATCAATACACACATGGCGTGTCAGAGCAGTGGCTATGCTTTTTTGGTCAGTGCTTAGGGCATAGCGAATTTCAAATGTTGCGTCGTCTAAGGCTGTGGTCTGGAGAGCGATCGCAACCTCATCACCACAGTGCAAAGGCCGTCGAAAATCGACCGAGCTATGGACTATGGGCACCGCTAGTGAGCCACCGCTAAAAAATATCCGTACATCAACACCTGCCGCCACCAAAGATGCCTCATAGGCTTCATGACAGAGGATTAACACATTGGCAAAGTAAACTACCCCTGCAGCATCCGTTTCATGAAAACGAATGGTACGCCGATAAACATAGGGAGTAGACATGAGAACTATATAGCGCTAGTCATATGGGCTAGGACCATTATTATCTTCGAAAGCCTTCAGCCACAAAGCCAATGTGACCTGCAAATTCCCTATCAAAACATCTGCCATAACGTCAGAACTTACTGAGCGTGGGGCTGGGCCGGACGGAAATTCGGCATATCCTTAATCAGCGTTTCTGTTTTTAGATCCTTGGGTAACGCCGTTTTAGCCAAAGCGGCCTCAGCCTGAGGCATAACGTTGAGCGCCACTAGAGGATTCCCATTAGCTCGGTTATTGAGGTTAGCCAAAGCATAACGCAACACATCATCGGGATTCACGGTTACCCAACCCTGTCCCGTCAGCTGATGCAGCTCAAAGTGGAGGTGAGGGCCTGTGGAGTTCCCTGTAGAACCGACCAAACCAATCACATCTCCCTGTTCAACCCATTCACCTGGCTGCACCAAAATGTGGGACATGTGAGCATAGCGGCTCTCAAGCGTATTGTCATTGTGGCGAAGAATTACCGTTAGACCGTAGCCACCAAGATAGTCTGCCACCGACACCTGCCCAGACTGGGTTGCTAAAATTGGTGTTCCCTGGGGAGCCCCTAAGTCAGTTCCATTGTGGAAACGATAATCATGGTGAATCGGGTGCCAACGCCAGCCAAACAAAGACGTAATGGGCGAGGGGGACGCTAGGGGAAAAACAAAGGACTCACCCGCCTGTAAATCCACCAGCGGTTTTGCCACGGTGTTGTAGTATTCACGGCTAGCTACAGTAGCAACACTGCCGGTAAATCGCACACCAGCCCGACTAATATTCACCGGACCAATATTAATACCTCCAGCGCTGGCCACTGGCTGGCTGGCTCCACAGCCTGCACTCAAGTTTTTGCTATTAACTTTGTACTCACAGCCTGTAGACCGCTCTGAAATAACTACCTCAGGAGTCGTCGGGGTAGCCCCTACTTCATAGTCGGTAGGGTCTACAAATACTCCACCATATTCAACCGCTAAATCTTCCACAGTGGGAATTGCCCCAGGAACCACATCACTGGGTTTGACAATATCGACAGAAGGCGACGTTTCTAAAACGATTGGCTCAGGTGTAGAGTCCTCTTCCAAAGATATGTCTTCCAAAAGCTCATCGTCTGCCGTGGCGGCTGTCTCTATGGCAGCCGTGTCTGTCTCAGCTGCATCCGGTTCAACCTCGCTCAAATCCACTGCATCTCCCGAATTATCAGGCACTCCAGCGCTATTAACTCCTTCCTCAGGGCTGACTATTTCTCCCTGAGACGTAATAGCGTCTATCTTGGGCAGATTAACGGGTTTAGTGGAAAATTCAGGCGCGTTTGCCTCTGGTGCAATCACCAAAGGCGGTGCCACTGGGGTAATTTCCTCTACAACAATAGGACGGTCTCCCGGTTTCCTGACCGCAGGAAAGGTATCAGCAGCCGACATCGGGGGCGGTGTTGTCACATCACCAATCGCACCTGCCTCTATTTGAGCCAGCACGGGTTGACCACCCATGACAGCAACCGAGCCTACTAATCCTATTTTTTTCCACAGTTGCCCATTGTGGTTTCGGCGCACAACTGTCTTAGCCACAATTTTATTGGAGGAATTGTTTGACCCACTGGGAGCAGCAGATGCCGAAGATGAGGGGCAAAAATCAGCCATAGAGAAGATAAATAAAACGTTCGGTTGAGAATAGCTAGGCAGTTAATACTTAGAAAAGTTTGTATATATAAGAAAACGCCCAGAAGGCTAAATCGTTAATCTGCAGTTAAGTTTAACCGCAGTGAATCTCTGACCCAGACTAGGAATAGCCGAGGGAAAGTTCACCTGATTTGATGTAGACCAGTTGCTCAACTGGCTGATCAGTCAGCACTAAGTTATGTGACGTAGAACTCAAAATTAAGTGTCCTAAGTCCGTAATACCGGCTATTTTCCAGGTCTTACCATCCAGAACTACAGGCATATTTAGATGGGTCAGTAGACTTTGATAAACATCTGTAAAAGTTTGGCTATCGATGTGGGTCTTATAAAAAACACCTCGCCAAATACCCAGCAGCACTGCTGCTGTAACCTGACATAGCGTCGTTGCAGAGGTTTTCGAATCAGAATTTATATGGCTAAAGTTTTTTAGTTTTTGCCAGGTGATGCCGGTTGTCGGTACCGGATTGCACACATTAATACCGACACCAATCACAGCTTGAGTGATTATGCCCTTCTCCAACGTACTTTCACTTAGAATTCCCCCCAGCTTTCGACCTGTAACAACCAGATCATTAGGCCATTTGATTTGAGCAGGCACTCCCAAATGTCGAAACTGGCTAGCAATTCCCCAGGCACTGGCCAGGGTAAGTATTCCAGCCTGCTCCGCAGGCCAATCTGGCTCTAGAGAAAGCGATAGATAGACTCCCCCTGGCTGAGATAGCCACTGTTTACCGCGCTGTCCTTTGCCAGCTGTTTGGCTGTGTGCGATCGCAACTGTCCCAGCCCGAGCATTGGGCATTTGCCATAGAACTTTATTAGTGGATTCCACCTGGTCAAATACATGGAGGTCGAACCGAGGACGCAGCGACTTTAAGAACGAGGGTGTCTCTGGCAAAGACGATGTCGCTAATGCCCGATAAATTCCCTCTCGATTAAATTCTTCCAGTGGCAGTAAATCTGCCAAAATTCTGTCCTCCGTTGCAGGCAGGATTCAATCCTACCAGCTGTTATCCTAAGGCTGAGCTAAGCTAAACCTGTCATGACCGATCTGCCTCCACTAACTGAAGCCACCCTTTGGGCCATCTTGAACGAAGAGCTAGAAGATGACGTGGTTAATCGTCTAGTTTGGCACTACCTGGGATATCGATACGATGCAACAACTCAGCAGTGGGATGCTGAGCAAGTCATTTCTCCCCTTAAAGAAAAGTATTCGGAACCGCCCAATTTTATTGAAAGTCGCCCTGCCACAGTTCAGCTGACACGCTCCATTCCTAAAGAAAATAAGCAGCTACTTAAAACGTATCTGGGGTTTAAAGGGTACACCGTAGATCAGCTCATTCCCCGTCTCACTCGACGAGCAACCATGACCAACTGGCTTCTCAGCCATATGCAGTCGCAAGGACTCTTGCAAGACCAGTCACCGACTGAGAGTTAGACGGGCGCATTGGTTCCATCAAACCCATTTTTATACAGACACTTTATGTAAACTCTGTCATGCCAGAGACTGTCAACTTTTGGATCGCAATAGCTCAAAAAGCAATTTTATTAAAACACCATTTTATAGTTCGCGTGTACCATTAGAAACAGAGAATAATAGTACGCACGTCTTCTATGGAACCTAAAAACGTATACACAGAACTCGCTGCTCATCCTGAGGGGTCTTTTCTTGATATTGTTGCCTTTAATGACAGCAATTTAGGAGCATGCAGTATTACGGGTGTCTCTCCTGTTTGGGAAATGCACCCAGATACAGACGAATGGTTTTATATCCTCGAAGGAGAGTTTGAAATGACTCTCCTAGAAGGAGAAGAGCCACAGCATTTTAAGGCTGAAGCGGGTTCTACATTTGTCATCCCCAAAGGCATCTGGCATAAACCCGGTGCGCCCGAGGGATGTAAGTTTATCTACTTCACCCCTGGTCAAACGCTACATTCAGACAAAGACGATCCTCGCAGCTCCTAAATCACTAAAACATCAATTAAAGCGCAATAGGAGAGCAGAAACACCTGCAACCATGGGCTTTGGGTGTGCCACAATTACAGGTGTCGCGAAAGTTTCGTGATAGTGGATGTGCTAACTCGGAGACTTATCCTAACAGCAATGTCTTACTACGAGCAGCAATCGCTTCTGCAGTTAAACCGTTGAAGGCAAATAACTGTCCTGCACTGGCTGTCGTTTCACCACGCTTCCAAGCCAACACATCACGGCGCGAACCACTCCGCAACATAACAGGTTCCAGCATCGCGCTAGCACCACCGGTGACTCCCAACAATGCATCCCCCGCAAAGAGAGCTTCAAAGTCGGCATCGCCCAGGAATGTATCTTCACCGTTACGGCAGGTTTCCCAAGCAACATCACTAGAGCGATAAAGATTACGAGGGCTAACAATTCCAACTACTCTAGACCCAATACCTTCTGTTGCTAGGACGGCTGCTGCCTCCATAACAGGGAGTAGCATCATATCTCCAACGACGGCAAAGACAACAGTCTTCTCACCAGGTGTTTCTTGTAAAAGAACAGCACCCGTTTTGAGGGCCTCACGGGTTTGCTCTAGAGTGGTGCGAATAGGCAAAGAAGACTTACTAGCAGTAATGGTGATTCCTCTATTACTTGTGCCCACAGCCCATTCATAGCAGGCCTGAATACTGTTAGCATCTATGGGAAATAGAGGGAACATATTGCCGTTACGCATCATAGCGGCAAAGTAATTTTCAATCTCGGGACGCTGATGTGTCCAACCATTACGTCCCTGCTCTAAAGCACCTGCTGTAAACAAACAAATGGTTGAAGGGGTGTTCCGTCGCAGTTCTGCCATGGCTTGGGTCACTGTTTGCCAAATGGGAAGGCCATTGATGGCAAAAGATTCGTAAGAGCACCATAGACTACGACCGCCAAACAGTGCTTGGGCTGCAGCTAAACCAGCACAGGCATCTTCACTGAGGGGTTCATATACCTGACCAGTGGGACCTTGAAAGTAGAGATCATCAGTGGTAGGGTGAACAATCTTGAGGGCCTGGTTAATATTGTTGATACCTGAAGCGGCATTGCCGTCAGCATTAGTAACAACAAAGGTGGGATCTTGCTGACCTATATGCCCTACAAGCACACCCATGGCAGTAGTGGCGACTTGTTTATCACCACCAACCGGAAACTCATTTAGGGGTAGAGTGCCTAAATCGGCTAGTGAACGTTCCGATTCTGTTACAGCCGTTTTGACGTTGGGTCCGCCGTTGGCACGCTCAAAGTTGTTGCGTACCACTTCCCAACCAAGGGTTGGCAAAGCTCGTTCCTTGAGAGCTTCTACAATATAGTCTTTCTCAAGGGAATCACCAGGATAGAGGTTATGGGATTTGGCACCACGTTTGTGAACTCCAGCGCCTTTGAGCTGTTTGACGATGAGGACAGTTAAGGTGCCAGACAGTGCCTGTTTTGCAGCCTTGTCGGTGGCTTCAAGTAATGCCTGGGTGAAGGCCAGACGCTGTTTGAGAGTAAATGCAGTACTGTCTACATAGGCACCAGGCTGATTGGCATCATCGTAGTCTTTTGCATCTACTAGAATGACATCCTTAAAGCCGTTACCTTTCCAATAGGCAACCATGGCTTCATTTGACTGGGTAGAAACCATGCTGTGGTGTTCCTGGGAGAATCCGTTCCACACTAAAATAGGCAAAAAGTTTGTGGATTGAGGGTAGGCCATGGTGAAGTGGGCCATGCTACTCATGATGTAGGGTTCTCCCAGGCCACCATCGCCGATGGTGACGGGGAATAGGGTGTCTGGATTTAATTTTGCACCCGCCATGGCAAAGTGTTGTCCCTGACCGAGAGGGCCAGCAGGGTTGAGCAGTCCTGGAATCTGCCCGGAAAGATGACCTAATAGGCCATGGGTTTCGCGGAAGCGATCGCACATCTCACTTACTGTTTTAATGCCCATGGCTTCTAGGGAACGGTCTAGAAAAACAGTGCTGTAAAAGCCAGGGGCGTGGTGACCCACTTCAGTAATCAGATTTTTATGACCCAGCATTACTAAAGCAGCAATACCGTCAGCAATACTGGCAAAACCACCAGGATGACCGGACTGCTTGCTAGCGGTCATCTGTAGCGTGAGATAGCGTAAAGCGTCGGCCGCGAGCATCGTTTGGTAAACCGCTTTAGGATCGCCGGGGGAAGCGATCGCATTTTCTCCCTCACCAATGGCTGCGGAATCTAGATAGGAGGCTACCTCTGCAGAAGCTTCACCAAAATACTGAATACCGTCACAAAATGCTGGAGCGGCGTGCGCAGTTGCCGTCATGGATTTCAACCCCTCGAACTAAACACTGATAGGCGGCGATTGGGTCAAGACAACATGTGTACTCGCCCCCGCTGAATTCATCAAATCATAGCCTATTTTCAATGGTAATAGGTTTAATCATAGACAAAAGCATTGTTAATTACAGACAAGCTGCAGCTCATCTCCTGCCATATCAGTTCACAAGTATTGCAACAAGCAAAATTACAGCTCAATGGCTCGTTGCGTTGCTAAACCTTATTGGCTGCATTTCCTCCAGTAGCGTATCTGGTTCTGGCTGGCTTTGATTCACCCAGTGGGCAAATCGCTGAGCAATGGGTAGCAACATCGCAAACGGGCTGGTAAATCCAGAAAATAAATGGATCCCCTCGACTCCAGGTAGAGGGCCAACCAGCGGTAAACCATCTCGACTAAAGCTGACCAAGCTGTGCCGCCACTGACCAGGAATATCGGCAAGGCAAGGAATTTGAGCTGTAATCGCTTGTCGCATATCTGTTTCACTTTGGTTGGCATCAATAGTGTCTGGAACAAGATCCGTCCGAAATCGGCTGATCTGTCCGATATATGTAGACCCGTCTAAAAATTGGATAACGCCTGAGTCAAGGATAGGAGCGGCTAGTTGATGAGATGAGTCGTCCCAAAGAGCATCCGTAGTAGCACTGCTAGCAGTTGTTTCAGCTTCAAATCGGTGGGCCACAGCAGGCATGATTAAGGTACGCAGTTTAGTGTCTACCTTGGGTAAAGCCACAATCTCAGCATGGGTGTGGTAAAGCGGTACGTGTAGATTTGCCTTTTGTAGCAGTCGACGACTGTAACCACCACCAGCAACAGCGACATTCCTGGCGGCATAAGCTTGGGTGGCCGTCAAAATACCTGTCACTTTTTGTTTGATAGTGACCAGTCCAGTAACAGCGGCTACCATTTGTTGTCCTCCTAGTCTTCGAAACGCTTGATTAAAGGCAGCTAGGGTTTTAATTGGGTTGACATGGCCATGTTTGACGGTAAAGGCTCCCCCCACATTGTTGATATTGAGCTGGGGTTCTAAATGGTGGGCATCAGTAGCCGAGATTAACTGAGGTGCGATCTCAAAGTCCTCATACTGGTGAATTAAACTGCTCCCATCTATGTTGGGAGTAAATGTCAACAGAAGATCAAGTTCCCTAAATTCTGTATCTGCTCCTAATTCTTCCGATAGCTGTCGGTGACGAGTGATACCTAATGCAAAAAGTGTTTTGGTGATTGAGTTAGTGCCCGACCAATAGGCAATTCCCCCATAACTACAGCGGGTGGCATTATTTTGATTGTCATCATCCACGAGCAGAACTGAAAGGCCTTGCTGCACTAGCTCATAGCTCAAGGCGGCACCCGCTAAGCCATTGCCAATTACAATCCAGTCAAATGTTTCCATTTATCTTTTGCTCACCATTACCTACGGCGTTGTGTCCATAGCATAGTAACGTTTCTCGCATTGCCAACCTCTCCACCATAAATTTGCTGTCACTGATTAAATGGATACAACAGCTCCAACCATTGCGAGGATGCCACAGCCAAAGGTCACCTAAAAAGCCTCCGGCAGTTGGCCAGAGGCTTTTCGTTTGCACTACTGATTTACCCGATGACCCCATCTGTTAGAGATGCAACAAGTTGATACAGTCTTTAGATAGAATCATCTCAAAAATCATTAACGGTCACAATTACCTTCTGGTCCTCTGATATCACTAGCCACCAAAGTAGGTAATCCTGCAGCATTCTCTACGCCGCATAACCGAAGAGACTATCAAGGTACAGACTATTCACATGGGCATGATTAATACCATTCTGCATTAGAAAGAGAGAGAGGGCCGCTTGCATCATCCGCTCCTGGCTCCACATTTCGTGGGTATCTAAATAATCCTGAATCGAGAGATATAGGGTTTCGGGAATTTCCACCATAAGACTAACAGTCGTCGGGCCTGTAACTGAGGGCATCGGCTATAAAGCTCCTTCAAGACATAAACGCAAAGCATTAGTGCCTCATAATTCTTCTGGCGCATTACGCAAACAACATTGGTAGCGGCATCCTGAAAGCAGAGCCAAGGGGAAGAACTAATCGGTCACATGGGTGGGTGTCACTTGGGTAAGTGGAGCTTTATTGTGCAGGACCACCTAAGAATTCGCAATACGCCCTACCCTTCAGACTTTTGTAATACTTTCAATGTGAATTACGAACTAATCAGGGCTCAGTCCTTTTTTTCGTTACGTCCAGTTACATCGCTGTTTTGATCCCCATCTGTACACAGTTTTCCACAGAAGCTCAAATTATCCCAAGATTTCGTTCATTTCTGGGGAGAACTCTGTTGAGTCTGTGGAAAACATGAGGAAATCTCTTGTGGAAAACCTAGACTGATGTAAATAAATATTTTGTTGTTATAGCTATAGCTCTGAATAGAGTTTGTGAGTCCGCAGTCTTTACGCTGAGAGTGTTTGATTGATTTGAATGACATTTACATATTCATTATCGTTAGTTCTTTAAGCTATGAAATGTTCTGATATATGGATTTTCCTGTCGTTGACGACTTGGAAAATATTTTTGCTTGTATGCCTCTGACCATCAATATTATGGCTGGCCGTTGAATGATGGTGAGTCCAGCCAATTCGACTAGCGCAATAAGAAGCCCCCATGAACGCAATTGTGCTCATGGGGGCTCCGGTTTAGATATAAAGGGTTCTGCAATAAAGGGATCAGTCTAATGGGTAGGTGCAGATTTAGAAATAGGTCGTTATTCAATAAAGCGTTTTGTCTATGAGTCAACTATAGGCTGGGGTGATAGAGATGTCTCTAGTTAGGGCTGCTACCTAGAGTCTGCTCACATGAACATCAATTTTTGAGTGATTGTGCGGATAGTCACAGCAAGGTGATGTAAATAGTTAGCTCTTAAATACTAGAGCACGCCATGCTAAGGCCTACTGCAAAGTGTGGATGCATAGATTTTCGCCTGTTGTACAAAGCGTTTATCGATTAAGTACAGCTTTGATATGTAGCCAATCGGCTGTAAGTTTGGCTATTTGATGTCAAAGATTGATTAGACCGCATAGCATACAGCACAAATTGTTTTATCTGTGACTTTCGAATACACACATCAATAAGGGAGTCTTCAGTCAAGTTGCTGAAAATAATGTGGTTACTGCTACCAACCTATCCAAATCCATTTATACATAGACAACAACTTTAAACTATTTTGGCAATTAACATTGCTGCTTTTGCTTAGCTTTATCTGTAATCTCCGAAACTTCCTAGATGATTTAGCGGAGAGAGATTGATGTAATAAATACAACTACTATTTAATAGTAACTGACAAGATTCTTGTTATGTATACCAATCAACCATCTTCTCCAAGTAATAGAACATCTTCTCCATCAGAGCACTCATCTCAGGCTCTTTGGCAGCTGCTCACAGTTTTCCAACAGAAAATGACCAAGGGTGGATATCGCCACAGTAGGATTCCTACTAATCAGCGACCCATTTATATTCGTGGTGGATATACAGGGTGATGGGGCCTTACTATTAGCTAGTCAGGCCTAGAGACTTAAATGATGTTTTGAGGTACTGCTGAACCTCAGAATGATTTTATCTACAAGATATTGCTATCTCAAACATATTTTTTTCAGATTGTCGTATGTAAGGCTTAATTGTTTCGTCATAACTGAGAAACAATTAAGATGGTTATATGGCTTCAACCAAATGTCCTATATTCACGAGTGTATTAATATGAATTTGGCTGGACTATCAATATAGTGATAACAGCTTTATGATAGTGGGCTCATGACATGATTGCTTTTGCTTAGCTTTACATATAGGTTCCATATTTCCCTAGATGATTTATTGAAGAGTTATTGTTTTACTGAGTATGTTAGATTCTTCCTCGTGAGATTTTTTGAAATGCATAATCATCAATTCACTTCTCAAATAGAGAACTCATCTCAACTTCTTTGGAAACCCCTTACAGTTTCTCAACAGGAAGCTACAACAGGTGGCTGCTGCTGGCAAAGATATTGGGATGCTATGTTGAACTATTTTCGTCGTGGTTAGTTATTATATATCTACTGAACCCAGTAGATATGGCTTGATTCTTGTCTAAACAATTTCCAGCATTTGAACTACATCCTATTTAGAACCTTAAGAAGGCCACAAATGGATTAGCCATATAGCTTTAACGTCCCTGTGGTTGTATGGAACCCTCCATGCAACCCTTAATTTTTTGATGTTCTATTGCTATGCAAGGGCACTTTAGGTACGAGTGTCGATCTAGGTACTAACCCTGAAACTAATGCTATTTTACAAAGCCCATTCTAAATGGTGGGCATGTCTTAGTTCGCTAGGCATGTTGGCTACGGTTACACCTGTTTATGCTCAAGCGACTCAGGTAGCTGGGGATGGTACCGTTGGTACTTTGGTTAATACTGACCTCTCTACTGCCTGTACCACGGGTGTTTGTTCTGTTACCGGCGGCACTCAAGTTGGCAACAGTCTTTTTCATAGTTTTGATCAGTTTTCTATCGAAGATGGTGATGAGGTTCGGTTTGACAATACTGGTGTTGAGACCATTTTTAGTCGAGTGACTGGCGGCAGTTCTTCAATAGATGGTTTAATTGGGACTGCTACAACAACTTCCACGGATATTTTTCTACTCAATCCTCAAGGGATTCTCTTTGGTCCTAATGCCACACTTAATGTTAACGGTTCTTTTCTAACAAGCACTGCTGATAGCATCATTTTTGATAACGGGTCAAGCTTTAGTGCCAGTGCCCCAAACCAAATGAGTGGTTTACTAAGCATTAGTACTCCAGTAGGGTTGCAATATGGAAATAACCCCGGAAGTATTAATATACAAGGCCCTGGACATCAGCTCACCCTATTTCCTTCATTTGAGTTTAACCGAACTAATCGTCCTGATGGACTACGGGTCAATAGTGGCGAAACCCTTGCGCTTTTGGGTGGCCCCATTACCCTCGACGGTGGTAATGTAACAGCCTTTGGTGGTCACGTAGAGTTAGCTAGCGTAGGGGGCAACAGTGTTATTGGTATTCAACAAACATCCTCTGGCTGGGAGTTTGACTATGATCAAGCAACCAATCTACAAGATATCTCCTTCAACAATGCTAGCTCTGTTGACGTTAGCGATGTCGATGGTGGTTCTGTAAGTGTACAGGCTAGCGACTTATCTCTACTGGATGGTTCTGTAATTGTTGCTAATCTCCAAGGCTCAGGAACTAGCGGTGGCATTGATATTGAAGCTGAGAGTATTCTGGTGCAAGATCAAGCTGGCTCGGTCAAAAGTGGCTTATACAGTGATGTTGAATTTTTGGGAACAGGTCAGGGAGGAAACCTCAATATCCAAACACAGCAGCTATCTGTTCTAAATGCAGGTGAATTAACTGCCAATAACTATTGGGAGGGAGATGCAGGAAATATCAATGTACAAGCCGATCAGATCACAATGACTGGAGATAGCTTTATTGTCTCATTTGGTGATTTCTTTGCATCGGGAGACACTGGCAACGTAACCATTAAAGCAAACATCATTGATTTGAGAGATGGGGCACAAATTGCGACCACAAATTTCGGTTCTGGCACCACGGGAATTATGCAGGTTACTGCAGAGCAGTTGTTTTTTCAGGGTGTTAGTTCAGATGGCTTTACTCAGAGTGGTTTAGAGTCTCTTGGAGCTAATAGTAATGGTGGAACAATTCTTGTTAATGCTGATACGATTCAGCTGTTGGATGGTGGACTGATCTCAGCCAGCACTTTTGGAAGTGCTTCTGGAGGAGATGTTACTATTAATGCTAATAGCCTTGAGGCGATTGGAGGCACTTCCAATGGTAGTCCAAGTGGCGTTCTCAGCTCCGTACTACAGGGCGCTACAGGCAATGGTGGAAATGTTTTGTTAATAGTGGATCAGCTGCAGTTAGCTGATGGCGCTAATGTTGGAGTAAACACCTTTGGGGATGGTAATGCAGGCAGCCTAGCTATCAATTCCGAGACAATTGATCTGGTCGGAGTAGCTGCAGAGGGACGTACGGCAATTCTGGCCAATGCGATTTTAGGAAATGGCAATGGTGGCAATATTGATATTAGTGCACAACAAGTTAATATTCGTGATGGTGCAACAATTACTGTGGGTAACTTCCAAACCTTAGGATTATTCCCGCCAGGGCAGGGCTCTCCCGGTAATATCGTAATTGTTGCAGACGGGCTTTCTCTTCAAAATGATGCCACTATTGTGGCAGATACATTAGCTGCTGATAACAATCTTGGCAATATTGTATTGAATGTAGATACCCTGACTCTGCAGCAGGAAAGTCGCATTAGCACTAATGCTCAAGGTAGTTCTATGGGGGGCAATATTATGATCGATGCGATCGCACTAGTGGCGAAAGATAATAGCGATATTTCTGCCAATGCCCAGCAGGGGGTAGGTGGCCGCATTGTTATCAATGCAAGCCAGATTTTTGGGACTGAATTTCGTTCGGAACTGACGCCTGATAACGATATCACTGCCAGTTCTGAACTCGGTCATACTTTTAACGGGACTGTGGAGCTCAACACTTCCTACGTTGAACCTACCCAAGGCATTACAACCCTGCCTACTGCCACCGTGGATAATGAACAGCAAGTAGCTCGCAAATGTTCTATTGATGATGCCAATTCCCTGGTGGTTACCGGTCGTGGTGGCGTGGCCCAAAACCCAACCCAAGCTCTGCAAGTAAACAACAATAATAATATTTGGACTGACCGTCGGCTTGCTTCTTCGCCTATATCGTCAGGCAGCTCGCCATCAGAATTAACTGATGATTCAGAAGATGCCCCAGGGCAAGCTTCAACCGACACTCCCGCAGTACCTCACTTAGTGGAAGCACAAGCACTCGTAACAGCAAATGGACAGATACAGTTAGTTACGTCAACCCCAACAGAAACAGACACCCTAAATCTGCTGGCCTGTGGAGTGCCTCAATCTAGTGACTCAATCTGAAGAAGCGTAATCTCAGATAGCTGAATTTATCCCTTCTGAGATCAAAAGGCTACTTTGAATACTCTGGAGCTGTTAGGAAACTACTTCACAGTTTAAGCCTGAAAAGCTTGTTAAGCCATGATTTAAATGCACAAAAGGCCATGATTCTAATGTTTAACAAGCCCTCTTGCATCAAGGATGAATCTGATTCAGAATCATGCGCAAGCGATCGTAATCATCTTTGAGCAAGGTACCCACTATTCGACCAGCCAATACTAGCCAATCCCGATCAAACTTCCTTAGCCGATACACCTCACGAATTGCTGCAGCTACCAAACTCTCACTTGGCACTGCATTGACCTGCAACAACGTCCGCAAAAAATCTAACTCCTTCGTAAATCGTATAATTTCCTCCAGCTCACATCGGTACACAGCTTGATGTACCTGGGGTGGCCGTGGTGGCAAGTGCTGATAAAAGCGCTTCTTATCAGACGTTTCAAATCCTATAATGGCGACCCGAAACTCAGTTTTCAACATCGCAAAAACTTGCGGTTGTTGCTGCCGCAAATCTTCCAACGTCATCCCCAATGCCCGTGCCCGATGAACTGAATCGATGGGGCTTGTGGTTGCATGATAGACCACCCCATAAATTTGATTGCCCGTTTCCTCATCTAAGGACTTTACCCAGCTACCAAAGGGAGGCATCGCTGGGAAACTCAAATCATCTGGCTCCAGACATTGAGCCAAAAACTCCGTCGTTGTTGTTTCAATCACCTCAGCAATATGAGCCGGATGTCGTTCACTGTCGACCAGCTGGGGGAAAGGAAGACGCATCATTGTGAAAAGTAGTACAGACGCATTTAGTACATTAGCACTATATCCCAAAGATGGCATCCGATTTAAGTCGTAGCGTTACTGCTCCTTCAGAAGTATTAGTTTGTCCTACAGACGGTGTGATATGGATATCTAGCTCTCTAGTAAACACCCCATCAAGTCAGCCACAACCAATATTTGATATGCGAGCACCCTTTGTGGGTAACCGTGCTATTGATAACTATTTTTTCTTGCCGCGTTTAGGCTTAACAGCTTCAATATCCGACAGCTTAAAGGTGACAAGCTTATCCCAGTTGCCCCCTTCAAACAGCACAGCGACTTTGCCATCAGTAATACGCTGTACTAATCCCTGAAACCCATAGTAGGTGTCGTTAACGTTAGTTACCTTTACTGGAGAACCAGGCAAAATGATCATTACTATTATTGTTTCCCTAGAGTTTCAAGAAATATTCTAACGGTAGGTTGAAATCCTACGATGCCAAATCCCAATATAAAGCAACTTCATAGGTGAACCAGGGAGTGTCAGAACTTGAGGCGATGTTGATAATTGGCCACCGACTCCACAATACCAATAGCAATAAAATTGGTAAGCAATGACGAGCGTCCATAACTCATCCACGGTAACGGAATTCCGGTAATGGGAGCTAGACCAATTGTCATGCCAATATTTACCACCACCTGAAAAACAATCATAGATAGGACACCAATGGCTAACAGCGAGCCAAAATTATCCTTAGCATTCTGAGCGATGATGATCAAGCGTAGACAAATAAACCAAAAAGCGAACACCATGGCGAGGGCGCCCATAAAGCCCATCTCTTCACCCAGGGCAGAAAAAATAAAATCAGTGTGCTGTTCAGGGATAAAGCTCAGTTGAGTTTGGGTTCCGTGAAATAATCCTCTACCCCACAGTTGACCTGACCCAATGGCGATACGCGATTGAATCAAATGGTATCCACCCCCCAGGGGATCTTGCTCCGGATTCAAGAATAGGGTTAGTCGATCACGCTGATAGTCTTGCAACACCCCCCAAAGCAGTTCGCCAATTTTGCCAGCAATGGAGTTAATAACCACGATAATCAGGGTGCTGTACCAGCGTAGCGGTAAGGTCATCCAGGCAATAATGCCCATGAGGATGACCCAGCCGATCCAAGCTGGTATGTATAGGTTGAAAATAATAGCTGCCACGATAGGAGAGACTAGCAGCACTAACCACCCTGGGTTCATATTGCTCCAATAGAGCATGCCTAAAACAATTGCACCAAAGACCAGAGATGTTCCTAGGTCAGGCTGTAGAAAAATCAGAGCCCAAGGCACCCCCGTAATGGCCAGGGCTTTCAGTAGGCCTCCCAGGGTAGTAGACTCTCGGTCTTTGAGGGTTGCTGCCAGGGTGATGATGATACCAACTTTGGCAAATTCGGAGGGCTGAATATTGAAGCCACCAATGCTGATCCAGCTCTGAGCCCCATTGCCGACGGTTCCCACTAGCATAACGGCCACTAAAGAAACATTAGTGGCCAAATAAATGATCCAGCGCCATTCCAAGAGTGATTCGTAGCGGCTGCGCGCTAGCCACATACAGATAATGACACCCAAAACACACATAATCACATGGTTCCAGGCTAGATCAGTTTCACCAGTGTATAGCCGAGTGCTGGCAATAAGTAAACTGGAGAATAGGGTAATGCTGACGGGAACCAACAACAGCAGCCAATCAATACCGCGCCAGGGATGTAACCAGCGATGGAACCATTTTCCTAGAACTGTGGTTTGGGCCATAACAGCAAAAACTGAGAATAGCTTAGTAATACATTGGTTAGAGCCTGAATTACCGTTTTTGACTTAGGGGAAAACCGGTGATGTATAGGTTGTTCTTGGTCAATACTTGGCCGATCAACTCATTTCTAGTATAAGCACGTCAGCAATGTAGGTTTAGGTTAGGGCTGCGACAGAAACCTTTGCTGCCACCTGTTGCGCAATTTTGGTCAGAGCTTGAGCAGATGCTGACTCGGGCTGGGCCAATACAATTGGTTTCCCTTCATCGCCACCGGCCCGAACAGACATTTCTAACGGAATACAGCCCAATAAAGGAACATTCAACGCTTCAGCAGCTTTGGCACCACCTCCGGAGCCAAAAATGTCATAGTTTTTTTCAGGCATGTCGGGGGGAACAAAGTAGCTCATGTTTTCTACAATCCCCAGTACACCAACCTTCAACTGTTGAAACATTTTTAATCCACGTCGAGCATCGGCAAGGGCAACATCTTGAGGTGTGGTGACAATCACGACGCCAGCCATGGGGACAGCCTGGGCCATGGTCAATTGGGCATCGCCGGTGCCAGGGGGCATATCTACAATCAGATAGTCTAACTCTCCCCACTGCACCTGGTATAAAAACTGACGAATGATGCCATTTAGCATGGGCCCTCGCCATACAACCGGCTGGTCAGGGTCAATCAGGAAGCCCATGGAAACGAGTTTGACGCCATGGTTAAAGGCCGGTTCCAGTTCCTGTTGGCCATTGCTTCCATCTCTAACAACAACATTGCCATCTTTGACTCCCATCATAATGGGTGCATTGGGACCGTAAATGTCTGCATCTAGCAGCCCTACCTTGGCACCTGCTTGAGCTAAGGCAACGGCCAGGTTTACAGCAACGGTACTTTTACCAACGCCGCCTTTACCGCTGGATACGGCCAAAATGTTTTTAACGTTATCAATTCCTTGCTGGTCGGGAAGAGAGGCTTTTTGCTGGGGAGTTTCTGCAGTGACATCAACTGCTACTGAGGTAATGCCAGGGAGTGCTTTTACAGCTTTTTCGCAATCCTCGACGATAAATTCCTTGAGGGGGCATGCGGGCGTTGTTAGCACTAGCGTAAAACTCACATGACCATCATTAACGACTACATGGCGGATCATGTTGAGTTCAACCAAGCTCTTCTGCAGCTCAGGGTCTTGAACGGGGCGAAGGGCGTTCAGAATTGCCTCAGTTGTCGGCGCCATATGTATTAAAAGACGAGTATGAACGAACGGCTTCTTAAAGACTGGGTTGCTAATTTTTCCTTAGTGGTTAGTCGACCAACCTGCAAACAGCTGGACCAGTCAATCAAACCAAGCTTTGGAGATTAGCAGTGTTTAAGAGAATATTTGTCTTCCATTCTAAGCCTTCATGCCCCATGCTGTAGCGACATTACAGACAATATGCTTCTACAAATTTAGGAACTTTCAGCTAAAGATATCCCGATATTGATTGGGGATAATGCTAGCTGTTGTTGTTTGTTCGGCTGCTTGGGCTAAAGCATCGGCGACACGAGCAGCGTAGGGACGCAGGAATGACCAGGCGACAGGGGAAAGCCAGCCTTTGAGCTCAATGGAGTAGGAAATCAAGGTGCCGCATAATGCAGACTCTAGGCGGTAAATAGTGCGTTCTTGCAGTCCGGGAATAGGAAACATTCGCAAACTAATGTACTCACCGGGAAGGACATTTTCCACAAAAATTTTGATGGGGACAGGAACCCAGCGAGCAAACACTCGATAGATCAATCCCGGTTTAGCCTGTTGCCCATTGGGCGCATTGGTGGATGTAATCAGTGGATGCCATGAGGATAAGCCCGCAAGGTCGTTAATTGTTTGCCATAAAATTTCAATGGAGGCTGTGCTACTGACTTGATAATGCTTTTCCAAAGTGCGTTGACTAATCTGACCTGAGTGTGGAGAGGCGGTCGATGGGGATGCCAAAAAAGGGGAGGTTAGTTTTCTTGTCAGTGACTGAAACCAGGTTCGAAGCATGGATGTATAGAGGACCTCAGGTATTCGTCAGGATTAGCAGGAGCTTGGCAATTTTATTCATTGAAAGGCATTTTAACGCTGGGGTACTTGTAACTTAGTAACTGGTCCGTGAGTTCAGGCCTGGAACGCCTCTGCCACATAGGCTCAAGCTTTTGTCAAGGATTGTCACACTGTGTGTCAAGTTGGTTAAAAAAGCTCGAAAATATGATTCATTATCAGTTAGTTAGCTGCTTGCATCATCTAACGTTTATGCACTTGTACAAACGTTAGATATCTGAGTTGAGTTTCTTAGCTTGCTCTAGGTTTATGAAATTAGCGGCACAGATATTCATCACCTTGTTTTTTAGTTCTAGGTTCTAGATCGTTATGGTCATTGCTTCTACGCAGAATTCTACGCAGAAGGTATCTGGTCCAGTTGCTCCTCCCAGTGATTCTCGCGAACGTGTCAGTGCGGGATTTAAGGGGTTACAGGATCGTATTTGTCAGAAGCTAGCTGAAGTGGATGGTGTTGGTCAGTTTATGGAAGACCAGTGGACTCGTCCCGATGGTGGTGGTGGCCGTTCACGGGTGATGAAGCAGGGTGATGTGTTTGAGCAGGGAGGGGTTAACTTCTCTGAAGTTTGGGGGGACCGTTTACCTCCTTCAATTTTGATGCAGCGTCCTGAAGCAGAAGGGCATGGGTTCTATGCCACCGGAACGTCCATGGTTTTGCACCCTCGTAATCCCTATATTCCAACGGTTCACTTAAACTATCGCTACTTTGAGGCAGGGCCAGTTTGGTGGTTTGGTGGTGGTATTGACTTAACTCCCTATTACCCTTTTGAAGAAGATGTAGTTCAGTTTCATAGAACTATTAAGGAAGCGTGCGATCGCAACCATCCTGAGTACTACAACACGTTCAAATTGTGGTGTGACGAGTATTTTTACTTAAAACATCGTCAAGAGACTCGTGGTGTGGGCGGTGTATTTTTTGATTATCAGGACGGTACTGGTGAGCTATACCGTGGCCCTAGTCAGGAAGGCCCTGCGGCTAAGCACAGTAAAACCGTGGGTGAGCCTGGGCAGCGTAATTGGGAAGATTTGTTCAAATTTGCTATTGACTGTGGCGATTCCTTCTTGCCCGCTTACGTTCCCATTGTTGAGAAGCGCCGCCATACTGAATATGGTGAGCATCAACGTAACTTCCAACTGTATCGCCGTGGCCGCTATGTAGAGTTCAACTTGGTCTACGACCGAGGAACCATATTTGGTCTACAAACCAATGGCCGTACTGAGTCTATTCTGATGTCACTGCCTCCTATGGTTCGTTGGGAATACAGCTATGCTCCTGAGCCAGGAACTCCTGAAGCAAGGCTGTATGACATCTTTCTTAAGCCTCAGGACTGGGTAAACTGGCAAGGATAATTTTTGTCGTTTTTGATTTAGAGAATGAGTTCAGCCTATAGAATGTTCAATCTATAGATATGTCTAATTCTCTAAATTTGCTCACATCGTTGGAACTGAATTCGCCCTTTTAAGATCAACATTATTGTCAGGAAGATACTCTAGGCAGAAATGTGATCTTTATTGCGGACACTATAAGCCACTTGAATGTCCTGATGTAACGTATCTGTACCTGCATACTGATGAAGGCCATTGCCGTAATGTGTTATGTACCTTTATCTACTGGGGTGTTCTGTCAACTAATATCAGTGATCTGTCGTAAGAGTTTGGCGCATTTGTCCTTTCTGTTGAACTCAAGGGCATCCTGATAAGTAGGCGTAATATGGATATAAATCCATAGCTATCAGTGTATTTCAATATCAGAAGATATTAAGGGCCAGTCACTATGGAGCAAAGAATCGTCAGTTCTCCTGATAGTAATCACCAGGTGGTGATTTTCTCACCTCAGGGTCGATTGGATATTACGACTGCTTGGCAGTTTCGTCTCAAGCTACAGGAGTGTATTGAAAAAGTGACTCCTCATATTATCGTTAACCTAAGTCAAGTTAATTTTATAGATAGTTCGGGGTTAACGTCGCTTGTAGCAGGTATGAGAGATGCCGATAAGATTCAGGGCAGCTTTAAGCTATGCAATGTTCATCCTGAATCGAAGCTAGTTTTTGAAGTGACTATGATGGATTCCGTCTTCGCGATTTACGAGAGTGAAGAGGAAGCGATTAATGCTGCTCCCGAGCCTATGGCTTTTTAAGCGCCTGAAGTCAGCTTCTGAAAATGCTTCTCAGACTCATCGCATTTTCAGATTTTAGGCAATCAAAGAATTAAAGCAGCTGGCTAATTTTCTGGTCAGTTGCTTTTTTGTGTGCTGCTACATAGTGCCTAATTTCGTTAAGGTGTATACATTGCTGGCTCGATTGCCGCCTAGGCTTTAGAACTCTTGGCAAAAAGCCATTCGCAGTAGAAAATGATGTCTAACCTTTTATTATCCCCACCAGTGAATAACCTCCGTACGGTTTCCGATACCAAGCGTGCCTTTCATAGCCACCATTCTCGCCCTATTAATTCTCTTTACCGGCGAGTGGTAGAGGAACTGATGGTAGAAATGCATCTACTTTCGGTCAATGTTGATTTTGTGTACAACCCTCTATATGCCTTGGGTGTTGTGACTAGCTTTGATCGGTTTATGGTGGGATACGAGCCAGAGCAGGACAAAGCATCAATTTTTGGAGCTATTTGCAATTCTGTTGGCGGTGATCCCCAACAGTATCGTCAAGACGCAGATGCTTTTCAGACTGCGGTCTCTAATCTTGCGTTGACTGATTTTCAGGCTCAGCTTGATGGTGCTAAAGAGACCGGCGGTGATGGTTTACAGGGTCAGCTCAATATGGTGGCAACTCAGGCTAGCAGTAAGTACACGCGTTTAATGGCGGTTGGGCTGTATACACTATTTGAAACCGTTGATTCATCTGCTTTAGACGATAAAGAGCAGCGCGAAGAGATGCTTAAAACCGCTGCGGAGATGTTGGCCTTACCGGCTGAAAAGGTTGAAAAGGATCTCGAACTTTATCGCAGCAACCTCGAAAAAATGGCTCAGGCTCAGGAAGTGATGAAGGATATCCTAGCTGCTGAACGTAAAAAGCGTGAGCAGCGTTCTCAGGCTAAGCAAGAAGCTACCACTACTAGCAGCGGGGATGCTCCCTCCGAAACAACGGAAACCGAATAGTAAATTTAAGCTGCCCTGACAAGGGACTGGTTGCTTTCCCAACTATATTGCGGTCACCCAATAGAGATAATACTCTTCGTCCTGCCACGCTCTAGTAAAGGACTCAATAGGAATAATTTCTAGGCCTGCTGTAGGTGCTTCGAGTTCTTTTGTGAGCACTAGCAAAATCTTTGGGTGTTCTTTGATCAGCTCTTGTATTTGTTGAATGACTTCAGGCTGAGTAACTTCACGTCGAATTCCCTTAAAGAATAGCGTGTAGCTACCTATTGCCTGGCGTTCTGGAAAGTAGAAAGGTTGACCGAAATAACCACTGAGGGATGCCATTTGAGCATCCCGACTAGCTACAATAAATTCTCCTTGGAAATTGGCCTGACGCATGTAGGCAGCTGCTTTGCGGCTGGCGGAATAAGGGATATTTAAATCTGTGCTGAACAGAAAAATGCCCCCAAGTAGGTGGGCAATCAGTATGGTCGTAAAAATGCGGTTAAACCACTTTAGATTGGGGGTTTGCCAGTTGTTTGGGAAGAGCCTTTTAGTAAGTTGTGGTGAAGCTGGATAATGGTTAGCTAGCCACAAAGCGGCAATCAGGATGAGGTAAAAGTTGCCGTAGTGTCGCATGGCGCTGGGCATAAACTTGGCATAGGTAAAGGCGAGTAAAATCCCATTGCCCGACAGATAAAAGATCAGTGCGTAGGGTTTGTTCAGTAAACGTCGGCTAACCCAAAAACATGAGATGAGAGCGATCGCACCGCAAACTGACAAATCTAGATAGCGAGCACCGTTGGGGATAATAATGTAATAGCCACCAAAAATCCGGCCAATGGCCTTGAGTAACTGTCGAATATCAATGCCATTGGTGTAATCGCCCAGGGCCTGACTCGCCACATCGCTAGGTGGCAAAATAAAATATAGGGCCAGACCAAACCCTGCAATAATCACAGCTGCACTCACGATGACGTCGAGCCAGTTGCGACGCAGTTTAACCTCAAATAACAGTTCTACGCCCAGGGTTAGGGCTAGGGCGATCGCAATTAACAAGGCGTATACATTGCTATTGGCAAGCAGTACTAGCAAGCCTGCCAAAGGCCAATAGGCCCGCTGCCGTTGGGGCCACAGCGCACAAATGGCAAACAGCAGCAACATAGCCACTGCATAGTTACGGGCGATCAGCAAATGCTCATAAAACGGCAGATAGCCAAAGGTCATGAGCCACTTTTGCCAGTGGGTAAAGGGGCTAAACCGCCAAATTAGCACCACGGTCCCCAACGCCAATAGCCAGTGAAACACCTGCATGGCAATGGGATGTCCAAAAAGGTGATATAGAGCTGCCACCAACAAATGCCACAATCCTGGATGGGCACGGTCGTAGTGAACGTTTTCCACAAACGCTGCCCAAGATGGGCTATCCCGAGCAATTAACCACACATTCATCTCATCGCGCCACATGCTGTGGTTAAGGGCTCCTATCAGGCCCAATACAGCTACCAAAATAATGGCGGTCCAACGAGATTGGTACAGGGTGTGTAGCCAGCGAGGCATACGAGGCGTCATGAATCATAAGACTTGGGGGCGCCCCTGATCATACTCCTAAGGGCGTGCCCTATTTTGCTGTGATGACGGTTTTAGCTAAGACACAGCTATTATCCAGTAGCCAGAAGTTTTGTGTTTCTACCACGCTGCACTGCTTGACATTCATTTCGAGGAGACTCGGTTTACTTGTAGCCATTGTGTCGACAACAGCCTTAGTGAGAGGCCGGTAATTATTGGCCCAATAGCGGTGGTGAGCTAAATAGTCAGGGGAAAAAGCCGCCCTAGAAACAAGCCAAAAGTTGATGTTATGAGTGTTTGTAAAAGCTTTTAGACTCTCTAGATCGCTTGTGTAATGGGTCCTTAGTAAATCCCTAGCTCGCTGTCGAATCTGCTGGTAATACCCTAGGTGAAAGGGGGTGGCATATTCGGGGGCCATTAGTACGGAGCGTTTGGCAAAGCTAGGAATGTTGTCGACTTCATAATCTAGAGAAGCGACCACTGTATTCTGAGGCTGACGTTGTAAATACTCGTAAATTGGAGCTTCTTTCCCACGTATGTAAAGGGTTTTGGGGAAGTTCTTGAGTACGAGAGGATAGTAGAAGAAAATCAGAGCCAAAATTAGCGCGATCGCAATCGTGGCAGCCGCTTTCCATTGCCACAGATACTTTAACCAGCAGGTCCAGACAATGGCAGCGAAAATTGGCAGCACTACCATAATGCAGTGACTGGTGTAGCGTCCTGGCATGTGCAACCTAAAGGCAACAGCATAAGCGAGGCCAAACCAAACCAAACTGACCGCGATGAGTTTGGTAAAAACGTGGATTCTCGGGTTAATACTGCTTAGTTCAGGAAATTTTTTCTGACCTGCCCGGCACATGGGCAGTAAAAATAGAGCACTGACCAACGTGACAGGGGTAAAAAGAGTGCGCTTTAAAATCGCACCGTGCCCTCCAAAAATAACCAGCCAGTAGCGGTCAATACCATCACGAAAAAACGAATGACGACCGGAGGGCTGAAATTCTGGAATAGTTTGGGCCTGGGCCATGGTCACTACAGGTCCAAAAGACTGGTGAGTCAATAGATAAGTGGGTATAACACATAGAGCCGCTAGTATTAGGGCTGAGATCGCAACTTTGGCTCGATCTTGAGAAATGGTTGGACGATGCCACTGAGTCTTTAGCGCTAACCAGTCCACTGCATCAGCGGCATATAACGTCGTTGCCACGAGCCCCACAGGTGGGTAAAACAGAACTAGTAGTCCCAGAAAGACAAAACTTTTTTCCTTTTTTCCCCTGACAAAATAAAACAACAGGGGCACTAGTAAAGGATAAATAAAGGCACGAGGTGAAGCTGAGACTAAACCATCGTTACACCAAAGATGCTGGCTCAGCATGACCGATGCCATTGTTCCCGCAGCAGGTATCGGAAAAATTTCTAAAGCTAGACGGTAGTAGTAGCCTGCAGTTATTAGCCCCAAGACCATAGGTAGTACTTTGGCTAACCAGTCAGGAGATAAGTGCCCGTAGCTACCTAAGCGATACAGCAGTTTGTAGCCCCAAGGAGCAATAGACTGTAAATAGTCAGCGATGACATCATTAGGAAAAGCATCTGCATTGCTAAAGCGCTCCATCCAAAAAAGATAGTGGCGGGCATCATCCTGGATGACGTAGTCGGCAGCAAAGCCTTTCTGCATAGCTAAATAGCCATAAAAAAAAGCAAAAACAAGACTGATAACTAGCCCTATGCGCCTCTGTAAGCTCCAAGATTGAGCTTTTCCTCGAAAACTCAAAACCTTACTCGCCAACATTGAGTAACCGAACGTATTGCATAGACTGGTATATTTCCTCAAATTCACGACGGCAGCTATGAAAAATCGTGTTCGTCAAAAAAAATGCAAAATTTGTGCCCACACACAGACAGTGCTTTACCGCGTCAAGTATCAACCCAACGCAACAGACTGGAGCTTTATATGTTCCACCTGTTGGACAACTGTTAGCAAAGATAATGCCTATTACGTTTACGGTGGGACTTGGAAAGCTAAAAAACGGCGATAACACCGCCTTATTGGAGCCACCCAGCGTTATAGAGGACTTACCACCCAGTGGAGAACTTACTAAAACGCACGGCACAGGCTCCAAGCCATATTTCAATACTATTAGCTCCAAATCCCCAGAGATATTAGCTCCAAATCCCTAGAAATCCAGCTAATGTTCTAATGCAATTGGAACGGTCCTAGCAATCCAACGGCCACGGAACCGTCAGTCAGGGTCCGTTGGTGCAGACGTATGCACAAGGTAAGTCTGGTTAATCTGCCCTAGCGATCTGTGGGGAAGAGTCAGCTGGGACAGCTCTGATGATTCGATCCACAGGTAGTCATCAGTGCCGACATGCTCTAAGTCTTGTAGTTTCTCCCCTAAGTTTGGTGTATAAAACCTTAGCAGGGTACTACGTTTGCTATTGAGCCCCGGTGAGAAATCGATGGTCTCAGTCTTTAAAACAGGTTGTATCTCGTTGTGAAGCAGCAGAGTTTTCATTTCAGGGTTTACATTACCCAACTCTGCCGTACCCCAAGCCAGGGTTAACCCTAGCCAATGCCCCATGAGTAACAAAACAAGCCAGGTGCTTACGGCTAATCCATTTGTTTGAAACCACCACAGCGCAGCCGTGACCCAGGCCAGACCTAGACCCAAGGCAATGGGAGCATAGGGGCGAATATCGTTAGAACTGGGTAATACCTGAGTGAATATGGCTAACCCTGCAGCCACTATTAGGAATATTCCAGCCAACAGAATAACCCCATTTAACGTTTTTAGAAACCTTCGGAACCCGCCCTTGATAGTTTTTTTAACCAAGCTGTCCATAGCATATCCGGTTAGTAAGGCCAAAAAGGGATAGGTAGGAATGGCGTAGTGGGGCAGCTTGGTGGAGGCAACACTCAATATCCCGAGATAGCACAGCGGATAGCCTAGCAATAATGAAATCTGTGGCTGGGTATATTGTCCCTTTGACCGCAACAAACGATTGAGCAATAAAAAAACAGCGGCCAGCGCAAAAAAGATCCAGATAAAATCGTTGACGAGTAAATTTAGCAAATAAAACAGGGGCGATTTAGCACGGTCGGCGGTCAGGCTTTGATCCACTGGGAAATTGATCAAAGCATTGATCACCGCCATGTTGTAACGTTGCCAGCATTGCCATAGCCAGAAAGCTGTAGGGAATAGGCCGACTACACCTCCTAAATACAAACTCCACTGTTTCCAATGGCCAGACAGTAACAAATAGGGAAGTAGGCAGACAACAGGAACAGCGGCTAAGGCACTACGCATGAGAACAGTTAAGCCTACAGCCACACCTCCCCCAAAATAGAGCCAACGTTGCTGAGTATGCGGGTCTGAATAGGTTGTTTCCAGCAATAGCCAAACTGTTAGCAGGATCAGGCCAGTAAACATCACATCTGGTGTAGCCAGACGACTGTACTGTAGCCACAGAGGAGCCACTGCTAGGGATAGGGAACCCAGTAGGGCGGCAGTGGGCGAAAGTAACCGACGACCGATGGCATACGTTAGCAAAAGACAGGCAATGCTGGCCAATACGCTGGGTAATCGAACAGCGACTTCGTGGCGCCCTAAAATGTTAATAAATAGAGCTACTACCCAATAAGGACCTGGGGTTTTATGGTGAGGGCTAGCCCAGGGATGGATCCAATCGCCTGAATCTACAATGACCCTGGCTCGTCGAGCATACAAACCTTCGTCGTGGGCCATTAAACTTTGCTGATCCAGGTTAAAGAATCCTACTAACAATAGGGGTAATAACCATGCCAACAGGATTAGCCAGTGCCATCGTTTTGCCTGAATAATTGCCTGAACAATATTTTGAATTCTTTGGGAGACCCGGCCAAGCTGCCAGTGGGGCATGGGTAGGGGATTATCATGGGGCGTAGCTATTGTGCCATGCTCTTAACCGGGTTGGAGAATGGCCAGTTGGGGATAAACAATGGGCAATGGGGAATAGATTTTTGCTGACAAAGGCAACTGGCGAAGTTGATCAGCTGGCGAAAACACGGGTATGCGATGGTTGGTGGCTGTCGCTAGCCGCAGCGGTGTTGTATCTGTGGCGCATAGGGCTGGTACCCCTGCGAGATTGGGATGAGGGCACTATTGCATCCGTAGCCCGGGCGATGTTTACCAGCGGTGATTGGCTGTATCCCACCCTGTATAGTGAGCCTTATCTCAATAAACCACCTCTGGTGGAGTGGTTAATTGCTACGGGCTATGGGTTTGGCATCTCAGAGTGGACGTCGCGCCTGCTACCGGCACTGGTCAGTGCTTCAGCAGTTCCGCTACTCTACTGGCTAGGTAGAGAGGTATTTGAACGCCGTCGACCAGCACTGCTTTCAGCATTAGTTTTTTTAACCCTGCTGCCTGTGGTACGTCATGGCCGCCTGGTAATGCGGGATGGAGTGGCCATAACGCTATTTTTGATTTTGCTGCTCTGGGGGCTTAAGGCTAAAAAACAACCAAAATATGCGGTTGGTGTGGGAGTTGCGTTAGGTCTGATCGCCATCACCAAAGGTATTTTGGTGCTTTTACTAGGAACCATCGCCCTCTTGTTTTTATGGCTCAACCAAGGCCAGTCTCTATGGCGTAATCCTTATATTTGGTTGGGACTAGGTTTAGGGAGCTTGCCTGTTGTGGCCTGGTATGGTGCGCAGCTGGCTCGGTACGGGGATGTGTATTGGCAAGGGCACTTTGTATCTCAGTCGTTTGATCGGGTTACATCAGCGATTGAAGAGCATCAGCAGCCCCCCTGGTATTACCTGCTAGAGCTCATGAAATACAGCTGGCCTTGGCTAATGTTTTGGCCACTGGGATTGGGGCTGGCGTGGCGGCAACGACACCGCACATGGGGGCAGCTAGTCCTAGTGGGGACCGGTGTCTATCTAGGGGCAATTTCCATGATGGGGACCAAGTTGCCCTGGTACATCATGCCGTTGTACCCATTTGTAGCTCTAGCTATTGGTGGTTATTTGCACCATGTTTGGCAGCATCCACCCCGCTGGGCAGTGGGTCTGCTGGGTTTGATTGCGATCGCAGCTCCCATCGGTGGTATCTGTCTGGGGATTGCGGATCAGCAACCGACGCTCATTGCCATTGCTCTCGTGTTAGGACTGAGCTGTGGCTGGACGGTTTGGCATCTGTGGCGGCGGCGGCCTTACTGGTGTCTGACCTTGGCGGCTGGACTCTATGGCACCCTGCTATTACTCATGGGGTCCGACTTTTGGCTGTGGGAACTGAATGAAGCCTATGCGGTTAAGCCCGTGGCAGCATTGGTCAACGAGCATGTGCCAGCTGACGCTGATGTAGTGACCACCTTTGGCTATGGACGGCCTAGCTTGAATTTTTATAGCGATCGCAAAATCACATCTCTTACGAATCAAGTCCTGTTAGACCGCTGGCAAACTAGCCTGTATGTATTGGCTGAATCCCATCACCTGGAAGCATTACCAGCCCACGAGGAAATTGGTCGAGTTGAGAATATGGTGCTCATTCAACCAGTATCTGAGTAGGACAGCTAAACTCTCACCAAAAGCAAATCTTGTGGGTATCATTTACTTCTGGTGCATAAAAAATTGAAAGTAGCATCAAGAGGGGCACTACCTTGGCTGACGATCGCGAAAACCAGAAAGATAATTTCATCATGCCCCGTGCTCCATACCGTGGCGAGTACACGCCTGAGCGCATGGTGTTTAACTCCAATTTACAGGAATTTGCAAATCGGGTTTCATTGATTTGTAATCTTGAAACTGGTGGAAAAATAACCTCCGAGGATGCTTACAGTCAGATAAAGAAACTGTGGAAAGAACTCAAGGCATCCAAAAAAAGCCTTTTGGATACGCCAAACATCCCAGATCAGGATGGCTAGTACGGTAGGCAGTAGGCAGCAGTTCGTCACCATCTAGGGGACTTAATTTTTGAACAATTGCTTAAATGATCGCCTAACGGAAATGCTCTCTAACCGCTTGAACAATACGCTCGGATGCTTTGCCATCACCAAAGGGATTGATGGCCTGAGCCATCGTTTTGTAGGCAGCTGAGTCTCCCAATAGTTTGCTCGCTGCAGTCGTAATCACAGCTGGGTCAGTACCCACTAATTTCGCTGTCCCTGCTTCTGTGGCCTCAGGTCTTTCTGTCGTTTCCCGTAGGACCAATACGGGTTTTCCTAGCCCTGGGGCTTCTTCCTGCAGGCCGCCAGAGTCAGTGAGTAACAAGTAACAGCGCTGCATCGCCCCCACCAGTTGCTGATAATTCAGCGGTTCTACCAAAAACGTTCTGGGATGGCTATCCAAAGCTGCCTTCAAAGGTTCTCGTACCGTTGGATTGCGATGTAACGGTAGCAGCAGCGCCACATCCTCAAATTTGTCCAAAATCTGTAAAAAACCTTTGGCAATATCCTGCAGCGGTGCCCCCCAGTTTTCTCTTCGATGCACCGTTGAAAGAATCACCCGATAGTGTTGCCAATCTAGACCGGGTACTTTGCAAGCGGGTGTTTTAGCAGCCACTGTTTGCAGCGCATCAATGACTGTATTACCGGTCTTAATGACGGTGCCGCACACACCGGAAGCCGCTAGGTTAGCCACTGACTTATCCGTAGGTGGAAAATGCAGTGTGGTGATTTGTGAGATTAACCGTCGATTGGCTTCTTCTGGGTATGGATTCAAAATGTTGTCTGTGCGCAGTCCTGCTTCCACATGACCCACAGGAATTTTTTGATAAAACGCAGCCAGGGCAGCGGCAAATGCGGTAGTAGTATCTCCCTGAACAAGGACAATGTCAGACTGTAGTTCAGTAAACAACGTTTGCAGCCCCTGCAAACTGCGGCAGGTAATATCCGATAGCGTTTGCTTAGGCTGCATGATATTCAGATCATGATCCGCCTGTAGCTCAAATAGCTGCATAACTTGATCGACCATTTCGCGGTGTTGCCCAGTGAGAACCACCTGGGTTTCAAATTCAGGCGCACGCTTAAAGGCTTGGATAACAGGCGCTAGTTTAATGGCCTCTGGCCGGGTACCTAGGGTAATGCAAACACGAATATCAGGTGGGGTCATTAGAAATAAGCGTTTATGTATCGTCTAATGGTTAAGTTGCTGACTGCGATGGAAACAGGTTTACGTTTTGGCGCTGCTGATCTTCGAGATGGTCTTATCTGAGCAACACTCAATAGATATTTTTGCGTTCAGATTGGTATATCTCTTGAATCAGCAATAGTAAATATCGTTACCTCCTAGTCAAGTCTTTCATAGCAAGGCACACTATTAGTCGGTTTCTTCCCTAACCCATGTCTCAATCCATTACTGTTGGCACTAACCATCTACACACTCTAGACCTAACAGCGGCCCAGTCCATACTTGAGGATGTGGATTGGCAACAGGATATTAAATTCAAATTTGCGATTGACTATCCCCGAGAGGAAAATGATCCTCGGGAGCTGTCGGAAATACCTGAGGTACGACTGTGGTTTATTCGTCTCGATAGCCATTATCCCTGGCTGCCGCTTTACCTGGACATTGAGTCTGGCGAGTTAGGCCGCTATGCGGCGATGCTGGTGCCCCATCAGTTTAGTCCCCTGGATGGGATTCGCTATAACCCAGAGGCACTAGAAATTTTTGTAATGGGGAAGGTATTTGCGATCGCCCATTGGCTTCAGAAAAATCAAATTGACGGCATCGAAAAGCTAAAGCTAATGGTGAAGTCCTTAGGCTATGAACTGGATGATGGTTTATTTGAGCTACTGCGATAAAGGTCGTTTCAGACTTGTTTGACTTGTGTACATACACTAGCGTCTGAATTGATATGACGGTAGTACTTACAAAAGCAATCAACCTGGTGTAGACATATCGTGAAGAGCAAGAACGTTCTGTTGGACATAGATTTTGAACTTTTCCACATTGGTAAAAGTTCGAAATCCAGCATTTTGAATCATGGTTTCAGTGCTGGAAGTTTCGTTTAACAGGATTGCGACGGGTTGACTGTAACCTGGTTGCAGACCTCTAGGCCAAGCCAAATCTAAAATTGCCAGAATGTCATTGGTGTCAGACGTTAGGTTATGGGCCAAATCACCGGAAGGTAGTTGCTGTTCCACAACCCATTGGTTGCAATCGTGCAAAATTTTTTCTTCGCTGTCGTCTGTCATGCTGCCAGGAACAGAACCTCGTTCTAGCAAGGAGTTGAGTGTATGAGGTTCAGGAACAGCACCAGCATAAAGACTGTCTAGAAACTCATTTGTTGCCTGGGCTAGTAACTGTTGGCGAGCAGCGAGAAAGTTTTGATAGTTTTCGTATCTCCACAACTCTGGATCGGTGGGAATCCAATGTGAGGCGATGCTACCAGGGTGCTGTGCTTCATAGTGGGCAAAGTATTCTTGAGGATCTCTATTGGAGACTTGCAGGTTGGTTTCTTTTGTCAGGAAGGTAAAGTTGGCAATGGCATTTACCTCAGATTTGCTGTAGCCGTGAGCATATAGTTTCGATTTTGGAAAGATGTGGTGCACTTCTAAGCAAGCTAGTTTACCCAGTAGGTGTTGAGAAAGATTGATATCATCTGCCCAGTCGCGGGCACCGTGGACACGGGTAAGCATGTACAACATGGGATAAAAGCGGTTGCCTTTAGTAGAACCACCAAAATCGTTAGGAGTGATGCGTAGGTTTCCACGATTTTGACGTAGTAATTCGATTAGCTTAGTCAGGCTACCTGCCGAGCTATCAATAGCGGCCAAGTCCTGCCTCAGAACAGACTCTACAGATCCGGAATAGCGACCCCAAAGTAAAGTGTGAACATACCAGTAAAGAATTTGGTCTCGTTCTTGATGGTTTAAGTGGCCGCCGCGCTGATCTAGATAACGCGCCATAATGGGCATAGCATAAACGCCTCCTAGCACTCGGTTATGGTCTAGACCAAGACGTGAGGCAATAATATTGAGCACCGTATCAATTGACCGTTCGGTGTCACAGAGCCCTTTCTTGAACCGGTCGGTTGAGACATCTTTGAGAGCAGAGAAAAGGGCATCATTGGCAGTGACAGTGGTAATGCAGCGTAGTAGCCAGTCAATCTTAAAGTTGAACCCCGCTTGCTCCCATTTATTTAGTCGGCTCTTAAGTTCTTCACGGGCTTCGGGCCAAGGGGCACAGATTCGGGCAAGGGCTAGATCTCCTTTTGATAGTTTTGTACCCCCACTATTGACGTTGTTAAAAATATCCACAACCTCATCAATAGTTTTGTCAGGTCCAGTGACTTCCTCAATATGAAAATCCCGCTTTTTGACGTTTTCAATGGTGCTTAGGCGATTGATATAGTCGTTTAGCCGTGCAGTGTTGCTAATAAAAGGCTGTAGGAATGAGCCTACTCCATCAATCATGAGCTTAGTAACGTTAATCCAGAGGGGATTGCCATCCATGCGAGTGGGCATGTAAAAGGCAAAATTTTCATTCTCTAGATGAAAGTAAAGACCATTAAAAGTATTAGTGTTGCCATCAAAGAACTTGGGTGCTTTGCCTCGAATAATGCCGTAGAGAGACGTAATGCGCTGCTGGCCATCTAGCAAAAGCTTAACTGTACCCGCAGACATGTTTCCAGAGCCTCTGGCGTGGTCAGTAACATGTTCTGTTTGGGTTTCCCACACAAGCAGGCTACCAACTGGATGACTACGGTAGAGGGAAGTCATAAGTTTACGTACCTGGTCCCGATTCCACACATAACCACGCTGAAATTCAGGAAGGGCAATACTGCCCATGTCAATTTGGTCAAGGATAGTAGTGAGGAGCATCGACGATGATAGAAGAACAAAAAGATTGAAGGGAAATCCTTGTCCCCTGATGCCAAATAAAGTGCCCACAAGGCTCAATATCGCCACAATCTGAATAGTCCGATCTAGAAGCACCTGGGAAAGTGTTTCACTGATTACGCTAATAAGTTGCTGAGATATCTACCCTCGAATAGAGGCACGTTTGTGACTTTTCAGATATTCAACCAATTGCTTCTGGGCCAAGAGTGCGATACAAATCTTACGAATACATAAAATATTCAGGCACTGAAAATTAATTCACCTGGAAGAGGAGTAGCCCTTTAATGGCAGGGATTTTAGGCACGCTAGCAATTGTTCTGATATTGCTGGTCTTTGTGGTTTGGTTTGTAATCGAACGGCAATTTCAAGGGCGTCCCGGCAATCGGTTGGACCTAGAGTCTGGAAAATGGACCATTACCACCCGTGAACCCCAGCACTATGTCATTGAAGGTGAGCCTTCTCTGGTGAACCTTACCCGCACCTTGGAAATTATGGTGCCGGAAATTTCAGTCGAGGCTCAGCTACTTTCAGGCGCTAGCGTAGAAGGAATTACGGTGACCACATCCTTGGTCTCAGACCATGAGGATGCCCCAGCCCGACCTGACAATTACTGGTTTGCTTACATTGTTAAAACAGCGAAATCCACTGGCCTGAAAGTAAACGTGGATATTCAAGGGCCTGACCTGTCTCGCCTCAAAGCCGTATGGGTCAAGATTCACTACCTTACCTACGGTCCGGAAGGTCGAATTCCTAAAATAGGCAATGTGGTGGTGCCTCTGAAATATCCTGACCCCGATGCACCGCAAAATTGGAAATCCACATCTAGGGCAGAAGTACTGCCGATTCCCACACATCTGTTGGGTCCCCTCGATAGCCCTATCGAGACAGTTAAGCGCTATGTGGAGCCTTACGCCAAGCCGGGAGATATTGTCACTATTGGTGAAACCCCCGTAGCCATTATGCAAGGGCGCTGGCGGCATCCGAGCAGTGTAAAACCTGGGTGGGTGGCCAAGCGGATTTGTTATTTCTTTATGCCCACGTCCAGTTTGGCGACAGCCTGTGGTATGCAAACTCTGGTTGATTTGGTGGGACCAGTGCGAGTGGTTTATGCCTTTGTGGTGGGTGCGATCGCAAAGAAATTTTTGGGTAAAGCAGGGATGTTCTACGTGCTTGCAGGAGAACAGGCCAGACTCATTGATGATGTAACCGGCACTTTGCCTCCCTACGATCAGTTCATTGTGCTGGGGCCAGAAAATCCTGACCGGATTGTGCAAGAAATTTACGAGGCCACAGGCCTAAAAGCCGCCATCGTCGATGTCAATGATTTGAAAGCAGTTAAGATATTGGCAGCTACACCAGGCACTGACGTAGACTTGGTAGCAAGTGCCTTGCTCGATAATCCGGCTGGTAATGCTGATGAGCAGACACCAGTGGTACTAATCCATCCAAAATCCTAGGGATTTTACACCTTTTGCCCCTATGACATTCGCTACTTCACCCGACCCCATTGTGGTGCGCCCCGTCCATTTTCGTGATTCCGAAAAGCTGATGCCGGATGGATGCGCAGAAGTTGTGAATTGTGGTGACTTCACCCATCAGCAATCTTGGCCAGATAGAATTGGCCGACTCAGTCAGTGGCAGCAGTTATCTCGACTGATTAATCCTCTCCAGTCCAAAGTAAATACATTTGCGGCTGAGTGTAAGCACGCAACCCACGGTGTAATTCAGGTTTCTCCTTTCAACTCTACTCGGAGCACCTGGCGCATTGACCGGGTAACGGTGAAAGCGGCTGCACAGCAGGGGCTAACTCTGGATTTAGATATGGCGAGTTTGCTGCTACGCCATTGCTTCGAGACGATCGTAGAAGCTCACACGTGGATCAGTGAAACAAATATCAACGATACATTTGGGTTAGCGCTGTATCGCCAGAATGGGTTTCAACCACTGGCTTATGTGACCTACTGGTCTGTCGATGGGGAAACAATTGCTGACTTGGCAGAGCATGAGCCGGATCTGCCTAACCTGTTACCGGTGAGTAATGCTGATGCCCAGCTGATTTATCATCTGGAAACGGCGTCTATGCCACCTCAGCTGAGACAGGTATTTGATCATCAAATTCAAGATTTTCGCACCCGATCCATTGCCGGGTTAAGAACGCAGCTCCGTCGTTGGCTAGGTCAGTCAGAAGCGGTATCTGCCTATGTGTTTGAACCCCAGCGTAAGGCCGCCATTGGTTACTTTAACTTGCGTCTCTCTAAGACGGCGAATCAGCCCAACCGTGCCAAGCTAACGGTGCATCCCGCTTACACCTGGCTCTATCCAGAGCTGATGACTCAGATGGCCCAGGTACTACAAGGCGCTGCTAGCTCCACGTTGCAGCTAGCTTCCCTGGACTATCAGCCAGAACGGGAAAGCTACCTCAAAGAAATTGGAGCGACTGAAGTAAAACATACTGTAATGATGTCTCGCTCTGTCTGGCATAAGGTGCGAGAGTCTAAGGCGGTATCCATTGAAGGATTGCAGGATGTACTGCAGGGTCTACAACCATCCGGTAAAGCCATTCCTAGTCGTTTTTGGTGGGATGCCGCTAACCCCGGTCTGCGTTCCCCTGTTCAACAACAGGATGATTCCTCCAGCGGTACAGCGAGGTAGGACGGTTGGCAATAGTTTCTGCGCTGGGTCTAGATATCGGTAGTAAGCGCATTGGCGTGGCTGGGTGCGATCGCATGGGGCTAATGGCCACAGGCTTAACCACCATCGAAAATAAGTCTTTTGCTTATGTCATTGAACAACTCACACAAGTGATTCGGCAGCGAGAAATTACGTTGCTGGTGGTGGGACTGCCTTACACCCTTAACGGTGAATTAGGCACTCAGGCCCGTCGAGTGAAAAAGTTTACCCGACGTTTAGCGGAGACCCTAGGTTTGCCGGTCACCTATGTCGATGAACGGTTGACTTCAGTAGAAGCTGAACAACAACTAAAGACTGAACGTCGTCTGACCCCCAAAGATAAGGGGCTCATTGACCGCCGAGCGGCTGCTATTATTTTGCAACAGTGGCTAGACAGTTCTCGTACCGCTCGCAATAACGAATGCCCAACTTGAATCACAACTCTGACCAGTCTTCCGATTTTTTGCAGGGGCAGCAGCCTATTGTCACCCTTGCAGATGAAGACGGTAATACCTTGGCATGCTACGTCGAAAAATCTATTACTCTGGGCGATTTGGGACAAGAATACTTGTTACTGCTACCGGTAGATGACCCTATTGAAATCTTTGCTTGGCAAGCAGATGACACCTTGGCAGACATTGAAGATGAGGAGATTGATGTCCTATTACCCAGTGCTCGTGCGGTATTAGCTGAATTAGATCTGACTCTGCAACGCAGTGCCTACACCCTGACGGCGGCGGGAGCTCTTCCAGATGAGGAGGACGATAGCTGTTTTGCCCTAGAGATAGATGACGATGGAGCCACAGATAATTTTCAAATGTTGGCACAGTTTTATCATGACGAGCAGCGCTATGTGGCCTGTACCCCTCTAGAACCATTATTGTTTTTTGCCTATCGACAGCTCGATTCCGAGACTGTTACATTACTGTCTCCTGAAGAATTTCAGCAGCTTCAGCCCCAAATTGAAGATCGGTTATTTGAGGGGTTAGACGATTAGTACATAGCAAGTGTATCTACCGGCTATGATCATGCCAGGGATGCAATCTAAAGTTAAATGTGCTGTCTAAATATCAGCGCACTATCTGTAGAAGAAGATTATGGGTTGTCTAAAGCGAGCTTTTTACGTTGGCATTTTTCCTGTTGCTTTAGGGATAGCAGCTTGGCAAGGATGGTCTTGGTGGAGTTGGGCTAAAAGCCCTGTCGCTGTAACAGAGCTAGATCAGCCAATACAGATTCAAATCCCAGAGGGTACGCCAGCTCAACAAATTGGTCAGGATCTTGAAGCTGCAGGTCTAATTCGTTCGGCGACTGCCTGGAAAGTATGGCATCGCCTCCAAGGCTTTAAAAAGCGTGAAGGAGGTCTGCAGGCAGGTACCTATGCGCTATCTCCAACCCAATCGCTTTCTGACATTGCCGATCAGATCTGGAATGGCGAGGTCACTCAAACTAGCTTTACGATTCCTGAAGGTTGGAATCGGTCCCAGATGGCGGCTGCTTTAGAGTCGCAAGGATTGGTCAACGCCAATGATTTCCTACGTTCTACCGAAGAGATTCCCTATGCCGAGTTTCCTTGGTTGCCCCAAGGACTGCCCCACCTAGAAGGGTTTCTCTATCCGGATACCTATCAGTTGCCCACAGAGCAGGTGGATGTCGATGGCATTGTTGATATTATGCTGCTGCGGTTTGAACAGGTAGCACTGCCGGTGTATCAGCAAACGACAACGGCTTATTCATTACTGGAGTGGGTAAACCTAGCCAGCATTGTCGAAAAAGAAGCCGTGGTGCCAGAAGAGCGGGATACGATTGCAGGCGTATTCGCTCGGCGTTTACGAGAGGGAATTAGCTTAGGCTCTGATCCAACCGTTGAGTATGGTCTGGGTATTACCCAAACGCCGGAAAATCCCTTGACCCTTGCGCAAGTTAGAACTCCAAACCCTTACAACACTTACCGTAATTTAGGTCTTCCCCCGACTCCTATTGCCAGTCCTGGCATTGCTAGTTTAGAAGCTTCTCTAAATCCACCGGATACAGAATTTCTATACTTTGTCGCTCGTTACGACGGCACCCATGTGTTTAGTCGTTCACTGGCAGAACATGAGCGCGCCCAGGGAGAAATTCGCGATCGCGTGGATGCCGTACAGGGAGACGATCTGTAGCCCAACTTCCCTGCTGCCAGGTGGACCATAACTATCCTTTTTACCTATGACCGTTTGGGGCCAACTTCTACAACCTGATCTTGCCCTGGGAGGTTCAATCCTAGATTTGACTCCCGATATCATTTCCCGACACCAGCTCAAGGGACTCATTCTTGATGTGGATGAAACCTTAGTGTCCTTCAAACAGAGCCAACCTGGGTCGGACGTGCAACAGTGGCTAAAACAGATGCAATCCCTGTTAATTCCAGTGGTACTTGTGAGCAATAACATGAGCCACAGTCGCATTAGCCGCATTGCCGAAGACCTGGGAGTGGAATCCTTTTACATCGCCGCTGGCAAACCTTCTCGGCGGAAGCTGCGTGAAGCCGTCGCTCTGATGCAGCTGCCTCACAATCAAATTGCTATGGTTGGTGACCGTCTGTTTACGGATGTGCTGGGTGGCAATCGCCTAGGACTGTTTACGGTGTTAGTGGAGCCTATGGTGGATTCACTTTCTCCTGTGGCGGTCAATTCTCCTAAGCAGTGTCTGCGTAATGCTGAGATTTGGATATCCCAACGGTTAGGTGTAGTGCTAAGTCGAGAACGGTAGAAATCTAAAGAAAATCTTAGGCACCCGCTGCTGCCATGGTTTTGATTGAGAGGATAAGGGCAATAAATAGAATCATTGCAGTATAAAGATTCAGACTTAGTAAACGCACATAAAAATAAAGACGGGGTACGGCTGCAGCCGTACCCCGTCTTTATTTTTGAACAAAACTATGCACCAATTGGTGTGTAACGTTCATCCTTTTACTTCGCATACCCGTGACTGCATCCTTATCCAGTTCAACTGCTTCAGCGAAAACCATTGTGGTCAAAATCGGCACCTCTAGCCTGACTCGGGACGGTAACCATATGGCTCTATCGGTGTTAGCTCGTTTGGTGGAAACCTTGATTGTCTTACAACATCAGGGGCATCGGGTGATTTTAGTATCCTCAGGAGCGATCGGGGTGGGGTGTGCACGTTTAGGCTTGATGGAACGACCTAAAACTATTGAGCAGAAACAGGCTGTCGCCGCTGTCGGCCAAGGCCGCTTAATGCGTATCTACGACGATTTATTTACTGTGCTGGATCAGCCCATTGCCCAAGTATTACTTACCCGTAGTGATTTGATGGAGCGGTCGCGTTATGTGAATAGCTATCGCACGTTTCAGCAGCTGTTAAATCTGAATGTCATTCCCATCGTCAATGAGAATGACACAGTAGCCGTAGATGAACTGAAGTTTGGAGATAATGACACGCTTTCAGCACTGGTGGCAGGTTTGGTGGATGCAGACTGGCTTTTCTTGCTGACGGATGTCGATCGCCTGTATTCAGCCGATCCTCGGATTAATCCAGATGCAGAACCGATTACTTGGGTACAGCACCTGGGTGATTTAAATATTGATGTGGGAGATCGTGGCTCAGCGTGGGGGACTGGGGGCATGATCACTAAACTAGAGGCGGCTCGTATTGCCACTAGTTCAGGAATTCGAATGGCCATTACGAATGGTCAGTCCCCCGAAAATATACTCAAAATTTTAGCTGGGGAACCCTTGGGTACTCAATTTGCGCCCCAACCCAGGCCTAATAATGCGCGCAAACGCTGGATTGCTAATGGTCTTCCGCCCAATGGGTGGTTGTATTTAGATCCTGGTGCAGTACACGCTATTAGCCAGGATGGTAAATCTCTCTTATCTGCTGGGATTATTGACATTAGGGGAGAATTTCAATCTCAAGATGCAGTAGTCTTGTGCGATCGCAACGGTCAAGAAATTGCTCGTGGGTTAGTGAACTATAGTTACCATGAACTTAAGCAGATTCGTGGACGACATTCTAATGAAATTTCGATGATCCTGGGTTACGACGGTGCGGATACCGTTGTGCATCGAGATAACTTGGTGCTAAATCCTGACATTGCTAGTTTGTCTATGAAACCTCCAAAAGACGATCAACCATCTCGCTAAACCCAACTTAACCTCTTAAAAATTCAGGGATTTCTTAAACGGCCCCCCTAGGTCCTAACTTGCCTAGGCTCTATGCCTGCCGTTATTGCTATAACGATTTATTTTTACAGATCCTTCCTATGACTAGCTCTAGTAGAACAGTTCCGTCGATTTTAGTAACCGGTGGTGCCGGCTATATTGGCTCCCATGCTGTGTTAGCTCTTGAGCAGGCCGGTTACCAAGTAGTGATTTTAGATAGTCTTGAATATGGACATCCCGATCTAGTTGAGCACCATCTCAAAGCTAAACTTGTTAAAGGCCATACATCGGATCGTGCTTTATTAAATCAGCTGTTCGCAGAGCATGACTTTGATGCGGTGATGCATTTTGCTGCTTACATTGCAGTGGGTGAATCAGTTAAGGAACCCGCCAAATACTACGAAAACAATGTTTATGGCACCTTAAATTTGCTTCAGGCTATGGACGCCGCTGGTGTTAAACGGTTTGTCTTTTCATCCACATGTGCCATTTATGGCCCTCCTAAAACTGTACCTATTCCGGAGGATCATCCTAAAAACCCTATTAGCCCCTATGCAAGTAGCAAGCTGATGGTGGAGATGATGCTAAAGGATTTTCAGGCTGCCTATGGACTGCAGGCAGTCTGTTTTCGCTACTTTAATGCAGCTGGCGCTGACCCTGAGGGGCGACTAGGAGAGGACCATACCCCTGAAACTCATTTGATTCCTCTCGTGTTACAAACTGCTTTAGGTAAACGAAAGCATATTTCCATTTATGGAACCGATTACCCAACCCGTGACGGTACCTGCATTCGTGATTATATCCATGTAGCTGATTTAGCGGATGCCCATGTGAAAGGTGTGCAGTATCTAATCAACGGTGGAGAAACTGCTTTTATTAACCTGGGTAATGGCAATGGATTTACCGTACGAGAGGTAATTGAAACAGCTCGCAAGGTGACTAGACATGCTATTCCGGCAGTGGAGTGTGAGCGACGTCCCGGTGACCCCCCTAGTTTAATCGGCAGTAGTGACCATGCCCGTGAACGTCTAGGTTGGAGTCCTCAGTACGCCGATCTTGAAACAATTATTAGCCATGCTTGGCAGTGGCACCAACAGCGTCATGGTTAGTATGTGTAACCCTATCTATCCGGAATCAATTGATACTTGAAGTACTGGTAGTAACCGCGATAGATGTCATATCTCTCAGGTGAATCAAGATAATAAATGTCCTTAAAAATCTAATAGAACATTTCTGACTGCGGGGCAGTCACCTACATGAATTGAAGTATTCAATTCTTAAGGAAAAAAGAAAATAACCGGATAGATTAAATTGTCTGTTTACTGAGTGTTCGAGGTTGCCCCATGTTCCTAAAGGCACATGTTTCAAGGTTTTGAACCCGTTGATGTTTTGAGGTATCCGTACATGGGCGCATGAATTGCCGGGTGGCGTGCACTAAAATGAGCAAACCATCCGTAAATCCTCGGCTTTTAGCCTTGGTTGGGAGTACTCTAAATCAGCGGCAGATAGACGCATGGCAGTGGCAAAAACAATCGTAAAGCAGTGGCGAGAGAGGCTTCAGACCGATTTGCCCGATCAGAGCCAAGATACTCACACAGCGATTGCTAAGTGGCTATGTGGTGAAGATACTGAACGATTTGAATCCCTTTCCCATAAGGACTTGAACATTGCGACTCAAGCAATGGATTACCGCTATCGCATTTTTTTAAGTACCTACTGGGGGTTGCCTCCAGATCGGGCTTATCAAACCTTGATGCGTAAGTTAGGAGGATTATTTTTAGTCCGTAGCAAAATCCGTACATGGATCGCCTTGAGTCGAGATCGTCAGCGACAGGTCAAGGATGTTCTACAAGAAATTATTCAAGAAATGCTCCAGAGTGATCGTCACTTGCGGGCGCAACTGGGGTTGATCGCTCAATGTACCCAACGCCCACAACTGCGCAACCTGTTGACTATGGCGACCATTGAGGAGTACTGTCTGCGGCCCATTCGCAACCAACCACTGATTGTTTATCGGTTTGTTAACTATCTTCGTCGTTCTCAGCGCGGGGGTATGACCCAGGTGCCTGGAGCTCAGTTGATTCAGTTGATTTCTGAAGAAATTGGTACTGATGAAACCGACAGCACTATTAGCTTATTTGATGTGCAAGCGGTGAGTACCTATGAGGAGAAACAGGATTTTGACGAAACTCAGCGGGCTCGACAATCGGTGAAGGATAGCTTTACCAGCTATTTACACGAGGCCTTGGGAGAAACTGCAACCCAATGGCTTGAACTCCATCTCCAAGGCTACACACAGGACAGTATCGCGAAGCAAATGGAGCTCTCGGTTAAACAGGTTTACCGTTTGCGAGAAAAAATTAGCTACCATGCGATTCGAATTTTTACTCTAAAGGAGCAACCAGAGCTAGTTTCCCATTGGCTCAAAACCACATTAACCGACCACAACTTGGGTCTCACATCGAGCCAATGGGAAACCTATTGGCAGACGTTGGAACCTTCCCAGCAGCAGTTACTGTCCGAATTGAGAGGAGGTAAAGATATTGATGAGATCGCACAAAAGCTAGGGTGTAAATCTAAACAAGTCATGAGTGAATGGGCTAAGCTTTACCTAACTGCCCAAGATCTGCGAACTTAGAAAATCGGGCCTTTGATTGGTTGTCTTTGCGCAACGGGTTTGGTGATATGTGGGCGGGTTTTTACTCATGGGCTTGTGCCTGTTCACTGACGTTCGTTATTCCATCCTAGGCAGCCAAGCCATGTCAACCTTCTCTGAAGACCATGTTCTGTCCTCTTTGGCCAATGAACTAAAAACAATTGAATCAAAAGCAGACTTGGAGCAAATGTTTCTTCTAATAGAAAGCATTTTGCCATTTGAGGCCTGCCTTTACTATCAAGTCTTGCCACTTTCTATTGAAGGCAGCGTATTGAATTTGGGTGTGGTGAATTCCCAAGATACGAGTGCTGCTGATTACGTTAGGCGTCAAGTTTCATACATTAACTGTTCAATTGTTTCTCAGCCTATTTCTTCTGACTGGCACCGAGAAATTCTATCGAAGTTTTTAAGTTATTCGGCTAAAAATCGTCAAGCATCTCAGCAGCCTAGTCCTCAGAAGACTTCTAAACCGGTCCCTCCCTTTGCCGATCATCCAACGTTGGTGGTGGGAGCTCCAACAGAAATTGCTGAGCGTTCACCTGCTACACCAAAATCTAATCCTCAGCCAGAGCAAGCGGTTGCCCCCACGGATAATGCTGTCACCCAAGCGGCCTCACCTCCGCTGCACATGGATTTCTCCCATGGAACTGATGATGAGAAACACGTATCGAAACCTCTCGACTCAGAGACCTTTCAGGATGAGTTGCCTAATCTAAAACCTATGGATCCCAAAGGTTTAACTCAAACCTTATTGAAAAAACTAATTACCCAGGAAGGTATTGGACGTTTATATTTGCAGCGTCAGGGAAAAAATGCTCGCATTTTATGGAGCAAGGACGGTATCGTACGCTCGGTGATGAATGATATTTCATCCCAGCAGTTCCAAGGAGTGATTAATGAGTTTAAGCGAATGATGAGCTTGGCTCTAATTCCTGTGCGCAAATCTAAACAAGTTGAAATTGAACGCATTCACAATCAAAAGCGTATCCTGTTACGGTTGCGGGTGATGCCAGGGGAGCACGGGGAAGAAGCAACGTTACAAGTCTTGCGAGGTGCGGCTCTCAAGTTTTATCAGCAGCAACAAATTAATAACCTTGGTCGCGATGCCCTAGGCATTGCTCAAGACTTACAGCAGCGTATTGATGATTTACGAACCCAAGCTCAGCGTAATCTCGATGTCAAAGATGCGAGAGAGAAAACGTTGCCCACAATTATGACAATGCTGAGAAAAATGGAACAGCAGCTGAACGACATTATGGAATCTTCAGAATAATTTCTTCTGATGCAAACGTCTACTGTAGTGAAAGCTACTGAAAATAACAGTCATGCTACAGGCTATTCAGGAGCAGATGCTCCCTTAGATTTTCGGAACCCTTGAACTAACCGTCGAAAATTAACTGCAAATTCCTCTGTGCCAAGCAAACTGCCAACCGTATCTTCCTGCCAGGATGCTGAAAGAACACCATAGCTCAGACCTACGGTACCGAGGCCGAAAAAAGCAAGTGAAACAATTAACACGAGCGCATTTGGAAACTCGGCAATGTGCCGTGTTAACAGGATGTAGGACACGACAAAAGAGGACATCCCTAAAAAAGTGGGTACGCCAGCAAATATGGCCATGCGTCGCATCATACGACGGCTAACAACCTCTGGGATGCCCAGAGAATCTTGCTGCGAGCTTACAGCCGTCTCTTGCTTATCACTGCCTACAGCACTCGTTTTTAGAGGACTCGTAGACGCAGTAGACTTGACAGGTGTATTTGTCGATGCATCAGGATCTTGCGATCGCTTCTTTGACTTTGGTTCAAATGGAAGCGACTCGCGCTTAGAATTAGACGCCATAACACCTGTGGTACTGACTACACAGACAAAAATATAACGTGGTTACCTTATCCGCGGATACCCAATTTCTGAATCAACGCACGATAGCGAGCAGTATCTTGCTTAACCAAATAAGCCAGCAAACGCTTACGACGACCGATCATGCGTAGCAGGCCACGGCGAGAAGAGTGATCCTTTTTATTAGCCTGCAAATGCTTACTCAGACGATTGATCTTTTCAGTCAACATAGCTATCTGTACATCGACAGACCCCGTGTCTGTCTCATGAACCTGGTGGTCAGAAATAATGGATTGCTTTTGTTCTTGCAGGAGCGCCATAGAGCTTATAGATTAGAGCCTATCAAAACAGGGCTTGGCCAAATTTACAATTAATTATCAAATTTGGCACAGGGTTTCACATTTTACTACAGTAATGCCTGACTAGGTGCCTGAATTCCATGTAATTTTGGTGTCAAAGGTTGTATCCTGACCACTTTTTTCGAGTCTTCGATGGTTCCTAGGGGGATTACTCCTGAGTGGCGCTCTTTAGTTAGGTATAGTCTTTATGGGCAAACTGCTTAAATAGACCCAATTAAATAAATTTCGGCATTGCTGATCTCCGAGATGCCTTTCGTATTCAACACCCTGCACCGTGTCAGACCTTACGGATAGTCGAATCTTTTGAATCAATAACGATAATTTTTCTAACTATTTTTTGATCTGCGGTCATGCTAGTAGCAATAACCACAGAACTTGCACCCACAAAGTTACTGCGTTTTTTCTATTATTCATGTTTCATCTGCGGCTTATTCCTTTTTATGCTTTGGCTGCTGTGCTTGGAGGAGTATGCCTGGTTAGTCCTGGTTGGACCAGCACTTCTGAGACATTGAAGCTTACAATTCCAGCTGAAGAAACATTTAGGAATCAAAATAGCCGATCGCTGGCCTTAGGTGAAATTGATCCAGCTGACAGTGTAGAGCCTCCTGGGTTAGATATACGTCCAGGAAATATGCCCATTAGTCCATATCTAGAGCGACTAATGCGGCAGGAATTGAGCAATTTGATGGGACGTTTTGAGGGAGCTTTGCTGCATGGCTATGCCAGTACTCAACCTGCAGAGCTAATCCTAACGTCATTACCAACTGACAGCAGTCTCAGTGCAAGTTTAAATGGGGCCAGTTTACCTACGCCCCTGAGTCATCCTGCATTAGAACAAGCGCAGACGACTCTAGATGACTGGTCTGCTCTGCTTAGACGTAAGCAATATGGAGCAGCGCGACAACGTTGGTTAGAAGCCCGTCAGGCATTATGGAATGCATTTCCAGTACAGGAGTCTTTAGCCCAGGCGGAAGTGCGCGCTATGTGGTTAGATCGCGGCACCATTGTGAAGACTGGATCTGAAGCAGATTTAGCAGATATTTTTGATCGGTTGGCCGCCACCGGCATTAATACAGTATTTTTTGAGACTATTAATGCTGGTTATCCGGTTTATCCCAGTCGAATTGCTCCTCAGCAGAATCCCTTAACACGTCATTGGGATCCCTTAAAGTCAGCTATTAAATTGGGTAAAGAGCGAGGCATTGAAGTCCATGCCTGGGTTTGGTTATTTGCTGCGGGGAATCGTCGCCACAACGCGCTTTTGAATTTATCGCCCAACTACCCTGGGCCATTAATCAATGCCAATCCAGGCTGGTCTGGTTATGATCGCCAAGGCCGAGTAATTCCTATCGGTCAGGATAAGCCTTTTTTGGATCCTGCTAATCCTGAGGTTCGTAGCTACCTGATGCGCATGCTCCAGGAAGTTGTCAATAACTATGATGTGGATGGCATTCACTTTGATTATGTGCGCTATCCCTTTCAAGATCCTGGCGCAAATCGAACCTATGGCTACGGAACGGCAGCACGGTTGCAATTTCGAGATTTAACAGGGGTGGATCCTGCTGTGCTCTCACCGCGAAATAATCCGGAGCTGCCTCCCTATGAACAACAACAGCAACAGCAGCTATGGCAACAATGGACTGAGTTTCGTGTGGAGCAGGTAAGCTCTTTTGTGGCTGAAGCGTCTCAGATGTTGCGGCAACGTCGGCCTGAGATGATTATTTCAGCAGCGGTATTTGCCAAACCTACCCATGAACGTATTCAGAAAATTCAGCAAGACTGGGAGACCTGGGCACAGCGTGGCGATGTAGATTGGATCGTCCTGATGAGCTACGCCATGGATACGAATCGGTTTGAAGAGCTTATTCATCCCTGGGTATTGGAAGGTAACTATGGCTCAACCTTAGTCATTCCAGGTATTCGATTGTTGAATTTACCCGATATGGCGGCTTTAGATCAGATCCAAACCCTACGAGATCTGCCAGTCAGTGGTTATGCTCTTTTTGCAGTGGATAATTTACAGCAAAGTATTGAACGATTACTTAACGATACCCAGGGGGATGAAAATGTGTCCTCATTATTGCCACAACAACAGCCGTTCAATACAGCTTTAGAGCGTTATCAGGCGTTACAGCGTGAGTGGAGTTGGCTATTGAGTCAGGGACAGGTGCTAATGCAAGAGCCGGATGTCGCTGAATGGGTTGGTACTGTGAATATGTTGGGTGCACAGCTGGCTGATTTGGCAGAGAACCCATCCCATCGAAAACTAGAAGTTGTGCGATCGCAGCTAGATAATTTGGACCATACCATTGCGTCTGATTTAATCGTTCAGTCGCCTCAAAATAACTACCGTTTACAGACTTGGCAAAATCGATTAACTACAATTGAGTATTTGCTAGCCTACGGAGAAAAGCGATTTATTCCCTAAGCTGGGCTACTCCATGCAGATCAAAGTTAGCAACTTAGTCAGTATCAACCTCATTTGATGTTAATGCTGACTAAGTTGGGCATGCTGGATAAGTAATATTTATCCTGATTTGAAAAGATGTGATGCCATGGCCGAGCCTGTTCCGGAATTAATTATTGAAGCCGGTCGTACGGAAGCTCAATACTGGCGAGATCTTTGGCGGTATCGCGAGCTGTTTTATTTTTTAGCCTGGCGTGATGTTCTAGTGCGCTATAAGCAAACAGTTATCGGTGTAGCGTGGGCATTGCTCAGGCCGTTTTTGACCATGATTGTCTTTACTGTGGTCTTTGGTCGCTTAGCAAATCTTCCATCAGAGGGAGATGCTCCATATCCAATTCTGGTATTTGCGGCAATGCTACCCTGGCAATTTTTTGCGAGTGCTCTATCTGAGTGCAGCAACAGCTTAATTGTGAATGCCAACCTATTGTCAAAAGTCTATTTCCCTAGACTGGTTGTTCCCACTAGTGCAGTTATTGTTAGCTTTGTAGATTTCTTGATTTCAGGCATCATTTTGCTGGGGATGATGGCTTGGTTTAATGCGGTTCCCACCTGGCGAATTTTAACGTTGCCTTTGTTTATTGCGATCGCCTTTGCCGCTTCCATGGGAGTTGGGTTATGGCTAGCCGCACTAAACGTACAGTATCGTGACTTTCGCTACATTGTGCCGTTTATTGTCCAGTTTGGCCTTTACATTTCACCAGTTGGGTTCAGCAGCACAATCGTTCCAGAAACATGGCGATTACTCTACTCTCTAAACCCTATGGTTGGAGTCATCGATGGGTTTCGGTGGGCTGTTCTAGGCAACGATACAGTACTGTATTGGCCAGGATTTCTATTGTCTGTTGTCTTAGTTAGTATTTTGCTGATAAGCGGCATCTTTTATTTTCGTCGCATAGAACGCACATTTGCGGATATGATTTAGCCAATGTCTGACACTATTATTCGCGTTGAAAATCTAGGCAAAAAGTATCTAATCCGTCACAAAAAACAGGAAAAATACCTTGCTTTAAGGGATGTATTGTCTAGAGAAGCATATCGGCTTAAGAATAGATTTCTCAGGCAAGGCAAGGGATTTTCCCCAACAAGAGAGGAGTTTTGGGCTCTTAAAAACATCTCATTTGAGATCAAGCGAGGAGATAGAGTAGGTATTATTGGCCGTAATGGCGCAGGAAAATCAACGCTTCTCAAAATTTTAAGCCGTATTACGGAGCCTACCACTGGACGTGCTGAAATATATGGACGTGTTGCCAGCTTACTCGAAGTAGGAACAGGATTTCATCCAGAATTAACTGGGAGAGAGAATATTTTTCTCAATGGAGCTATCCTGGGAATGGGGAAAACAGAAATTCGTCGGAAGTTCGATGAAGTTGTTGCCTTTGCAGAAGTAGAAAAGTTTTTAGACACGCCAGTGAAACGCTATTCCTCAGGTATGTACGTGCGGCTGGCATTTGCAGTAGCGGCTCACCTAGAACCAGAGATTTTAATTGTAGATGAGGTTCTAGCAGTCGGAGATGCACAGTTCCAAAAGAAATGTCTAGGGAAAATGGAAGAAGCTGGGAGAGAGGGACGAACAGTACTGTTTGTTAGTCACAATATGGGAGCTATTAGGGCTCTATGTAATTCAGGCTTACTTTTGACTATAGGAGAAGTTGAAGCTGAAGGCGCTATTGAGCGAGTGATTGAACAATATTCCTTAGCTGTATCTAACGTATCTGTTCATAGAAAAACAATTTTATCCAAGTGTGAAAGATTTGAACTCAGGCTACCTTATTGGATTGATGCTGATGGAAAGAGAACAACTGTTTATTCATTTGGTGAAAATTATAAGCTAAGATTTGACTTCAATTTCTTAGAACCAGTAAAACAGATTAATCCAGGCTTTGCCATTGTTAACAACTTAGGGCAAAGAATTTTCACCTCTCACCTACTAGATGATGAAAAAGCCCGGTTTGATAGAAACCTTCTGGGCGAGGTAACCATTGAAACTGAAATAAATTTACCCAGCCTTGCACCTGGAATCTACTGGGTAATATTTGGAGTAAGGGATGAAAATGAAAATACTTGTATCTACTCAGAGACAGAACTGTCCTTAGAAATTGGAGCCAGCAAGAGTAAGAATGGTGCTCAAGGAATCCTATGGCACACTACAGACTGGCAGATTTTAAACCCGAAAGTTTGTATTAAAGAAAATCATGCACCTGGTGTGCTCAGTGACTAGAAGAGTCAATTGGCAAACATGAACAGGATTCTTTAAAGATTAAGTTGGACCATTAAAAAAAGTATTGTCTTACGAAGTTAGAAAAGGTTCTGAAGAGAATTATGGTGAAATCTATCACATCTGTTTCTAACTCAGTTTCATCACTAGAAACAAATCAATTTATCGTTCTGACAAGTATTAACAGTCCAACTAACGCAGTTAAGAAAATCTCAGAGATATACAATCACCACTTAATTGTAATAGGAGACAAAAAGACACCAGATCCCTGGGCCTTGAAGAATGTTAGCTTCCTTTCTGTCCATGAACAGCAAGAACTAGGCTTCAATCTAACTAAAAAATTGCCTTTCAATCATTATGCAAGAAAAAATTTGGGCTACTTGTCTGCTATCAAATATGGAGCGGAACTCATAATAGATACTGATGATGATAATTTTCCAAAAGAGAATTGGGGAATACCTGACTTTTGTGGGAATTATCTAACAACATCTAAAAACTTAGGGTTTATTAACGTTTATAAGTCTTTCACAGATATGCATATCTGGCCAAGAGGCTTCCCTCTAGATTTAATTCAGTCAGCTACCAGTATTCTGAAACCTAGTGATTTAGATAAGTGTTTGGTGAACATAGGGATTTGGCAAGGACTTGCTGACGGAGATCCAGATGTTGATGCAATTTATAGGCTCGTTGACAATACGCCTTGTTTCTTTCAAGAACGAGAGCCAATAGTATTAGGCAAAGGAACTATTTCTCCTTTTAATTCTCAAAATACAGCCTTTCAGAAACAACTATTTCCGCTTCTATACCTACCCAGTTTTGTGAATTTTCGTTTCACAGATATCTTAAGGGGTTTAATTGCTCAGCCAATTATGTGGTTGTATGACTATCAGTTAGGCTTTACTAAAGCAACTGTGATACAGGAACGCAATCCACATGACTACATAAAAGATTTTGAGTCAGAGATCCCTTGTTATTTAAATTCTTGTAGGGTGATAGATATAGTTACTAAAAGTATAAGTTCCTCATTATCAATTCCTAGTAATCTTTATCAAGCTTATGAGGCTCTTTTGCAAGCTAATATAGTTACCAGAAAAGAAATCAGCCTTCTCTCTCTTTGGCTAAAGGACTTGTCTGAACTCGGTTTTTCTTGATGATATGGAATTATCAATAGTATAGTCAGCAGCATAAAATCCCCGATATGAAAGATTTGGATAAACCTTTTATAAGCATCATTATTCCTTCTTACAACCAGGGTAAATTCATAGAGAATTGTATCTTAAGTGTCCTTGGTCAAGATTTCCAGAATTGGGAATTGATTATTCAAGATGGAGAGTCATCTGATGACACACCAGAAATATGCAATAGATATGCTTTTTTAGACAATAGAGTAAAGTTTTTTTGTGAATCAGATTCTGGATTTGCAGATGCTGTAAACAAAGCACTTCATAAATGCCGAGGGGAGATTATTGGCATTCAAAGCTCTGATGATTTTTATGCAAGTGGTCATGTATTTTCAGAAGTTTCAAAAATCTATTCAAATCACTCATATCTAAACATCATATCGGGAAAAGCTTTAAGCGTTAATCATGAGCTAAGAAGCATAGTTATGCCTCAACCTTTTCTAGAAACTGGTTTTCTCGAAGCTGATACTGTATTCACATTGAAGAATCATTTTTCACAAAGTGCTACTTTCTTTTCTTTGAGCAGAGCAAAGTATATTGGAGGCCTTGATAATGATTTAGATATGGTCGCCGATACTGATTTCTGGATAAGAATGGCAACTTATTCACCTGTAAGTCAAAATGCGATCTATAGAACTAGCCAAGTGTGGGGATGTGTGACTATTCATCCAGATCAAAGAAGCTCTGAACTTAGCAATTTTTTCGTTGGTAGGGCTAGAATGTCGCTCAAGCATTTAAGCAATGAAAAAATTGATTTGGGATATCAGGTTAAGTACAATCATGCTTATGCACTAATTGAAGGTGGAATAAAGTACTTCGAGCATTTTGATCTAGATTGTTCTTTCCTCGATGGTTTGTACTTTAAACTACTTTCACATTCATTACCTCTTACAAAGCGTATAAAACGCTATTTTAAGTCACTCCCTTTATTGAAGAAATATTTTCATATAATCCCATTAAATTTAGAATTAAGTTGTTAGATTCATATTCATTATTTTTTATTTTTAAGATTAGTGAAAATAAAAAATATAAGATTTTTGGTGATTATGGATAGGTTAAATACCTATCTTAGTGATTG
>JBCCQQ010000034.1:0-66975 GCA_039024555.1 Cyanobacteria bacterium P01_D01_bin.156
CTTCCGAGCTCCTGTGAGTTTCTGAGCTGCATCTCGAAGGGTCTCTTTTATGGAGGAGTCAAGCATTCGGGGGCCTCAAAACAAGCAGTTAGTCATACATGGTCTATCTCTTAAAATACGGGTAATCTATTTTTTGGCAAGTCCCTAACCACTCACTTCTAATTACGAAACTATTTTTAGCATGATTTTTATCATGCTAAAAATCAAGGCATCTGTCATCAAAACCTCATGATAAATAGCATGATATAATTTAGCGTATTAATCCTCAAGCCTTGCCTATTTGATGCCAAGGAAGCCACTGCCACCAGAAAAGCGTAAGAGTAAGCCTGTTCAAGTCATGCTTACCCAGGAAGAACATTCGGCCTTTGATGCATGGTGTAGCCAGAATGGTGTCACCATGAGTGATTTTATTCGCGAGGCTATCAATCAGCCAATTCAAGACGGGCGTAAACTTTTGGAGTAGACTTCATGCAGCCCCAACGATACATTCTAGAAAACAAGGTGCCTGTTCCCTGTCAGGATGCTGCTACTTGGCGAGAGTTTATGAGACATGAGAAGAATGTTCTTATAGCCCAAGATGTTATTGGTCAGTTCCGAGTAATGACGGTATTTCTCGGTTTCAATCACGGCGATTCCGAGAAACCTATGTTTTTCCAAACTACTTGCTTTGGTACCAATAGCTCAAGGCCAAAATACTCGGGAACGTGGCAACGTGCTTGTTTAGAACATCGTGGGAAAATTGCTTGCGCTCAGGGATTAACTAAGTTTGCTGCCGAGAAAGCCGCTGGCATTGACCGCTCCTTTAAAGCTATTGATTGCGCCCTTGATCCCGAAGCCGGTGAAATTCAGTTCATCTTAGAGTCTGAAGCTGAAGCTATTCGCAGTATGCCGACCAATCGCAGACACTGGGAACGACGTGGTCGCATGATCGTATTCCTCGTTTATCCTAGACAATCACTTCGCTTGCATAATCCATGACGCATCGGGTTGTAATGTAGGTATGCGCCAACTGTCAGAGGGTTTCCAAGACTCACAGCACTACATTTTAGAAAATCAGGTGCCTGTTATTTGTGATGACGAAGCCATCTGGCGAGCATTTATGCGTAATGGAGAGAACCTGATAGTCGCTAAAGATTCAGTGGGTAGGTATACAGTGATAACCGTGTTCTTGGGATTTAATCACGGTGATATAGAAACACCTAAATTTTTTCAAACCACCTGTTTTGATGCAAGCAGCGAGACTCGATCAAAATATTCAGCGACCTGGGAACGTGCCTGTTTACGTCACCGTGGTACGGTAGCCTGTGCTGAATCCTTGACAAAGTTTGCGGCAGATCAGGCAGCGGGTGTTGACAAGTCGTTTGATTTTATCGACTGCAAGGTTGTTCCTGGTGAGCTACAGTTCATTCTTAAGTCTGAAACTGAAGCAATTGAATTTATGCCAACAAATAGAAAAAATTGGGAACGTCGTGGACGGATGATCGTATTCTTACTTTAGTTGTTATCTCTCCAGCTGGATTCAACTGATTATGGCTGCATTGTCAGACAAGCCCAAAGATTTACAGCGATATATCTTGCAAGCTCAGCAGCCTGTCATCTGTAATGCCGATGCTTTAAAAGCAATGCCTCAAGACAAAAAACACTGGAAGCGTCGTGGACGGATGCTCGTGTTTTGCTTTGATGTTTAATCCAGTCAGGTACTCTATGCTGAATATGCGTTCTCCACCGGACCCAGTTCTGAACAATGCATGGCATGTGGTAGCCCTAGCAAAAAGTTTAGACACCAAGAACCCTTTGCAGGTTAATTTGTTGGGCGAGGCAATTGTACTTTGGCGAGATGGAACCCGGATTATTGCCTGTCAGGATCGCTGTCCCCATCGGGGGGTGTCGCTCTCCATGGGGGAGGTGAGTGAAAACCATACTCTCGTGTGTCCATATCACGCCATGGAGTTTGACTTACAGGGTCACTGTACAAAGGTTCCGGCTGATTTAAAAATGACGACATTTCCCCAAGGGGCAAACCTTAAAACCTATGCCGTTCAGGAAAAATATGGTTTAGTTTGGGTGGCGTTGGGAGAGCCTGCCCAAGACATTCCAACGTTTTTGGATTGGGAACAACCTGATACCATAGCCTTTCAGTGTGGTCCCTATGCCATTAATAGCAGTGCACCACGGGTGATTGAAAACTTTGTGGATGTTGCCCACTTGCCATTCATCCACAAAGGACTGTTAGGAGATCCCAATTTTCCCGAGGTTTCAGACTACAGTTTGGTGGTGAAGAAGGATGAAATTATTGCCAGCGATATTCATTTTTATCAGCCCAACCCTGAGGGCACGGGTAAGGCTAAGTCTGTCACCTATACTTACAAGGTTGTGCGCCCCATGGTTGCTTGGTTTAGAAAAGGGGATGACAGTCAGTGGCTTTCCATCTTTATGGCAGTAACCCCCGTTGAAGAAACCCGTAGTATTGTCTGGGTCGGTGTTGCCCGAAATTATTCGCCGGATGTGTCAAATGACCAACTGCGAGCCTTTCAGGACGAGGTTATGGCTCAAGATATACCGATGGTAGAGTCCCAGCGACCGCAGCGACTACCACTTGATTTGCAACAGGAGTTTCACTTTCCCTGCGATAAGATGTCGATTGCCTATCGAAAGTGGCTAAAGAAGCTTGGGCTTCAATTTGGAACCTGTTGATTCGGTGAGTGGGTATATCGGCTGTTAGAGATAATCATAAACAAATGCCTGGGTTATATTGTTGTCAAAACTAATTAGCGCAAGAGATTTTTCCTTATGACTGAAACCGAAAGAATTGTACGCATCTTCCATGAATCCTGGGATATGCGCGATCCCGATCGCGGTGCAGCTGTCATTGCTGATGATTGTCAATTTGAAGATATTGCGCGGGGTGAATTACAAATTGGACCAGACGCTTATAAGCACGATTATTATCGATGGCGAGAAGCTTTCCCAGATGGTGAATGCAAGATAGTCAATATAATCGTCCAGGGCAATTGGGCTGTGGTTGAGTATGTTAACCGTGGCACCCATACTGGTATCCTACGGTCCAGCCTTGGCACCTTTGAACCAACAGGGCGCAGTGTTGAGGTTCGTTATTGCAGTGTAATGCGTGTTGAAAATGGCAAAGTTGTTGAAGGTCGGGATTTTTATGATTCTGCAACCATAGCCAGACAGCTAGGTGTTCTGGATACATGAGTAGTAGCGCGGCTCTCTGCCCTGGCATTAACCTTGTAACCGCATTAAGGCTCGCGAGATATTCGACTAATCACCGCAATAGGGCCACCTCCTGCTGGTCCCTGGTGCTCACTGCCACCTGAGATGTAAACCATCGGGTCCTGTACTGCTGCGGCCACAACCGAACCAACAACGGCTCGGGCCATACGGGTATGGTTAATATCAGAATCATCCAACATGGTATGACGATGACCCAAAATCTCCCCAGAGGGTGAGGCTTCCGCCTTGGCCAGCACAGTTACAATTGAGTCACCCTGGGCACTTTCTACGGCTCGGGTCACTGCATCAATATCTAGGGCATGCTCCATGACACTATGGCCAATGCGATAGTGACTATGGGACTGAGGAGAGTTACCCAGCACCAAAATCTCACAGTTCTTGAGTTCTACCCCTGCCGATGTAGACGCCACGGATGAATAAAGACCATAGTTGGTGCAAATATCTGCTGCAGTGAGTTGCTCGGGTTGAATTTCTCCCAATGCTAAAGCCACTCCCAAGGCAGATGCCCCACGGGAGTAGGCCATGGATTTATAGCTGTCTTGGGTGATGGTTTGACTGCTTTGGGAATTTCGGGCTGCGGTTAGAAGAGGGCATTTGATTTGAACAAAGTGAACATCCTCGGGGGAGATTTGGGCGGTTTTAAGCGCAGTCTTTACCCCTTCTGCTACCACATTTACCATGGCTAATGTGCCAATCTCCTCTACCGAGAAATCTCGCGTATGAAACACTCCCAATGCTAGTCCTAAATGGGTCGGTCCCTCAAGATTTTCTACCTGGCGGGTAAACACGGTCATATGGGGACTCAGTACCCCTTCTGTTCCTCCAGACATGACATAGACAATTTGGTTGGCTAACGTCTGGCCGATTAGTGGGGTGAAGTATCCCTTTAACGTTGCCACTGCAAACCCTCGGGTAAAATCATTCACACAGCCATTACCTTCGGTTTTACCCATAATGGCTACAATATTTTTAGGGTCAAGCTGTTGCTGCTTTACCAGAGAGATTAACCTTGTCAGATCGTCGGGGCTGCTTTGTGGGATTTTGAAAACGTCGACTTTCATAGCACCTAAAAGACTAGAACATTTTTTGCTTGGTATGGGGCGTTTAATTCTGTCAAACCTATTTTTGATAGGTTGTTGTACTAACAGTTCTAGATTGGATGCTCCTGTACATCACGACTGGAGAAGAACACGCTTCATCGTTTACATTGCCAGCTTTAACAATACCTGCAATAACACATTGGCACCATTTTCCAAATCTTCAGGTGCTGTGTATTCTTTCACATTGTGACTAATGCCGTTAACGCTAGGAACAAAAATCATGGCAGTGGGAGCCATAGGGGCAATTAATCCGGCGTCATGACCTGCGCCACTGGGCATGGGTTTAACCGATAGTCCCAATTCCTGGGCTGTTTTTGTAACTAATTCAATCATGTCAGGGGCAAATACAACCGGCTCAAAGCGCGCTAGGGAACGGCTGGTAATCTCTAAACCTTCTGCCTTTGCAATGGCGTCAATGTTAGCACTCATGAGAGCTTCGGCCTGTTGTAGACAAGTTTCGTCGGTGTTGCGCAAATCCACCGTGAGGCGGGCTTCTTTAGCAATGACATTCACCAGACCGGGGGTGAGTTGAATGGAACCGACAGTCGCCACCTGGTTGCCGCCCATATCCAAGGCAAGTTGGCGAGCAGTAGTTGCGATCGCACTGGCTCCATACCCTGCATCCTGGCGTAAATGCATCGGTGTAGTCCCCGCATGGTTCGACACTCCTTTGATGGTGTATTCTTTCCACGACATGCCCTGTACGCCGGTCACCGCACCAATTTGAAATCCTTCCAGTTCTAGTACCGGCCCCTGCTCAATGTGCAATTCGACAAAGGCTTTGACCGGCTGACTGCCACAGGGAACCGTGCCAGCATAGCCAATGCGCTCCAGATTCTCCCCTACGGTGCTACCATCAATGCCCACTGAAGCTAGAGCTTCTTCTACTGGAAAGTCACCACTAAAGACCCAGCTACCCATCATATCGGGGTGAAATCGAGCCCCTTCTTCGTTGGTAAAAAAAGCAACAGCTAGGGGATAACGGGTTTGAATATTGTTGTCATTTAGGGTGGCGATAATTTCTAGCCCTGCCAACACTCCTAAATTGCCATCATACCGGCCTCCAGTGGCGACAGTGTCAATGTGAGAGCCCGTCATCACCGGAGGGCCAGATTCTTGACCTGGGCGGGTGGCAACAACATTTCCAAGCTGGTCAATGGTAATGGTTAAACCCAGTTCTCTCATCCAGCTGACTACTAGGTCTCGACCGGCTTTATCTTCGTCGGTTAGGGCTAGACGACAGACTCCACTGCCTGCGATCGCACCAATTTGGGCCAGCTGATCTAACCGTTGAAGCAGGCGTTTGTGGTTAACGCGCAACTTAGCAAGAGAGCACAGACTAGGAAAAGAGAGCTGAGAAACCATTGCAGATATCGATCCTGAAAGATAAACAGCATGAGTCAAGCTGCCTAAATCTTATCGAAGGATTATGGTCATTTAACGTCAAAGCAGTCTTAGGTGCTCTGGTTTCGTAACAATTGAAATATAAAAACAGCCTTTAATAACGTGAAGTGTGACTGGGAATATAACTGCTATATCTACCCAGATATGAGCTATTGCATGGGACTGCCTCCCAGCTGGTGGTGTCAGAAGAATGCTTTATCCATTGGATTTAAGCGGTAGCTATACTGATTTTTGCTATATAGCTACCCGATATGGGGGTGCTATATGGACAACTCGCAGTATAGTACGCTGATTTGGGTGGATGAACTGTAAGTTTGCAGTATAGTATGCCGATAAGGGGAGATAGACTGAAAAAGTCGATCTAATAAGTAGTTATGCTCCTCAATACTTATCCCCTTTGGGTTGTTTTTTTAACTTGAATAACACTGGAAATCCGCAACATTTCTATTTGACAGCAGGAGCGCTCTTTGACGAAGCATGCAAGAAATTAATTAGTCCTAAATACGGGGTATAAATAAGGTGATGCATTGAATACATAAATGCCCATTCCTCAAATCGTAATTGACACAAATGTAATTGTCGCTGGATTACGATCTAGAAATGGAGCAGCCTTCAAACTATTAGGGCTCGTGGGCTCAGAAAGCTTTAATATCCATCTTTCTGTCCCATTAGTCTTGGAATATGAAGAGGTATTGCTACGGCAACTCCCGAACCTAACCATAAATGCTTCAGATATTCAGGATTTCATTGATTTCCATTGCACTATTGCAGCCCATCATCAAATTTTCTTTCTTTGGCGTCCTTATCTGCGTGATCCAAAGGACGATATGGTCCTGGAGCTGGCAGTTAAAGCTGAGTGTGATAGCGTAGTGACATATAACACTCGTGATTTTGCTGGCATTGAGCAGTTTGGAATAAGTGCCATTACACCAGCAGAATTTTTAGATTCGATTGGAGCGTTCTTATGAGTCCTCTGAACATTCAGCTACCTGACTCTTTATATAAGAGCTTGCAAAAGCTTGCTCAGCAAGATGGTGTTTCATTAGACCAGTTTGTTGTACTGGCAATAGCTGAAAAAATCTCTGCATTGATTACTGAGGGGTATTTAACGGAACGAGCTAACCGGGGTAACCGATCAAAATACGAAGATATTTTAGCTAAGGTTCCTGATATTGAGCCAGACTCATACGATCAATTACCGCCAGTAAACATGGAATATCCTCAAGGAAATGACAGCAAATTTATTGTGGAAAAGTCTGAGATATCTTTCAGAACTTTGCTCGCAAAGCCATATATTTCTGAAGGGCTTCGTAAAGAGTTATTAAAGTCAGATATTTTACTCTTACCTCAAGAAAATTTTCGTGAGGGAGTTGAGACTGTTTTTCCAACTGGAACAGATGAAATCTTTAGCTACATTAGAGAAAATACACCAGAAGAGATTTGCACCGATATTCTTATTGAAGATGAGGACTACAAAGAAATTGCCCTTTTTAGTGATCTTATTGTCATGTTGGGTAGTTTTATGGTGACGTCTATAGCAGCTCCACTTCTCGTTAATTTGCTGTCAGACTATTTAAACAAGAAAAGACTTCCAGAAAAAGCAGCTGATCAAATAAAAATAGAAATCTTAATTGCAAATGATAAAGAAACTAAGCGACTATCGTATGAGGGCTCTGTGTCAAATTTCCGTAAAACTGTATACCCTGTAGCTGAGTCACTCAGTTTAGAGTCTAACGAATTGGAAAATTAATCCCAAATGCAAACAGCCGAGATTAAAAAATTAGTAGAAATTAGAAATGATATAAGAGATCTCTTGCCAAGTTTTGATGAGAAGGTGCTAAATGAAAGATTAGCTATCTTGGCAAATCTAAAAAAATATTTTATTTCTCAAGATATTCAAGAAGCTTCAAAAGAAATTTGGTGCCTTGAGAAGATTATTGCTATTCAGAAAATGTATGTTTTTGCGTTCAATCAATTGAAATTGGAGAAATATTATGAAGCTTGGTGTTGCTTTGAAAATATAGAGATCGCTTTGAGTCAGCTTTTTAGACATTTGGATGAAAAGGACGATTTTTTTCCTTTAGTTTCTTTTATTAAGCAACATAGTTTCCGATATCAATCTTTATTTCCATATAAAACTTTTATAAGCCCGGAGTTTACGGTAAAATCCAGAACTTGTAGTGTTTGCAACAAAAACAGTTCAATTCGTCATCCTTGTGAACACAAAAACGGGGAAATTTATGACGGGGAGATGTGTTACCAAATATGGAGTGGAATTGAGTATGTTTTACTTGCTTTAGTCAACTCTCCCGTGCAGAAGTTTTGTGTGACTTTTTTAACCGATTCTGAAACTGAGGAAAAAATCGATCAATACAATTATAGTATTCTCGAATATCTCATGTCTTGTTTACAATCACCTTTTCACTCTTGGGATGTTCATTGGACGAAAATAAGGCATCCTCATTCTAACTATTCTCATCTTGACACTGATGATGATTGCCCCTGCGAGTCGGGTGAAAGCTACAGGAATTGTTGTCTGCAAAAATCAGGAGTTCTCCGACCCCATTGTCAATTTAATTTATCGGTACCTCCTCCTGAATCTATAGCGGCAGTCAGATATCCAAAATCTACTTCTAAAAAAAAGGTTGAGGTATCAGGCCCTACAAAATTCCATACATCAATTGCCAAAATTTCAGAGTATTTAGTTCAAACTGCCAAAGGTGACTTTGTTAAAATTCAATTATGAATTAAGTTGAATCGCAATAGCATAACAATTCAAATGCAGTGGACAGTTACAAACTTTTGATATGGGTTTACAGTTATCTGCTGCCACTGATTTGAGACGTTAACTGGCATATACGTCCACTCGATATTTTCATAGCTTGATAAGCTTTTGAGCAAATACTAAGGGGAACGCTTTATCAGTTAATTTAATAAAGCTTACGCCAAGCAGATCGTAAACAAAAGATTATATGCTGTTAGAGATAATTTCCTGTGATTGACATATTAACGATAAAGCCGATCCAAGCCGACAGCAAAAGTTCCCAGGCTAAGATTGTTCCTAAAAATAGACGAGTGCCTTTCGGTACGTAAATAGGGAGCAGTAAGCTTATGAAAAATTGCGTGCAAAATAAACAAACAACACTGTTGTTTGTTATTGCTTGAACTGTTTGTGTGAAATATTGATGACTTTGCAAAGAGAAGTAAGCCGCATAACAGACAAACATACCAACTGGAAATCCTAAGCACCCAAGACTAACTTTTATAGATAATACAGGTCTTGGGTGCTTCTTCCACCATCTCCAACAGGCAAAGATTGTTAGACCGGCTAATGGAAATGTTACAGGGGCAGCAAAAATTAGAAAACTTAGAATGCCAAAAGCAATTGCCGAAAATATAGCAATGACAGCTAGTGCAATGACAATCCATTTTTTAGAGAAGTTAAGCATTGATTATGAAACTCAAGTCAAAAAACATTAAAATCAAATCTTATATGATGGATTTCTATGGGTTCTTAATAATGGAATATATACTATTAGTCTAAGGAGAAAAAGTCTTTGATTATTACACTTTTCATAACTGTCTACTTCGCTTGATGAAGATAATCACATCTGTTGTTCAATATCATTTCAGCCCGTAAAGCCACCCGAAAGAAACGTGAATACTATGAAAACTCATGTACCTTAAAAAGTGGTTAGACGGAAATCGCCCGATGACAACAATCACAATGGCTGAGTCGCCTAACAATCCTGTTGGAGTGGATTATTGGAAGATTACGGTGTAATAAGGTCTACTAATAACCGCTCAACAAAAACGTTATGAGCCCACATGTTGTCCAAAATCCGTAATATAACCCACCGCGATACGGACGTAATCTTTCAGATCAACTCAGAATCTATTCCAGGAGTATCTGCATTTGATTCTGAGTACTACAACCTACTGGTTAGAGAGTGTGGGCTGTTTCGATTGATTGAGGTTGATAGTCGGGTGGCAGGCTATGTTTGCGCCATGAACCGTTTCGCGACTTACGATGGAGATGAATTTCACTGGTTCCAGAGCCACTTTCGTGAGAACTTTCTCTATGTCGACCAAATTGCGGTATCACAATTGCACAGAGGAAAAGGCTTCGGTCGAGCTCTGTATGAGAATTTGGAAACATACGCAATTCAGAAGAAAATCGCTCATCTGACGTGTGAGGTAAACTACAAACCGATAAATGCCGCATCGCGAGCATTTCACGCGCACCTTGGATTCAAGGAATTAGGAAGACTAACAACACGGGGTATAGTAGTTTCACTCTTAGCGAAGAATATTGGCTGATGAGCGAATGTATGTACGGTTAACTTATTAGTCAGAGGCTCAATGGCACGCACAATAGAAGTTCAAACCTTGTTCATCAAGCTGCAGTAGCGTACGCAATAACACATCAGCTCCCTGACCACATTGCTCTGGAGACGTATATTCATCTTCTGCATGGCTTACCCCGGACTGGCTAGGGACAAAAATCATGCCCATTTGGGTAAACCGACCAATTTCCTGGGCATCGTGAATGGCACGACTCGGCATGGAATAATGGCTCAGCTTTAGGGAGTCACAGACAGTCGCAATAGTCTCTTGAATCTTAGGACTGGCCAAGGTGGGTTCTACCGCATGTTGTCGTTCTAACTGGATTTGAGTCCCTGTCGCTGTTTCAATTTCCTGTACCCGTTGTTGTAAACCATTGATCATAGCCTCAATGTTCTCCAGAGATAAATCTCGCATATCAATGGTCAGGTCCACCTGCCCTGGCACAATGTTGGCTGCATTGGGAGTCACATTTAGATACCCTACAGTGGCCACCTGATCTCCGGGAACCGCTACATCATGTACTGCCGCTATTAGCAACGCAGCCGCATAGAGAGCATCCTGACGCATATCCATGGGGGTGGTGCCCGCATGGTTGGGACGCCCCGTAATGGTCACTAGGTAACGCTGCAGGCTAACGATGCCCTGAACTACACCAATCTGACAGTCTCTCGCTTCTAGCACGCCTCCTTGTTCCACGTGCAATTCTAGATAAGCGGCTACATCCTGGAGTGTTCTTTGGGCATTAGCCAGATTATTCCAATCTCCACCAATGCGCTTTAAACAAGTTTGAATCGAGGTGCCATCCAAGCGTTGATAGAACTCTGCATCACTGTAATGAGCCGTTCCAGCCATGGCTTTACTGCCAATCATCTCTCCTTCTTCATCGGTGAATACAATCACTTCAATGGGGTGTTTAAGGCGTTGCCCAGCCTCGTGGAGGGTGGCAACAACTTCGATGCCAGCCAGCACCCCTAGGGCTCCGTCATAGCGACCACCGGCAGGTACCGTATCAATGTGGGAACCTGTGGCCAGAGCTGGCAGATCTTGGGTCCCGTCATAGCGACCAATAATGTTACCCGCGGCATCTATGGTGATGACCATGCCTACCTGTTCCATGGCGACAATTACCTGCTGGCGAGCGGCTAAGTCTTCTGGGCTGTAGGCCGTACGACGCACACCGCCACAGGAGAGTTGGCCAATGGTAGCCAGATCGCTTAATCTCCGTTGGAGTCGAGCGTGATTGGTTTGTAAAGCGACGGTAACCATAGAAGGATCCTAAAAGCTATGAATCTATCCTTATCGGAAAGGGTTTAGACTGTTGTTATTAAAATCACTGGAAAGTATTACGATTGGTTAAAGATCGCTTACTTTGTCTTTACTTAATACTGTTATGGAGAAAGGGGGTAACGTGTACTCACCATTAGAAACCTGTTGACTCAGAGTTTTAACTGTATCTGTTGTATCTGTTGGTGCACCATACACAGTGTATTGATATAGTTTGTCATTGTGCTCCATAAATGAAAGACCAATCTCATGGGCATCACCTGTGTAATTGACAAAAAGTACATTGGTCTTAACATCTCTGTTTTTACTAAAAGCCCATCCAACAATTCCCTTTTGCTGACTCTTCAGTAAAGGAGTGTTGGGAATCTCAAGGGACGTAGCTGTGTTCATGCCTTTACTAGCTTTAGCCCATAGCGAGATGGCTTTTGCATTTACCTTTACATCGTCTCTAGATTCCAGAATAGATGTCTTCCACTGATGTAAATTACTCATCTTAATATTTGTCTCATTGAGCCAGTGATCCAGTTTGTTGGACAGATACAGCCCATATGCCCACTGTGTTCTTCTGGGATCTGTTATGAAGGCACCATATTCGGTATACCATACATCCCATTGATGCGATCGCGAAATAGGCATAGTTGATACATTTTGGCTGCCTCTCTGCGTTACTTTCCATGTATCGTTCCATTCTTTAAGAATATCGGATATGACATCAGGGTCACTCATATTGATGCCCTCTGGTGGCGAATGGTAATAGTGTACCGATAATGCATCAATCACACTGCGATCATAGAGAGAGACTACTACATCATTCCACTTACGACGTCTCTTAGAGTGTCTTTCTGTAGCATCAGCTGCAATTGCTGCAACTCTCACGTTAGGAAAAGCATCCTTGATTTTTTTCGCGGCAATATTCGCTGCGATCGCATAATGTCTCCCATCACCCGGAAAAACACCTGGACACTTTCTAAAGCACTGTATTTTAGATAGCCCTGATATATAAGGCTCAGTGCCCTTACCAAAATAGTACTCGTTACCTAACTCCACATAACGAATGGCTGCACCACTGTTTTCAGCACGTTTTAATGCTTCAATAAAAACATTGATTCGCTGATCAAGTTCATTATGCCAGGTAGATGAGAGCGGTTTCGGTGCAGGAATGCTTTGGTCTGTTGTTAAGTTAGCAACAAAGACGATGCCGAAATCATTGCCCATCCTGCTTTGCAACATTCCCATTTCTTCAATAGGATTGAGGGCTTGCTTCTTGATAGGATGACGTACCCATTGCAAAACAAAATGTTCCTTCAGCGTATTAAAAAAACGATCATTCGCGTAATCCCAGTACGTGCTGACTGTTCCGCCAGGATAGCGTATGTTCGCTGGAGACACTGACTGGAACAGCCGATTATTGTAAGGTCGAGACCATGGTCTGTTAATAGCTGTCTGGTTGTTATTAAACCCGACCATGTGCGGATATATTGAGTATGATTCACTACTTTTATCTGCCACCAATGCAGGGCAAGATATAGCAACATCCGACATTGCAATCGAAAGCGCACTGGCAAGCATTAAGCAACGAAATGATACTCTCCTAATATTTAAATAATATTGTTTGCACGTATGATTGCGAATAAAAATAGATGATGGCATAAAAAGCTCTTTCTGATAATTGATACGTTAGTTTCGATAAAAAGCTCATTGAGCACATGTTTATATTTTACGTTTTCTGCCTCAAGTTGCCGAGAGGATAATCTTGCAACACCATTGAAATTGTAAAATAGGCATAAATCTAAATTTGGCAAGTCTATTGTTTACTATGAATTGTTACAGCATGGTATGAAGCCATGCGGAAAAGTGCAGTCTGAACAGCTAGTCAATGTCCACTTTTCTAATATATTGATTATCAATTTGAAAGTAAGATTCCGGCATGAAACTCATCGGCGTAGACATTGGCGGCACGTTTACTGATTTGATCCTGGCGGATGTTGCTCAACAGCAGACCTGGATTCATAAGGTGCCAACGACGGTGGATGATCCCTCCGTTGCCATGATTCAGGGAATTGAGACTCTATGTCAGATGGCTCAGGCGGACTACGGCGACATTGAGCATGTACTCCACGGCACGACCATTGCTACCAATACGCTGTTGACCCATGATGGTGCCCGCACAGGCATGGTGACGACCAAAGGCTATCGCGATATTGTTCATATTGGTCGTCACCAAAGACCCCAGCATTATTCCATCATGCAGGATATTCCCTGGCAGGCAAGACCATTGGTGAAAAGGCGCGATCGCAAAGTTGTCTCCGAACGTCTCGACCCTAAAGGTGGCACACTTACCCCCCTAAATGAAGCCGAAGCCAAAACCGCCATTCTTGAGCTCAAAGAAGCTGGTGTTGAATCCATTGCCATTTGTTTCCTCAACTCCTACTTTGATGCCCGTCACGAAGAACGGGTGGCTGCCATCGCTAAAGAACTTTATCCAGAGGCATTTATCACCACCAGTGCCAGTATCTTTCCCCAGTTTCGAGAATTTGAACGGTTCACCACCGCCTGTATTAACGCCTTTGTCGGTCCTAAGGTTAAACGCTACATCAACAACCTCAGCCAGAGTCTGAAACAACAATCCGTGCGGGGTGAACTACACATCATGCGTTCCAATGGCGGAGTGGCCACTGCCGATGTGGCCGGAGAACAGCCCGTTACGTTGTTGTTGTCTGGGTTAGCTGCAGGCGTACTGGGCGGGGCCGCTGCGGGGGCTGGGTCCGATCGCCTGATCACCTTTGACATGGGTGGCACCAGTACTGACATTGGCATTGTTACCGAGCGCGGCTTTGCCGAGGCTACCGCCAGAGATACTTGGATTGCTGGCTACCCTGTGATGGTACCCATGATCGACGTGCATACTATTGGGGCTGGTGGCGGCAGCATTGCCTATGTTGATGCAGGCGGTGCGTTTCGCGTCGGTCCCCGCAGTGCCGGAGCCGAGCCCGGTCCTGTCTGTTACGACAAGGGTGGCACCGAAGTTACCGTAACCGATGCCAACGTTGTTCTCAATCGGTTAGACCCGGAGTACTTTCTCGGGGGTGAAATGACCATCTACCCAGAGAAGGCCTTTGCCGCAGTGCAGGCTCTAGCGGATCGTATGGGTCTGGACCTCTATGAAACCGCAGCAGGAATTCTCACTATTGTGAATAACAATATGGCCAATGCCATTCGCTCTCGCACCATTCAAAAAGGACAAGATCCTCGTAAGTTTGCTCTGGTGGCCCAGGGAGGGGCGGGACCACTCCACGCTGCTGAAGTTGCCCTATCCCTGGGTATTCCCGAAGTGATTGTTCCCCGCTATCCCGGTATTACCTCCGCCATGGGGCTGCTCACCACCGACCTGAAGCATGATCTCATTCAAAACGAATTTACCCTCAGCACCGAGCCCAATTTGCCTAAGCTAAATGCTGACCTGCAAGCGTTAGAAACCCAGGTCAAAGAACAACTACGGGCCGATGGCTTTAGTGAAACAGAAATGACCTTACAGCGGTTTGCCGACTGTCGCTATGTGGGCCAGGGCTACGAACTGCGGGCTCAGGTCCCCGGTGGCATTCTAGATGAGACCGCCCTGCAAACAGTGTGGCAACAGTTCCACGATCTCCACACTGGCGAATATGGCCACGCCTTTCCAGAAAACCCTGTCGAATTGGTAACCCTTAGGGTGACTGGCACCGGCCCCATGCCCAAACTCTCCGATTTCCCCGCCCCCACCCAAGGAGACTTAAAAGACGCCTGGCTAAAAACAGCCGTTACCTATTTTCGAGTTGATGGCCAGCTAGAAGAATACTCCACCCAGTTCTTTGATCGAGACCGCTTACCTATGGGTGCTCAAATTGAAGGCCCTGCCGTTATCTTCCAAAAAGACTCTACGATTCTGTTGCCTCCCCACAGTCACACTGTCGTAGAACCCAACGGCAATCTGGTCATTCGCGTAACCAATGATTCCATGATGGATAAAGCGCTGGAAATGGCCACCGCTCAAAGTCCAGCCTAATTATGTTCCTACTTTTCCCTTGCCCCTGCGGTGTATACATAGGTTAGAGAGAATGGCTAAATCCTTTGGACTTAAATGGCTTCAGAATTATCTAACAAGGGTTCCCCTTACGAAGGGGAACCGTCAGGGAGGGGTTTGGCTAACTTGCGCTAACGACCGAAGACCCCTCCGGCGGTTCCCCTTGCCAAGGGGAACCGCTGCTAGTCATGCTCAATGCCAATAGTCTTCCAAATTACGACAACCCCTCTCCCTTTCCCTTTCCCCCTGTCTCCCCATGACTATTTCCCCCTTAAAACCTCGCCAGCTCCCCAAAATCGACCCCGTCACTGCCCAGGTTCTTGCCGGAGCCCTCAACGGGATTGCCCTAGAGATGGGCCACAAGCTTGCCCGCATGTCCTATTCCAGCATCATTCGTGAATCTGAGGACTTTGGTGCCGCTATTCTTGATGCCGACTGTCAGCAGCTGGCCGAATGCGCCTACAGTACTCCTCTGCAGCTAGGCCCTATTCCTGGCTATATGCGGGGCGTGCTCAAGGCCATGGAAGAAGATGGAGAAGAGTTTTACCCCGGTGATGTGATTCTCCACAACCATGCCTACTACGGTGCTTCCCATGGACCGGATATTGGTATTGGCATTCCCATTTTTCAAGGAGAAGAACTGATTGGGTATTCCTTTACCACCGCCCACCATCTGGATATTGGCTCCTCATCCCCTGGTAGCTGTGGCATTGTGGACGCGGTGGATGCCTTTGCCGAAGGTCTCCAGTTTAAGGCGGTCAAAATCTATGAGAAAGGGGTTAAAAATCGTCAGGTGTGGCGCATGCTGCGACAAAATATTCGCAGTGCTCAGGTGGTCGTCGGCGATATTGAAGCTCAGGTAGCGGCTTGTCGGGTGGGGGAACAACGGTTTTTAGAGTTGGTGGATCAGTACGGGCTGGGTACGGTGTTGGCGGCCAGTGAAGTGCTGATGAATTATTCCGAACGGATGATTCGTCAGGCTGTTGAAAAGCTGCCGGATGGCACCTACTCTGCCGAAGGGTTTATCGATGGGTTTTTAGATGATCCAGACCCCAGCAAAAAAGACTTAAAAATTGCGGTTACGGTCACCATCGACGGTAGCGATATGACCATCGACCTGACTGGCACAGCGCCCCAGGTGGACGATCGCCCCATCAATATGCCCTTTGTCGGCACTGTGGATATTGCTATTTTTGTCACCCTGCGGTCTGTTTTACTGGATACGGCCCTGATGGAATATGTCCCTCAGAATTCTGGCCTGACCCGCCCTATCCACATTGTTGCTCCCAAGGGCTGTCTAGCAAATCCCATTTATCCAGCTCCAGTGATTGCCCGCTGTTGTCCAGGTAATATTGTTGCTGACACTCTCATGAAAGCTCTAGCTCAGGTAGCTCCGCAGAATGTCAGTGGCGGTATCGGTAATATTAAAGTGGTGTCCTACAGTGGTGCGGTGGATGAAGACTACTGGGTCTACATGGATATCACCGAAGGCAGCTACGGCGGTCGCTATGGCAAGGACGGTATGGACGGTGTAGATACGCTGTATGCCAACACCCGCAACAATCCCATTGAAGATATTGAGGCCCATTTACCTTTGAGGGTTACCCGATATGAGCTGATTGAAGATGCTAGCGGTGCGGGTAAATGGCGCGGTGGACTAGGTTCGATTCGAGATATTCAGTTTCTTTCACCGGGGCAAATGTCCTTAGAAGGAGAAGGTAATAAGTACGCACCCTGGGGCATCTTTGGCGGCGAAGATGGTACCCCTGGCGGCGTGCAAATTCTCAATCCAGAGGAGGAGGAGGTGCAGATTTTGCCGTCTAAGTTTCCCTGCCGTAAGACCAAACCTGGTGACACGCTACGCACGATCAGCCCCTGCGGCGGTGGCTATGGTAATCCCTTAGAACGCGATCCGGTCCTAATTTTAGAAGATGTCTTAGATGGATTTTTGACTGTTGAGTCTGCGCGACGAGACTATCGTGTAGTGGTCGATCCGGTCACATTGACCATCGACCAAACAGCAACAGCCTCACTGCGGCAATAGTGGGGTAAATTAGCGACATAACGCTGCATCAACTTCTTTAGGTAAATGTCGAAGATTATCGATAAGGTTGGCTGGATATTGATCCAAGACCAGAAGCTTCTGTGTGTTCGTTCCTATGGTAAAACCTTGTTCTACATTCCCGGTGGTAAGCGCGAATCTGGAGAGAGCGATCGCAAAACCCTGAGTCGGGAAATACAAGAAGAACTATCGGTGACGATTGCCTCAGAAATCAGTTACTTGGACACATTTTCAGCCCCAGCTGACGGGAAGAACGCCGATGTAATCGTCACGGTGAAATGCTACCAGGCCGACTTTTTAGGCAAGTTGCAACCCAGTGCTGAAATCGAAGAAATGAAATGGCTCGGGTCTGGTGACCTAGCCCTATGTTCAAAAGCAACAATCGCGATCCTCAACAACATGATTGATAAAGGATTAGTAATGTAACTCGAATAACTGTTATTAAAACATTGCTAAAGAAGCCAAGTCAGCGTGATAAAAGAGCATATTTAGGCGTTAAGTGTTTTGCGAAACGCGTTAACAGCCTGGGTTTGGCTAGGATAGTCAACAAATTTTGCTAAGACTGACAGGTCTAATCCAGGTAGAAGGCGGCTTAATGATATCGCTTCATAACCCATTTCGGGGTTGATTAAGCTGTACAAACTAAACGTTTGATTTTCCCAAAACCAAACTTCCTGAACACCCAGGCCTTTATAAACGGACAGTTTGTCAAGTCCACCACTGGTTAAGACAATTTCAATGGCAATGTCTGGTGCCTCCTCCAGTTCCCCAAGGCTGTAACATTCGTCAGGTTCTAAACCACGGGCAGCTGCTTCTTGGCGAAAGGTGGCAGAACCGTAGCCATTTAGGTCAATATCCGCTTCCTCCGCAAAAGCTTCTATGAGCCGAGCAATGATTTTTTTAAGACGCTCATGTTCGGGGGAGGTGGTTATAAGTTCTAGGATGCCCTCCAAGTAGGTCATCCGTAAGGCTGGGAATTGGTCGATAAACAGCGTTATCAAAGCATCGTACTGCTGCCAAGTCACTCCTTCAAGGGTGAGATATTGCTCAGCAGCAGGGGGATTTTCCTTAAGGTTGATTAAGGAAGCGGTCATCGATATGCGGTCATCTTGAGCAAGGGAGTATGCCATGAATTGAGCAACCTGCCTTTCATTCTAATAGCACTGTCTAATACGAGACCTTAAGGATTATTGCTCGTCTGTTCCATGGCAGTCATTGGTTAAGGCTGTCAGGTACGATGCCACCAAAGACGACTCCCTTCAATTATGCAACCATTCGACTTGACCGCCTATCCCTATTCTTCCTCACGCCCTGTCATGTTGGGAAAACGGGGTGCTGTAGCCACGTCTCAACCCTTGGCAGCGGCGGCGGGGGCAGAAATTTTGCAGGCAGGGGGCAATGCGGTGGATGCTGCGATCGCAATGGCCATTGCTCTCACCATTGTTGAACCCACATCCAACGGGTTAGGCTCAGACGCCTTTGCCCTAGTATGGGATGGCAAACTCCACGGGCTCAATGCATCGGGCAAAAGCCCCCAGGCCCTGTCAACCGACATGTGGGCAAACATCGAAAATCTGCCTCTGCATGGCTGGCTATCAACCACCGTACCCGGAGCTGTTTCCGCCTGGCAAACCCTATGGCGACGCTGGGGTAAGCTGCCATTTGAGCGCCTATTTGAACCCGCCATTCGCCATGCAGAAGATGGATTTCCCGTCTCCCCAGTCACGGCCCGTAACTGGCAGCAGCAAGCCAATAACTATGCGGCATTAACAGGTGCGGCCCATCAACCTTTTCTAGCAACATTTTTTCCAGGCAATCAGGCCCCTCGCCCTGGCGACATCTGGCGCTGCCCAGACCAAGCCGCCACATTACGAGAGTTGGCCACAACAGAAGGAGAGAGTTTTTATCGGGGAAAATTGGCACAACAGCTAGTGGCTTTTTCCGAGGCAACTGGTGGTGTGTTTTCATTAGACGATTTACACCACCACCAGGCAGAGTGGGTAACCCCTATTTCAACCACCTATCGAGGACTGACGGTTTCAGAAATACCGCCCAATGGTCAAGGAATCGCGGCATTAATAGCGCTCAATATTGTTGAAGGATTTGACCTAAAAGCTGTACCACGGGAATCGGTAGCCAATTATCATCAACAGATCGAGGCGATGAAGCTGGCCTTTGCCGATGTCCATCGGTATGTGGCCGATGCAAACACAATGGATGTGACAACAGCCGCGTTGTTGGATAAAACCTATGCGGCCCAGCGTCGTCAACTCATTAGCGATCGCGCCATCCCCCTGGCTGAACCTGGCTTACCTAAGGGGGGCACGGTGTATTTAGCAGCGGCAGACGAGGAGTTAATGGTGTCGTTTATTCAGTCAAACTTTATGGGGTTTGGCAGTGGCATTGCGATTCCGGGGACCGGCATTGCATTACAAAACCGGGGGGCGGGGTTTGTATTAGATGCGGATCATCCAAATGCGATCGCGCCTGGAAAGCGGCCATTTCATACCATTATTCCTGGCTTTCTGAGTCGAGATGGGCAACCGTTAGGTCCCTTTGGCGTAATGGGAGCATCGATGCAGCCCCAGGGGCATTTGCAGGTAGTTTCAAATTTAATAGATCGGGGGTTAAATCCACAGGCGGCCCTGGATGCACCACGCTGGCGGTTTGATCGAGGGAATCGAGTGTTTTTGGAACAGACGGTATCGCGCCATATAGCGTTGGGGTTAAGTGATTTAGGTCATGATGTGCAGGTGACTGCAGAACCCGGAACCTTTGGTAAAGGACAAATGATTTTGCGGTTGGGCGACGTGCTGATGGCAGGCTCAGAACCCCGAGCCGATGGCGTGGCAATTGTGTTGTAGTGGTTTACAGCCTAAATTCACCAATTCACCCAACCCATCATTGGCGCTGCTGATTGAAAGTGTGAACATCTGACAATGATGCAGCGTGTCAGTGTTGCTCATATGAACTTATGCCAAGGCGCTGCAGCACCAACTATCAATTAAACAGAGAATTACCGGATGCTAAATGTCAGCTCCAGCAAATAAGATACAGCATTGAAGCAACGTGCACACCTCCAGACAACCTAATGAAAGTTCTGACTTCAGGGAAATTGCAGCAGCAGGATCGTCCTCAAAAGCTATCCTGGCAAGAAACGGTCACCCTAACAAAGGGCCGTAGCCGTGACCACATAGCGCTGTATGCGCCTCCGGTTCACCATTTTTCTGAACTAGCTGTGTAGATGTCCTTAGGAGAATTCATTCATGTGGGCTAAAGGACATGTATTGCAAGCTGGAAAATATCAGATTCAAACAAAACTTGGGCAACGAGGATTTGAACTGACGTACCTTGCTAGGGATCTTTATCTTAGCCAGTACGTTGTTATCAAAACACCCGACACAGAACTCAAAGCTGATCCAGAATACTCAGAATTCGTTCGTTGCTTTCAGCATAAAGGCCAAGTCCTTTCTAAAATCAGCCATCCGAGTATGGTCAAATGCCATGAATATTTCGAAGAAGCTAGAATCCTCTGCTTAGTGGTGGCCTATGTGAATGGAGAAACCCTGAACGAACGTATCCAGAATAAAGGTCGATTGTCTCCAGAAATTGCTGTTGAGTGTTTCCAAAAATTAGGCCGTGCCCTAGATACGCTGCATCAAAATGGCTTAATTCACTGCGATATCCATCCTGACAACATTATTCTGCAACCAAATAGTGAACCCATCATTATTGATATTGGCTCAGCAAAGCTGTTGCAGCCGACTACATTGGCTGCAACAACTACAGTAAAGAATAATTTTATTCCCTATGAACAAGAAGACAAAAAGAACACTCCTCAACCTACCCTTGATATCTATGGGTTAGCTGCAACATTATATTTTGCAGTCACTGGACAAATCCCTCAGGCATCTATGAGCCGAAAACTGTTTGGAGATAGGTTGCCATCACCCAAACAACTTTGTGGAGATATTGAAGACTGGCTCAACATATCTATTTTGAACGGAATGGCATTGGAAGCAGATGCTCGTCCTGCTTCAATGCAAGCTTGGATAAACTCATTACATCCGCCACAAACAACAAACCAACCTGAGTTGGCTCCATCAACATCATTCAAACAACTAGAAAATCACACCGACGATCACCTACATGCATTATCAAATCACCAGCCCCTTAAGTGGATACTTGGGGTGATTGGGCTGGGATTAGCTGCCGCCCTTGGTGTCATCGTTAAACAGTTAAACGCTCCTGTCGATACGATGACTACGGTGGCAGACAGTGGGGCTGACGTTTCGGCCACTAGCGTCAGCCACTTAAAGACTGTGCTGAACCGTGGCACCCTACACTGCGGTATTGATGGCGATATTCCTGGATTTAGCTTTGTGGATGAAAGGGGTACTTACTCAGGTCTAGATGTCGATATTTGTAAGGCTGTGGCAGCGGCTCTATTTGATGATCCCAATGAGGTTGAATATCACCATTTGAATGCTATTGAGCGCTTTAAATCACTCCAGGATAGGGATATAGATATGCTCTCCCGTAACACCACCTGGACTACCAGTCGCGATACAGTCGTTGATATGGAGTTTGCGCCTACAACGTTCTTTGATGGTCAGGGCATGATGGTGCGAGCCGACAGCGGCATTGAAACCCTGGAAGATATGGCAGGATTATCCATCTGTGTGAAAACCGGGACCACCAATGAGTTGAACCTGATTGATCAGTTCCGTCAGCGTGGGATTGAGTTTAATCCTATCGTTTTCCAGAATGCTGATGCTGCTTATACTGCCTACGATGAAGGCTACTGTGAAGGGTACACGACTGATAAGTCCCAGTTAATTGGTCGACGTAGTACCCTGCGTAATCCTGAGGAGCATATCTTGCTGAACGTCACCATGTCTAAAGAGCCTCTAGGCCCTTTGACCATGAACAACGATTCCGACTGGTTTGATACGGTTAAGTGGATTACCTACGGTCTGATTCAAGCGGAAGAATTTGGGCTCACCTCTGAGAACATCGAAGCTGCGATTAGCAGTAACGATCCCAAAATTCTGCGTTTTGTAGGTGCTCAAGGTGAGCTAGGCAATGCTATGGGGTTGTCTAATGATTTTATGCTGCGGGCGATCAAACATGTGGGCAACTATGGTGAGATCTTTGATCGCAATCTTGGTAAGGACTCACCGTTTCAACTGGAGCGCGGCCAAAATGCACTTTGGACTGAAGGTGGATTAATGTATTCTCCCCCATGGAGGTAACTGGCTTTATTTTGTTACCCTAATTTGAAGATAAACATGCATTTTAGTAAGATGCCTGACGCCATTCAGCGTATTCGCGGTAATGGCTTTGTAGACTATACGATTACCCAACGTCTACCCAAGATTTTGGCAACTATTGAAAGCCAGCTAGAAGGGCAGACTGCTCAAGCCATGCTGCAAGCCATTATTGACGGCAGCTCCATTGACACCACTATTTTTGCTCGCCCTACAGCCTCTTGGGAGCAATACCTTGACCAGTTAACCAACGTAACCTGGGATGATTTATCATTCTTCGATTTAGAATTTCTCTTTTACCATGGGTTAAATTCCATCGCTGGATACTTTAAATCTAGGACAGACGTTTTTCGTCAGATTCGTCAAAACGCTTTGGCAGAAGCAGTTCCCGACCTGGCTACTAGCTTAGAACAACTCTCAGAACTAGCTGGGATGGACTTACTCAGTGCAACAATTCGATGCGCATTATTTGCCAATGAGGCGGACTACAGTCAGCTAATTACTTCACGTAGTAATGCTGATTTATGGAATGATCGTGTGCTGCTTGACGAAAGCGATAGGTTTATCTCCTATTTAGAACAAAATTCTGATAAAGGAGACATTCACATCATCGCTGACAATGCTGGCCATGAGCTCTGCTGGGATTTGATCATGGTGGATGCCCTGCTTCGACTATTCAATAATATCCGGGTAACTATCCATGTAAAACCATGGCCCATGTTTGTTTCTGACGCGCTCGTTGTTGATGTTAAAGAAACACTAAATCATTTTGTTGATGAGAGTCTCCCTTCCCATATTCGTACTGTGGGCCATCGATTGAAGGCTGCCATTGATTGCGATCGCTTGCTCATTCAAGCTGAAGTGGACTGGGGTGAACCCAGACACTTCAATGCATTGGATGAAAATCTTGGTAATAGCCTAAATAACTCTATCGGTGTCATTTCCAAAGGCGACCTAAACTATCGTCGATTTGTGCAGGATCGTCAATGGCCTATGGACACACCTGTTGAAGTCGCCACCTCTGGTGTGCCATTTAGGGCATTAGCATTGAGAGTGCTCAAATCTGATGCACTGGTGGGGATTGAACCATTGGTTGCCCAAAAAGCCGCTAAAAAATTTGACGACTGGCGCACCTGCGGTCATTTTGCTGTGATGCAGCTAATGTGAATGATAGCCGAGTCTCATTAACTGCTCTCCAGCAATCTCGTTGCACATGGCAATCTCTGCCTCAGATAGATGCTGCTGCCAATCTCCTACCGAGCCAGATCTTACATACTGTCCTTCACCTTTTTGCTCAATTCGACTAATATCTCCTGCGGCCACAATCGCCTCGACCTGTTGTTCATCAAGAGGTAAATTTGCAAACTCAAAGATCTGTTGCAAACACCGTTTGGGATCTGCTTTGAGTGATTCATAGCGAACCCTATGGACTCGGTTTCGTAAACTAGGCCGTTCCCGCAGAATATCGCCCCATTCAATACATTGTTTCCACTGGCGAATTGCGCCAGCTGTACCGATGCTGGCCCAGCGCTCCTGCTTTGCCAGGGCATTATATGATACACAAACATCGCGACCATCACGGACGACTTCAACAATTTTTGCTTCTGGAAATCGCCATAAAATCTGTTCTCCGTAGCGAAGATGCATCGGCGTTTTTTCTAAAATGGTTTGGCCAGGGCGACCAAACTGTTCAAAAAATCGCTCAAACATCGCTGCGATGAGTTCTTCCGCTTGGGTTAACCCACGATTGGTATCGGGAACTTCTAATCGGATCGCATTCATTAACAAATGCAGATCACCATAGTCCACTAAACCATGCAAGCCATGGCTATCGGGCCGATCTAAAATCTTGTGCTGTCGCAGAATACCGGGCCAAATATCCTCAGGTCGAAAACCAAATAACAGCGAACGTAGACCGTAGCGTCGTAAAATCCCCTTCCACGACTGGAGTCGTCGTTTCCAATTCCAGGTGGGTAATTCTATAAATGGTTCATACACTAGGCGATATACGTGGGTTTCTCTGGGCACAGCCGCCACATCAGGATGTTTCGCAATGAGTGATGTGACCCATGATGTACCAGAGCGTGGGCAACCTACCACAAATAGTTTTGGACAGGATGCTAATTGCCCCATATCGATATCGTTTTCAACAGCCTGGGTATGCATAATCGATAAAAACTAGGGTTGGCATGATAACTTGCCCCCTATCTCTTAAGTATCTTCCTAAGGGGAAGACTTCTGGGCTTGAGGTGGACTTGCTTTGGATAAAAGAGACCAGGGCAACGATGTTTTTTGAGGATAAACAGCTGACAACGTACTTTTGATAGCTGGAACAGTTTCAACTGGATGAATGAGGTCTGCAAATTTTGCAGCACTTCGAGCTAGGGTGCGGTTTTTGTAATGGGCATAGGCATTACTGGCAATAGCTTGTAGGGCTGTGGGTTGAGAAATTATTGGTAGTGCTGATGTTGTTACATAGTGATGATTTGCGGCAATATCATCCTGAGTCGTTAGCCCATTTCCATTACAAATGGGCAACACCCCATGGGACGCATAGGCGGCATACACGGTAGATTTGGCTAGATTCTGTGGGAAACGACGATAGTCGAATATCCCAGCTAAAGACTCAGCCAGTAATTGACTGACTTCAGGCGCGGTTAAAAAACCGGTCTTTATAATGTCTACGTTTAGCCCCTGACCATCCCAATTTACGGGGCGACCTACGTCGTAAAGGGTGTTAATGTTTAAGACTTTGCAAATATGATTCAGGGTGTTGATATTGTTTCGATAAACACGGGTGCGATCGCTACTGCCAAACACAATTAGAGATCGCTTACGCTGCGATAGCGGCTTCACTGTCTGTAATTCCCCGATGGTGGAATAGTTGGGAATACAGTGCACGGGTGTTTGCGTCCATCCAGATAGCGTTTGCTGAAATGCAGCATTATTGGTGATTGCCACATCCGCCACCTGGGCTAACCCACGGGATACTCGCCGCTGCACAAAATTTGGACAGCGAATCTGCTTGTATCTCAATGTCGGTAGCTCATGGAACATCACTAGAATCCTCACCCCCCTTTGCTTCAACGCTCTCAGTGCATTTACGAGCCACATAGGCGCATCTAGTTTTCCCCGCAAATAGGGATAATTACTATACTGAAGCAAAATAGTTGATATGTTGCTTGGCACTTTGTCCAGAAAGCCTTGCACCGTATGGCTATCCAAATCATGTACCGGAAACTGATCCAGTTGAGGCTGGAGTTTAGGGTTGGGCCGAAAGACTAAAAAATCTGACAAGATCTGATGTTGGTCATAGAGCTGGTGGGCCAACTGCAACGAATAATCTCCCACACCGTCCACATCGGGTGAAATGCGAGGAACAATCTGTAGAACTCGATTGGATTGGACGGTCATAGGTTTATCAGGTTAGGACTAGTCGGATGTGGGATGAGGAGCATTTTTTAAATTGGAGCTCATGGCAGTTTGGACAGGGATGTTTTTAACTGGTCCACCAATAACGGTGTGGATTGCTGATTAAATAAATTGCCAAAGAAGCCCGGTACTGTGGCTATCTCCACACCATCCTTGGCGACTATCTGCCAGCCCAGTTCGCGGCCAAAATACCAATCTAGGATTTGATTTTTGGCACGAAAGAGTTTTACGTTACCCGCATAGGGTCGAGGGACATAGCTGGCCGCCGCTTGTTCATTGGCTTTTTGGGCGCGGGCGTAGCGGTATTCATAGGAAACGTTAGGCTCCGATGTTTCTGCCACATCTTCACCGATAGATGACGACGACAAGTTTTCGGAGCTGGCAGAAGAACGGGCAGGTCTAATCTTCTGCAAAATTTTCCCTGGCAGGCGGGTCATATTCTCCCATCTCCCATGGTAGTAATAGTTTTTACGGAGCCAAAATACGCCCAACTGTAAGCGGCTTTGTAGCTTCGTTAGCGGTGTCTCAGGCAGTTCACCAGGACGATAAGAGTCAATTAAAATAACACTCTCCACATCTTCACCCTCCGCCTGGAGCTGTTGAGCTATCTCAAACGCTATAGCGCCCCCTAGACAATGTCCTCCCACCAAATAGGGACCTGTGGGCTGCACCATCCGCATTTCTCTAATGCAGTCTGTTGCTAAAGCTTCCACAGTGGTATAGGTGACTTCACTGCCGTCAAGGTCAGGCCGCTGTAGGGCATAGAAGGGCCGTTCTGTTCCTAGTAAATGGGAAAATCTAGCCCAGGTGAGGGCATCGGCGGAACCACCATGGAAAAATAGGGGCAGCCGCTGACCACTGGTTTGGATAGGAACCAAACTAGACCATTGAGAGACTGGCTGTTCTTGGCTTAGGAGTGCGGCAAATTGGCGAATATTGGGAGCCTGAAATAATGTGGCCAATGGCAGACTGCAGTCTAACTGCCGCTGCATCTCATTAAATAGCTGTACGGCTAAAAGCGAATTACCACCTACGTCAAAGAAGCTATCTTGCACACTGAGGGGAGCCACGCCTAAAACAGCTTCCCAAATTTGAGTTAGCTTTAGTTCCAGGGGATTGTTGGGGGCAAAAAAGCGGCCTTCTAAGCGATCGCGACTCAGATTTGATGGGTCTAGGGCATTCTCTTCTGTAGCAGATGTCATCACAGCTGGTGACGGAATAAGTTCACCTACACTTGCCTCCGTAGACTGCAGAATTGTTTCCAACACCGCTTTGAACTGACTCACCAGAGTGGATAAAATTGCGTTCGATAGCGCTTCACTCTGTAACAAAATTGTCAGCTCCTGCCCTGGCTTGACCACCACGGTTAACCCGTAGGTGCTTACCAGACCCGATTGCACATCTTTCACCTGAAAACCATGGTCTACTGAGGTCTGTATAGGGTAGTTTTCAATAACTAACAGACTGTTAAACAACTGGCCTGATACCTCACTCCAGGACTGAATTTGGTCCGGTGAGGCATAGCCGTAGCGGCTGGCTGTGGCTTGATGGGTTTGCAAATCCTGCAGCCAGGCTAATACGGGTTGTTCACGAGAAACGTTGACCCGCACAGGCAATACATTGATCAGCAGCCCCACAATTGATTCGATTCCAGGTAAATCTCCTTGACGACCTGAAACCGTAGCACCAAAGAGAATATCTGATTTGCCGCTGTAGCGATGCAACAACAGTGCCCAGATGCCCTGCATCAGAGTATTGAGGGTGAGGCGGTGCGATCGCAAAAATGTCTGCATCTCAGCTGTGGTCTCAGAAGAAAGCACAACAATAGGCGAGGCTTTATTATTATCAACGCCATCAGGCATACTGGGGTTTTCCAAATTCTGGGGGGGAGCAGGTTCAAAGTCCCCCAGGATTGGGGGATTTAGGGGGCCTCGATGACCGGTAGCTTCTTTCCCGAAAATGTCCTTATCAGTCAGCCTCGGCAAGGCTGTAGCTTCTAAAAATCCGGCCAGTTCCCGTCGCCAAAACTCTGCAGCAGCGGCCTCATCCTGTTGTTTGAGCCAACGTACATAGTTTTGATAGGTGGGCACAGCTTTTGAAGAGGGCAATTGGCCTTGCTGTAGTGCACCATAGGCATCAAACACTTGATGAAAGACTAATGCCCCTGACCAGCCATCTAGCATCAGGTGATGGCAGCTCCACACCAGCTTGTAAATATGCTCGTCTAGCTGTATCAGTGCCAAACGGGAGATGGGGGCCTGGGTTAGCTCAAACCCTGCGGCCCTATCCTCTGCTAGAAAATTTTCCAGGGCAATTTGTTGATCTGTCTGATCTCGCCAGTCCAGTTCAGTCCAGGGCATTGTCACCTGTTTAGCCACCACCTGCAGGGGTTGTTTTACCCCTTCCCAGTGAACCGAGGTTCTTAGTACAGGGTGCTGTTTTATGACCCATTGCCATGCCTGCTGGAGTAAGGCGCTATCCACATCACCTTTTAGGGTGCAGCGCATGTGGATCAGGCCATCCTCAGTAGATGTTTGCAGACTGTGCCACAAAAACGCTTGCTGCAGTAGGGCCAGGGGATAGATTGTCTCAATGTTTTTCTTATCCATCGTTCGATTGTTTCTAAACTCCTATCGGCCTACCCCTTAACCAGTCAATTGACTAATAAAGTCATCCAGCTCCGTTTGGCCTAGCTCCACATCTGGAAAGTCAGACGGTGTGAAGCCCCCACTCTCTGCTGTACAGTCAGCGATCAAAGTTTTTAGAGCAACCAGATAGTGATTAGCCAGGGACTGTACCGTATCTGCTCGATACATTTGGGCGTCATACCGCCAGTTAATGTGCAGCTGTTTATCGGTGACCCAGGCGTTAATCTCTAATAGGTAGCTGCGCTGATTGCGAGAATCCCTGAGGACACCCACATCAGCATTTGGAATACGTGTTAAGTCTGAAACAGGATTGTTTTGCTGGCCCAGATAGTTAAACAACACCTCAGAAGACTGAGCCAGTCGCTGACGGGTTTCGGCATCACCTAAATAGCGCAGCATACCGTAACCAATACCCCGATTGGGCACCTGGCGGAGCTGTTCTTTAACAGATTTCAAGTTGTCCACATCGCTATTAGCAGCATCGACGTACAGACTGACTGGATAAGTAGTCGTAAACCATCCCACTGTGCGAGATAGATCAAGTCCATCTACGATTTGTTCTCGGCCATGGGCTTCTATCTCTACTCGCACATGCCCTGTGGATGTCCCCGTCCACTGCAGCAGGGTTTGGGCCAGGGCCGTTAGTAGGGCATCGTTAATCTGGGTGTTATATACCGCTGGCACCGTTTGTAACAGCAGTTGAGTATCTTCTGAGCTGAGGGTAACCGTAGTGTTTTCAGTGGCTGCTTCCGTAAGCAATTTTATGTTTGGATAATCTCGGGGCAGCTGAACGGTGGGCTGCTCAACCTGGGAGTACCAGAAGCTAGCTTCAGACTGCCGGATAGTAGTCTGAGCAGTCAGGGTTTCGGCCCAGGCTTTAAAGGATGTTGTTTTGTCAGGTAACGGTAAATCTGTCGTTAGTAGTTTGGCCAAATCTTCTAGAAGGATCTGCCAGGAAACCGCATCGACCACTAAATGGTGGGCACTGAGTAACAGCCAGTCTGGCTGGTGGTTGCCGCGCCTAAACAGTATGGCTCCGAATAAGCTGCCATTCTTCAAATTCATGCTGGAGTGGAGATAACTTCCCTGGTCGGCAATGGTCTGACTCTGTTCTGTCGGAGTAAGTTGGGACAGATCCACCTGAATAACTTCAGGTGGATTGCTGTCATCAGCATTTATCTGCTGAGAGTTTTCAAACCGCATTCTCAAGGCATCGTGATGAGTCCAGAGCGTTGTAATGGCATCCTGTACTCTCTCGCTATCGACCATGGGCAACTCTACCAACATGGCCTGGTGCCAGTGGTGAGGGGCCATCATCTTTTGCTCAAAAAACCAGTGCTGAATGGGGGTGAGGGGAACTTCCCCTGTGACGACTTCCTGGGTTGCAGCTACTTGAGATGCACCGGTCGCCACCGCTGCCAGCTCTGCTACTGTGGGTTGTTCAAACAGCTGATTAGGCGCTAGCCCCAAACCAGCCTCCCGCGCCCGTGAAACAATTTGAATACTTAAGATAGAATCGCCACCTAGCTCAAAAAAGTTGTCGTGGATGCCAATGTTGTCTAATTTCAACACGGCCTGCCAAATGCCGAGCAGTGTGGCCTCAGTCTTTGTTCGTGGAGCGTTTGTGATGATATTCGAGGAAGAAAACTGTGGCTCTGGCAGGGCATTAATATCAATCTTGCCATTGGCGGTACGGGGTAGCGCGTCCAGGGAGACAATTGCGGCAGGCACCATGTAGTTGGGCAGCTTGGATTTGAGTAAATCCTTTAGCTCATGGTTGCTCAGGACATCTTTAGTCGGTTTAGGCACCACATAGGCCACCAACCGTTGGGAGTTAGATAACTTCTGGGCCAACGCTACTCGTTGACTGGGTGAAAGCGCCATTACCCGTTGTTTAAAGTTCATGGTCATACCCCTCCTCCATTCTGGGTTACCCGGCAATAAAGCTGGAAAAGAGTGCTGAGCAGTGACTTTGGCATCAGCCGATAGTAGGTGGAAAAGCGTCGATTAACCCTATTAGACTGTCGCTGTGTGGGCATGGTTAGCGGAGTTGATGGAGGATTTTGTTGCCCGTCGATATGGCTAATGACCTGAGCAACGTTTTCTGTAAAAGACTCCACAAGGTCTTCATAGGTAATCGCGTAATAGTCCAATTGGTTGGTTTGAAAAAACGTCTGCCAGCAGTGATTTTGTTCTTTAAGGCTCTGCTCCCATTCGTAAATCTTCCAAGGTTGAAATTTTACGGGGCGTAATTTGTTAGATGTGTTGTGCATGCTTTTTTCCCATTGTCCTGTTTGGGATGCGATCGCAGCGGATACCGCCTGAGAGGTAACATCACGGCGCCACAGGTAAATAAATCTCAGATTTGGAAAAATACCATTGAGAATGTCCAAATCGCTTTTATCTCTAAACTGCGGCAGCTCTCGCCCTAGGGCAAGAAACTCCATCAGCTGCCACCAGTGCATCTTGATGCCAAATCTATCCGGGGTATCCTGGGTAAAAATAGAGTGGCAGTACTGCAAAAAGTCGTCGGGAGAATTCTCCAGATTTAACGCTTCTAACCTGTGACGATGAAAATATTCCTCCGGCTGGCCAAATCCATCTAAGGTTTCTAGGGTTCGACAGAGCAGGGTGCTACCGGAACGCACCGTGGAACAGACAATGTAGTTATTCTTTGTCATGACACAATCCCTCCCAGTTCTGCAGCGTGGGAAACGGGCAACGACCTTACAAGAGATTCCACCACTTGAGCCACACGATTTTCACTACGATATCGCTGGCAACAGGCGCGTATAGATTCCACCGAGGTTTTATACCGTTTTTCCTGTAGCAGAGATGTGAGATAGTCGCGTATCTGCTGTGATGAATCTCGGAGAATGTCTCCTGCAATTCCTACACCGTGGTAGGCAACCCGCGCAGCATCCCCATCCTGGTCAAACTGGTGGAGAGAATACACCAGCATGGGTACACCAAAATAAAGACATTCGTTAATGCTGTTGATACCACCATTGTTAATGGCGCAGTCCGCCTGCTTTAGTACCTTTAGCTGCGGCACCCAGGTAAAGGTGTGAACGTTCTGGGGCAGTTTTGGCAGGTCGTTAACACTCAGCTGCCCTCCCAGCCCCAAAATCAACTCCCAGTCAGAGTCAATAGCCGCGATCAACCTTTGCAAAAACTGCTGATTGTTTTTTGCAAAGGTACTGCAAGAACAATAAAGCAAGGAACGTCCTGTAGCTCGGCACCGCTCGAAAATGGTTTCTAAAGCCACTTCTGTAGATATATCAACTCGTGACTCGGGCCGATTTTCTAGCACCATAGGCCCCACATAGTGCATTAGTGGGTGAGGCTCGTGCGGAAAATCCAGCTCTAGGGCATTAAAACACAGGATTGGCAGCTGACCATGGGTGTAGGGCAACAGCCACTGATCCCATGGCCACACATGCTGCCAGGGATAGCCAATCTGTTGTGCATAGCAGCGTAGAACAGAAATCCAATCAAGTCCCATACGTCGCCAGCGCTCTCGCTGAAATGCTAACCACTTGCGCCAGCAGTGATACCACCAGTGACCAACAATACTCCAGGCGCTACCTGACCAGCCCTGGCCAGGAACAATATTTGTGTGAATCGGGGGGAGATGGGGCCGTTGCCAAATAGAGAGAAACTGACACAGCAGGGCCACCGGCAGTCCTGCCATAACAGCCGCCATCACATGGGGCTGCATTTCCATATCGATGAGCAGGAGATCGGGGTTTAGCGATCGCAACGTGCTGACAAAGTTTTGCACCCCCAGGGCCTCCACCGCCCGCTGCTGTCGTGACCGTAATGTGCGCCACTGTTGCCAGCGCCCCATGGGTGGGTCCCCGGATTGCATCACCCAGCGGTCCAGCTGAATGTAGGGAATACCTTGGGCGCTCACCGCCTCACCAAGATTGGCTGGGCTGGCATAGCTAACTTGGTGACCTGCTCGTCGCAAAGACTCTACCAACGCCAAACTGGCGTTAAACATGCCCGTTAGGCCCCCGGTGATGCAAATAATGTGGGCCATGCTAACTACCCCCCTCCACTGCCGCCAACAGGTCCTCTGCCTGCTGGGGTTCTAGCTCAGACAATGCCTCTACCAAGTCTTCAATACGGGTATTCGCCGGGCGGGCCACCACAGTTGTTTCTTGGACAGCAGAGTGCGCTCTCAACACATCCTCAATCTCCCCCAGTTCGATCCGATAGCCCCGAATCTTTACCTGTCGGTCACATCGCCCTAGCCATTCCAAGGCACCATCTGCTCGATATCGGCCTAGGTCTCCTGTCTTATATAAACGCTCTGCAGGTAGGCCATGTCCACCATCTGGCACCACAAATGCTGCAGCTGTTTTATCAGGCTGATTTAGATACCCTTGGGTAACCCCCGCCCCACCCACATAAATCTCGCCGACGGCCCCCGTCGGTACGGGCTGTAACTCCTCATCTAAAAGATAAATCTGTGCGTTGGGAATTACCTGACCAATGGGTACCGGTCCGGGTGCTGGCGTTGCTGGGATGCGATGAACCGTACACCACACCGTTGCTTCGGTGGGGCCATACTCGTTATATAAATCTGTTGTAGACAACTTGTCATAGTGCTGTTTCACCAAGTTAGGAGAACACGCTTCTCCCGCCACAATCACCGTCTGCAGCGTTGATAGCTGTTCCGGGACTACAGCATCGAGCAGCAGCGAATAGAGGGTGGGCACACACAGGGTGTGGGTAATGCTCTGGGTGTCAATTAAGTTGGCTAGCTGTTGTAAATCCTGTTCAATCCTTTCTGGAGGAAGTACTAGGGTGCCCCCCTGACAGAGAGTCCAGAAAATGCCTGCCACTGAGCTATCAAAAGCAATGGACGAGAGCAACAGAAAACGTCCGACAGGGTTTGGATAAACCTGGGTGCGAGCTAGGGTAGAATGCACCAAATTACCCTGACTCACCATCACCCCTTTAGGTTTACCTGTAGACCCAGAAGTGTAAATAATATAGGCGAGATCCTCATGTTGGGGCAGGTCTCGTGCCTGCCATCGGTCTTGTCCCTGGTCTTCTACCTGTTCTAGATCATCCAAATAAACACAGTTCACCGATATTTCAGGCAAGGTTACCGACCGCTGGGTAATGAGAAATTTTGGTGCCGTGTCTTCTAAGCAATAGATAATCCGCTCCGCAGGATAACTCGGGTCCAAAGGCACATAAGCTCCACCTGCCTTTAACACCGCTAGGATGGCAACAATCCGATCTAGCGAAGGCTTTAAACACAGGGCCACTCGGTCATTTACTCCAACACCATGGCCCTGTAGCCAATAGGCTAATGTCTCAGCCTGTTGAGCTAGTTCACCATAGGTCAGTGTCTGCCCTTCAAAAACAACAGCGGGGGCTTCCGGCGTTTTCCTTACCTGGTCGGCAATCAGCTGCTGAATGGTTAACTCTTTTGGATAATCTAGGATTTCCCAATCGGTAAGCTGTTGCTGTTCCGCTGCTGTCAATCGTGGTAAATCAGCCAGCTGGCGATCTGATTTTTCAACAAAGGCCGTTAGCAATAGTTCTAGGTGAGTGTGTAGACGTGAGATTGCCCCCGATTCAAACCGGGCTGGGTCGTAGAGCAGAAACAGCTCTAGTGCATTCCCTGGCAACACCAGCAACGCTAGGGGATAATTACTCTGTTCCAGGTAGCGAATATCCTGAATATCTAGATCCAGATCATTGTTCTTCGCCGTTGGATAATTTTCAAATACCACAATACTTTCAAACAGCGGACTGCCCTGGGGGATATCGCTCCATCGCTGTACATCGCTAAGGGGCGTGGTCTCGTACTGCCGCAAATCCAACAGTTTCTGTTGAAGCCCCTGTAGCCAGAAAACAAGATCTTGATCTGTTGCCACTGCCACCCTCACCGGTAGCGTGTTGATAAATAGCCCCACCATGGTCTCTATGCCCTTTAGCTCTGCCGGACGCCCTGAAACCACGGAACCGTAAACAATATCGTTCTGAGAACTGTAGTGATGGAGTAGGAGCGCCCAAGCCCCTTGGAGTACGGTATTTAACGTTAACCGATGCTGACGGCAGAATGATTGCAGCTGGGCGTACAGGTCTGGTGATAGGGTAAGGGTTTGCTGTTGATAGGGCTGTTTTCCAAGACTAGCGCGCCCAGCAGGTAGGGGTGTGGGTTCGGTAAATCCTTTAAGGTGCGATCGCCAAAATGTTTCAGCATTCGATAGATCCTGTTCCGTTAACCAGGCGATGTAGTCGCGGTAAGGGTATAGAGGTGAGAGAACTGGTGTCTGTTGATGACAGTTGGCAGCGTAGCAGCTAAGAACCTCCTGCCAAATAATGGGAATGGACCATCCATCTGCCAGAATATGGTGAAAACTCCAGATAAACTGATGACTGTTGTCCCGCAGATGAATCAGCCTAAATCGTGAGATTGGGGCCTGCAGCAGGTCAAAATCCTGGGTGCGGTCCCAAGCAAGCAGTTCAGCTAGCGCTTGTTCCTGTTCCACAGAAGACTGTCCTTGCCAGTCATCCATCGTCCAGCTAACATCCACCTGCTGACGCACCACCTGCAGCGGCTCATCCAACCCTTCCCACAGAAATGCGGTTCTCAGTACCGGCTGTCGTGCAATCACCTGTTGCCAAGCCTGCTGAAACTCGTTAATTTTTAGCGTTCCTTGCAGTTTGCAGGCATATTGCTCAATGTATACGCCCGACTTGGGTGCATTGAGTGCGTGGAAGAGCATACCCTCCTGTACAGGAGATAGGGGATAAATATCGGCGACGTTTTCCAGCGACATTACCCATGCCCCCCTGACAAAATACAAAAGTCAAAAAGACCGTTGGCAGATTTCTGTTGCTCTAAAATCTGCAGACCTGCAGCACCTATTTCGGTTTCCAGCTCCCCAGGGACAAAAAAGTGATGGAAAATGCCCACATAAAACCGATCGCCAAATCTAGGCTGCCAGTCGCTACCGGACACTATTGCTGCCGTTGTCGATAGCCTGTGACGAATCTTCTCCCAGAGGCGATCTGGCCGGGTTAGCTGCACATAGGAAATCACCACTACACCCCCTGGAGAGAGCATTTTTGAACAGTGCTGCAACAGCTGGATGCGGTCCCTAGGATCAGGAAATGTGTCGTACATCCAGGGGGAAAGATATACGACATCGTAGGGAGTTTGCGGAGCATAGTCTAAAAAGTTTGCCAGTTCAAACCGAGCGGTAAACCCAGCCTTTTGCGCATAGGCTACGGCTCCGTCAATCATGGATTGGTTGTCGTCAATCCCTATTACTTCAAACCCTTGGTCGGCAAAGAATTTAGCTTCGCGTCCTTGGCCACAGAAAGCACTAAGCAACCTGCCATGGCTGTGATGCTTGGCCAAATGGGGCATGATTTTCTCTTCACAATCCAGCTGATACTGGCTGGGGTTGTAGACCGCCGAGTGAGCTTCATACACCTGGCTCATGTACTCATTCAGGGCGGATTTACCCAGCACACCCACAGCGATTGCCTGGCTCACTTGCCGTAGCTTACCGGCCATCTCCCCATTACCCATGAGAACGTTTTGAGCCAGCTTAACTCGCCACGAATTGGTTGTTTCCTGGTGTGGCATTAGTTTGTTAAGAGGTTCATTGACGACCATGGGAAGAATCCTTTCGCTACAAGTTACTGGCTTAGAAACTGGTTGATAAACAGAAAATGGTTATCCTCCCCTGTCCACCTTATTCAATAAGGCGGCAATTTTGCCTAGCTTTTGATTGTTCAGATTAGCCAGAGGGAAATCGACCACGGTAGCCGCCTGGGAAGCATTGGGCGAGAGGTAATGGGCTATTTGCGATCGCACCCCCTCCATTACTTCATCTGCCCATGTCTGCACCGTCGCCTGTCGATGTATCCCACAGCTGTAGCAGCATTCCATCTGCAGCTGTCCCTTTACAACCGCCGCATTAATCTCCAGCACGTAGCGTCTTTCCCCTTTAGCACTACGGGATAACTGCAGCTCACGCACCATTTGGAACATTGATCCTGCAGGTACTAGAGCGGCCAAATCCCCCAGATAGTTAAAAAGAATTTCTGCCTGGGGGACTGCTTCCAGCTGTTGTTTAACATCAGGGTCATCACTCACATATCGCAATACCCCATAGCCCATACCGCGATTAGGCACCGCCCGCAGCTGTTCTTTTACAGCCTGCAGCTGTTCTCTAATGTCTGATTGGGGCAGCGTTAACAGCAGCGGATATACCGTTGTAAACCAGCCCACAGTGCGGACTAAATTTACTCCAGGAACAACGCTTTCCTCTCGTCCGTGGCCTTCTAGATCCACCAGTAGCCTGCCGCCCAATGTTCTAGTCAAGGCAGTCAACAAAATTTCATTCACCTGGGCACGGGATGCTTTAGGCAGATCTTTAAGCAGTCTAGATGTGTTCTCCTTGTCTAAGGTTGTTGTAATCGTTTGTACCGATGCAACCGTATTATTGTGTGCAACCTCAGCATCTTTAGGAAGAGGGTAAATCACCGTCTGAGTAAGCTTTAACCAATGGGAAAGCTCTGGAGTAAATTTCTCAGCTGTTTTAGCTAATGCCGTTGCCCAAGCTGGAAAAGCTGTAGTTGGCAAGGGAGGCACAGGCGTTTCTCCCTTGGCCTGTTTATAGAAGCTTTCTAAATCATTTAGGAGTGTCAGCCACGACAGGGCATCAACGGCCAGATGGTGGATGATCAATACTAAACGGCTGGGTTGATTGTTTCCCAGATTGAACAGTGCAGCCTGTAACAGTCTCCCAGTGGCCAGCTCTAGGCTATTTTGCAGCTGGACTTCTGTTTCAACCATCAACCTTGCTTGATCCGCCGCTGTCTTTTTCGAGAGATCAACATAATGCAATAATGGCCCCGGCTCTGTGGTCAATAGCTGTTGACACCAGCCTGATTCTTCTAGGGTAAATGCATATCTTAGAATGGCGTGGTGCCTCACCAACTGCTGCAGCGCAGTTTCCAACATTGCTGGGTCTATGGGCTGTTTGCTCTCTAAAATCAGGCTCTGGTTCCAATGATGAGGTTCAACAGTTACCTGTTCAAAGAAGCTCTTTTGAACAGGCGTTAATGGAACGGGTTCCGTAGATTGGAGTGGGTCTGCCACCAAATTTTGAACAGTTTCCACCTGGCTTAATACATTGGCAACTGTTGGATGTTGCAAAATCTGTTGCGGAGATAGGGCAATACCTTTCTCTGTAGCTTGAGCTGCAATCTGAATCGCTGTGATCGAGTCTCCGCCCAAATCGAAGAAATTATCGTGAATACCGATACTGTCTACTCGTAAACAGGTAGCCCACAGGTTTGTCATATAGGTCTCCCATGCACTGGTTGGAGCCGTATGGTCAATACCTCCTCCTAGGTGCTTTAGGGGTTCGTAGGCTGGGGAAGCCAGCTGACGACGATCCACTTTTCCATTGGGGGTGATCGGAAAGTCATCCAGTACAACAAATGCACTAGGAACCATATAATCCGGCAGCTTCTGTTGTAGGAATGCACGGATACGTACACTATCGCGAATTGGATTTTTAACCGTGAGGTAGGCTATGAGAGACAGGCGGTCTTGCTGTATTTTTTTAGCCAGGACCACCGCCTGCTGAATGTCAGGATGTTGGCCGAAGACAGTTTCTACTTCACTTAGCTCTACTCGGAACCCGCGAATTTTTACCTGAGCATCCAGACGGCCTAAAAACTCTAGGTTCCCATCCAGTAAGTATCGAGCCTGATCCCCTGTTTTGTAGAGCTTGCCAGGACCAAATGGATTATCAACAAAACGCTGCGCCATCAAGTCTGGACGGTTAACGTAGCCACGGCTAAGACCGGCACCACCAATAACAATTTCGCCTTTGACACCCACAGGCACCTGCTGACCTTGAGGATTGACAAGATAAACCTCATAGCCCGGTAATGCCCTGCCAATGGGAGTAATACCCTCAGGCTTGGTTATAGTGTCAAAGGAATAAAATGTGGCGCAAATGGTGGTTTCTGTGGGGCCATAGCCATTGACAATGCGCAACTGGGGCATCCGTTGACGATAGCGCTGTAGAAGCTGTTGCTGGATGGGTTCCACACCTACCAAAATGCGATCTAAGGGAATGTCACCCTCGTATTTTTCTAAAGTCTGAATTACCAGAGGCAACAATGCTGGAGGGATATAGGCGCTTGTGATTTCGTGGGTCGTCAGATATTCTCCTAGGCCACTAGTCACTACATCTGCCGGTAAGAGGTGCAACGTTCCCCCAAAACACAGATTTGAAAAAACCTCCCACACCGATACATCAAACCCATAGGAGCACAACGCTGTTCCTGTGAGAGTATCCCGAGTGGAGGCAGTCTGTTCAAAACCTCGGACCATGGCCAGCACGTTCCGATGCTCGACCATGACCCCTTTAGGTTTTCCTGTAGACCCTGACGTAAACAGAATATAGGCCAAATCCTCAGGGGTAAGATCGACCGCAGGTGAATCCGTAGACTGCTGCTTGATGTGTGAATAATGCTCTTCCCAGATCAGGATATGTTTAGCGGTAGGACCTTGTTTCACCAGCGAACGCTGAGTCAGTAGGGTGAAGATTTGCCCATCCTCTACCATAAACTGAGTGCGTTCCACCGGATAGGCAGGATCAATGGGGACGTAGGCGGTACCGGTTTTTAGCACCCCTAAAATGGCCACCAACATTGCCATGGACCGTTCCATAAACAGCCCTACGGTTGACCCTTTTGTGACACCTTGCTGAATCAGATAGTGGGCCAGCTGATTTGTTTGGTGGTCCAACTCACCATAGGTTAAAGTTTCGTTTCCAAAGACAACGGCAATCTTGCCAGCGCAACAGTCTACCTGTCGCTGAAATTCTGTTATCAGAGTTGGCGCATGGGCACTCTCTGAATTCTGGAAGGTATTAACATCTAAAGTCTTTAGTCTCAGAGGTGGGTGGGTCGGAATAACTGAGAGATTTTTGATTGAAGCTGCTTTAGAGCCTGGATCAAGAGGCTCTTGGTTCTCCCTCTGTTTGTAAGATAATAATGAGCTCTCCTCTTCCGCCAGGATATTGACTGCACCAATCAGCTGCTGGCCATCCTGCAACCACGCATCCAACAGCTTACAAAAGTGCTCTGTGGCCCACTGTCTTTGATTATCAGAAATCAAATCGCAGTTAAAATCAAACTGCAGCGTGAAATTGCCTGTGGCATCAAAATCTTGTACTTCTAGCCGCAAATGGTGCTGGCTGTCCCCATAGCCCGAGTGAATCCAATCCGTATGGACTGGCCTGCCAGCAAAATCTGGAAATGTGACGTTGATATAGCTCAGGACCACATTCACATTGCGAGCCATGCCATGGTGACTCACACCAGATTGGGCGTAGCGTAGGAATGCCATGGATTCTTGCGCCACTTTTTTTAAGAGAGACGTAAACGTTTCTTTTGGTGAAATCTCCACCTGGAGTGGAAACAGCTCCATAAAAACACCTGGTGTATTTTTTAGCACCGGAGTGGGGCGGTTGTGGGCAGGGGCCGCTATGGCTAGCTCTGTGTTGCCGCTAATGCGATATAGGTAGGCAAACACCAGGGTTAAAAACAAATTAAACTGAGACTGATGAATTGATAGCGTTTGTGCCTCTGGAGTCTGGGCTAATGAGCGTAGCGCCTGGGAGCGCTCTGGCCCCAGCTCAAAACAGGTTCGCTCTGTTCGAGTGGTCGCTGTTTCAGTTGACTGACCATACAAAGGAATGGCTAAGGGCAAGGTCTTTTGCTTTTGTTGCCAATGGCTGATGCTTTGTTGTTGCCAGGTCGGTTGCTGTTCTTTGACTGAAGTGGCGTACTTTGCGTAGGCAGGTAGTTCTGCCACGTCGGCCAAGTGATTGCTAAGAGATTTAGCATAGTACTCCTGTAATCGTCGGTAAAGCAGCGAAACCGACCAGTTATCTGTAATTAAGTGATGCTGATTGAAATGCCAAATAAATCGATCCGATGCCAGTTGCAACAGCGCCGAATCAAATAAGCATGTTTGTAAATTTAAGAGCTTGGTGGATTGTTCCCGCATCCACTGTTTTGATGCAGCAGAGGGATTTGCTTGTTTAGAAAAATCTATAAAAGGAAGCGTATATTCCAGGTGTGGAGCCACCTGCTGCTGTGGGATGCCATCGGATTCAACAATGGTTAACCGCAAAATATCGCAGTGGTTCACTAACTGCTGAAACGCTCTTTGAAAGTGAACGGGCTCAATTTCTCCCTGAATGGTGAAGCTAAACACCATGTTATACAGGGGACTGTCTGGATTGAGCTTTTGGCCCAACCACAATAGAATTTGTCCTGTTGTTAGGTTGGACTGGGCTGCGATCTCATCTACCTGTTGGCTCAAATTAGTGGCGTTATCACTCACAGCCCAACCTCCGTGTTAGATACCCATCGATGGTTTCGATCGAGCGAAAATTTTGGATGGTAATGTCTCCCAAAGGCACCTTGAACTTAAAGGTCTCTTCAATAAAGGCCACCAGACGCATCATGCCTAGGGAGTCAATAATTTCCCCCACCAGCAAGTCATCATCAGGTTCCACCTGCATATGACCGTTGAGCAACACATCGCTGATGTAGGTTTGTACAATTTGTTGCTGGTTAATGTCTTGTGGGTTTGTTTGAGTTGTTGTCATGGCCTTACTCCTAAACAGCTATGGTTTCTTTAGTACCCTGCAATCTGGCAACCGCCTGATTTTGCAGCGTACGACGGTCTATTTTGCCACTGGTGGTGCGGGGGAATGTGGCCGCAATTGAAATTCTTTCGGGCACCGCGTAGCTGGGCAGTTTTGCCGTCGCCTGTTGCTTCAGGTCAGCTTCTACCAGGGCGCTATCCGGTTTCAAAATCACCGCTGCTTCAATGTGGTGACTACCACCCTCTAGGGGCACCCCATAGGCCGCCGCTTCTTCTACCTGGGGATGGCTCACTAGGGCCGCTTCTACCTCATCTAGCTCCACCCGGTAGCCCCGAGTTTTAATTTGTCGATCTTTACGGCCTACAAACTGGTAGTTACCATCTGGCTGCTGCTGGACTAAATCTCCTGTGCGATAGAATACGGCGGTTTGGTGGGCCACTGCAGTTTTGTAAAACGCGATCTCATTGAGATCCGGGCGTTGCCAATACCCCGTCATCATGGTGGGGGTTCTCACCAACAGTTCACCCACTTCTCCAGAGTTGACTGGCTCGTCTTCACCATCTATCACCAACTCTTCTGCATTAGCCCAAATCTTACCAATGGGAGCCACATCATCGGGGATGGATTGTCCTTTTTCTAAAGGAGGCACATGGTAGTAGCTACACTGGTTAATCTCCGCCGGACCGTATACGTTACTAAACCGTGCCTGGGGCAGACGCTCCATTAGGCCATACATATATTTTGCCGGGTAGGGTTCCCCACCAAACATTACCCACCGCAGGGGACTGAGATCTCGCTCTTCTAGCACACCCCGCAACAGTAACTGAATCAGGGCAAAGGGCACAGAGTACCAAATGGTTAATCTCTCATCCTGGGCTAGCTGCGAGAGACTGGCAGGCATTTTGGTGTACGCCTCCGGAATAATCACCGTTGTTGCCCCCACCAGCGGTCCGGAAAAATAATCCAGGGTAGACATATCAAAATGCAGTGGGGAGTGATTGCCTAGGCGATCTTTGTGGGTTAAACCGTAGGTATCTGCCGCCATCCGCGCATAGTTTAGACCACTGCGGTGGGTGTGCATAATCCCCTTGGGAGTGCCCGTAGACCCAGAGGTATACATAATGTAGGCCAGATCCTGCTCCATAATTTGGACAACAGGAGACATGTCACTGGGGGCAATATCTGACCAGTTACAGTGGTCCACGCCGTGGGGAGCGTTAAAACTCTCGGGCAGTCCAACAATATGACGCAAGGGTTGGGTGCGCTGCGGTCCAATATCTGTTGCCAGAATGGCATCCAACAGCGCCGGGATTTTCATCCGCTTCGATTTTTGAGTAATCAAGTGGTGAATGTCGCAATGACGGATGGCATAGGCGGTACGGGTGACGGGTGCTGCTGGGTCTAGGGGCACATAGGCAGCCCCAGCTTTCCAAATGCCATAGATTGCGATCGCGCTTTCTAAACCCTTACTGAGATAAATCCCTACCCGATCTCCCCGCTTTACCCCCGCTGCCATCAGGGAGTGGGCTAACCCATTGGCCTGCTTCCACAGATCCCGGTAGGTCAGTCCTTTACCTTCACAGCGAAACGCCTCCCGGTCAGGGAACTGTTCAGCAGAGCGGTCTAAAATTTGAGACAACAGATACATCATAGTCACCCCCTACAGCCCCAGAGAACGCGCAATAATGTTGCGCTGAATATCCGATGTACCGGCGTAAATCACCCCGCCAATGGCATCCCGCAGATCCCGCTCCACTTCGTATTCGGTCAAATAGCCATTGCCCCCATGGATTCGCACCGCATCTAAACCAGAGGCCACAAAACACTCACTTAAATAGAGCTTTAAGAGAGCCGCCTCTAACATGGCCGGTTCTCCCCGTTCCTTGAGCCAAGCGACTTTGTAGAGCAACAGCCGTGCCGTTTCCAGCCGCAGTTTCATATCAGCCACCCGGTTCGACACCGACTGAAACTTGCCAATGGGCTGACCATACTGTTCCCGCGACTTTGCATAGTCGATGGTTTTCTCCAGCTGGCGCTCCATGGTCCCCAGCTCACTGGCCAGATTAAAACAGCGATCGTATTCCAACGAATTGTGGGAGAAACTAAACCCGGCCCCTTCTGGCCCCAGACGATTCTCCTCAGGAACAAAACAATCTTCAAAAAAGATTTCCCCAAAGGGTACGGTACGTAGCCCCATTTTGTCTTTGACCGGCCCCGTGGAAAAACCAGAAGATGTACGCTCCACTAAAAAGGCCGTAACCCCCCACTTACCCAAAGCTGGATCTACCGTGGCAAATACCAGGGCCAAATCGCAAATGGGGGCACAGGTTACAAACTTTTTACTGCCGTTAAGCACATAGCCCCCCTCACACTTTTTGGCATGGGTTTTGAGGCTGTACACATCAGACCCCGCATTGGGTTCCGATAGGGCATGTACTCCAATCCATTCACCGTTGCACAGTTTGGGTAAGTATTTCTGTTTTTGTGCGTCAGTCCCAAACTGCAATAACAAAATCTGTACCGTCCACATCTGGGCATTTAGTCCCAGTGTTAGGCCATTATCTTCACAACCGTATCCTAGGGCCTCCATGGCCAGTACCGCCGTCATAATATCCAGCGCTGGCGAATCGCTGTAGTCTTCTGGCATGCACATACCCTGGATGCCAAACTCGGCACATTTTTTCCAGTTCTCCCAGGAAAATTTTCCATGGTAGTCTCGCTCCACCATGTCTCCATTCAGATTCTCTTGCGCAAACTGAATGACGCGATTCTTAAAAGCAAGTTGTTCATCGGACCAAGAGAAATCCATGGGTAGTTAACAGTAAAATTAATAAACAGAACTATAGAACAAAGCTATAGGGGTTTTTAACCTCAGCGGTTGCACTTTCTAACTCAGTCGGGGTGCCAACGTTTAGCTCAGCGGCATAGTCCAGCAGAATATTCATAGCCACCTGATCCTCCAAGGCAAAGCCAGTGGAGTCAAACACCGTACGCTGTTGCTGATAGTGACGATATTGCCCAGGATGCTGAACCACATGGAATAGTTCAGCACCAATTTTTTGTTGATCCGTCAGCTGCTGACATTCCCCTTCGCGAATCGCCTGGTCTCGAAAGTCAGGACAGACAAAACTACGCTCTAACAGCGCAAGGGGGACTTCAACCTTACCCGGAAAATCAGCGCCAACGGCGTTAACATGCAGCCAAGGTTTGATTTTTTGAGCTGTGAACACTGGTCCCTTTCCTACATCTACCGATGTGGCGGTACAGAGAATATCGGCAGTGGCAACAATCTCTGAAATATTCGCAGTGACGATTTCTAAATGTCCTAGACCCAGGCAAGCAATGCGCTCGGAAAATGACTCACTCGCCGCTGGGTCCGTATCAAAAACGAATATCTTTTTTAGGTCAAAACAACGAGAGAGACCATGCAGCTGAGTAACAGCCTGGGCACCAGCACCAATCAGCCCCAAGACTTGACTATCGGGGGATGCCAGATATTGACTTGCGATCGCAGATGCCGCTCCCGTACGTAGAGCCGTTAAAAACGTTCCATCCATCACTGCAGACAGATGTCCTGAGGCAGGATCATACGCCGACACCGTAGACAACACCGTTGGCAAATGATGCAGACTAGGATTCTGAGGATGATAGCCCACCGCCTTCACCACAATTTGCCGGTACCGTTCAAACAGAGGCATCCATTCCACTAATCCCGTTTGCGGATAGTCATAGCTAAACCCCGTACGCACAGGGACTACGGTTTCCTTCGGATCAAAGCTTTGAAAGGCTTGAATCAGTCGAGTAATTGTTTCATCCATCAGGGTATCTAACCCAACAGAGTTAACAATTTGTCGAATATTGTCCACAGAAAGGACCAAGGTCTCCAACGGTGGTCTTAATGTCGCATGAGTCTTTGCCACTCTAGTTTGCGCTAAAGAAACCATAAAAGCTGTTTACTTAATCAGTGTTGATAAATTGACTAACTAGCCAGACCAGACCTGCTCAAAACAGGCCCTGTAACAGTGGCAAAACTCGAATATTGACATCAAATGCTCGCTCAATAAACCAGTAAAGCGATATCATCCCCAGCAACAAGGCACCGGCTTTCATAACAAAACTGGCATAGAACCGCTGTGTCCGCAGCACATAGAGCAGAGGAAAAATCACTGCAATAATTGCCAGTTGACCAATTTCCACACCGAGATTAAACCCGAATAAGGACAACGCCGCATGGCGACTGGTTACCCCCAGTTGGTCTAATACATCGGCAAATCCAAATCCATGGAACAAACCAAAGAGAAAAACCAGTAACCAGGAACGACCACGAAAAATAGGATAAAAAATATCAACAGCCGCCAGACCAATGGATGCCGCAATTACAGATTCCACAATGCGAGATGGCACTTGGACAATCTGGAATGTAGCCAAGCACAGAGTAATGCTATGGGCCACTGTAAAAGCCGTTGCCACCTTAACGATATACACAAAAGCTGTCGAAAGTTTGCCTACGGGTTGCCATGCATCCTGCTGCTGTCGCCATAGTGCCGATGGTAGCAGCAGCGCCACCAAAAAGAGAACATGGTCTATACCCTTTAATATGTGAGTGATGCCTAGAGAGACAATGGCAGAAAAACCTTGCCAGAGACTGCCCGACGTTAAGTCTAACGTTTGCGTTTGCCCTGGTTTTCTAAAAATCATTAACGGCTGAGACTCGTTCTGGAAGGTGCCCGTCATCCAGTTCTCTTCTATCAACAGCATATTAGTATGCTGTGGTCGCTGCTCTAAAATAACGTCGTAGGTGGCATCAATGGACGTGGGCATCGTTTGAAACCCTGCCAAATCGTATTCAAGGAGCAAAAACTGAGCAAATGTTGTGTTCAGAAAGCGATAATCTTGAAACGCTAGACTACAGGCCTCAGGAGAACAGTCAAGGGTTAAATGCTCGTCAACATAGTTTCTAATCTTATCTAGGTGGGGCCGTATGTCATCTCTTCGAACTCTCTTGTCAGTTGGAAAACCCAACTCAAGCACCTCATTAAGTTCCTTCAGGGGTAGCTCTACTCGAGCATCAATAGTCTCTTCACCAATTCCCAAGTACACATAGCTTTGGCCTAAGTTGTGAGCAACCCCCTTTAACATCAAAGATGAGCCAAGAAAAACACATAGGAAACATGCCAACGTTGCAAGTAAGACCCTGGCTATAGTGGAACGTATCGACCTTAAAAGCATGATTCTTCCTAGGCACACAAGTGCCACCCTAGGCTCCCAATGAACTGTGATCTATAAAAAATGAATGTAAGCTGAGGACCAAATTAAATCTTCCTCAAAATTTTGAACTTACTAAAACAACCATGAGCGTACTGACTTTGGCACGTATGCAAAAACTATACATTAGATTCTCTATGCTCAATACACTTTAAAAACAATCGACGTCTGACACAATAAATGTGATCTACGAATGTCTATACGTTTAGTACGGTAACCTCAAAAGCATGGTTTTAAATACTAGATAAACCTTTTTTGAAGAGGAGATGAAGATATCTCTTTTAAAAGATAAAAGTATCGACAACTGACCTAAATCAGGCTTCTAACGGCAGTCTTATCATTAAATCATCGATCTTTGTAGAGCAGGCAACAGACAAACACACTTAGTTATGCATTAATGCAGTTCTCTAAAGAATCTGTTGAACCCCTAAAGACCTCTATCAAAAATGGGTTTTGACTCGTACTGTGAAAAAAGAACAGTGTTGATAACGGTTTAAAGTGACTTCCTAGTGAATACAGTCTGTTGTGTAAACCACATTCACCAATTCCTTTTTTTCTTAAGCTCAGAAAAATCTCTTTTGTAGTGATAATTCTCTCAAGAGTTTTCTCTCAATGGGGCTACGAAGATTCTAGACATAGTGAAATGCAGTTTGCACCGTATGTTTAACACTTCCATTGCCCATAACCATCAAAATGGTCTGTAAGACCTTTCAAGGTAGGGGAATCACCTTGAGGGGTGGCGATGCGACGCTCTATGTACGCAAAGCGATAAATGCAACATCTGTTGGTTTAGTGTACGGAAGCGACCTGGTGTAAGTTGCTATGGAGTATAAAGTTAAGCCGGGAAACCTCGATTAGGACTGAATGCGGAAGTCTGAAAGGGTGGGCATTCCAAATTCCTAACTCCAAATTCCTAACTCTAGTTTTCTGGGAAAATCATTTTGCTTTATGTTAATACCCTTGCTATGGCATAGAACCCAGCGTAAACATATTCTAAATGCTGAGCTACGAACATAAATCAATATTCAGACTCACGCGCTGACTCGTTTCTCAATTGCAGACCTGGTAGGATGGGCGGATCAATCGGAAATCACTGAAATTTATTGATTTGCTCCATAATTGACCGGTTAGGCAACCACGATGATGAATTCATTATTATCCGTAAAAAGCGATAATGCTACGGACAAGACTTAATTAGCCCCATCAAGTTTTCCCCATCTGTAAATTCAGTGAGCTAGAGTATAGGGATACATAGATTTTTCTGGCGTTGCTTGCCTGAACTATGCTTTCCCACTAGGGATGCTGAGCCGCAGCAAGCCTTGAAAATCAGTTCATCTTCTCAACCAGCAACGGTGATTTTTATATCCCGCAACTTCCTTGTAGACATGCCCCAATCTGCCATCAAGTTTCAATCGAGGTGACAGTGCAATATTCTGCAACGACTATGAAGCAAGCTTGTGTAAATCAGCTGCACGAGAAATATATTCAGATGCTGGGCAAGCCCTTGGGTTACTTGACGGCAAACCCTAATCAATCGTTCCAGCCAGATTATGGCCTTTTATTAGCTGCATTTGCGGCCCAAGTATTAGATAAGCTGAGTACCTGCACAGCTCAGTATCATAATGTCGAGCACACTATCCTAGTCTGTTTGGTAGGACAGGAAATTTTGCATGGCAAGCACCAGATAGAGGGTAATGTTACCTGCGAAGACTGGCTTAATTTTATGGTGTCCCTGCTATGCCACGATATCGGCTATGTAGGGGGTATTTGCAAACAGGATAATGTGTTGCAACGACGCTATGTTGAAGGGTATGCCTCCACCAGCCAGTCATCGGTTAAAAACTGGGTCACATTGGCCCCTGGTTCAACGGATGCAAGTTTGGCCCCTTATCACGTAGAACGCAGTCAGCTGTTTGTGCTAGAGAACTTCAGTCAATACGATGTGCTAGACCTAGACACAATTCTCCGTAATATTGCCTTTACTAAGTTTCCAATACCTAAAGCACCTGCTTATCAGATTACAAACCATTATCCTGGCTTAGCTCGGGCAGCGGATCTAATCGGTCAGCTAAGTGATCCACACTATTTACAAAAAACCGCAGCGCTGTTCTATGAATTTGAAGAAGTTGGTACTAACCAAAAGCTTGGCTATCGTTCTCCTGATGATCTAAAACTAAGCTTCCCCGATTTTTACCATTCGCAGGTGTTGCCCTATATTCAACCGGCATTAGCCTATTTACGCGAAACTCCTCTAGGACAGCACTATATTGATCACCTAGAAGCCAATGTAAAAACGGTGAGGGATAACACACCTACATTGTTGCTGTAATAGACTTCATCAGACATAAGGGTATTTACTATCCAGTTTTCTCATTTGTTACGATTACGTTCGGAAAATTCAGTGTGCCGGAGAATGTGGGCAGAATTCACTTTCTCTAGGTTATTCAAGTTATGTTGATATCAAGGATGTTGCGGGCATTTTAAGGGCAGTTTTCTCAGCGCCCCACCCCTAGCAGGTCGATCCTATGTCAGCTAAATCTACGAGTTTTTCAACAAGCACCGGGTTTAATAAACGCCGCCGATTGATCTCGATTCGTTGGACCTTACCCCTCTGTGTGGTGACGCCATTAGTGTCAGGGATTTTGTTAAGTAGTTGGTTAGCCTTTCGCAGTGGTCAAAAGGCTGTGGATGAACTGGTGGGTAAAATCAGCGCTGAGGTTGCTGGCAACATTGAAAAACAGGTTGATAGTTATCTAACTAAGCCCTCACTGATCTCAGACGTTATTGAAGCCGAAGTGACTAACGGTAATCTCAATATTCAAAACATTCGTACATTAGCCACATCTTTACAGGGGCTAACTCGGTCAGAACAGCTGACAAATAATCTTTTCTACGGCAACGAAGCTGGGGAATTTGTTTATAACGAGTATCAAAATGGTGTAGGTCGCGTTGACTTTGTGGATCAGACTACGAATTTCCGCCGTATTGCCTATCAAACCAACGATGTGACCGATCTCTCAAATCAAATTAAAGAGAGTGACTATGATCCTCGCATTAGAACTTGGTACAAAGAAGCGGCCTTTAATAAGGAACCAGTTTGGAGCCAAGTTTATATTGCGAACTCTCGAAATGCCCTAACCCTGACTCGGGCTACACCGATCTTTAATGCATTGGGACAGCTACAGGGAGTTTTTGGGACAGATGTTTATTTGGTTGAACTCAGTGAGTTTCTTAGAAATCTCGCGGTTAGCCCCAATGGTAATGCTTTCATTATTGAGGCATCTGGTGATCTTATTGCCCAATCGGACAATGAACAACCTTTTATAGAGGTGGATGGAAAAAAATTACGATTGCAGGCTAGCAATAGTCAAAATGTATCCGTGCGGGAGACTGTTAACCATCTGTTAGACAATATTAGTGATTTTCAGCAAACAAAGGACGAATATTCGTTTACCTTCAAATTGGATGGTGAAAAACAGCTTGTTCATATTTATCACCTCCAAGCGTTGGGTCTTAAGTGGATTGTGGGTGTTGTTATCCCGCAAAGTGATTATATGGGCACTATTCGAGCTACCATGCGTCAGAATCTGATGTTTGGGGTGGCTATTACGGTGGTAACATCTATTTTGGCCTTGGGAGCTGCACTGTCTATTATTCGGCCTATTAACAAGCTTAACCAGGCTGCTGATGAGATTAAACGCAACAGATTTAATCCTCGCACTCTGGCCCATGTGATGGCTCGTCCAGATGAGTTTAGTAAGCTTGCTAGGTTATTTAATGATATGGCTATCGTGGTGATGAGCCGCCAGGCTACTTTATCGGAACAGGTTAAGTCTTTGAAGAGTGAGATTAACCAGAATGGTGGTGCTAGTGATGAGCGACAAAAGCTAGAAACTTTGTTGAGGCAGGCTCAGCAGGTAAGAAAGGCTTTTGGTAAACAGTAACTGTGTGCAATATCTTGGTGCCAAGGTGCCATTTTTGAATCCATTGAGGCACTAAGCCACTTGATAGCTCAACCCTCCACCAAGACTGGATTATCGTCGTGACCACGATTATCGATGCCGTCTATGAGAGCGGACGTAAAGCTACCGATGTGTTTAAGGCTCAGATGCCCATTCGCTTTGATGACTATCTTCCTCAATGGAATTATGTCGCGCAACCGCAACAAATATAAAATTGGAAGTTATTAAATTCTTGCTTCCTTACTTGGCAACATTGTATTTCAGGAACATTAATGATTGGAATGGGTGTTTATGTAGCGACCCCAAAAGCTTAATCTTTTGTGTTCTTGCTATACCTTCTTAGTAGAAGGGGGCTAAATAATAGGAAAACAATGGGAGAGGTAAATATCCCTCCCATTGCTCAATTAATGGCCGATGAGTCCTTCAAATTCTGATCGCAACTTTTTAAAGTTTGCTACCCGACCCACAATCAAGCTCGTCTCCTCTGCTTGGGCCAGTTCCTTTTTCCACTGCCCCATGTGCTCTCCGGCATTTAGCCAAAAGTCAACGATTTCGCTGACTACCGTATCCCATTCCCAGTCAGGCTTTTGATGAATCAGCGAAGTTGCCTCAATAAATCCATCTAGGGTGCACTCATAGCTTCCTAAGTAGGCACAGCTACGGTTGGGGGACTGCTCTACATATTGCTGATGTTTAAAGAAATTCCAAACTGGTGAGACACCAACAATTTCAAAGTTGTAACTCATAGTTTATCTAGTCGAGAGATATCAAAAGACGGTTAGCCGCAGCAGTGTCCAGATACTAAAAAGGCACAGGAAATTTCCTGTGCCCAACCTGTACCTATGGAACTGACGCAATTTACCATTTGAAAATGACCTTCCTTAAGGGATAGTATTCCTCAGCAATTTGCTTGTGCTGCTAGCCATTAAAACCTCAATTACTATTAAATTTTAACTAAGATTTTCTATGAAAAGTGTTCCCTGTTAACCTCTGTGACAATCAAGCGTTGGGAATGTTGCGTAAACGCTTTGTATTGTGTGAGGTTCCGGATGGTCATCTAATACTCACAATGACTATGCACTACAGCGGTGATTCATTCGTGAAAATTGCCAAAAAAAAGGAGAGCAAACAAGGCTCTCCAACCATCAGGGTGCATCTACTTAGCACAGTATGCCACAGATGGGGTGTGGGGTGTAACCCCCTTTTAGGTTTTTCTTAGAATTTTGTGGGCTACTCACAAACATCAAGTTAAGTTGAAGCGTTTGAAGCTCCACTGAGCAAGCATTATGGTGCCGCGATGCAGAATAGCATACCTACAGTTGAAATCCAAGGTTGGGTTATCCATTTAACTTCTTGCCCAATAACTGATTGGTTAGTTTAGGGTCGGCCCGTCCGCTAGAGCGTTTCATCACCTGACCGACGAAAAAGCCCTGCAGCTTTTTCTTGCCAGCTCGATACTTGGCAAGTTCGTCGGGGTTATCGGCCATAACTTCATCAATGATGGCTTCGATGGCCGCTGGATCAGAAATCTGAACTAATCCTTTTTCTTCAACGATTTTTTTGGGTGAGCCGCCCTCTTTTAGTAGTGTGGGCAGTAGGTCCTTACCAATTTTGTTGCTGATGGTGCCAGAGGTAATCAGGGTTACCATTTCGCTCAAACCCTCTGGGGTTAGTGCAATATCGTCAATGGAGAGCTTTTCAGCATTGAGATATCCGGCAATATCTCCCATGACCCAGTTGGCAGACACTTTAGCATCGGCTCCGGTGGCAATAGTGCGCTCAAAATAGTTAGCAATGGAGCGGTCGTCGGTGAGCACGCGAGTGTCGTAGGCCGATAACCCGAGTTCTGTTTCGTAGCGATGGCGCTTTTGAGTTGGTAGCTCAGGTAATTCGGACTTCCAGGTCTCTAGCTGCTTTTTAGAAACTTCGATGGGGGGTAGGTCAGGCTCGGGGAAGTAGCGATAGTCGCTAGAGCCTTCCTTGGAACGCATGCTCTTGGTGACCTGTTTACCTTCGTCCCACAGACGGGTTTCTTGAACGATCTCTTCGTCGCCACTTTCCACGGCTTCTATCTGCCGTTCGATTTCGTATTCGATGGCTTTTTGAATAGCGCTAAAGGAGTTCATATTTTTAATTTCCACCTTGGTGCCAAAGGTTTCTTGCCCTTTAGGACGGATGGAAATGTTGACATCGCAGCGTAGGGAACCCTCTTGCATATTGCCATCGCCAACGCCTAAGTAACGGACGATGCGGCGAACTTCCTGGGCGTATTCAGCGGCTTCTTTGCCAGTGCGTAAATCAGGCTCGGAGACGATCTCTACTAGGGGGACCCCAGCCCGGTTGTAGTCCACCAGTGAATAGGCGGAACCGGCTAAGCGATCGCTACCGGCGTGCACTAATTTACCAGCGTCTTCTTCCATGTGTAGACGGGTGATGCCGATTTTCTTTTTCTCGACGCTGCCGCTCTTTTTGTCCACGAGCTCAATGTCAATCCAACCATGCTCAGCAATGGGTAAGTCGTACTGAGAGATTTGATAGTTTTTGGGCAGGTCAGGATAGAAGTATTGCTTACGATCAAATTTGCTGTAGGGGGCAATTTTGCAATTGAGGGCCAGACCAGCTTTGACCGCATATTCGAGGACCTTTTCGTTTAGCACCGGCAATACTCCTGGCATGCCCAATGTGATGGGGTCGATGTGGGTATTAGGATCTGCCCCAAACTCGGCGGAACTGGGGGTAAAGATTTTGGTGTTGGTGCTGAGCTGGCAGTGGATTTCTAGGCCAATGACGGCTTCGTACTCGGTCTTTGCTGGTGCCGCAGCGGTCATAGTGGACGATGGGTGAAATGAACGTGTCCTATTGTAGCGGCTTGCTGTGGGAAGGGACGTAACGATTGAAAAACTGATGACATCCTAGCCAGCCGCCATCTCTCCTTCGCCCAGTTCGATCAGAAATTGCATGGCTTTGGTGATGTACTTGGCGCAGCTGTGGGGAGAGGCATGGTAAAAGGACCGCCAGGCTTTTCCTTTATCTTGAATGTAGCGGTGGGCTCGGTGGTCGCCACCATCTAGCCAGGCGAGACGAACAGCGTGGCCTACCAGTACATCGAGAACAATGTAGTCTTCTAGCTGCCAGTTGGAGTTTGTATCAAAAAGTTCTGAGAGCTCCATCAGGGCTTCCACATTGACCTGACGATATTCTGGGGCCTGAATTTTGTTGAACAGGTGTTCGATGCGCAGGGCAAAGTCTTTTTCTTCTGGGGTGGTGTCTGAAAGGATCAGGTCGCTGACTAAACGATTACGACGTTCTAATTTGTCACCGATCACAATCCCTTTGCATTGTTTTAGCAGTCGCCATACCCGTGGGTAAAAGTCTTCGGGTACTCGGTTAAGGCTGCCCTCCCGCTGGCGTCGGTGCAGCCAGTCTTCTTCTGCGGAGTCTGTTTCTTCTACCTGGGGTAGGACGACCCAGTTAACGGATGGGGGCTTTCGGGACTGGATCGATTCTTGACGGAATAGGCTGTTGTCTAGTCCTTCGTAACCTGCCAGTACCTGCCGCAGACGCATCTTGATTTCAAACGGACTCATGGCCATGAGGGTTTCATAGGCTTCGTCCTGGGTGCAGCGCTGTTCGCGACAGATTTCACTATTAATCAGCAGGATTAGATAGCTAACGCGTAGGGTGAGGAGGCCACCAAATAGGTCGGGCTCTGATTTAATCAGAACGCTGAGGTAGAGTAGAATTTCTTGGGTGAGGGTGCGATCGCGAATGTCCTCCCCACAAAATTCATTAATTTTAGCAATCAAATCCTTGGGGGCTAAGGGATCTGTAATGAGCGACCCTTCACTGTAGGCTTTACCAACAGCAATTTGCTTTTGCCGTACCAACAGTTCAGTCGCTGCATCGGCCAGACCAATGGCTGTCTTATTCAGTAGCCCTGCTGCTCGGCGGACAATGGCCCACAGCTCTAGGCGTCCAGCCTTGATATAAATCTCATTGAGCACCTGGGCCAGGGTCACCGACTGTCCCGTATTGGCTCCCCAGCCTGTGTCATGGTCCAGATGGTGCAACCGACATAGATTACTGAGTAGTTCAATTTGCTCGTATAAATTATCCGACGCCTTGAGGGCTTCCAACAAACGCCAACTATCCGTTTCCCGCTCCATATCCAACTCTTGAATTTGGCTGAGGGGTTTGGTATTACCCTCGGAGAGCGGCAAATAGGCCGAAATTGGCATGGTGTAGGAAGATAGCTTTTCGCCAGGAGACCCTAGGGGCACATCTTCTATTCTTTCCGTTGCTGCTGTTAGCATTAGCTGAAACAAAGAACCCACCTTAATGGGAACTCCGCTACATTCTCCATCCTTCAATTCAAAAATCAATTGGAGCAAAGGAGACTCTTCAATGGACTTATGACCTAGCTCAAACATCCGATGGGTTAGCAGCAACGTTACCGTAGGCCGCCCTGGCTCATTCCAATGCTCGTGAATGTAGGCCAGTTCACCCCGAATTTGGGCCACCAGAAACTGGTAGTCCAGGGTAATGTAAAACTGACTAGGATCGAGAAACGCCGGGACAAACACCACTGTTTCCCGTTGAATCCGAAAAATTCTGGATGTGGTAAGGCTGCGCAAACGTCGGTCAGGTCGGCCTGTGGTTTTAAGCTTGTTGTTATTTCCAACTTGAGCGTAGAGATCGGCTAAATCCGTAGACGTGCGCACCTGCACCGGATCAATCTGTTCAAGTACCTGGGTCTCAACCCCGTAGTTGGCTAGCTGCTGCTGCAGTTCACTATCTTCCGATAGTAGAGACACCTGAACAATGGGTTGGCGATTTTGCCCTATCTTCAAATGACGAGCCAGCGGATCAATATCCCCAAGGGTAATCAGACCGTCCAATAACATCTGCCCCAAATAGTAAAGACTTTGGGCCCACACCAAAGGAACATTCTCATTGGGTTCTCGAATTTGGCTGTGGGGACTTTCCCGCTCAGCTTCAATCAGATTTTTAGGAACATAGTAAAGCTCGGGCAGGAGGTCCATTCCATCCTTATGAATGGCTAAAGCCTCTAGCCGTTCACGATAGAACGCCGCCTGGTCACCATTGTTAGAGAACAAACTGTTGAGCAACAGATAACAGAAAAATAAGGGCCATTCACACTCAATATGCTCAAATGCCCTAAGTTCTCCTGGTTCATAATGCAATCGTTCCTCATCCTCCACCACCGACTGGTGACCATCCCGCAGAAAACGCTTACAGCCGTACTGCCCCTGCAATTTTTCCACAATGGCAGCGTGAGTCGCCTGCAGCAGTTCTGGCTCGTCCACCGCAAAAGCCGGGAAGCCAATCACACTCAGCAGGGCCGCATCAATTTCCTTGGAGCCCGATTCCCTAGGTAGCAGCGACTCCAGGGTAATGCGGGTACGGGCAATCTCATCCGGTAGCACATGAATCACAGACCCATGGCCGCCCCGCACCCCGAACAGGTTTAGCCCATTCATCGCTTCTAGGGCTGCCTTGGCCATACCCACAGAACTACCATTGAGCTCAGGCTTCCCGTGGTTTTGCTTATTACCCCGTTCCCAAATACCATAGTCTGCCGTGCGGTAGGCGCGACCGATGTAATAAACCAGATTTTGAACAAAATCCACCTCATCACGGGTATAGATAATTTGCAAACCGGAACTGGTCATTTGAGCCAGCATCAGCAAATAAACCGATGTGGCATCCAGTTGCAAATGCCCCCATTCGCCATCTCCTACCACCGTGGAGCCTGTGGGCGTATCGTACTTCGCATGGAGTGCATCCAGCGGGTCTTGGGTGCGCTTAAATTTCTCTACCTTCTCGGTTTGCTGCATCATGGCAAACAGCAACCCGCGCATCAGCTTAGTGACGCTTTGCTCTAGCTCATAGGTGCGCCCCAGATTCTCATCAATTTTGCGATAAGCCAGCGCCAGCCCCCACACCGCCATAATGCTGTAAACATTGTCCCGTACCCAGGCATCGGTGTAGTCCCCGTGGGCATTTACCGCCGTGCTCGCAGGCAGCAGTCCCGTGACCGGATTTTGCCGCGATAAAATCACAGTCTGAACCTGCTGATAGTAATAATCGAGGTGTTCTTGACGGGAAGCGAAACGAGCCATGGGATACCAAGAATGACGAGGATTTATCCTCAGATCGGCAAAAAACGAGATGCGTAAAAGTAAAGGAAGTACTAATGAAGACGTTTATATTACCCTAACCAAAGGGGCTATTCCCAGGGAGTAAATGCTCCTCTATGAAACCCGAATGCCATCGGTAGATCGCATTCTGCTTAGCAATTTCTAAGCTGGGCGACGGTCCTAATAATGTCATCAATAGTGCGACGTAAAACACTGCTCCGCTGATCCAAATTATTAACTAGCACACTCACCACCAGCGGCTCATAGCTAGGCGGCTGCAGATATCCAGATAAGGACGCATTGTGGCTGACGGCTCCGGTTTTGCCAGCAAACTGAAGGCCCCCAAGGCGGTTACGCAGGGTGCCGCTAGTTCCCGCAACGGCTAGAGAATTCCGGTAGGTAGCCCCGTGGGGAGATCGAGCCATGGCCTGGAGTGTATCTACAAACGCTTGGGGTGTGGCCAAATTATGGCGCGATAACCCTGAACCATCCACAATTTTATAAAGATCCGGATTGACACCCATCCGCTGCAAAATGGTTTCCACGGCTTCAATCCCGGCTGCAGTGGCATTGTCAGGATCTTTGGCCCCGAGGGATTTTAAGATAGCTTCAGCATAGATATTTTTGCTATTGCGATTGGTGCGTACCAGCCACTGAGCCAATGGTGGAGAGGTAATGGCCGCTAGCTCAGAACCGGCAGGTGCGTTATTGGTCAGTCCTGTCTGGGCGACGGTAATGCCCTGGCGGCTGAGCGCTTGGCGAAAACGACCAATAAAATATTCAGCTGGATTAGGCACTGCAACGGACGCCGTTTCTGGGGCAGACCCAGCAATCAGCTGACCATAAACACGCAAAACAGGACGGCTTAGATCGCGGCCAACGCTAACATATTCAGGCTGACCCGCTCCGACAGAGCGAGAAAAGTTTTCAATTTGCCACCGCTGCGCCGGATCGTCCCATTCCACCCGCAATGGTTGACCGACGGCCTGGGGATAGAGGGTAAGGCCAAGTTCATTGGCATTGAGGATCAGGCTATTGGCCGGAGCACCGTAACCGGCTTGGACATCTTCCCATTCCCAGTTGGGGTTAACGGTGGGTCCGGCAAAGTGGGTGTCATTGCCAAGGAGGTTACTAATGTTGGTAACGCCTTGATTCTTGATTTGGCTGGCTAGGTTGTTGAGTTGTTGATCGCTAAAGGTGGGGTCGCCCCGGCCAACAACCTGTAGGGAGCCGTCATTAGTATTTCCATAGACGGAGGTGCGGATGGTGAAATTGGGACCAAGGCTGGATAGGGCAGCAGCGGTGGTAAGGAGTTTGACGTTAGAGGCGGGGACAAAATAGCGATCGGCATCCCGGCTGTAGATGACTTGACCGGTTTGGGTTTCTACGAGGACGCCAAGGCGGGCTTTTTTGAGGGTGGGTTGGGCGGCAATGGTATCCAGTGCTTGGCCAAGATCGGCACGACAGTAGGCATGGGCTGCATGGGACGGAAGTAAAACAGCGAAGCCAGCAATCAGGGTGGCCCAGGATTTGATAGGGTGCATGAGCGATTGACGAAACTTGGCATTTAGCCGAACAGGGTTATTAAAACACAGTGTTTTGTATAGGATTCTGCAACGTAGTCAGTTCTGTAATCTCACTAAAAACCAATCTTCTATAATTTGAGTCAGTAACGGGCTACTTAGCGATGACGGCTTTTACCATTACCCTTGATCCCATTGGCACGTTAACAGACGAAGCGTTTTATCAGCTTTGTCGTGCCAACCCAGATGTAAAATTTGAGCGCTCGGCCCAGGGAGAGTTGATTATTATGTCCCCGACCGGTGGTGAAAGTGGTCGTCGCAATGCGGATATTACAGTTGATTTAGGCATTTGGAATCGACAAGCCAAACTGGGCTATACGTTTGATTCGTCCACTTGTTTTAAGTTACCCAATGGGGCGGAACGGTCGCCCGATGCGTCGTGGATTGAGCGCAGCCGTTGGGAAGCGTTGAGCGCAACAGATCGGGAAAAGTTTCCTCCCATCGCGCCAGATTTTGTTATCGAGCTACGGTCGGCGACAAATCGGTTGGTGACTTTGCAGGCGAAAATGGAGGAGTATCGGGAAAATGGCGTGCGGTTGGGGTGGTTGATCGATCCGCAGCATAAAACGGTGGAGATTTATCGTCCGGGGCAGGTTGTTGAAGTGTTGCAAGCTCCGAAACAGATTGATGGCGGAGATATTTTGCCAGGGTTTGTATTAAACGTGGAGAATATCCTGTAGGGGCACGGCCCACCATCTGGCCGGTTAAGGCTAAATTTTGCATTCGATATATCGGTTTGATATCAATGTTATCCAAGCCCCCAAACCCCCAACCTTGGTGGCTTTGAATCCGCAACAATGTGTTGGTCAAGAGGCGTTAAATGTCGAAGGGCAGGCACGAGACCTGCCCCTACGGGAATGGTTGTTTTAGGGTTTGATGCCTTGGCGATAATCTTCTAGGGGCATGGCAGCAAAGTGTTCTTGGAGGGTGCGGTGTAAAAAGCGAAAGCGACCACCGACACGCTGGAGCAGCAGACGCTCGGTGCAGTAGTTGAGAAAGTTGGCGTAGAGATAGGGGATTTTGCCGGAGCGGGAGAGGACGAAGCGGAGGGCATAGTGGCGCAGGTAGGCTTCACCACCGCCGTAGGCCCATGTGCTCCAACAAAGAATGGCAACTCCTGCTGCTGTAGTACGGGCAATTTGGTCACTGGTCAATAGGTTGGTGCTGAAAAGGACAGGGGGTAATGCGAACCAGAGTAAAAAAGCCGTGGGAACAGATATGGCTAACAAAAATAGGGTGTTTTTGCCGGAATTGAGAATGCCCTGGTTGGGCCGTACCTGGGTTTGAATGTCGGCTTTAAAACCTTCGACTAGACCCCCAATCAGACCCAAAATCAGACCCCAAATCAGACCCCAAATCAGACCCCAAATCAGACCCACAATCAGACCCAAAATCAGACCCCAAATCAGACCCACAATCAGACCCCAAATCAGACCCACAATCAATTTGTTAAAAAATATTTTTCTCGCGTCGCGAGAAAAATTAATTTTCAAAACCTCAACAGTATCAATTGCACTCAGACCCCCAATCAGACCCCCAATCAGACCCACAATCAGACCCACAATCAGACCCCCAATCAGACCCCCAATCAGACCCACAATCAGACCCCCAATCAGACCCCAAATCAGACCCCAAATCAGACGCATCTGCCACTTTTCACCACGGGTAGTCAACAAACTGGGCTGCATCCGCTCAATCAAAAACTCATCCTGTCCCATATTCTGAGCTAGCCACACCAGCCAGCGGCGAGTTTGCTTTACCGTAGGTGCTTTTTCTGGTTTGTAGTACTTACAATTTTTCGCTGTCAGCGACTCTGCCAGCCGAGAGATCACATAGGCATCCAACAGCAGCGTCAGCCTTTCCCGCTCTGTGTCTAACCGCGACCACTTCTCTAGATCTAGTTCATTCCGCGCTAGGGTCAACACACTTAGCCACAGGGGCACCCGCACTAGATCCAAAACAGTCTTATCCCGGCTAACCACAGTCCACAGTTCGGTTTTGCCAGTCTGTTGCAAATACCGTTCTATTTCTGGTTTCTCTAGCGGCTGCAAACAGATTGCCCCGTTTAGATTTAGTACCGTTTTATAGGTCTCATATTCCTGTATGCGGCTGCAGACGACGACTTTACCCACCCCCAGGTCCGACCCCAGCCAAGTGTTGATGGCCTGCACACAACCTTCCTGTCGCTGTGCCGCTAGCTCATCTAAACCATCCAGCAGGGGCAACAGCTTTTTTGCTTCCAGTAGCTCCTGGCCTTTTGCCTCTCGTACCTGATACTTTTCTCGCAGTTCCTTTACCAGCCACTGGGCGATAGTTTGTTTATCATCCTGCCAGCTGGATAGGTTAAACAGCACCGGTATAGGCTGGTTTACATCATGCTGAGCTTGCTCTACCAGATTGTTCGCCAGGGCCAGCATAGTGGTGGTTTTGCCTGCTCCTGGCTGTCCCAAAATCAGTAGCTTGCCTGCAATGTCTTTGCGGTCAAAAACTTGACCAATAGTCTGACCAGAAGGGATAGGTTCAGGGGCTTGTTTACCCACTTTTACTTCCATAGACCAGGGGCAGCTGACTTGCTCTGGAGCCTGTTCTTTCCCAAGCTCAATAAACACCTGATTGTGGAGCGACTGTGCTTGCCGATAGTCAACTTCTTTGGCAACCTCGTTGAGCAAAGTTTGCTCTAAGCTAGGACGTTTTTCGGTGGATGCTGCTTGAACAATGACCGTATGTCCTTGGCCATCTACCAGAACATTGTGGCTGCCAACATTTGCCTTGTTTTGATTGCCCTGGAGTGTGTGAGCATGATCCCCCTGGGCAATGTTGGTGTCTTGCACAGAGGAATCTTGGATTTCGAATTCATGCTCGGGGGGATTGGGCATGGGGGATGGGATTTGTTGGGTTTCGCAGGGTGTGGGTGTGGGATTTAAAGATTAGGGTTTGGGTGGCTCAACCCAACCTACAGTTTGGGCTATCGAATTTCATGATGGGAATTAAAACAATGCGGCCACACCTAGCCAGGTGCCAATTTTTAGGGCAATGGGTAGAACCGTTTGCCACAATCCTTTAGCCGCATCTACAGTTTTACTCGCTTCCGTGATGGTTTCACCCATGCTTTGCAGGTTGGTTTTAATGGCATCCTTTTTCGGTTCATCCTTAGCGGCTGACTTTTTTGCAGCCTTGGCATAGGTGGCAGCTTCGTCTTTGAGCTCCTCTGGTAACTCTGCCTGGGCAATTAGGGTTTCGATCTGGCCGAGCAGGTCTACCACCTCAGTTTGAGTAATAGGTTCAGCCCCAGCTGCCTGATTTACCTGGTTGTTATTACCTTGAACTGTTTGATTATGGTCTCCCTGGACAATGTTTACACCGGAAACAGTGCTACCGGAAATGGAAAAGCCTGGTTCTGCCATGATTTGTGCTGATAAGGACAGCCATAGTATAGCCAAGGGATCTGCTAAAAAATAATAGTTAACCTGAGTTCCATGTCTGACATTGTTATTAAGCTAGAGCGTCATCGGGTGGAAGACCTGTTTGCGCCCTACGAATAGATGATTGGTAAAGACTTTCCAGGCTATCGCAACCACGTTTATCGCACCATAACCTACGCCATGCATTTTCTGGGTGACGCCACTGCCCATGAACAGCTTGTAGAGACAGCCTTTGTGCATCACGACATTGGTCTTTGGTCAGATCATGGGTTGGCATATCTAGAACCATCCGAGGTGTTGGCCCTGGCTGACAATAAAAAATGTGGGTGGGGACTGGACCCAGATGTACTGCGTGGGAAATTCACTAGTACCACAAAATATCTCCCTACAAAGGCCCACACCAGGAGGTAATTGAAGCTTGCCGTAAGCCAGACTGGATCGATGCAACCAAGGGGTAACTGCAAAAGGGTATTAGCAAAGATGAGATCGCAAGGGTAAATGCGGCTATACTACCCGGCCAGAACTGGCCTATGCCCGCATGTTAACGGAGGATAAGCATAACGGTTGTAGTCTATTAGCAACAATTGGTATAGCCTACTTCTGTTTTTTTTGCAGCGCTAGAGGCTGCCAGATTATAAAAATGAAAGAACAGTTTTAGCTACATCCTGGCCATATTCTTCAGCCATGCCTAGGGTGCCGGGTAAAGCTACTGACTGAACCTGGGGGAGTGCAGCCACAGCTTCCATTTCTGCCTTTGAGGAAGGAGGAGCCTGTTCTCCAACAATTACCATAACTGGCATAGTAAGGGACTGAAAATAAGCCAGAAACTCTTCTCGGGTAGAAACCGGATCGAGACCGCCAGTGACAAAGGCAGCGGGGGCATAGCGGGCACCGGATTTCTGAGTACCTTGGTAACGCTGGTCAATATAGTCCGGTGTTAGCTGAGTTTCATCCACAAATACGTGGCGGCGATACATCCACTTGAGAAAACCAGGGCGGGTATTGAGCCAGTAGAGGAAGGAACCAACGACGGGAAATCGCACCAATTCCCTAACGCTACTGCGCATCGTTTCAGGAGCGCCCATTACGGCTAGGGGGCCTTTCCAGGTGGGGGCAACTAGGGCAATTTTTGACCAGGCATCTGCCATGGCCAGGACATAGCCTGCGGCATGACCGGCAGCAATGACCGGAATCGGCTGAGAAAATTGGGCGGCAACAAAGTCTCTTAAAAATTGTTGATAGAGCGATGGCTGATACGCTAATCGTAGGCGGTCAGAATCTCCAAATCCTGGCCAGTCGAGAACAGTAACTTGATAGTGGGATGCTAGTTGGCTGGCTAATGTGGTGAGTTCGGCTCGACTAGAAACGGTGCTAAAGGCGGGTAGTAACAGTATGGGCTGACCAGTACCCAAGGTTTCATAGGTGACCGTGATGGGCTGGCCTTGCCACTGCCAGGAATAGGTGGCGATAGAACCATTGAGCTGAGTTGCGATCGCTATCATATAAATCTTTACCCACTATCACGCGACTGATAAATATTACCTTATGCCTAAAGTGCGATCGCGACAACAAAACTACATCAAACCAAGCCTATAGCAACAACTCGTAGCATTACCTGTCAGCATTGTCACTGCCTCCCACTATCGCTAGCCCAATACCTCCCAAAATCAGTAACGACGAGAAACTTAATCGCAGGGTCAATGTCTCCTGTAAGAATAAAATTCCACCTATGGAGGCAATCACAGGCACCGCCAGCTGTACTGTCGCCGCCCTGGTTGCCGTTAGCCCTTGCAAGGCTGCGTACCAAATGGCATAGCCCACACCAGAGGCTAATGCCCCCGATAGCAAGGCTAAAATCACGCCCGTTTGGGTCAAGTGTACCTGTGACAGACTTACCAAACTTACCCCAACAGCGAGGGGAACTGTCCGTACAAAGTTGGCTGTGGTGTAAGCTACCGGATTTTTGTTACCACGCCCCAACAATGAATATAGTCCCCAAGCAATGCCAGCCATAACCATCAGGGTAGACCCTACGATGGGTGGAGCCGCCAGCCCAGGGGAAACCAGATAGACTAATCCAGCCAGAGCCAGCCACAACCCAATCCACTCAGGCAGTTGAGGTGTTTCTCCTTGTTTGAGGGCACTCAAAATCATAGTTACCTGCACGGTACCAAAAAGAATTAAGGCTCCTGTGCCAGCGGACAACTGCAGATAGGAAAACGAAAAAGTTACAGCATAAAAAAAGAGCATTAATGCCGCTGTCCATTTACCTTGAAGTGGTACAACAGATTTTCCCTGGGAAAGTACCATAATGGCGGTCAATATTATGGCTCCTGCCGATAACCGCAGAGTCATAAAACTAGCTGCATCAATGGAGTCTGCCCCCAAAGCCATGCGGGTGAGTAAGGAATTTGCTGCAAAGGCGACAAGCGTACATCCAGTAAGGATAGAGGTCTTTAAGACAGATGGAGAATGGGGCATTGATTTAATGCTGAAACCATTCCTAGTCTAAGAGCTGCAGTTGCTAAATAGGCATCATTAACCGGAATAAATCGAATGAGGAAACCCTTCAAAAAAACAGTCAGCTGTCTGTGTGACGCATCTTAAAAGTATCTGGTTCAAAATTCACCTACAGTGCTTATGCCTTTTTCAGTTGACGACCTGAGAGGGCCTCTTTTTTTGAGGGGATGTGGGTACAAACACTTTTCCCAGCTATAGCCATTTCATGCAACGCAAGTAGTTCAATAAATGCGTAAGCTATCACTACAAATGGACTGGTCAGAAAGTGGAGAAAGTTGCGCCATGTAGGAACATGTTCATTCAGTCTTAGTAGCTTGAGCCAAAAGCTATTCAAAATAAAAACAGCACTTAAACAAGCCACTTGAAGAAGTCCCATTAGCTTGAGAATCTCAGAAAAGTTGTAACTTCCCCATATTAAAGCTGCTCCAGTTTCAGGGTAAATCACTGGCATTAAAGCACCTAAACTACAAACTAATGGAGCGGTGCACAGAAAAATACAATAATAGGCTGCAAAGCTTAATCCCCAGGAAACCGAGGTTTTCATAGGGATGCGGCCACACCTGACACAATAATAATGAAAGACTTCTGCAGCACCAATTGTCCATCGTCTCGCCTGCCGTCGCCATTCATGAAATTCTTCAAGAATATTGTGACCACTTGTCGGGCCACTTAGCGTTGGTATGTATAGAGGTTTAATTTCTACGCGCTTTTTGATTTCTGTCATCCAGCGAATCGCAGAAATAATATCTTCCATCTGATAGCCAGGGTGGGTGTAGCCGCCTCTAACATAGAGATCTAGTGAAAGACTGAATACACTCATAGTGTTTATGTTAAAGGGAATAAGAATCCCCATCATAAACACAGGTCTTAGAATACTCGTAACTCTAGTGAAAAATGGAGATGATGCAAGCTGCCAGTTATAAAATAATGGAGATTGCCAAACAACTTGATTTCTTCGCTGAGTAGACAAAAATTCTTGGCTAAGATATTCAAAGTATTTTGGATGAAAGAGATTATCTGCATCACATGAGGTTACCGTTGTTAATTCATAATTCAGAAGGTTCTCTGACTTTAGTCTTTGTACAGCTGTGCGCACAGCATAATTAATATTTGAACATTTGCCAGGAATCTCATTAGGTAAACCGTAAGGATGGACAGTAAAGATCAGTTGTTGAAAAGCATCCTTAAAGTTATGTTGAATAACTTGCTGTTTCCATTCTAGTTGTGGTGTTTTTTCCTCCAGACCAATGACGACGATTAATTTGGAAGCTTGGGTCTGGGCTCTTAAACTTTCTAGGCTTTTCTCAATTAAGTCTATGGGCTCTTTATAAATTAAGATTGCTACGATATGGGAAAGGTTAGATACATCAGAAGATAAAATGCTGCTAGATGATTCATATTTGGGTCTTTCGATAAATAACCTTGCAACAAACAGCGCAGATAGGGCTATACAGATGAGCCACGCCAGGTTAATAATCCCGTAAAAAGCTACGATTAATTCGCTTGCAAGGCTAGAAGAAAATATAGGAAGCAACGTAGGTATGAGAATAAACAACCAACATATTAACAAAAATATGAGGTTGAACCTGAGCCTCTGTTTATCCCGATGTTTAGACTTCTGAAGGAATCTTTTGAAGCCTAATGATCTTCTGTACAGCCGCTTCTGGGAAATCATAGGAAGGTTTAACCTGGTATCGTTAAAAGACTTGCGTAGGCTCTCTTGGAGAGGTTTTTTTAGAAAATTCTGACCACCCTTTAGTTGGCGTATTCTCTATATCGACAACGGTGGAATATTGTTATTTCATTTTCCAAATACATTCTGGACCTTAAAAACAATCAGCTACATCTGTGAAAATTCCGAACTGAGTACATCTATTCTAAGAACAGTTATTGATGTATCAGTAATTTGACTGCTACACAGAGAAGAAAACTGATTTCTATTGATGTAATGGACCTTGATTTAAGGTGCGGGTCGAGAATTTGATAGGTGTGAGATAGATTGTGTGAGCATTGATACAGTTCTTCCACATTTGAGGTGCAGATTCTTTTTTAGGGAGTTAATCATGCTCATGTTGTGCAGAATTATTCCATAAGGGACAGTCAATCGTGAGTTCCATTAGGTTTTGTCTAAACACCTCTCTATCAGAGCTTTTTAGGCTTTGTGACTGGTGTCACCGTATCTTCTCAGCTAATTTCAGAAATATCTTAAGCAAGTTTCAGTTCCCGGTCAGATAGCGTTCAGGTGCCCCTGGCATTCTTGTAATCAATGAAGCAAACAAACACTTCACTGACGCCCCCTAGGAGCTTTAACCATGAAACGCACACTTCTTTCCGCCTTAACTGTTCTCGTGGCTTCCGCTGCCATTGCCCCGGTTGCTTCTGCTATCGAGCCTGTTAGGAAGAAGGATTTTATAGTATCCATATTTCTATGGTTAGAGTAACCTGGGAAATAGGTAATTTGAGAGAATAAGTGCTCGTGTCCTATCCTGCTGAAATCGAAGTCCAGATGCAGCGTTATTA
>JBCCQQ010000035.1:0-65383 GCA_039024555.1 Cyanobacteria bacterium P01_D01_bin.156
GCTAAAGGCCACGGCATAAACCGCGCTGCGATGGCCCTCCAGGGGGTCGCCGATGGGGTTGCCCTCCGGGTCCCATAGCCGCAGGGTGGTGTCAGCGCTGCCGGAGACAATGCAATCTCCCTTGGGGCTAAAGGCCACGGCTCTAACCGAGCTGCGATGGCCCTCCAGGGGGTCGCCGATGGGGTTGCCCTCCAGGTCCCATAGCCGCAGGGTGGTGTCACGACTGCCGGAGACAATCCGATCCCCCTCGGGGCTAAAGGCCACGGCATCAACCGAGTTGCGATGGCCCTCCAGGGGGTCGCCGATGGGGTTACCCTCCAGGTCCCACAGCCGCAGGGCGGTGTCATGGCTGCCGGAGACAATCCAATCTCCATCGGGGCTAAAGGCCACGGCATTAACCGAGTCGCGATGGCCCTCCAGGGGGTCGTCGATGGGGTTGCCCTCCAGGTCCCACAGCCGCAGGGTGTTGTCAGAGCTGCCGGAGACAATGCGATTTCCATCGGGGCTAAAGGCCACGGCTCTAACCGAGCTGCGATGGCCCTGGAGGGGGTCGCCGATGGGGTTGCCCTCCAGGTCCCACAGCCGCAGGGTGTTGTCATTGCTGCCGGAGACAATGCGATTTCCCTGAGGGCTAAAGGCCACGGCTCTAACCGAGCTGCGATGGCCCTGGAGGGGGTCGCCGATGGGGTTGCCCTCCAGGTCCCACAGCCGCAGGGTGGAGTCAGAACTGCCGGAGACAATCCGATCCCCATCGGGGCTAAAGGCCACGGCCAAAACCGAGTCGCGATGGCCCTCTAGCTTTAGCCGTTCACAAATTTTCTGCCAGGTTTGGTTCAGGGCATACTGGGCCGAGTGTTTTACCTCATCCTTAAACGCCACCAGGCTATCGTTCACCGTGTCCATGGCTTCCAGGGTGGCTTCTACGGTGTACTGAGGCAAGTTGATTAGCTTGTCACGAATTTTACGAGAGCGGTTCTGAATTTGAGCATCGGCTAAAGCCTTTTCCAACACTGCTTTTTTTCGCTGCTCTTGATTGTCACTACGGGTAAAAAATGTGCGCAGCCCCGTATCCAAAAGCACATCGTTTCGTGCTGTACCAGGCAGTTCCCTTAATTCTGCTAATAACCCGCTGGGTATCAGGTACTCTATCTGCCGGTCGTGCTCCATCCACTCCTCATAGGCATCCCGCGTCCGCTGCCCCAGCCGCTGCAAATCCCGATCCTCCTGACGCCAGTCAGCAAAATGCTGCCACCCATCCATCAGCGCCTCATGGGCAATATCCACATAGCGGTTTTCGTCATCACCACCGGTCACCAGCAGCCGTGCCCCCACCAGCCGATCAATCACATAGTCAATCAGCTCTTTTTCGCTATCCGTCTGTCCCATAGCCAAGAGCTTTTCCCGGGGCTGCCGCTGCCGGGTATCCTTCCCTTCCTTACCAATGCGGATCAAACTTAAACAGATGCGACGGCACCAGCCCTGCTCATTCTTCGCCAACTGGTCATACACCTTTGTCGCCTGACTGTTTAGCGTCCCCTTCAGCCGGTCCATCGCCGCATAGGCATTCACCGTCAAACAATGGTTCTGCGTATCCCGCTGATCCCACAGCGCTTCCAACGCAAATTCCAACAGCGGCAATGCATTACTCGCCACTTTCATATCATCGGCAATCAGCTGCAGCAAACCGTTCTCAATGCGGTGCCCCTGCACCAGTGCCGGTTTCTCCACTGCATCCAGCAGCGCCTGCCCCTGCAGCCGCCCCAGAAATACCGCATCTGCCTGAATTGCCTCGATCAGCTCCCCATAGCTCAGCCAGTCTGGCAAAAAGTCCGCCCGCATGGTGGTCACAATCGCCAGCGGCGAGTCTTCAACCCTGGCAATCTTTGTCAAGCAGTCGATAAACCATTGCTTTTCTAACTCTGACGAGCCTAGGGCAAAAACCTCTTCAAACTGGTCCACCACCAGCAATATTTTTTGGGTGTCGAGACTGTCCGGCAACAGCGCCACCGCCCCCAGCAAATCTTTCTCACCAATGCACTCCGCTATCCGGTTTATATCCCGACTGTGGCTCACCAACTGACAAAACGCATTTTTCAGCATCGCCATAGGCTCTATCCCTGGCTTTATCGGCTCTAGAATCCGCCAATTTCCCATTTGCCGTAAAGCTGGCAGCAGCCCTGCCCGCACCACCGATGATTTACCACTGCCCGACACCCCAATCACCGGCACAAAATTCGTTGCATTGAGCTTTGCCAGCAACAGCTCAATCTCTTTTTCGCGACCAAAAAAGAACGCTTTAGAATTTTCGTCAAATGCCTTTAGACCTTGATAGGGATTCTTTTCACTTATCTGGGCTTTGCGCTGAAGATCTGCCGCAACTGTGCCATGGCGAACAATCTCAATTGCCCGACCATGGCCCATCTGCAGGGGTTCTTGCTTTTCTGTTCTAAGCTGCCTAGGAACAATCTCAATTGCCCGACCATGGCCCATCTGCAGGGGTTCTTGCTTTTCTGTTCTAAGCTGCCTAGTAATATAGTCAAACAACCCCGTTGCCGTAATCGCCTCACCTTCCGGCGCATTCTCAGCAGCCAACCCACTCAGCACCGCTGCCGTAAATACGCTGTGCTCGGCACCACGCTTAGCCCAGGCAGACTCAGAACTGCGCGCAGCAGTCATAAAAAAGTAATCAGTCTTTTGACCAAAGCTAGTAAAACTCTGCTGAAACAGCCCCCGCTCAATTAGCCCCCCGCTGTGGCACGTATCCAACAGCAGCACTAAATTACTCAGGTCCGCCTTAGCAATCAGCTTGTTAAAGTTCACAAACGGAATGCCATGGCGCTGCTCAACAATCGTGTTGTTTTCCCGTCGCACCCGACAGTTCGACGTAGCAATATAGCCCGTCTGCTCCTCAGTAAAGTCATCCTGCACCAAAAAGCTGTGGCCCGTAATGTAAATCAGCGCCTCATTTTTATGGGCCGTCTGCTGCAAAAAAGTTTTTAGCTGGGCAACAATTTCGTCGTAGTCTGCTGCTTCTAAAATCGACGTAATGCGATATCCACCAGTTTTTAATACCTGCGCCACTGCCTGGGCATCTGTTGCCGGTCGGGTCAGCTCATTAAAGTCACTGTAATCAGTCAGACCCATCACCAGGGCGTATTTGGCCATAGCAAACAAACAAAGGCTTAAGGATCGACAAATCTATCAATTTCTCCAAATACCATAGCGAAGATTCCCGATCCGGTCTGATAACAAATCTGAATTGATTGAACCCAATTCAAAAGCGGCATGTAGGGGCACTCCCTTGCGAATGCCCCTCAATATCAATTGAAAACCCTGTAGGGGCACTCCCTTGTGGATGCCCCCGATATCAATCGCTATCAGCCAGGATTTTGTAGAACATTCAGAAATTTTGTAACTCCTCAACCCATGAGCATCATTCAGCCCTATGTCGTCCAAGACGAAGACACCGGCACAGAATACACCGTCTACATCCAAACCGATGATGAAGTAATACCTAAGACACCCGGCAAAGATGCAAAACGTGACGGAGGTCTCTGGGACGAAAACGAATCTTACGGGCCTAACTCAACCCGTTCTACAGTCTCCAAAGAAACCTTGGTCAAACTACGGGAAGTCAACGGCACCATTCGCACCTATGCCAAATTCGTCATCGACGCCTTCAAAAATATGGGTGGCGCGGAAGTCGAAGAACTCAACTTCAAATTTGGCCTCAAATTTAGCGGCGGCGCTAACGTCCCCGTTCTGGTTAAAGGCTCCGCCGAAAGCAATTTTGAGGTCGAAGTGAAATGTAAATTTCCCAAATAAATCTTTATTATTCCAGCATTTTGTAGGGGAACGCCCTTGTGGATGCCCTCGATAACCTGCGCAATCATCCCGTATCACCCTCGGCAAATGGCCAAACTATCGATGGGTTGGCACAAGGCACAACCCCTGCAGGGTTTTATCAAACCCTATGAACACAAAATTGCCCCAGGTATACACCTGAGGCAACCCACACTACTAAAAATGGTTGAAGCGAAGGGTAAATCTAAACCGCCATTGCCTCTAATGACTTAATCTGAGCTAACATCTCCCGCAGCGTTTCCCCTTCAATCACTTCTTCTTTAAGCAACTGCTGCGAAATTGTCTCTAGCAGGTCTCGATTGCCACGAAGAATGGCCAATGCCCGCTCATGGGCAGCTTCCACCAAGCCCTTCACTTCGGCATCAATCGCTCGGGCTGTAGTTTCACTCATGTTGCGCCGCGCATTGGGCATACCACTATCCAAAAAGGAATTTTGCTGCCCCTTGTCATAGGCCAATGGCCCCAACACCTCGCTCATGCCGTAGGTAGTGACCATTTGCTCTGCAACTTCCGTTGCCCGCTGCAGATCGTTGGCAGCACCGGTAGTAATAGATCCAAATACGACTTCCTCAGCCGAACGACCGCCCAACAGTGTGGCAATCTGACCTTTTAGTTCATCAGCACTCCGCAAGAACCGATCTTCCGTTGGAAGCTGAAGCGTATACCCCAGGGCGGCCATGCCGCGAGGAACGATGGAGATTTTTTCTACCTGGCCACCGCCCTCCATGAGAGCCCCCACCATGGCATGCCCCACTTCGTGGTAAGCAACGATTTCCTTCTCTTTCTCGTTCAGGACCCGGCTTTTTTTCTCTAGACCTGCCACTACACGCTCAATGGCTTCGGCAAAGTCGGCCTGTTCCACAGCCTGACGATTGTTGCGGGCAGCGAGCAGTGCCGCTTCATTCACCAGGTTGGCCAGATCGGCACCAGCAAACCCCGGTGTGCGGGTAGCAATGACGTTTAGGTCTACGGTATCCCCCAATTTCACTTCCTGGGCGTGAATTTCCAAAATCGCCTGACGCCCTTTCAGGTCAGGACGGTCTACCAGCACCTGCCGGTCAAAGCGACCGGGGCGGAGTAGTGCCTGGTCTAAGGTTTCAGGACGGTTTGTAGCGGCTAACACAATAATGGTGTTGTCCCCAGCACTAAAGCCATCCATTTCGGTAAGGAGCTGATTTAAGGTTTGCTCCCGTTCATCATTACCGCCGTAGAAACCACCAGAAGCTCGTGACTTACCAATGGCATCTAGCTCATCGATAAAGATAATGCAGGGGGCCTGCTTTTTGGCTTGCTCGAATAGGTCGCGCACGCGAGAAGAGCCCACCCCCACAAACATTTCGATAAATTCTGAACCGGAAATGCTGAAAAATGGGACACCCGCTTCTCCAGCGACAGCTTTGGCCAGTAGAGTTTTACCGGTTCCCGGAGGGCCTACGAGCAAAACACCTTTGGGAATTTTGGCTCCAATATCAGTAAAGCGCTTAGGAGTTTTGAGGAAATCAACGATTTCTACCAGTTCGGTTTTAGCTTCTTCGACACCGGCCACATCCTCAAAGGTGATTTTGGTGTCTTCATCTTCGACATACACCTTGGCTTTGCTTTTACCAATGGACAAGGCACCCTGGGGACCACCCCCCCGAGCCAAGAAGAACCGCCACACGGCCACAAAGATTAATGGTGGCAATACCCAGCTGAGTAGGCTACCAATCCACTGATTTTGAGAGGGAGGAATGGCAGCAAACTCGACACCATTTGCTTCTAGTAAATCTGGCAACTTCAGATCAAAAATGGGGGTCGTTGAGTAGATAGCACCGGGTTCACCTAATTCATTTTTAACCTGATACCGAATTTCGTTTTGCCCCACTGAAGCGGTCACAACTTCTTGTTCCTGCACCTGATGAATAAACATACTGTAGGGGGTGCGGGGAGTACGCTGAACGGGCAAAAAGATATTTACCGTCAGTAGGATTGCCCCCAGCAAAAACAGTAAGTTACTGATTTGGCGGGAGCGTGGCGGGCGTGGGTCCTTGTTTACCGGCATAGCCTGAAGCTCCTTACAGATGTGTCCTCAGCCTATCAATGGGGCTGACGAAAAAGTAAATTGAAAACCGTACCCGATCGGTTGGGTTTCCAACGCTTTAAAGCACAAATTCCCTCGCTAAGTGTGGAACTTTCTATAGCTGCGCACCGATGTGGATTGCTAGGGCTTGATAGGGTTGCACTGTGATTTGGGCATTCCCCAAACTGTCCACTTCAATAATTTCAGTGTCACAGCCTGGGGAAAGACTATTGGGTTCCATGGTGACTTCTGAGTCAACCATGTCAAGCATAGGCTCCGCCAAGATGTTGCAATATACCCCTGCTGACAGACCGGTCATCAAAGTCGCTTCTAATACGGTGTCTTCATTATTGATAGCGACAAACCCGCGCTGTCCTCGGGCAAAGGCTATTTGGTTATTACCGTTGTCCCACCAATGCTCGACTGTGGATGCTCCTTGGGTCACATTGCGGAACTCAACCATGTTGGCAATCTGGGGCCAACGATGTTCACACACCCAGCCATCACCACAGCTTACAGGTAAAGTATTTCCTTGGTCATCGGCTGGGGGACCAGCTGCAGTGCCCACTTCTCGGGTCCAGTCGTAGCTAGACATGACACGGGGCGTACCGTAGGGCCAGGCCAACATAAAAATATTGGCTAATCGATAGCGGGCACCGTTATCCGGTGGCGCAAAGAAAGTAACAATGTTGCGATCGCGGCTCCGCTGGGTGACGTGATTATCCGTAAACACCACCGCCTTATGGCTCGGCATTAATCCCCACGCTTCTCCAAACAGCACTAAATTTTTAAGCTGTCCGTAACGTACCTGCTCACCCAAATGACGGCCATAGCCAAACTCTGTTACTGCACCATGGGTAAAATAAGCGCTCGACTGAATAGGCTCAGCCCCCTTACGAGCAACTTCTTGGTAGATAAATGGACGGGCACCATGCCCATGAAACTTAGGGTTCAGGGGCTTTAATTGCCGCAAAATCTTTGCTAAGTGGTCCGGCGAAATCTGCTCAGCAGCATTAATGTGGAAACCGGCCACACCTATTGCCAGCAGCTCATTCATAGCAGCTGCGATCTCAGTCTGCACCTTTTCACTGTCCGTTTCTAAATCCTGCTTATTCAGCAATTGACAGGACGGCTCCTCCCTATCATCAGACAACTCAATCGTACAGGTCCCGTTAAAATCGCCTGGGTCATAGGGCACAGCACTAGATTGAGAGGTATCAAATTTACTTCCCTCACTGCCCTGGTAGGCACCGGCACTTGCTATGTGATTAATTACCACATCGGCGTAGACCTTAACCCCGGCACGATGGCAGCGGTTCACCATATTGGCTAACTCAGAGCGATCACCACTGCGGCTCGATAATTTATAACTCACACGCTCATATCGCTGATACCAGGGAAATGCGTTAGGCCCCTCGTCAATCACACGATGCTCATGGGGAGGCGAAATTTGTACAGCACCATAACCAAGGGGACCTAGCCACGCCTCACACTCTTGGGCAATGTCAGCCCAGCGCCACTCAAATAGCTGTACCATCACTGACCGCGAACTAGTAGGAAACGATCGACCACCGGTCGCTGGAGGCAACTGAGCCGCGACCTGACATCCCCCCAATCCCAGGGCAAATGCTATGGCGGCATATCGTCTGACAAGTTGAGCCAGACCCCCTGAAACTACCCCAGGGTGCACCGAGTGCTACTATCTGCGATCGCAGATAAACTAATCACGTTGTCAAACACCATACGTATTACATAGCCCCAAAGTAAGGTTTGCAGTGACCCTTAAGCCAGTATTTATCGGGATGACCGATCAGCTTAGCAAGTAATATTTTTTACATAGATTACGATACCCGAGTTGGACTTCTTGAGATCTTTTTAGACTTTCGAACTCTACATTACCCAATACAAAAACCTGCTCCTAGGGGGGGAACACCCCTAAAAACAGGTTTGAGAGTCAAATATTTAACGTTTTACTTAAGTAAAAACCGTAGCCTCACAATAGGCAGACGATTCAAGCAACTTAGTTACCAACCCTTGTCAGCCTGAGAAAGCACGTACGCGGCTACATTTTCAATCTGCTCAGGCGTTAAACGACCACCAAACGGCGGCATGCCGCCATTGCCATTGGTAACCTGGGTAATAATGGCTTCGGGAGTGTCCTTACCGTACTGCACTAGGTCATCCTTCTTTAGGGTTTTAGCAGGATTAACCGCGTTACCGCCACCAATATGGCAAGCGGCACAGTTAGCGGAAAATACCTGAGCACCTGCGGCTGCATCAGCGGCCATAGCAGGGGATGCGAAGAAAATAGCACTGGCCACAAACGCTACAAACGCAGTCAAAATAGATTTCATCGGGTCCTCCTCTCAAAACAAGGTTTAAGAGCAAACACTCAACAAGCAAGAATTTGTTTACTCAAAAAGCATCATCAGCAGTTTGCCTGACCCAAATCCAATGACAATCAGTCAAAGATAAACAAATGTAACTTTATAAAGACTTAGGCTTTGAAAGGTTTGCCATAACAGCACGGCAACTGTACTGACATCTAAAGAACGCCTAAAGCCTTCTATTACGAGGCGTTGATTACAAAATACATTTCCTGCTAAACAGGTCTGCTTTCTCTAAACGCACTCATAAAGCCGACGCTAGCAGACAAAACCCCGGTAAAAACACTTTATTTTTAGTTTCTTTGCCTACGGAGACAGCAGGCATTCTAAAATAACGAAGCATACGTAGTTAAGCTTTTTAACTACACCTAAACTCAACCTTGAGAAATTACCATGACCTTTATCAACCGAGCTTTGCGAGCTATGGGTGCATTGCTGGTAACAGCTGCCCTAGTTTTTGCTAGCACTGTTTTTAACGCAGCTCCTGCTTACGCAACTGATCACACAGTTAAGATGGGCTCCGATGCAGGTCTGCTTCAGTTTGAACCTGCCACTATCACCATCAAGGCTGGCGACACCGTCACTTGGGTCAACAATAAGATGGCCCCCCATAACGTTATTTTCGACGCCGCTGCAGTACCCGGTGGCAAGTCTGTCGCTGATAGCCTCTCCCAAGAGCAGCTAACTTTTGCGCCTGGTGAGTCCTATTCCTCCACATTCAGTGATGCTGGTGAGTATAGCTACTTCTGTGCCCCTCACCGTGGCGCTGGCATGGTAGGCAAGATTATTGTTGAATAATCTGTTTAACCGCTAATTTTAATTGAATTAGTTTCAAGGCCGATTTCCATTTCGATGGGATCGGCTTTTTGCATGACGGCATCTGCTTTCGGGGTAGCCACTTGAGACGGAGAACCTTTGCTAGGGCTAAATTCGGATGTCGGAGAATCAATCCTGCTTTGTGCGGCCTGCTAGGTTTGCTTTGCTAGCAGAGGCGCAGCAGACAGCAACGACTTTGTATAAGGGTGTTGGGGGACCGTGAATAGCTTCTCTGTCGGGCCAAGTTCAACAATCTTGCCAGATTGCATTACCGCAATGCGATCGCACAGATATCGTGCCACCCACAAATCGTGCGTAATAAATAAGTAGGTCAGATCCAGCTCCTTTTTAAGCTTTAATAGCAGCTCCAGTACTTGAGCTTGAATACTGGCATCTAGCATACTGACCGGCTCATCACAAATGACCAGCTTAGGCTTTGTAATCAATGCTCGGGCAATCGCCACTCGCTGCTGCTGACCTCCTGACAAATCATCAGGGTAACGCTGATAGTACTCTTCTGTAGGCGTCAGCCCCACTTGCCTTAACATGGCATGGACCTGCTGTTTCGCTTCATTAGCCGTGGCTAAACCATGGATCAGTAAAGGATCTGCAATCCCCCGACCAACGGTCATCATCGGGTTAAGACAGGCGTGGGGGTCTTGAAAAATCATCTGAAAGTTGCGCCGTTGTTGCTGGAGCTCGCCCCGCGACAGACCGACTAAATTTTGCCCCAGAAATTCTACGCGCCCCGATGTGGGGGGAATGATTTGCATCAACGTACGCGAAAAGGTGCTCTTACCGCAGCCCGATTCACCCACCAATCCGAGGACTTCACCAGGGTGCAAATCGACGGAAATACCATCTACGGCCTTAATTGTTTCCGGTGGCCTGCGGTTAAACACCTTGGCCAATAGTCCCGGCTCTATGGTGTAGTGCTTCACCAAATCCTGCACTCGCAACAGGGGCGCTTGAGCTGTAGCGGATTCACCAGCTTCAACTTCATAGTTCTGTAGCTGATGGGCGGCCTGCAGTAGCCCCTGGGTGTAATCGGCTTGGGGACTATATAGTACCTGTTGCGTAGGGCCAATCTCCACTAGCTTGCCCTGATACATAACGGCAATGCGATCGCAATATTCCCCTACAAGCGCCAAATCATGGGAAATCAAGATCAGTGCCATCCCCCGCTCTCTGCATAGCTGGGTGAGTAAATCTAAAATTTGGGCCGATACTGTCACATCCAGACTCGTTGTCGGCTCATCCGCCACAATCAATTTAGGATCTAGCAACAGAGCTAGGGCAATCGCCACTCGCTGCCGCATGCCACCACTAAACTCATGGGGATACTGCTCCCAACGATTGGCTGGGATATTGACTGATTCAAGGGTAGCAACAGCAATTTCCTTGGCCTTTTGTTTAGATAGCTCCGATCGATGGGCCCGTAGCGTTTCCACACAATGGCCCCCAATGGTCATCAACGGATCTAAGCGCGTCATCGGATCTTGAAATACCAATGACACCGCTTCTCCACGGAAACGCCGCATCTCAGAGGCTGAAAACCCAAATACATCCTGCCCTTCAAACAACGACTGCCCTTGGAGTCGGCTCCCTTTAGGTAGTAGGCGTAATGCAGCTCTTCCCAAGGTAGACTTGCCACACCCTGACTCCCCCACTAGCCCCAACATTTCCCCAGGTTGCAATGACAGCGAAACCTTCTCCACAGCCCAATCGGTCTGTTTTGGATACGCCACACAAAAGCTATCGAGCTGGAGTAAGGGAGGACTCATAAACTATAGAAAAAGCACTAATTAAAAAAATCAGGAATGTGGCCAGAGACCGTTAAGGATTCTCAAAACGTCGCATCAAATAGGCCACTCCAAAATCTCCATTGGGATGGTCTTCCAAGAGTTTGGCTAATTCAAATAGCTTTGCCGCAATCTCTGGCCCCAACTTTTCAGCCGTAGCAGTCTGTTCCCGAAATTCCGCTTCTGCTGCTCGTACATGCCCCTGCCATTCATCCGTAAACAAAAATGGGATATAGGCACTCAATCCTAAAGTTGTCAGCGCCTCCCATTCCCCTTCATCCAACCAAGTTCCCTTACAGCCAGGGCAGCGCTCAATAAAAAAGGAAACCTGCCCTAAATTGATGCGCCCTCTGACTAAATAGAAGCCACAGCTGGGGCATAATCCAGCCCGGTTATCGTAACGCGATGGTTGATAGTCAATGGATTGAGAGATCGGTACGGCTAACCCTTTAATGCCTAATTTTGGATCTGCATTACCAGCCTGCCAAACTTGATAATCTTCAGATGTGACCCAGGATCCATTACAGATATGACAACAGTAGGCTTTCAATTCACCGCCTAATTCACCTGATTGAAGCGCCTCTTGAGGATGTTTTGGACAGTGCATCGTCCCTAAATATGATGAGGAATAGAAAATCTAACGTGGATCTAAACGGACTCTATCCACATCAGCACTGTAGTTTTTCCTAGGAGTAAACTCAAGACTGAAATTCAAAATTGACCGCCCACCAAGGCTTTACTAAGTGGTATCTTCATCCGCAAGCAGTGACCCCAGCACCGTTGCAAACTCCTGCAGTCTCCCTATACGACTACTTAACTTTTCCAGACGAAGCTGACGGCTTTGCCCTTGGGACGCAGCTTGCACAAAGTTAACATCCAACAAAAATAAACGCATATCGCGATGCAGTTCTGTCAGTACCGCATCCCATTGAGCCTGCTGAGATAGCTCTGCCTGAGTCAGCTGCTCCCATAGAGTGTGACTGAAAAACTGCTGTAACGCCTGTGCATGCTGGACTAAACCATCTTCACCAATGCCTGCCTGGATTTTTTCAAGGCGATTTTTATACGTCTCAATTGCCTCTGCACTCCCCTGCAGTCCCATAGTGATGCCACATAACTTACAAACTAAATAAACAAGAGGCACTACTCAGATGAGGCGCTCACTCAGACTACGCTTGACTCGCGTACGGTATCTACATTTTTTTACAAAAATCTCTGGAAACTAAACGATTGGATTACTACACAACCCACAAACCGTTACCTTTCGAAAACAGCTGATTGTCTGTATCATTTTTAACAGTTCACCTAAAAAATTTATTTAATGTGTCAGTAAGCCTCTTTAATTAGAGATGCTGGTTTTTGTAAATTTTTATATTTTTAATCTAGAATAAAAGATTACATCTCTTGACTGAGATGATTCTGCCAAAATTTGGCGTTAACTTGAAATTAACTTGCTACAGAAAAAATTTTCTTAGGGACTTAGATTGCTTCTGGATCTTATCTTGATAGGCAGATACCACCACCTTTAGGGTTGAGTCGTAAGGACTACTGCTCGGGGCTCGGTATACATTAGCCAATCCAGAGTCAATCAGGCCTTCATTATCTCTCAACCCCTACCTACCATGACTTCAGCGGCTCCTGTCCTGCCATATGATTGCACCTTACCCACATGGCTGAGGTCATGCATCCTGGAACATAGTCAATGTTCCCCCCTCGAAGAAGACAGAGAAGATGGTGCGCCCATAGAAATCCCCAAGGACAACAATCAACTGGTGTGTCAGGCCTTTACCTTTGCCTATCAGCTCCATAAAGGACAGATGCGAGCTTCAGGAGACCCTTACATTGCCCATCCCGTAGCTGTAGCCAACATCTTACGTGGCTTGGGAGGAGACAGCGCTATGATTGCCGCTGGGTTTCTTCACGATGTGGTGGAAGACACCGATGTAACAGCGGACGAAATTGAAGCTCACTTTGGCACAGAAGTTCGCCAGATGGTAGAGGGGGTCACTAAGCTTTCAAAATTTCAGTTCAATAGCAAAACAGAGCGTCAAGCTGAAAACTTCCGCCGCATGTTTTTGGCGATGGCTCAAGACATTCGAGTCATCGTTGTCAAGCTGGCAGATCGTCTGCACAATATGCGCACCCTGCAGCACATGCCCTCTGAAAAACAGGTGCAGAAAGCTCGCGAAACCATAGAAATTTTTGCTCCCTTGGCGAATCGTCTAGGCATCGGACGCATCAAGTGGGAACTGGAAGATCTATCCTTCAAATACCTAGAAGAGGCAGCCTACCAAGATATTAAAAGTCTAATTTCTGAAAAGCGCACCGATCGAGAAGCCAGACTACAGCATGTGGCTGGCGTACTCAAAACTCAGCTAGAGGCTGAAAATATCAACTGCGTTGAGATCAGCAGCCGCCCCAAACACCTCTACAGCATCTATCGCAAGATGCAGCGTCAGCAGAAAGACTTTCATCAGATTTATGACATTGCAGCTGTACGCATTATTGTTGGAACGAAAGTTGATTGCTATCGCGCCCTAGCAGTAGTACATGATCGATTTAAGCCAATTCCTGGCAGATTCAAAGACTACATTGGTTTACCCAAGGCAAACCGCTATCAATCACTTCACACAGCAGTGATTGGGGAACAGGGACGGCCTATTGAGGTGCAGATTCGTACGATGGACATGCACCGTATTGCTGAATATGGGATTGCCGCCCACTGGAAATATAAAGAGACTGGCAATAGTAATACCAAAGTTAATGCGGAAGACGAAAAGTTTACTTGGCTACGTCAGCTCCTGGAATGGCAAAGTGAGCTTAAGGATGCTCAGGAATATCTCAGTGATGTCAAAGACAACCTTTTTGATGAAGAGGTCTATGTGTTTAGTCCAAAGGGTGATGTTTTCGCCCTCAGCCAAGGGGCTACACCTGTAGATTTTGCTTATCGCATTCACACAGAGGTTGGCAACCATTGTGCCGGTGCTAAGATAAATGACCGCATCGTCACCCTAGACACCCAGCTCAACAATGGAGATATCGTCGACATTTTAACCAACAAAAATAGCCATCCCAGCTTAGATTGGCTCAATTTTGTGGTGTCTGCCGGGGCGCGTAGTCGTATTCGTCACTGGTACAAGCAATGTCACCATGATGAAAATATGGCTCGGGGCCACGCCATGCTGGAAAAAGTGATGGGACGCAATGGTCTGGATTCTCTGCTGAAATCTTCTCCAGCGCAAGCAGCGGCTCAGCGCAGTAATTACCCTTGTGTAGAAGATATGCTAGCGGCCCTAGGCTATGGGGAAATCACGCTAAATTCCGTGGTTAATCGCCTCCAAGAAGCTGCCAAGGAGCTACAACCCGTTGAGGAAATCGATGACGAAGCCTTAGCTGAACAAATCAGTAATGATGGTGCCGTTGTACGGACGCACTGGGGGGGAGCCTCCACTGGAGATGCTTCAGATAGTTCCATTATGGGAGTGGAAGGGTTACTCCATTACATTGCTGGTTGTTGTAATCCGCTGCCGGGGGAATCTATTCTTGGGGCTGTGTCCATGGGGGCACGCGGAATTGCGATCCATCGCCAGGGCTGTCCAAATGTGGCATCGATTCCAGGAGAGCGGCTAATCCCAGTGCAGTGGAATTCATCGGATGCAACGACTGGCCGCCCCCAAACCTATCCAGTCACGCTTAAGCTTGAGGTGATAGACCGGGTAGGAGTGCTCAAGGATATTTTGAGCCATTTATCTGACTTAAAAATCAATGTGCATCGTGCAACAGTCACCACATTTCCTGATCAAATCGCTGAAATTGACTTGGGGCTCGATGTGAAAAACCATGCCCACTTTGATCAAACAATGAAAAAGCTACGGAAAATGACCGATGTGCTCAAGCTGAAGCGCATTAGTCAGATGGACTAGCTTGATGCAGGATCAAGCGATTACCAGCGGGATCATACGCATAAATTTCTTGGCCATGGCTAGCTTGAATAACTTGCCCCGGAGGCGGATAGCCCAAGGTTGTGAGTGTAGCGATCGCAGCGTCTAAATCGACCACCTCCAAACAAAGACTCATACTGGCCGCTGTGCCTAGAAACTCTTCACAGTGACCGGTACTAGGTCTAAATAGGGCAAGTTTACATCCCGGTAGTTTAAATTCCGCATAGCGGTCTGGACTGTAGACATCTGGTAGTTGCCCAAAGAATTCCTGATAAAACGCTACCAGCTCTGATAAATTCTCCCCAGCCAGCGTGACAAACACTGTTTGAATCCTTAATTCGCTCATTCTCTATTCTTTGGCAGTGAGCTTTGCCCACGCTACCAAACCCTGATATTGCCTGAACGGTAAAGCCCGCATACCTATTTGCCAATGCAGAATCGGCTAAAAATTTCATCTAACATTGATTCTGTAATTTCTTCCCCCGTCACCTCCCCTAGGGCTCGAATCGCATCCCGTAAATCAATGGTCCAAAAATCTAGCGGTAGGGATGCTTCAATCGTGGCTTGCACCTGTTTCAAAGAGCGTTGAGCGCAAGTCACAGCAGCAGCCTGACGCTGATTAATCGCTAACTCCAGATTTGCAGCACTTAATTGGTCCTTCTGCACAATGCTTAAAATGGCATCCTCCAGATGTGAAATCCCCTGGCCCTGGGCAGCGGCAGTGTTAACCACCGGAGCCTTAATATCAGGTAAAGGTACCGGTGGCCCCAAATCCACTTTATTCACCACCACCACATGAGGTTTGTGGTGCAAGGTACGGTAGAGCTCCTCTTCAGCGGCAGTCCAACCAACGGTTCCATCGACGGTCAACACTACTAAATCGGCTGTTTGAGCAGCTACCTGCGAGCGTTCAATACCCAGCTGCTCTACTTGTTCAGTGGCCTCGCGAATGCCAGCAGTATCCAGCACCTGCACTGGAATACCTCCCACCACGAGTTGGGATTCCACCACATCGCGAGTCGTGCCGGGTAATGCAGTAACAATGGCGCGATCGCAACGACTCCAGGCATTGAGCAGACTCGATTTACCCACATTGGGTTGGCCCACAATCGCCACCTTTAAACCGGTGCGTAAAAGCTCCCCCTGATGGGCCGTGGATAAAACCTGGGTGACCTCTGTCAAAATCGCATCCAGCTGCAATTTCACGTCATTTTCATCCAGGGGAGGCAGATCATCTGCAAAGTCGATGCGAGCTTCTACCTCAGCTAACACATCCAAACAGCGACTACGACAGTGGCGGATCACATCCGTGAGTTTACCCTGCAAACCGGCTAAGGCCGCTTGAGCAGCCTGGGGTGACTGGGCTCCCACCAAGTCCGCAATCCCCTCCGCCTGGGTTAAATCCAATCGTCCGTTGAGAAACGCACGCAGGGTGAATTCTCCAGGCTCTGCCAACCTTGCGCCCTGGGCAATACACAGCTGCAGCACCTGCTGCACGGCCATAATGCCACCGTGACAGTGAAATTCCACCACATCTTCACGGGTGTAAGAACGAGGCGTGTGCATCAATAGCAGTAAGGCCTCATCGATTACTGATTGGGTGTCGGGATGATGAATGTAGCCATAAAGAATGCGGTGGCTTTCCCAAACCTGATTACCCGGTGAAACAAAAAGTTGCTTGGCAATGAAGAGCGCTGTAGCCCCAGATAAACGCACAATTCCCACACTTCCCTGTTGAGGCACAATGGCAGTTGCGATCGCAGCAATGGTTTCTCCCTGTACGATGTGCCTATGCTGTGTTTTATCTTGACTAGGCACCTAACCCGATCTCCTGTTCACTATCATCAGCCGCTACCTTACCCCATCGCGTCTACGAAATAAGACCCAGGGAAAATTCATAAAATCCCTACGGCCTATTGTCATAATTAGGTTGGTAGGTCGCTACCTGGCAGTTGTGCCATTAAACCAAGACCAACTAACCCAAAAACTACTATCGTGGCGGCTCCCTCTGATTCTCCCAACCCTGAAGATCCTAATACCCTACAAAAAACAACATCCAAAAAATCCCTACGCCACAAGCGATCTCGATTACAACGCCTAGTTAGATATATCTACATACGCTTTATTCGACTCCGTAGTCATCCTCAAGCCATTGCTCGGGGATTAGCAGCTGGGGTATTTGCAGGTAGCTATCCCCTATTCGGACTACAGACCATCCTGGGAGTTGCGATCGCCGCTGCAATCGGTGGCAATAAAATCATTGCAGCAGCAGGAACTTGGATTAGCAACCCCCTCACCTATGTCCCTATGTATGCATTTAACTACCAAATTGGGCGATGGCTACTGGGACAACCCATAGAAACAAACTTGATCAATCGCTCCCCAAAAGAATGGATGAGCCTTGGTCTGGACATCACATTAGCCTTAATGGTGGGTAGCACTATCGTCGGCATTATTTTGGCAACCATCAGTTACTACAGTGGCCTCTATCTAGCTCATCGAGTGAAAACTACCCGCAGCAGAGAAAGTCATTCACCCTAAAAGGGCTGTTAGCAATCTCCACCAATAGTTATCAAGTCTTGATTTTGGGATAGATAGATTATCAACGATGGTTCATCTACATGGGACATACCAGCCTTCGTCACTAACTGACCTCGTAACCAGTCGCTTAACGCTCAGCCATAGGAGATCCAACACTGCTGTGTATTAAAAAGTGATCAAACAGAACTCACTGTCAAGGTTACTTTTAACCACTGTGAACGATATAGTCTAGGTAGACCAAGGTTCGTTTATTAGTACTCGTCCAGAATATTAGATAGGATAGTTATACAAATCCTGTTAATCGTTAGCTAGCTGGTTAACTCTGATCGCTCTACCAGAATCTCGTTTTCCCACACCACAATGTTCCCTAACACAGCTCGCCACACTATTAAATATCGTATTAGTAGCCAACAAAGCCCACCTCAAACCACGCGTCTAACGTTTCGAGAGACAGCACCTCGAAATCCAAATCGCTTAAAGCCTTATCTTTACGCAGCCAACTACACCGTCAGAAGTATTGACGAAGCCTATCGGCTGCTGCGTGACTACCTGTATACCAATGGTGTAACTGCTGTCGAAAACCTTACGTTTCCCCATCGGGGCAAGATTGAAGTTATCCCTGGAGCTTCTTGGTGTGGGTCTCAGGTAAAGATCAAAGCAGAGGGAGACCCCACCGACCAAGACACCAGCAGAAGTAAGCGCTTAGCTAGCTAGTCATCATAGGCTTCAGGCAAACTTAGAACTGATCGTCTTCATAGCTGTTGGACATAGGCGCAGCATTATCTCGCTTAGAACCTAGCAGATCCAAACGATCAACTCGAATAACTGGGCTAGAGCGCTGGGCACCTGTAGAACGGTCCTGCCAACTGTCCAATTTTAGAGCGCCAACGATACCGACCAAGCTCCCTTTCTTGACATAGTTGGCAGCCACTTCAGCATTTCGTCCCCAAAGTTCTAAATTAAACCAATCGGGCTGATCGCTGTTGCGAGTACGCCGGTTTACAGCAATTGTGAACTTGCAGAGCACATTACCCGATTCAAAATAGCGCACTTCGGGATCCCGTCCGGCGCGACCAACAAGATTTACAACATTTAGACTCATCGCACATTTACTGCAATTGCGTTAACTACTTTATACAGAAGACTGAGATTAGCGTCTAGAATATTGTTCCTTCCCGCAATCTCCATACCCCCACCACATAGAATAGAAAAACTAACCGATTCAAATCCTATCAGTCTCAAACTATCGGTTAGTATTTAGACGCTCTCGTAAGAGCACATATCTAGAAGGGTTCGATGTTTTCTGAATGTAGTCATTGGTCACAAGCCATAGATAAATGGCCAACGTAGGCTGAATTGAATCAACACCAAAATTCAAATGTGCAGACTGGACGGAACTCTATAAAACGTAATAAAATCCACACCGGTCTGTACGACACTTATTCAATTTCGTATTTGTTTTTGCACAGCTCGTTTGGGGGCACGTCTAATAGTGAGTTTACTCGATCGCTTTTCATTCTCCCGTGATATGGGCATAGACCTGGGTACTGCCAACACGCTGGTCTATGTCTCGGGAAAAGGCGTTGTTCTACAAGAGCCCTCCGTTGTTGCCAGGGATAAAGATGGCAAACCTCTGGCTGTTGGCGAAGAAGCAAAACGGATGTTAGGCCGTACACCTGGGAACATTACGGCACTCCGTCCGCTGCGGGATGGTGTCATCGCTGATTTTGATACCGCCGAATTAATGCTGAAGCACTTTATCAAACGGGTGCATGAAGGCCGAGCGTTGGGGATGCCTCGAATCGTTATTGGCATTCCCAGTGGTGTAACCGGTGTGGAACGTCGCGCCGTCATGGATGCAGCTCTGCAAGCTGGGGCACGCATGGTTTATTTGATCGATGAACCGGTAGCAGCAGCCATTGGTGCAGGCTTGCCTGTAGCTGAACCAACGGGCAACATGATCATTGATATTGGCGGTGGAACGACCGAAGTAGCCGTTCTCAGCTTACAGGGGACCGTTTTGAGTGAATCCGTTCGAGTGGCTGGAGACGAACTCAGTGACTCTATCTCTCAGTACATGAAAAAAGTACACAACCTAGTTATTGGTGAACGCACGGCTGAAGAGATAAAAATTAACATTGGTTCAGCCTACCCCAGCCCTAATGATGGCGAAATCGTCTTAGATGTACGTGGCCTACACTTACTATCTGGGTTGCCTCGGACGGTCACTGTGAAAAGTGCTGAAATCCGTGAAAGCATGGCAGAACCCCTATCAGTCATCGTAGAAGCCGTAAAACGCACCCTAGAGAGAACCCCACCTGAATTAGCAGCTGATATTATCGATCGGGGTATTATGCTTGCAGGCGGTGGAGCACTCTTGAAAGGACTTGATACCCTAATTAGCCATGAAACAGGTATCGTAGTTCACGTAGCTGCTGATCCACTCAGCTGCGTTGTCCTGGGAACTGGACGAGTTCTTGAAAACTTTAGTCAGATGGAACGCGTCTTCAGTGCGCGTTCCCGCGACTTATAGGGCTCTGTAATCAATTAACACACGTTTGCAAGGATGTTTGCATTGAGACGCTGGTGGGATAGACATGCAGCAAGGGCGGGAGTGGCAACCCTTGCTATAGTCTTGGCGTGGGCAATGCGACAGAGCCAAGGGGCCGTTATCTACGAGCTATATCAACTTATTACGTCTCCTCTACACCCTGGTTTAACTCAGGCAGAGCGGTTGGAAAATGCCTATGTTTTAGAGCTCCAGCAGCGGGTTATTGAATTAGAGAATCAAAATCGCAGCCTACGGGAAAATATTGATTACGCCGCTGGCCAAGGTAACGTAACTATTGCTGCAGTCATCGGACGGAGTGCTGATAATTGGTGGCAGCAAATTACAGTCAATAAAGGTAACCGTGATGGCGTCACAGAGGGTGACATGGCGACCGGTCCTGGAGGACTAGTGGGGCGAGTCGTTGGGGTTTCTCAAAACACCAGTCAGATTTTACTCATCACTGATCCGGTTAGTCAGATGGGGGTTAAAGTGAGCAGGAGCCGTGCTCTGGGAGTAGTCAGAGGTAATGTTGATGGCCGTGTGGTGATGCAGTTTTTTGAAACCACCCCTGACGTAAAACCGGGGGATGTCATTGTTACCTCCTCCTATAGCCGTTTGTTTCCCCAAGGTATTCCGGTTGGGCGCATTGAAAGTATGGACCTGAAGAAAAGTCCAGCCCCAGAAGCCGTTATCCAGCTATCTTCCCCGATCAGTTTTCTTGAATGGGTAACAATTCATCCATTTGAAGCCAAAACGGATGTTAATGCGCCCCCTGCAGAAATTGCTGATGATCTTCCCAAGCCGTAGCCCTGCTTAGCACCGATGACTACATCTCAGGGAAAGTCTAATCTTTCAGACTTTCAAAAAATGTGTCTGAATATCACCATTGTGGTGGGCTCGGGGTTGCTGTGCCTGCTCCTATCCCCAATGCGATTTCCAGGCATTGAACTCCTGGGAGTAGCCCCCAACTGGTTACTCATCTGGGTAGTCATTTGGAGTATTCATTATCCGATTGTTGATGGGGCTATCGCCGGGATCGTTTTAGGCCTGCTACAAGATGGATTGACAGGTCCCTTTCCCACCCACGCATTGAGCCTCATGCTTGTGGGGATGCTTACAGCCCGCCTTCAGCGTCAACGCCTTATTCAGGAAAATGTTGTCCTTGTTGCTTTTATTGTTTTTGGAATGGCCGTTGTAGCAACCACTGTAATCGCATTACAGATGAGTGTTCGTCACCTACTATGGCCGGACTCACCTTACCTTAGTCTTTGGCAAATTTGGCGTACCCATCAACGGGTGGCGCTGAGTTCAGCTATTTTAAGTAGTCTGTGGACTCCTGCAATCTATTATCCACTACATCGCTGGTGGAAAAACCTATAGGCATCTTCTACTGGCCTAGGTTTTCCTGATGCTCACTATAGCCATTAGTCATTAAAAGCTCATACATTTAGGCAGCCTGCAGAACTTGATGCACATGATGGGTTTGTAAAGCTTGGAGCAGATTTGATGTGATCGCATTAGGCTGATGGCGTTTCAGGTAAGCATGGCTGCGAATACCATCGGTTACAGCCACCGTTGCAATACCCACCCGCTGACCAGCAATAATATCCGCTTCCGTATCACCAATCATGCACGTCGGGGTCACTCGATACCCTTGACTTTTCTGAGCAACGATTGCCTGTTCTAATAACGAAACCTTTTGCTCGGCACGGTTTAAGTGAGCTGCATCCACATCTAAAGCACCAAAAATCTCATCAATGTACTGACTGAGACCATGGGCTTGCAAAAAAGCCTGCACCTGACCTGGATGCCGTAGGGTAACAATAACCAACCGCAGCCCCTTAGCTTTGAGCTGCGCCATTGCCCTGTCTGCACCGATTTGCACCGTATCCCACTGCAGTAGATGGGGCTGGTTAACAATGCGTTGCACCTGAGACAGCAGAGTGTCCACTAAATCTGCCGGTACTCCAGAACGTAGAGCAATCTCAGCATCAGCGACACGATTACGCTTCATAAACCAAAATTGTTTTTTAGAGAGCAGTTGCAGCACTAGCGGCTCCCCATGCTGCTCTCTATAAGTGGCCTGCAAAGTTGAAAGACCGAGCTTATAGGTACGGTAATAACGTTCAGACACATCCACAATAGGACCGTCAAAATCGCAAAATAAGACTTGCCCAGATACAGATTGAAACAAGGACATCTGATTATGAATGCACAACATACATGAACTTGAGAGAGTCGTGTTTCAAAATTCTTCCGTTGCCAATTTAGGAGATGACATTATCCGAATGACCATGCGCTAGCCAGAGCTTGGCACGCTAGCCAGAGCTTGGCACGCTAGCCAGAACTTGGCAGTTGAACTCCTCCGAAGCTCAGTGCTGATGCACTAACTTCAAACAAGAGCTAGTTCTCTTATCATTTCTTTACCTTACCAAGTCCCACTCAAACTTGCACCACAACATTAAGACTAAATAAAGCGTCACACTTTGCTTTGAAGAATTCAGTGTTATTGCCACTAGCTAACTCAGTATGACTTGTCCCCAACAATACAAGCTCCCTACAGGTATGCCACGCTAATTATGCAGAATCAACCCAAAGCTAGTGATTTAAGGAAAAGGAAGTGCATCTCTGGGATAAACTATGCTCCCGTGCCCGATCAGACATTTCCCAACTCGCCTGCTCAGAAAAACTCTCTATCGAACGACTAACCAGCAAAACTAATCAGCATCGCGCTCTAGCACCAACGTCACCGGACCATCGTTTTCAATGGTAACTTCCATATGGGCACCAAATTTCCCCGTCTCTATGTGTACTCCACTTTGTCGAAGTTGTGCCACAAAGTATTCATACAACTTCACAGCTCTCTCTAGAGCAGCAGCCTGAGCAAATGAGGGGCGGCGACCTTTTCGACAATCACCATATAAAGTGAACTGACTGATGACCAATAATGAGCCCTGAATATCTTGGACTGATAAATCAAACCGTCCTAAATCGGATGATGGAAACACCCTAATAGAAAGGCATTTCTGCACCATCCAGTCCATTTCACTGTAAGTATCAGTCTCAGCGATCCCCACCAGCAGATTCAAACCAGGGCCAATACACCCAATAATTTCACCATCTACAACAACTTGAGACGCTTTAACTCGCTGCAGAATAACCCGCACTATTTGCCAAACCCTTCCCCAAGACTTTTTGAGTCAAGGCAGAAACACTTATCAATTTCAGCTTTAAGAGCATCATGATCAAGATTTTGACCAATCAGTACCAGCTGTGTTTTGCGAGGACGATTGTTCCATTCTTCATCTTCTAGGGAAAATCGCTTACCGCTGAGATGAAAAACATGTCGCTTTTCACTCTCGTCAAACCACAGAATGCCCTTTGCTCGAAATACATTTTCTGGCAGCTTATTATCTAAAAATTTCTGAAATTTACGAATTGCCAACGGCTGATCCCGCGCAATTGACACTGATGTAAACCCATCTACATCTAAGTGAGAGTGGCCATGGTCATGATCGTGTTCACAATGGTCATGGTCATGATCGCAGTTGGAATGATCGTGATGACCGTGCTCATGGTCATGATCGCCGTGATTGTGAGCATGGTCGTGATTGTCGTGACTGTGAGCGTGGCTGTCTTGGGTTATGGGTTCGAAATACTTATCGGACTCAAACAAACCCACACTCAAAATCAGTTGCAGAGGCACGTTAGATTGAGTCGTTCGTAAAATTCGAGCCCCTTCCTTGATATCTCGAACTTTCAGCTCCAGTTGGTCAAGGGCATCTCCCTTAACCAGATCTGCTTTATTGAGCAGAATGATGTCACCATAGGCGATCTGGTTATAGGCTGCCTGACTACTAAATAGATCAACGCTATAGTTTTCGGCATCTACTAAAGTGACAATAGAATCTAGCCGGGTCAAATCTCTCAGTTCAGTACCCAGAAACGTCAACGCTACAGGCAGGGGATCCGCTAATCCTGTAGTTTCTACAACTAGATAATCAATCTTGTCCTTACGCTCTAACACCTTATAGACGGCTTCGAGTAAATCGTTATTAATGGTGCAGCAGATACAGCCGTTGCTCAACTCCACCATGTTGTCATCGTCGCCAGTGGTGATGAGCAAATCGTTATCAATGCCAATTTCGCCAAATTCATTCACCAGGACCGCTGTCTTCAACCCATCTTGGTTCGTCAAAATATGGTTCAGCAGGGTGGTTTTACCGCTCCCTAGAAAGCCCGTAATGATGGTTACTGGCAATCCATGTTTAGAGTCATCCATTCGCTTGGACGGAGCTGATACGGCGGCAGTCATAGAGATCAGGTGTGGGGTTCACTGGTGCTGAGAAGGCATTACTGTTTACGGCCTTAATCGCCACGGTTTACAGCACCATTTTTATTATCTCGTATTTGTTAAAAAATTAGGGTGTGGCTTCATTGAAGTCAAAGGTTGCTCATTATTCCGCCAAAAAGACAGTCGCAACCATGGGTAAAGATAACTAAAAAATTGATAGCTTAGGCAACGCTGCTAGTTAGATAAACTTGGCCACATCAACCACGATTCTTAATCGTTATTACTTCAACGATTGTCAGGGCTTGCTCACTAGAAATATCTAAAATACGATGCAAGTCATCTAGAAATGCTTGCTCTTGAGAGGTGACATTGCCATCAGCAAGGACCAAATCGGTTGCTAGGGTAAAAGCCGTTGGCTTTAGCTCTTTTGGCAGTACCGAGTTTGCCATTTCCACTAAATGACTTGGCCCATGTTGCTGGAGCTGTTGTAGTAGGCTGTCCTTCATGCGACTAACCATCTCGGACGAGTAGCTTTTGAAAAGACGCATGCGACTGAGCAGCATGTCCATCTCACGACTTTCTTGATCGGATAGATAACCATCAGCTGCGATCGCAACTAAGCATACTGCAGCCAAGGCTTCCGCCGGACTCAAAGTCGGTAACTCTGGTGAAGTATCAAAAACCTTATCGAACAGTCCCATAACACCCCTACAAGACAAACTTGGGTCACCATAGCCCAGCCCAGGCTGGTTGAGAACAGTATAGAAATAAAAAGGAGAGGCAGTAATGCCTCTCCTCAAGTTAATCTAGCCACAAATCTAGGGAACTTAATGCCAACAAACTCGCCTAAGCCATCTGACGCATCTCATCTTCTAACTGCTGCAGTAGGTGAGCATTACCCTGTTCACGGGCAATAGCCATTCGACGATCTAAAGAACGCTGAATACTCTGACTATGACTGCGGGCAGACTCGCGCAGCATTTGATGACGCTCATCCATCATGGGAGTTAATTGGGCTAACCGACGCTGAAACGCAGAAAATACGGATTTTGACTCAGTTTGCTCAACCGCTCGACACTGGCCATAACGATTCGTCTGGTAAATAGCGCCCCGGTAAGTCAATTCCGCCTGAGGCTGAGGAAATGGGATATGGCGCACGTAGGTATAGCAGTGACTGTGTCCACGATAATTACAGAGGATATCGCTCTCCGAAACCTCTAGCATTGGCGGATTGTGGTCGTACTCGACACCACGATAAATCAGCTTCATAAGTATGTCTCCTCTTGTGTAAGCACTAATGGTTGGGAATAGTGCGTTCCTTCGGGCAAGACCAATGCAGCCTATGGGACGATAGGCTTTATGGACTAACCCTACTTCCGTCTCATCGCCGATAGGGAGCGAATCTCTAGAGATGAACGAGGATATGTTCTGTATCTATTTTTACCGTTTTTCGCTTAAATTATCAACTCCTGATATTGTTAATTAGAAATTCTAATTAACAGCTAGACAGCAATAGCATCAACATATTTGGTCATTCAAGGATGTTAAGTACGGGAAAAGCGTGTCAAATCTTCATGACCTGACCAGTACCTACTCATTCTGGAATATGTTGGAAAGTCAAAAAGCGTAGACTGCCTTAAAGACAGTATTTCAGGTTATTTGGGACCAGCAATCGCTTCAATGGTCTATGCTGTAAGAAAACGACCTTATTAAAAATTAATATCTATCTATCAATTTTGGGATTGCCATGAAATGCACTATCAATCGTCGGGCTCAGTTTTCTGCCAGCCATCGTTATTGGCTTCCTGAGCTTAGCGACACTGAAAACCAGGCTAGGTTTGGCCTATGTACCCGTGCTCCTGGCCATGGTCACAACTATGAGCTGTTTGTATCCATGGAAGGAGAGTTGGACAAGTACGGCATGGTGCTGAACTTGTCCGACGTTAAAAAGGTGATCAAGCGTGAAGTTACAGGCCAATTAGATTTTTCATATCTAAATGACGTTTGGCCAGAGTTTCAGATTGATCGCCCCGATGCTGGATTGTCTACCACGGAAAACATTGCTCGGGTGATTTGGCAACGCCTCGCGCCTCACTTACCAATCACTAATGTTCAGTTATTTGAAACTTCAACACTCTGGGCCGATTACCAAGGAAATGCCATGGAAGCTTATTTGACTATCTCTACTCACTTTAGCGCTGCCCACCGCTTGGCTTTGCCCTCACTTACGCTTGAGCAGAACAGCGAAATTTATGGTCTTTGCGCTCGTGAGCATGGCCATGGGCACAACTACCATTTAGAAGTCACCATCAAGGGTGAAATGGATGCACGTACTGGCATGATTGCCGACCTAGTGGAATTTCAAAACGCTGTGAACACCCATGTGGTCAAACCCTTTGACCACACCTTCTTAAATAAGGATATTCCTTATTTTGCAGAGGTTGTACCTACAGCAGAGAATATTGCTGTTCATATTCGCGATCTACTGCGTCAACCAATTCAGGAAATCGGTGCAAGTTTGCACAAAGTGAAATTGATTGAGAGCCCCAATAATTCAGCTGAAGTTTACTGCGAAGATGTTGCTAAGCCTAGCATTCAGAACCGAGCAGCTACTCCCGAACTGGCAGCTGTTTGAGCTAGTCTTGCACACAACCAGGATCAATAGTTGTAATCCATAAAATAGCCTAAACGAAAAGACGTCATCTCTTTCAGACCTAGGCATGACGTCTTCATACTTGTTTTGTTGACTCCCAGAGCTGACTATTGCTTCATGGGAATTGCTACACGCTTTCGCAAAGACTGTGCCCGTCGCTTTGCAGTTGAATTATCGGGTTCAATCTTTAGGGCCTGATCGTAACTCTCTAACGCCTGTACAGTCAGCTGCTTTTTCTCATAACTGTGTCCCAAATTATTGAGGGCCGTGACATAGCCAGGGGCTATCTTTAAGGCCGATTTGTATTGACGAATCGCTAAATCGTACTGGCCCTGAGCAAAGTAAGAATAGCCAAGAGCATTGTAGATAAGCGGAGCATTTTCAGCTTCTTCTTCCTCAGTCAGCGCTTTTATTGCTTGCTGTAGATATAGAGCTGACTGGGAAAACAACTTTTTATCCAGCAGTAGACTGCCTAGCTCATAGTATTCCTGGGCAGTTCCTTTTTCTTTAGTGAGTTTCTTTTGCAGACGGCCTAAGGTGCTTTCAATACGGCGAGTCTTGAATACCTGGCGAATAATAAAAAAGGCAGATAGTCCTAGCAGCACTAACAAAATGCCCAGGTATGTCAAAAATAGGGTGCTATTTTCCATGAACTCGCTTAATCGGTTATTGCTATGTTCGGATTTTATTCTCCCATGGTAGCTACCGTAACCCCCAGTAGGTAGCTCGATCTTGTAACCAACCTTCGTCATCCCATTCACGCAGGGCATCGTTAACGGAGCGACGCAAACTACTGTACTGCGTTCCCTTAGGCATGGCGATCGCAACTGGCTCCGCTGAAATCACCTCATCCAGAAGCCTGTAACGATTATTCTGCTGCTGCCACCCCGTTAGTAACGAGACATCTCCGGCAAAGGCATCTACTTTCCCAGCCTCCAACGCATCAATGGCGTCTTGATAGGACTCGACTGTGAGCAAGCTGGCATTCGGTAGCTGGGTACGCACATGGGATAAGGTACTAGAATCAGCGAGAACTGCGATACGCCCGAATGTGAGCTCGTCGAGATTATTAACTGTTTCTGATAGGGTTACAAACCCAGCCCCATCCAAATAGTAGGGATCACTAAAGCTGGCAATACGCTGACGCTGAGCGGTAACAGTAATGCCTGAGATCGCAAGGTCCGCATCTCCATCAGTCACTACATTTATTCGCTCCACATTGGGTACAGGTTTGAATTCTACAGCCGACTCATCGCCTAGCAGCTCTAACGCCAAACGCCGAGCAATATCAATCTCAAATCCATGGAGTTCACCCGCTGTATCCCGATAAGCCAAGGGATAGTGATTGGCCCTAACCGCTACCACCAAACGACCCCGAGCCTGAATCTCAGAAAGTTCAGCAGATACGACAATTGGAGGCGCAGTCACCTGCACCCCCAACATTAGGGCTGATGTTAGCCAATACTTCCACATAGAACCTCTATGGGGAAACCATTATTAACCTTTCTTATCAGCTAGCTCAACCACCTTAGTAAAGGTATCTGGGTCCAAAACCGCCATCTGAGCTAGCATTTTGCGATTGATCTGAATATTCGCTGTCTTTAAATCACCGATCAAACGACTGTAGGTAGTGCCATTTAAACGCGCTGCAGCATTAATACGAGTAATCCACAACCGACGAAAATCACGCTTCTTATTTCGACGATCACGATAGGCATATCGCAGGGCCTTCATTACCTGCTGATTAGCCGTACGGAAGAGTTTAGAATGGGCTCCCCGATAACCCTTCGCAAGCTTGAGAATTTTCTTGCGGCGCTTGCGAGCTACATTGCCGCGTTTTACACGTGCCATACTTGGTCGCTAATAACTAAAAAGACAATCAACTAAACAGTAGAAGCAAAATGCTTGATCATCGCGCTTCTACAAATAGGGCATCATACCCTCGATATTTGGAACATCGGCATCGACCACAACAGCCTTCTTAGAAAGACGGCTCTTACGACAAGATGACTTATGCTGCAGCAAATGGTTCTTAAACGCCTTGCGACGCATAATTTTGCCGCTTCCACTACGGCGGAAGCGCTTAGCAGCGGCCCGACGGGTTTTGAGTTTGGGCATGTACTTAGACCTTTAAACGCTTTTACACGGTCTATAAGCTTACTATGTTTACAGGTCTGGCTTCAAGCATTTCGAACAGAATCATCTGGGATATGATTTCGGGAAACAATGTTTGAAGCCGAGAATCGATTCTTTACTACTGGTCGCCCCCACATCTGTCACAATAGCCCTGATTGAATCTTGCTGAAAAAAGACCCATGACTATCCACCCCAACATCCACACAGCATTGACCCAAGGTCACGCACTTAAAATCATTAGCGGTTTGACTAACTTTGACATCGCTAATGTTTTAGCCGTTGCAAAAGCTGCCCAACAGGGCGGAGCAACATTTATCGATATTGCAGCGGATGCTGAGCTCGTTCGTCAGGTCAGTGAGCGAGTAAATCTACCCATCTGTGTCTCAGCCGTCGACCCTGAAGCATTCTTAGCTCCCGTTGCAGCTGGCGCTACTGTGATTGAAATTGGTAACTTTGATGCATTTTATGCTCAGGGCATCGAGTTTAGCGCTAACGATGTTCTTAACCTGACTAAGCGAACTCGTGAACTACTGCCTCAAATTACGCTATCGGTTACGGTGCCCCATACACTTCCCCTAGACAAACAGGTGAAGTTAGCTGAAGATTTGGTTGCCCTGGGGACCGACATTATTCAAACCGAGGGAGGAACTAGCAGTGAGCCCACCCATGCTGGCACTGTTGGCTTAATTGAAAAAGCTACACCCACCCTAGCGGCGGCCCATGCTATTTCACGGGCTGTCAATATTCCAGTACTCTGCGCATCTGGCATATCAGATGTTACGGCACCTATGGCAATTGCCGCCGGTGCAGCGGGTGTCGGTGTCGGCGCTGCAGTGCACAAGCTCAATGACGAAATTGTTATGATTGCTGCTGTTCGAAGCCTAAGAGAAGCTCTACAGACGGTCACTCGCACAACCATAACTGTGTAACGTCAACATCCAAGACCAGGAGAGTCAACATTGACCTCTTCTGGTCTTGGATTAACTGTTGCCATCATCAAGTTGAACCAATTTTGGCAAAACCCAACATTAGCCCCATTGCACTAGGGCTAATTAAATATCAGGGTAGAGACAACCCCTTTGCAAACGTAGATATCTCTATGTCGATGTAGGGCGCTTAATTAGCGAAACATACTGCTTACAGAACTTTCCTCGTGAATGCGCCAAATAGTTTCCCCCAACAAATTAGCAATGGTTAGGGTGGTCAACTGAGGAAACTGGCGCTCCGCAGCCACAGGAATCGTGTTTGTCACAATGACTTCTTCAAACACACCACTTGACAACCGCTCAACTGCAGGCGGAGAGAATACAGCATGGGTAGCACAGGCATAAACCTGGCGAGCACCTTGAGCACGTAGCAAACGAGCTCCCTCAGAAATGGTGCCACCAGTGTCAATCATGTCATCGACTAATACGGCTGTCTTACCGCGAACATCTCCAATCAGATTCATAACTTCAGCAACATTATGAGCCTGACGCCGTTTATCAATAATTGCCAACGGCGCATCATTAAGGCGCTTCGCAAATGCACGTGCACGCGAAACACCACCAACGTCTGGAGAAACCACGACTAAATCACTTAGACACTTACTAGATAAATAATCCACTAAGACGGGTAAGCCGTAGATATGGTCACATGGGATATCAAAATATCCTTGAATCTGAGATGAATGCAAATCCATCGCTAGGACACGGTTTGCCCCTGCCTGGGTAATCAGATTTGCGACTAATTTTGCCGTAATTGACTCACGCCCAGCTGTTTTTCGATCAGCACGAGCGTAGCCATAGTAAGGAATTACAGCAGTAATTTGACGTGCGGAGGCCCGCTTACATGCATCAACCATGATGAGCAATTCCATCAAATGATCGTTAACAGGTTGGCATGTAGGCTGAATCAAATAGACATCACACCCCCGAATTGACTCCTGAATTTGGACGTACAGCTCACCGTCGGCAAACCGTTTACGAACCATCGGACCTAAATCAATTCCAAGATAACGAGCTACTTCTCTAGAAAGCAATGCGTTAGACGAGCCCGAAAATAACTTCAGGCGACTATTATCTTCCAAACTTGGCAGAGTGGGTTTAGCAGGCAATGTTGCAGAGCGGATCACGGCAAGCCCTCAAAGCATACTGAGCGAGTTCATGCAAATCGTAACATCGGTCCCAGGAAAATCTGACTGATTTTACCGATGCAGAATATTTTAGGGACACATTAGTGTCTGAAATTAGCAAAAGTATTAAACGTGTAACAGACAGTTCAGTCGTGCAGCAGGCTGAAATAAATTCCACATCAGATAATGCTTTCATGACAATGGAATTCTTACTGACTGGATCAAACGTTCAAACTAACAGACAAAGCTTAGCTAATTAGGCTAAGCCAATAATCAGAAATAGACGGCATCCCTATTTTGGAAATCTATTTCAGTTGTATATAAAAGAAGATTTATGGATTAAAAAAGGCTTTTATCTTAATTTCTGAGGCGATCAAAAACAGCCTACCTAGAGGCAAAACCTCAAACACACGTAATAAAAAAGCTTTAAAAAAAGCACTGCAACCTATGGGTTAAGCACTTACCAATGTAGCCCTTAATACATTTTTAATCATAGTATCAGACCAATTCATCATTCAGTAGATTCATCTAGAACTTGAGCCCAGCGATTAGCGACTGAATGAGCCATCCTATGAAGCTACAACGTTGACTTTGTATCGTCATCCACAGGGGTACCTAATCTAAGAGCCATTCGGATGCTCGGCGTCCTAAATCCATAGGGATACTCACCGCTTTGCCAAGTCTAGGACGCTCATTTGTTTGTTCTATTGCCATCTGTACCTGTGTTAGACAGCCCATCGCCTCCAAATACATCACGATTTCTTTGAGGTGAGCCAAATACTCTGCTTCATCCATGGGGAACGACACCTGTTCTAAGTAGCGCCACATGATTTGAAAAAAAACTTTGGTAGGCGTCTTACGAATTTGCACATCAAAGGAGTATCCCCACTTATCAATAAGCAGTTCTTGAAATTCTTCAGGAGTCATAGAGATGATAGGGCTTTTACATTTATTTACATTTTTTCGGCAAGTCAAGCAACCTAAGGGCATAAGCGGATTACTGCTATTCCTGTTTGTAGGTATGCCCCTTAGCCTCACAGGGTAGCGCTACGGTGCTCTGCTTGAGAGGGTTTCCAAAGGTTTTCGAAGTACGCTGATGCAGCAAAATACTGCTAGCGCTGTGCCTGTTACAGCCGTAGGCATCGGTCTCGCGTGGAAAGAGCGGTTTATCTGAGACGGTGAAATGTAATAATACTCATAGCAATTTGCAAACTTCTGTGACGACGTTGAAGCGAAACCCTTGCAACTTCTCGTCTCGGACTGTTTGGAACTAGGCAATGCAGCCTTTAGATTCATACTCGCATATATAGTCTGATAGTTATGGCTCAAGCTTCTGGAAACCCTGATGTCCCTGATTTAGGGCGTCGCCAATTCATGAACTTGCTCACCTTTGGAGCAGCGACCGGTACAGCTGTGGGCGCACTTTATCCCATTGTTAAGTACTTCCTACCTCCAAGCAGCGGTGCCGCTGGTGGTGGTGTGACGGCTAAGGATGAGCTAGGTAATGATGTTATCGCTAGCACTTACTTGGAAACCCATGGCGCTGGTGATCGCTCTCTGGTACAAGGACTGAAAGGTGATCCGACATACTTGGTTGTCACGAACGATGGCACTTTAGACAACTATGCTGTCAATGCAGTTTGTACTCATCTTGGCTGCGTTGTTCCTTGGAATGCTGGTGCAGACAAGTTTATGTGCCCTTGTCACGGTTCTCAGTATGATGCTGCCGGAAAGGTCGTCCGTGGCCCTGCTCCTCTTTCCTTGCCTCTAGCTCAAGCAGAGGTTGCAGAAGATGACAAGGTAATTTTGAGCCCTTGGATAGAAACTGATTTCAGAACAGGCGAAGCGCCTTACTGGGCATAAGGCATCTGTTTCAGTTGATTTCTCTCTACATAATTGAATTGCTGGCGTGCGACGGATGAAATTTGATTTTTTAAGTGTGTTCAATAAACTGCTAAAGGCAATTGTTTCTGGGACAGTGGTTGCGATCGCAGCTATGGGTCTGGTTTTAAGCAATGCTCAATCAGCAGCAGCCTATCCTTTCTGGGCTCAAGAAAACTACGAGACTCCTCGAGAAGCAACTGGCAAGATCGTTTGTGCCAATTGCCATCTTGGCAAGAAGAAAACTGAGATTGAAGTTCCTCAGGCTGTTCTGCCAGATACTGTGTTTGAAGCAGTGGTCAAGGTTCCCTATGACTTAGATGATCAGCAAGTGCTCGGCGACGGTAGTAAAGGTGGTTTGAATGTGGGCGCAGTGCTAATGCTGCCCGATGGTTTCCAGCTAGCTCCCGAAGATCGTATTCCTGAAGAGATGAAGGAAGAGATTGGCAGCACCTTCTACACCCCTTACAGCGACGAACATCCCAACTGGTTGCTAGTTGGTCCTGTACCTGGTGAACAGTATCAGGAAATTATCTTCCCAGTTCTGTCCCCTGACCCTGCTGCTGATAAGAACATCAGCTTTGGTAAGTATCAGGTGCATGTCGGCGGTAATCGTGGTCGTGGCCAGGTTTACCCCACAGGCCAAGCTACGAACAATGTCATTTATACGGCTTCTAAAGGTGGCGTAATTGCTGGTATTTCAAAGGGTGACTACAGTACCGAGGTCACCATTAAAACTGCAGACGGTGAAACTGTTACTGAAAGCCTACAGCCCGGTCCTGAGCTCATCGTGTCCGAAGGTGATGCAATCGAAGCTGGTGCAGCTCTGACCAATGATCCTAATGTGGGTGGTTTTGGACAGCACGATACTGAGATCGTACTTCAGAGTCCTAATCGTATTAAAGGACTGCTTGCATTCTTGGCAGCTGCTGCCCTGACTCAGATAATGCTAGTACTCAAGAAGAAGCAGGTTGAGACCGTACAGGCTGCTAACATGACATTCTAAACCAATCTGATTGGATACTAAAAAAGGGAAGATGCTTAAAGCGTCTTCCCTTTTTTAATGGGGTATTGCTTTCTTGAGAGGACATTGATGTAAGCCAAAAGCGACGTACCATATGAGTTACTTAGCTATAAATTTAGATATTACTTCCCTTGGCTCAGAATCCACTTACCTAAAGCAGGAGCGCCAGTAAACCTATTTCAGCTCGTTTCAACTCTTACACAACAACGGTTAAGCCCAGTTATTTAGTCCCTTTTCAATGAGCGTAGTCCTTTACAACACCCTATCTCGTCGCAAAGAACCGTTTCAGCCACTGGAGGCTGGCACTGCCAAAATCTACTGCTGTGGTGTTACGGTCTATGACTACTGCCATTTGGGTCATGCACGCTGCTATGTCGCCTGGGATACGGTCCGTCGTTATTTGAAATGGCGGGGCTACAATGTGCGCTACGTGCAAAACTTTACAGATATTGACGACAAGATCTTGAACCGTGCCCGCAAAGAAGGCACCTCCATGGAAGCTGTTTCTCAACGGTTTATCGAGGCATATCACGAGGATATGGCACGTCTTAATATTCTCGAAGCCGATAAGTACACCTACGCCACCCATACTATTGACGGCATTAAGCGCCTGATTAGTGAGCTGGAGCAAAAAGGCTATGCCTATGCAGCCGATGGGGATGTTTACTACAAAGTGCGCCAGTTTGAAGGCTATGGCAAGTTATCAGGCCGCAAACTGGAAGATATGCAGGCTGGCGCCAGCGGTCGCGTAGATAGTGGTGAGTCCAAAAAAGAGTATGCCTTTGACTTTGCCCTATGGAAGGGGGCAAAACCCGAAGAACCTTCCTGGGAATCTCCTTGGGGACCAGGGCGTCCAGGGTGGCACATTGAGTGCTCTGCCATGGTGCGAGATTGCATGGGAGATACCATTGATATTCACATGGGGGGCGGCGATCTCACCTTTCCTCACCATGAGAATGAAATTGCCCAGTCGGAGGCCGCCAATGGCTGTACCCTATCTCGCTACTGGATGCACAATGGCATGGTGAATGTGAATGGGGAAAAGATGTCTAAGTCCTTGGGCAACTTTACAACCATTCGTCAGCTATTAGATGCAGAGGATGGGTTAGATCCCATGGCCCTCAGGCTATTCCTATGCCAAGCTCAGTACCGGAAACCAGTGGACTTTACAGCGGATGCAATTACATCTGCGACTAAAAGCTGGCAAACCCTACAAGATGGTTTGCTGTTTGGATATCACCATGGAGAAAAACTCAACTGGGATACAACAAGTATTGGGGCATTAGATCCTGAAGTTCATGCACTACAACGTTTCCAGGCGTCGATGGATGATGATTTCAACACGCCAGAAGCCGTTGCTGTCCTATTTGAGCTAGCGAAAGAACTGCGTCGGCAAGGCAATCTCTTAGTCCATGAAGGCAAAGCGGACGCTGATGGGAGCATCCTAAAGCAGCAGTGGCAGACGCTGGTTGGTCTAGCTCAGGTACTTGGAATTGAAGCGGCACCAGAAGATAGCGCAGCCCCTGATGGTAGTGGTCCCAGTGACGATGAAATCGCCACATTAATCGAACAGCGCCGAGCGGCTAAAAAGACAAAAGACTTTGCACTAGCGGACAAAATTCGAGATGGCTTAACAGCTCAGGGAATTACCCTGATCGACAAACCAGGGGGTGTGACCGAGTGGCATCGGTGAATGGTGAACACGCAAAAACCGGTCATGACTGTGGGTGTATTAACCGCCAGTGAATCCCGTTCCATGGATGCTGGGCAGATCGCAGACCTGATTAATTATTTGGCCGATTTTCTGACATCTGAGCGAAAAACTAAAATTGAAAGGGTTATAGCCCACCGTACTCGGTATATTACCGTCGCCCTAGAAGACATTCACACTAGCCAAAATGCTGGAGCAGTCCTGCGCAACTGCGATAATTTTGGGATCCAAGACATACACATTATTGAACAAACCACCAACTTTAAGGTGAACCTCAATGTGACTCGGGGCTGTCAAAAGTGGTTAACGACCTATCGGTACAAAAACCAGCAAAATAATACTCATAGCTGTATTAACACTTTAAAGGAGCAGGGCTACTGTGTGGTGGCGACCACACCCCATACCGATGCTTGCAAACTGCCAGATTTACCGTTAAATCGACCTATTGCTTTGCTATTTGGTAATGAGCTGGATGGTTTGTCAGACACTGCTTTGGCCCAAGCAGATCAACATCTCAAAATCCCTATGTATGGTTTTAGCGAGAGCTTTAATATTTCGGTGAGCACTGCGCTATGTTTACAAAGTATTTGCGATCTCATACACCAGTCATCTTATCCATGGCAGCTTTCACCCGCAGAACAGCAACTCCTAAAACTGGATTGGTATCGCAACTCCTGTAAACATCTACAACAGGTAGAAGCAGGGTTTTGGCAAGCACAGGCTCGCCAAGAACTGCAATACCCTTAGAATCCATACTCTTCTAGAACAGCATCATCAAGATCATCCATGGAATCTGCGCCCATCAAGTCGTAACACATGTCTTGTAAATCCTGATGTTTCTGGCGACGGGACTTGCGGCGGTACTTTTTCGCTTCTAGCTTCGGTTCATGAAGGACCTGACCATCGCTACCCATCTTCACCTTTTCAATAGCTTCTTCATCAGGTCGATGTTCTTGCTGTTGTTGGTAACGTAATACTTCATCTAACAACGATAGATAGTGAGGGTAACGCTCCCAATCTCCCCGCACAGAACAACCCGGTTCATCACGATGCAAACAGTCATTGAACTGGCAATCACCTGAACGCTGACGAATTTCTGGAAAACACTGCATCAATGTTTTTACATCACAAGTGACATCCGGTTGATTAAAACCAGGCGTATCAGCCAGTAGTCCTCCTAAAGGCAGGTCAAAGAGCTCTACATGTCGTGTGGTATGACGTCCTCGACCCAGCTTCCCAGAAACTGCATTGGTGCGAGCCTCAACATCAGGCACTAAATGATTTAAAAGACTGGATTTACCCACACCCGATGGTCCAGCCACTACGCTCACTCGTTGGCTCAAAGCATCTATTAAGGTTGAAGGCAAATATTTATCATTTTGAACACTCGTCAAAACGGGCTCGTACCCCCAGCATCTCAAACGCTGTTTCCATTGCTCAAGAGCTTCCTCAGTAAGGAGATCTCTCTTATTAAGGCAAAGCTTGACGGGAATTCCAGTGGATTCTGCTTTGACTAAGAACCGGCTCATCTGCATTGGTTCTAACTGTGGTTCAGCCAGCGCAAAGACTAGCAAAATTTGATCCACATTGGAAACAGGCGGACGGTCTAAGAGATTGGTACGGGGTTGAATCGTTGCGATCGCTCCGCGTTGATCTAACCAATCTAATTCTTCTACCAGTACCTGATCACCTACCACCACCTGCTGGCCTAGTTTCTTTAAGCGAGCCCGACGGGTACAAAGAAAATACACAGGGCTTGCATCATCAAATAAAAACCTAACCTGATAATAATTTGCCTGGCAGGCTACAACAGTCCCCTCTTTGCTAGATGGCCTTTGAGAGCTACATGTCATACCCTCACTCCGCTGGCTGACGGACATGCATCACAAAATACCCTTCAGTTACAGCCTCTAGATTCTCAATCAAAAACCCTGAAGAACGCAAACTATCAGGGACTTGTTCGACCGGTTCACCAGCATCTAACCAAACTTCAAGTAACTCACCAGCCAACATTTGCTGCAACTTAAGCTTCGTGCGTACAAAGTTTAACGGACAAGGAGTTCCACGCAAGTCTAATGTTGCATCCGGGCTATGCAAAGTATCCGTCATGCTCCCCTACCCCTTAAAAAGGCCACCCAGAAATCCTTCTAATCCCTTTTTAGAAATCGAATCGCCACGCACTTCTGCTAGCTTAGCAAGCAACTCACGCTCTTCGGCCTTAATCCGTGTAGGAATATCCACAGCGACGGTCAGTAGGTGATTACCACGACTAACCGGATTCCCCAACTTGGGTACCCCGCGATTTTCAAGCGTCAGTACCGTATTTGGTTGAGTCCCCGGCGGTACTTGAACTTCTATGGGTCCATCTACTGTTTCTACCTGTAAGTCACAGCCCAAAATTGCCTGCAAATAACTCACATTTAGATCAGACAACACATTGATACCATCACGCTTAAACTTGCTGTGCTCCTTAACAAACAAATACACATAAAGATCTCCCGGAGGACCGCCACGCATACCAGCATCACCTTCATTGGAAACCCGAAGACGTGTACCGTTATCTACACCAGCAGGAACCGTTATCTTAAGCTTCTTAGTTTCTTGCTTGCGTCCAGCTCCGCCACAAACTTCACAGCGATCCTCAACCACTTCACCAGTGCCATTACAGGTAGGGCAGGCAGATACCTGGGTAAAGCTACCAAAAGGCGTACGTGTTGCTCTTCTAACTTGACCAGAACCATTGCAAGTAGAACAGGTACGGGGGCGAGTGCCTGGTTTAGCCCCTGACCCCTTACAGGCCATGCAATTCTCCAAATGACTAATCTTGATTTCTTTCTCTCCACCAAAAATAGCTTCTGAAAAGTCAAGCTTCAAATCTAAACGTAAGTCATCCCCGCGAGTAGGACCACGACGCTTCGCTTGGGTTGGACCACCGGAAAAACCACTAAAGAAACTCTCAAATATATCGGCAAAGCCGCCCATATCTGAGAAATCTTGAAACCCTGCACCACCTGCAGCAGCTCCACCAACGCCGGCCTCGCCAAAGCGGTCATACCTGGCACGAATTTCAGGCTCTGATAGAACCTCATAGGCACGATTAATTTCCTTAAATGTATCTTCAGCGCCTGGATCCTTATTAACATCCGGATGATACTTACGTGCCAGTCGCCGATAAGCGCGTTTTACCTCATCCTGGTCGGCACCTCGGGAAACACCGAGCACCTCATAGTAATCACGAGCCATAGAGCGATAGCTTAACAACGACAACTGGAAACCTTTCCACTATTTTACGTAAGCATAGTACGTTGCTAATTAGCAATTCCCGTACTTCAACCATTCGGTCTCCTATTCAATAGCTTCGTAATCAGTTCTAATCGTTGCATCCGGATCAAACTCAGGTTCATCAGCCAGTAGATCGATAGCATCATCAGGAGTAGATGATGGCACAGAGGCTTCCATAGCCAAATCAAATGGATCATCACTAGCTACAGAATCTGAAACATCAACGGAATTCACTGCAGCATTAGAAATAGACGACTCTGGTGTTTCAGGCTGAACATCTGGAGACGTTGCATCCATAGCAATGTCGTAGCTGTCCTCATTAACTTGCCGATACATCTCGGCACCAATGGCAAAAATAGTCTGCTGGAGACCATCTAAAGCTGTTTGGAGCACTTCAGGAGTAATATCCTTGTCATTCAATGCTGTTCTCAAGGTTGCTTCAGAATCCTGAGCCTGTATTTTTTGTTCTTCGCTAATCCACTCAGCGTTATCTCGCATCACGGAATCATAGCTATGGAAGAGGGCATCAGCCTTATTTTTCATTTCAGCAACCACCTTCCGACGAGCATCTTCATCGGCGTAGGCATCCGCCTCTTCGCGCATTTTGTCTATTTCATCAGAGGTTAACCCACCAGTGTTCGTAATACGAATACTCTGAGCCCGACCGGTGCCCTTATCCTTTGCCGCGACCTGAAGAATACCATCAGCATCAATTTCAAATGACACCTCAATTTGAGGTATTCCTCTAGGAGCAGGCGGAATACCCGTCAGCTCAAACCGCCCTAAACTCTTATTATCTCGAGCCATAGCCCGCTCACCCTGTAGAGCATGAACTTCCACCACAGTCTGGCCATCGGTAGCCGTTGAAAAAGTCTGCGACTTACTTGTTGGAATAGTTGTATTTCGCTCAATTACCTTAGTAAAGACTTCACCCAGGGTTTCAATACCTAACGACAGAGGGGTAACATCTAATAAAAGTAAATCCTTAACCTCACCACCTAGAACACCAGCTTGAATAGAAGCCCCTAACGCAACGGCTTCATCAGGATTGACAGAACGATCAGGTGATTTGCCTTTAAAGTACTCCGTAATTGCTGTTTGCACTGCTGGGATCCTCGTAGAACCACCAACTAGCAGAATTCTATCAATATCTTCCGGGGCCAAATCTGCATCCTTCAACGCTTGAGCCACAGGCTTTAAAGTTGCTTCCACCAGCGGTTTAGCAAGCTCTTCGAATTTAGCACGAGATAAATCCGTCTCTAGGTGCTTAGGACCTGTTTCATCAGCTGCGATAAATGGCAAGTTAATAGATGTTGTAGCACGGCTAGATAGCTCAATTTTTGCCTTTTCAGATGCTTCGCGAATCCGCTGCAGTGCCATACGGTCAGCAGAGAGGTCCATCCCTTCATGCTCTCTAAACTGAGCTAGTAAAAAGGTCACAATGCAGTTATCAAAATCATCACCACCCAAATGATTATTACCAGAGGTAGCCTTTACCTCAAACACACCATCGCCAAGCTGCAGTATGGAAACATCAAATGTACCGCCGCCTAAATCAAAAACTAGAACAATTTGATCCTGGTCTAACTTATCAAGACCATAGGACAAAGCTGCTGCTGTGGGCTCATTGATAATGCGTAGGACTTCAAGACCAGCAATCTTACCCGCATCCTTAGTAGCTTGTCGCTGAGCGTCCGTAAAATAAGCAGGTACCGTAATGACAGCTTGAGTGACTTCTTCACTAAGGTACGCCTCGGCATCTTGCTTTAGTTTCTGTAACGTCATGGCTGAAACTTCTTGGGGCGTATAAGTTTTACCCCGGATCAGCACATCTACAGTGTCATCTTTACCCCGGACACAGGTGTAGGGCACTCGTGACCGTTCACTTTCAGTGTCTTCCCAACGTCGGCCAATGAAGCGCTTAATACTGTAAACCGTATTTTCAGCATTAGTCACAGCTTGACGCTTAGCAAGCTGTCCCACCAATCGTTCACCGTTCTTGGCAAACCCAACAATGCTAGGCATTGTCCGACCGCCCTCTGTATTCGTGATTACTTCGGGTTTACCACCTTCTAAAACAGCAACACAGCTATTTGTGGTTCCTAAATCAATGCCAATAACTTTTCCCATTGGAGAGACCGCTCACTATAGCAAAATCACTTACTCTTTCAAAAACTTAAAAATCTGCAAATATAAGATATCAACTTAAGTCATAGCATTCACACCTCAAGAGTGGAAAACGAGACAACATCAATTACCAAATGCAACAAAACAAAAAAGTTTAGGTATACAGACATACTTGCGAATTCCACTAAACAAACATGCAAACGTATCATCTACCCCAGAAAGGTAGACTAATTAGCTCGATTTAGATGGCGTCATAGAAGGATCAACTCATTCAGACAGGCAGCATTCTGTATATAGATACTACCCAAATGAAAAAGTTCTGATAAAGGCTATTGTTTTCAAGAAAGCTTCACACCCTACCTAATACTTTCAGAACCAAGCTAGCAAAACAGCTAGCTTGGTCTTCTCGATAATTTCAAAGTATGACACTAGTCCTTTATTACTCTAGGGGCGTTGCAACTTTTACCATGGCATGACGCAAAACCTTTTCACCTAGCACGTAGCCCCTAACTAATTCTTCAAGAACCGTACCATCAGCATGTTCATCCGTTTGCTCTCGCATGACGGCTTCATGCAAATTTGGATCAAATTCTTTACCCTCTGCTCGCATAGGAGCTACACCAATCCGCTTGAGAGCTTCAACCAGCTGTTTATAAACGCTTTGATAGCTCTTGTGAACGGACATCTCACCGTCATTCTGAGGTTTAATTTGAGCTCGAGCTCGCTCAAAGTTATCCACAACTTCCAGCATATTGCTGATGGTGTTGCATTTAATTTGAAGCTCTAAATCCTCTTTTTCGCGACTAGTCCGCTTACGAAAGTTCTCAAAATCAGCCGTGAGTCTAAGATACTGACTGTTTCTGTCTTCCAACTGAGTTTTGAGCTGTGCTACCTTCTCTTCCAGTGCGGTAATCGCAGCTCCTGCAGCTTCCCCAGCTTTTGGCGTATCGGAAACTACTTCATCACTGGCAGAACCATCAGAAAACTCACTATTGAAATCAATTTCGACATCAGCATCTTCTAGCTTTAGTTCTTCGATGCTAGCCTCCACATCGCCAGCAGCCACCGCCTCAGACTCTTCTTCAGCAGAACTATTTTCTGTTGGATTAACGTCCTCTACCATCGTCTAACCTCATCAATAACAAATCAAAAAAATACTTTTGGGACAGCTAATAAGTTTTTAAGAGGGGCGTGCACTAAAGACCTACCATTTTATAGAATTTTAGGAGCGCATGATCTAACAACTAGCAAATATACAACCCTACTAATAACTAGCCTGCGATCATAGCTCAAGTATATTAGCGGTATCACAATAATCCATTTTGCAACGTGATGGCCATAGAAGTTAATGGAGTTTGTCAAGGGCACCTATTCTTCAGTATCCAGTCAACGACGATTACGATCTTGCTAGCTGTATGCTGATGTTCAAGCTATTATCGATGGACGGGGTAGTGCTGACTAATAAGCTCGAGCACTGTAAGTTTTTCGAAATGTAAGATTCGGAATGTTTCCCGGTAGCTGTCTACAGAAAAGCGTTTTGTGGGCAACCTTCTGTAAGGATTTTCTGCGGCGACTATGACCAATTCCCCCTCCTCTCGGAAAGCGCTTGTTCTACAGCGAAGCTTTTCTCCATTTAGCAATCAGCTGATTAAAGCTGGCTATGTTGATACAGACCAAATGCAACAAGCATTGGTTGAGAGTCGTAAGTCAGGACGCTCACTGACAGACGTCTTAGAATCCTTAACAGGCCAACAGTTAAGTCCAGAGCTTCTACGTCAATATAAGAAGCAGCAGCTATTCGAGCTCAAAATTCTCTACGGTGTGGAGTCACTGGATCCAGAGATCGAAAGCGTTTCTGATACCAAAGTAGGGAATTTAATAGACGAGCTGATTCCTGTCGATATCTGCCGTCGTCACCGCTTATTGCCTCTTTCAAAAATTGACCAAGACGGCGTTTCCACCATATTAGTCGCGATGGTGGACCCAGAGAATCTGGAAGCACAGGATGATCTAAATCGTATACTGCGCCCCAAGAACCTTAAGCTGCGTCGCATGGTAATCACTGTTGAAGATTACCAACGAACGATGTCGTCTTATTTAGATGACCAAGTTGCCAAAGAAAAGCAACGAGATTTTGAGCAGTCCGTTGATGTTAGTACAAGCTTAGAAGATTTGGATCTGGATGGGTCAGACCTTGAAGAAGCCATAGATGAGGAAGCAGATTTAGGGGCTGCAGTTCAGGATGCAGGTGCTGCTCCCGTTATTGCTCTGGTCAATAAAATTCTGGTGAAGGCACTGCAAGAAGGTGCATCGGATATTCATGTAGAACCACAAGAGGAATTTTTACGTATCCGCTTTCGGCGAGATGGCGTTCTTAGACAAGCTTTCCAAAAGCTACCGAAAAAAATTATCCCAGCAGCTACAGCGCGTTTGAAAATTATTGCGGATCTCGATATTGCAGAACGCCGCATTCCCCAAGATGGACGGATTCGTCGCGTTTTCCAAGGACGTAAGGTCGATTTTCGAGTCAGTACAATTCCTAGTCGATACGGGGAGAAGGTCGTTCTACGAATATTGGACAACAGTAATACACAGCTAGGTCTAGATAAGCTTATTACTGACAACGAAACCCTGGAAATTGTCAGAGATATGACCAGTTCCCCGTACGGGCTAATTCTGGTTACAGGTCCTACTGGTTCGGGTAAAACAACCACACTCTATTCCGTTCTGTCAGAGCGCAACGATCCAAGCATTAACATCAGCACTGCCGAAGATCCCATCGAATATGCATTACCTGGTATCACTCAGGTACAGGTCATCCGTGAAAAGGGAATTGACTTCTCCATGTTGCTGCGAGCATTTCTGCGGCAAGATCCTGATGTCATTTTAGTCGGTGAGACGCGGGACGCTGAAACCGCTAAAACAGCGATTGAAGCTGCACTGACTGGTCACTTGGTTTTGACTACTCTACATACTAATGACGCAGCAGGCGCAATTTCTCGACTGGGGGAAATGGAAGTTGAGGCTTTTCAGGTCTCAAGCTCATTAATTGGTGTCCTAGCACAGCGTTTGGTACGGCGAGTATGTTCTGATTGCCGCATAGCCTACTCGCCAAGCAGCGAAGAACTTGCAAGGTTTGGATTAAGTTCGTCCGGGGGTGACATTAAATTCTATCGGGCTAATACTATTCCTCCAGATCAAGTGGAGGCATTACAGGATAGTGGCGAACTGTGTGAAACATGCCAAGGGGCAGGTTATAAGGGACGGGTCGGCGTTTATGAGGTAATGCGCATCACTGAAAACTTACAACAGATGATTTCTGATGGTGCACCTGCTGAGAGTATCAAGGAAGCTGCCGTCGAAGAGGGCATGCAGACGCTATTAGCATACAGTCTCAAGCTAGTTGAACAGGGCTACACAACATTGGAAGAGGTGGAACGCGTTACCTTTACCGATACGGGATTAGAAGCTGAACTCAAAGCCAGACGGAAGAGCGTGCTCAGCTGCACTACCTGTGGAGCAGAACTCCATCATGAATGGCTTGATTGCCCATACTGCCTAACTCCACGCTTTCAAAATAGTTCATCAGAATAACGCTGGATGTAATTCCCATCTGCAGATTGGGTAATATCATCACTATCGCGTACTCATCGACTGGAAGACCCCTGTCATTCCTCTTTATTTTTGTCCATAAAAATTTGTAGATATCTACCTGAGGTGGCGCTATGGAAATGATGATTGAAGATTTGATGGAAGAGGTCGTTGAAAGAGGAGGCTCTGATCTTCATCTTTCGGCAGGGCTTCCACCCTATATCCGCATCAGTGGTCACCTCACGCCTACAGAACATCCGCCGATGACACCAGAACAATGTCAGCGGCTGATTTTCAGTATGTTGAATAACACTCAGAGAAAACATTTGGAACAAAACTGGGAGTTAGACTGTTCCTACGGTGTTAAGGGGTTAGCACGTTTTCGAGTCAATGTTTATAAGGATCGAGGAACCTATGCAGCCTGTCTACGTGCATTAAGTTCTAAAATCCCTAGTACCGAGCTTTTAGGACTGCCAGAGATTGTAATTGAGTTAGCTCGTAAACCTCGGGGGTTAGTTTTGGTAACTGGACCTACAGGTTCTGGTAAGTCAACAACTCTGGCCTCAATGATTAATGACATCAACCACACCAGAGCAGAGCATATCCTTACTGTTGAGGATCCGATTGAATTTGTATACGAACCTATTAAGAGCTTAATTCACCAACGTCAGATTGGTGAAGACACTAAAAGTTTTGCTAATGCTCTCAAAGCAGCACTACGGGAAGATCCGGACGTTATTCTTGTTGGTGAAATGCGGGATTTAGAGACTATTTCCCTAGCAATTTCGGCAGCGGAAACCGGGCATTTGGTTTTTGGGACATTGCACACTAGCTCCGCCTCTCAAACAGTTGATCGAATGGTTGACGTCTTTCCTCCCGAGCAACAGCAGCAAGTGAGGGTACAACTCTCAAACTCGCTTGTTGCTGTATTGAGTCAAACACTTGTACCCAAGGCCAATCCAAAACCGGGTGAATTTGGTCGAGTCATGGCCCAGGAAATCATGGTGGTTACACCCGCAATTTCTAATCTGATTAGAGAAGGGAAAACGGCCCAAATTTATGGTGCTATTCAAACGGGTGGAAAATTAGGGATGCAGACATTGGAAATGGTGCTGGCAGACCTCTACAAGTCTGGTACCATCAGCTTTGAGAGTGCTATAGGTAAGTCGTCTCGTGCTGATGAACTACAGCGGCTGATTAATGCGGGTGGTGCAGGCACTGCTAATCGAAATCCAGCCCAGAGAGGACGTTCAGCGACAGGTGGCATGCGTCGATAGGTTACAAAATTGACCCCATGCAGGATTGCTAGGGGTTGCTTACTTTTCAGGCGACACTGTATAAAGCCTTCAATGATGTCTATGCATAAAATATTGCAGAGGTAAAACCCATGCCTACCTACGTTGCGACAGGGCGAGACACTACCGGACGTACTCGACGTGAAAAGGTTGTAGCGGCGACTCCGGGAGAAGCTCGAGCAATGCTCAAGGAGCGTGGTGTTTTCATTGAAAATATCAAACAAGATCGAGGCCTTAGCTTTAACCTTAAAGATATTCAAACATCCCTGGCTCAGGTCTCTGTTAAAGATAAGGCGGTGTTTTCTCGACAGTTTGCAGCGTTGGTTGGTGCAGGTGTCGGTCTTGTTAGGGGAATTGGCATTTTGGGTGAGCAATGTCCGAACCCCAAGTTAAAAAAGGCGCTGTTGGCCATCAATGCTGATGTACAACAGGGTAATAACTTGTCTGATTCTATGCGCAAACATCCAGCAAGCTTCGATTTGTTGTATGTCAGCATGGTACAAGCTGGTGAGGTGGGCGGTGTCTTGGACGAAGTTTTGAATCGTCTGGCAAAACTCCTAGAAGACCTTAATCGTTTGCAAAATCAGATTAAGTCTGCCATGGCTTATCCGGTGACAGTTGCAGTCTTGGCGGTCACTATTTTTGTCGGTATGACGGTATTTCTGCTACCTATTTTTGAAAATATTTTTATTGAATTAGGAGCCGAGCTGCCTGCATTTACGCAATTCATGATCAACATCAGCCGCTTTTTGCGCAATCCGGTTGCGGTTGTTTTGACTATTGTGAGCTTTATTGTCGCAGGTATTGCTTACAGGCAGTACTACAAAACTCGTGTAGGCCGAGAAACGATGGACCGTGTGTTTCTCAAGCTTCCTCTTTTTGGAGATCTCACACAGAAGTCAGCAACCGCTAGGTTTTGTCGAACATTTGGTTCTCTTTCACGTTCTGGTGTACCAATCTTGACAGCCTTAGAAATTGTAAGGGATACATCGGGCAACCAGGTCATTGCTAATGCCATTGATGAGGCTCGCGCTGAGATTCAAACGGGGGGAATGATCAGTCTGGCATTACAACAGCATCAGGTGTTTCCTGTAATGGCTATTCAGATGATTAGCATCGGTGAGGAAACGGGTGAACTAGATCAGATGCTGATGAAGGTTGCTGACTTTTATGAGGATGAAGTTGAGCAAGCGGTTAAGGCCCTCACCAGTATTATGGAGCCTCTCATGATTGTTTTCTTAGGGGGTATGGTGGGTTCTATTTTGATTGCCATGTATCTACCTATCTTTGCTTTGCCAAACGCGGTCGGTGGATAAGCTTTAGAAGTCAAAATCATCTGATACATGAAGCGGCTAGTACTAATACTACTAGCCGCTTTTTGATACGTTTGAGCCAAAGATTGTCTCTACTGGAGTACCTCTTTGAGCTTGTGTTGGTTCCATAACTGCTGATACAAGCCAGCGGTGCTTACAAGATTTGTGTGAGTACCTGTTTGTACAATACGGCCCTGGTCCATAACAATGATGCGATCGCAATTGGCTGCTGCCGACATTTGGTGAGTGATAAAAATCACCGTTTTTCGCTGAGTACCATAGGAAAGATTATCCAAAATTTGAGTCGCCGTTTGATTGTCAACACTCGACAACGCATCATCTAACACTAAAATTGGCGCATCAATTAACAACGCCCGCCCCAATGCCGTACGTTGACGCTGGCCACCGGACAACGTGATCCCTCGCTCGCCCACCAGAGTTTCGTACTGTTTTGGAAAATTGAAAATCTCCCCTTGAATTTGAGACAGTTTAGCGGCTTGTTCAATTTCAGGCATTTCGGCAAGGGGTACCCCGTAGCGCAAATTATTTTTAATTTTTGTGCTGAATAAAAAGCTGTCCTGGGGCACAAATGCAATCGCCCGTCGCAGGTCTTCTAGCGCCACCTGCGTAATATCAAAACCGTCTAGAAACAACTGCCCTGGGGAAATTTCTAGAATTCGAGGAAGCGCTTTGGCCAGTGTGGATTTTCCTGAACCAATCGGCCCCACAAGAGCCACGGTTTCACCAGGCTCAATCGTAAAGGAAATATCTCGAAGGGCAGGTATGGATGTTCCTGGGTACTGATAAGTTAATCCCTCAGCTTTTAGCTGCCCAGTAACTCCCGTAGCCGATAAAGACAGCGGTTGTTTTATATTGGCCACCTTTGGTTGAGCTGCAAAAATAGCCTCAATACGGTCAACACTAACCTCCCCCCGCTGATACGCCGTGATGGTAAACCCAAGCAACGCAGTTGGAAAAACTAGATTATTGACATACAGCAGCAAGGTGACAAAATCTCCCACTGCCAAAGTACCAGCAGCAATACTGCGAGCACCCACCGCTAAAATGATTGCCAAACTCAAGCTAGCCAAACCACCTAAAAGTGGAAATAAGGTGTTGCGAGTGCGTGCTAGGGCTAAATTAGCATCGAGCACAGCTTGATTACGTTTAGAAAAAGCTTGCTGCTCATTGATCTCCTGAGCATAAATTTTGATCAGTCCAATCCCACTCATATCCTCTTGGATTAGCGTACTCAAATCCGAGAGAGACTGCTGGACATCTAACTGTTCTTGACGCAAACGATTGCTAAAAGACCCTACCAGAAACATCATTACTGGATAAATAGCTAACGCTACAAGGGTTAATTGCACACTGATCCGCAGCATTGCAGGAATAGTAAAGCTGTAGGCAAAGAAGGTATTCGCCAAACTCAGCACTGCAAACCCTAACAGTCGACGAATATTATCGACGTCGCTAGTAGCCCGGTTAATCAGATCGCCAATCGTATTCTCTGCGAAATAGGCCGATTCTAAAGACAACAAGTGCTCAAAGATACGTTGTTTTAGGTCAAACTCAACTTTACGACCCACCCCAAATAGCAATACCCGTGAAGCCATACGAATTACCCACATCACTGTTGCCAGTAACAAAATGAGCACTACGTAGCGAAAAATTGTTCCCTGACTAAACGTAATCTTGAGGCGTTCTACAGCATCCCCAATGATTAACGGGATCCACACACTCAGAATATTGACAAATAAGAGCGTCCCAACACCAAGCAATAGCTGGTTTCGATGGGGTTGAAGGTAGCTATTTAGATACTGCAGCCTAGACTGTGCCATAAACATACTCGAAACGTGATTGCAGCCTGTGCCGCTTCACTATCCTAGTACTCCATCGTCAGACTTAGCAGAAACCACTGACAATGAAAGGGTTAAACCCTCTATCAAAGCTTTGAAATAGCAGGAATAAAATGACTATTACAAGCCCAGGGCTCAGAAACATCGTCAGGCAACTTAAACCTCAATATTAGGATCCCAACCAAAATCAAATCCAGGTAACCATCCCCGTAAAAAGTAGTACGTTGAGGTTAAAACCTCGTCCCAATAACGGGATGTTAGCTGCAGAGCATCTACACTGGGAATGATGTCGGGCAGTCGCTCAAATGTATCGTTACCTGACCAAAGATTTAAAGCTTTGAAGTCAGTGGGCTTGGCAATCACCTGTAGCCCCATTTTCTCAAAGGTCAGAGCTGAACGAGTCATAGTCATGGCAGGAGCCACTAAAACAATTCGTCGATCGGTTAATTCATTGCGATCATTTTGAGCAGGTAATACTTGCTGTTGTCGCAAAAATTCATCAACTTCTCGAGCAGTTCTATGGGCATTCAATCCCGTAGACTCAAATACAATAACTCCTTCAGGCACACCATTGTTAAGTAGTACTGTTCTAATATTTTGCCTTTGCGCTTGACTAGTCTCACCGTCACCACCCGGATCAGCGGTAACAAAAACAAATGGATCGGCCCCCTCACGGCGAGCATCGCCATACAGCTGCGCTGCATAGATTAGTCGAGGTACTAAAGTGGAGTTATAGGCTTGCTCACTAGCACTCTGAAAACTAACTGTCTCCCTAAATGTCGTTGCATCATCTCCTAACACAACAATGGCACCCGCACGACTTAGCTGACCACCAATCACATCTACAGGACAAACGTCAGCACATTGTTCAGCTCGTCGAATAAATGCTTGTTGAATTTCTGCTTCTGAACTTCTGACAAAACTACGGCTCACAATTGGCACACTGGTTAGCAACAAAATCGCTAGCGCTGCAACTACCTGGCGGCCTTTCACTTTTTCTATACCTTCGCTAATGGACGATCCCAATAGTAAAACTGTTGCCCCCAAGGGGGTTAGCGGCAGGGAAATCAAACGCCAAATTGTCCCTATCGTTTCATCATTGGGATTGGTATAAGCAGCGACGATCAGGGTTAAAACGACCACACCACCAAACCAAGTGAGATACTTTGGCGGGATGATTTTGGTCAAAATGTACCAAATCAACAGCCCAATAGTGGCCCAAAGTAGAACACGAGTAAGCAGGACAAGCATAGTGATCTTTTAGAGAACAGGCGCGGAGTTGTTCAAAAGTTAAGCACATTCGTTTCATTTCGGCTACTGGGCTAAGCCCTAAAGCCGGAACCAATATACATGGATCTGTACGTAGATGGGTTCAAAACAGTTAAAAACATTTGGGAATCTTGCCTACTAAGACACCCCTTCTCCGCCTAGTTTGGGGCCTAATAAGACAAAACGGGAGCCGTTCAAGACTCCCGCTGACCCATTAATAGCTTGATAGAGCCTGTCAGAGACAGGAAATTACACCAACTTGAGATTGGGATATTGGGCAATCACTTCATCACTGGTTAAGGTTTCACCACTGGCCTGTGGAGTCCACAATACCTCAACTGCCATCAGGGCATCACTAGAGATCGCACCAATTTGATTCAGAGCATCTTTTACGGTCTGCTCAGACTTCACACTAGGTAGGGCCAGCTTACCTTGGGCCGCAACAATCAGCGTGGCGATAATATACTCTCCGGGCTCTTCACTAGCACCAGGTAGCGCAGCTGGGGTTTGGGTGCCAGACAGCTGGTTGTTTACATTGGACACGGCTTCATGACTAAACTTGCTACGTTCCATCAACGCCAACCGGTTAAACTCCACTTCGGCAGATGTGAGTTTTGTGGTCACTATGTCTGTGTCGGCATAAGCCCAGTAGTCGGGGTGCCGTAATAATGACAACGTGCTTTCTTGCAAAACTTTGGTAAGGCCAATCGATGAACTGGTATCCGCTGAGGTGGCTAGCTGGTTGAGATCATCCTGGAGATAGCGGGCTTTGGCTAACAGTCCAATCTGTAAACGGGCAATGGATACCGTGGGATTAGGGCTATAGGTCTCCCCCCCTAGGGCGCTATCGCCAAAGCCACTGGCCCGAAAGCTGCGGACAAGAAAGGATGCGATCGCAAAAAAGATCAGCAAACTAAACAACCCGCCACCGCCAAAGCCAAACAGCGGAATCATAAAGGGAAATCCAAAGCCAAAACCACCGCCTGGGTAGTAACCACTGGATGGCCCTCGATAGCTACGAGGAGTGGAATAGGTACGACCATAGGATGGTCGGCGCGCCCTAAAGCTACCACCACCAATTCGACCACCCGACCTCGCAGCCCAAGCTGCATCAGCCTGAGAGAACACCATAACCAATGCCAGAACACATGCTAAAAAAGGTTTGAGCAGAGGACGTAGCCAAGACTTTACTCGGATTAATCGACTCATAATGCAGATTGCTAAAATGCTGAGACTCCTTAGGGTTCCGCCAGGCTAGTGGCTGCATTTCTCAAAGCGTGAGGGATAACAGTAAACCTGACTCACAACTGGCGCTGCCAATTGCTATAGCTAACCACAATGTAGCCATTCTTACTTTAACGTGTTTAGCCAGGGCCAATCGATAGCTCCCATAGGGGGGATTACCGACCTAGCCCCCACCCACAATAGTCACTACCTCTAAACGATCATCGGTTTCCACGACCGTAATCTCCCAAAACTGACGATGGAGAATTTCCCCGTTATATTCCACGGCCACCAATCGAGGATCCATCTCGAGTTGAGTCAACAATTGAGGTAGTGTAGTGCCTTTAGCACAAGCATGACGCTCACCATTAACTTGCAGGGTGACCGTCTCTGAGTTTGAGCTTGAATCGATTGTGGACATAGTCTTGATGGGGTTAATCAAAATACTGATTGACTTCACGAGTAATCTGAGTCGGATCGTCAGCTTGCATAATGGCTCTCACAATCGCCACACCAGGCGCTCCTGCCTCACGCACAGCCGCCACGTTGGTCAAATCAATCCCGCCAATGGCAAACCAGGGCATGGGGGCATGCTCGACTGCGTAGCGAATATACTCATAGCCTGCCGCTGCTTTACCAGGCTTAGTGGGCGTAGCATACACTGGACCGACACCAATATAATCAGCCCCTTCATCAATTGCCCGAGCCATCTCTGAAGGATTGGTAGTAGAACGCCCCACAATGGGTAATGGCCCTAGAATACGACGGGCGGCCTCCATCGGCAGATCCTGCTGCCCTAGGTGGACTCCATCCGCACCGACCACCGCCGCGATATCTACCCGGTCATTGACAATGAATAAACTATCGTAGCGGTGGCATAAATCCTTTAGCTGTACCGCCAACTGCAGGCGAATTTCGTCATCTGCCGACTTTTCTCGGTATTGCACAATATCTACCCCCCCTTTCAGAGCAGCTTCCACAATGGCTACCAGTTGATCGCTGGGTGAAGTTACCAGATATGAGCGCGCCCCAGCTAGACGCTGCCGTAGAGTATGCCCTAGCAGCTGACTTTCTAGGGTGTAGAGCTGATAACGCATTTGTTTAGCGCCACTAGCCATCTCCAAAGAATATAGTTTGCCATATTCTTCTAGGACTCGTAGAGCTTCTTGAACTCGACAACAATTGACCTGAACAACAGTTTGTAACGTATCTCGCTGTTCTTCTTGAGGATGGCTGAGGGCAGTGCCTGGATCGCCGGGTGTATCGCGACTTTGCCGAATCAGCGAACTATGCCAGCTGCCCAATGTTTGCCGGAAATGTTTGATTTTCTCGGTCAGCCCAGCATCATTGAGACCAAAGCGGCACCACTCTTCCAAAATACGTAGCCCTTCACGGGCGCGATCTAGATTGGCATCTAAAATTCGGTATAGCACTTGCTGAGAAGGTTGATCAGCAACGGTTACAGGGTTCATAACAGATTCAGGGCACCACAGGTTTCCTATGGTATCAGCTGTAAACTCTACATACGCAATCCCCAATACCTCCACACATTCAAGTCAATCCGTTAAAAGGGGTTGACAAATACCCAAGTCGCTACCACAATTCCAAACACAATCAGGGGTTGTTTAGACCCAGACGACATTTTGCTCCACGCACCCACAGCAAATTTGCAGCGCTTACATTGATTTGGGAAGGTGGGCAGAGCGTCATCGTAACGAAGGCGGACGGTTCTATATGTCGCCGACCACTCACTTTGTGAATATGACGATGTACGCAAAAAGCCATATGCGTTTAATTTGTAGCAAGATCAAGCCTATCGCTAGTGTGGTGGTGGTAATGGCCACTCTGTTGGCTCCTGTTAAAACAGTCGAAGCACAAACAGGGTCATCAACACCTCAAGTGCTCTCTAGAAACCAACAACCTCGGAATTACACTGTGCTCCATGTGGACGCAGCCAATGGCAACGATCGTCAGGGAACTGGGGAAACAGGCAAGCCTTACAAAACTGTTACCCATGCGTTACAAAGGGCTCAGCCAGGGGTCAGTACAGTGATTTTGTTAGCTCCAGGTCACTACAGCCAAGCATCTGGAGAAACCTTTCCATTACATCTAAAACCCGGCATCACGATTCAGGGGAACGCTGGGGAAGCTCGCAATACGATGATTGTGGGTAGTGGTGAAGTGCACACCGACGACAGTGTCCAAAACGCCACTATTGTCACAGCTGATCGATCAGGCCTAGCCAATGTAACGGTTGCTAATCAAACGGGAAATGGGGTGTGGATTGCAGCAGGCTCGCCCATTCTTCGCCGGGTGGCGCTGGTAGCCAACAGTGGCACCGGAGTCTACGTGAGTGATGGGACTCCGATTATTGAAAATAGCTACTTTAACCGCAATCATCAGGGACTCGTTATTCAGGGAAGAAGTCGCGCTGTTGTTCGAGGCAATTATTTTGAAGCCACAGGACGTGCCATTACGGTTTCTAGCCCAGCCACACCGACTATTAACAACAATAGAATTGCCAACAACAATGTAGGCATTGCCCTTCGCAACAATGCACGACCTACCATTGAAGCCAATGTACTCAGTGAAAATCAGCGTAATGGTGTGGTGGAAGTCGACCCTGTTGCCGCTGAACCAAGCGTTAGGGCTGAGCAGCCTGACTTACTTGCAATCAGGGCTACAGAAGTTTCTAGGACCACTACAGAGACACCAGCTGTGCCCACACAGGTGCTTAGAGAAGAGCCATCGGACTTGCCTGAAGTAGAGTCTGAATCTGCGGAGAGTCCAGTATCTCTCCCTCCAGTGGTCAACACCCCCCAACCACCTCTCAATGTTGCTGCAGCCCCTGTACTTGGTGCTACACCAGTAACCAACGAGAGACCTGAAGACAATCGTGCGGCACCAGGAAGCGCTGCTGAGAATACATCATCGGATAGGCGGGAAATCATCTCCTTGAGGACTAACGCATCTTCAACAGCTGATGAAGCCATTCCCATTGCAGTGATTCCGGCCACTAGTGACGAGTACGATGCCAATATATCCAATGAAAGGACAACGGGCATTTCTAAATTACTAGCTCGCTTGAGTAATCCTTCACCTGCGGCTAACAGCAATCCACCGAGCGATGATAACCATCACCTTCCCAGTCAGAGATTACCCGTCCCTACGGCAGCAATTCCTAGCCGTCATACCTCGGGGCAGCTGCTACCGCCTGGTACTCGCTCACTGGCTCAAACCTTTCGCTACCGGGTTCTGGTCAATCTGAATGAAGCGGATAATCTGGAGGCTCTGGTACCGGATGCGTTTCGTACTCGGGTTGGTCGTCGTACCTATATGCAAGCTGGTGCCTATGTAGATGAAGCAGAAGCTCAAGAACGACTGGAATGGCTGGAAGCGAATGGCATTGAGGCCAGAATCAACATCAGGGACTAACTGAACGGCGATTTTTAGGTGAATTATCCCTAAAAGATCATATCTAACTCATAATCACGCAAATCCAAACAATGGAGAGCGCCTTGGTGGTTGTCTTGCCAGGTGGCTATTAAGAGCTCATGGGTGCTTATGGGTGCGATCTCAGTAATGCCCATAGGTCCCTGAATTCCACCAATAGAGTTCAAATCTCGATCGAGCAGTAAGATCCTAGCCTCAGCATCACTAAAAAGATATCCCCAGGGCAGCTCTAACATCAGACTTGGACAAATACCCACGTTCAAACGAGTGATCCGCAAGGGCTTAAGACTTAGGAAAATAATTGTTTGAGGAGCGTGGCGATCGAGCGCTAACCACTGATGGGACTGACTAGTTGGGGTCAGCTGGTGCAGAGTGACCCCAAGATCCAAGGACGTCAAATACATACAGCGTCGATTCCATAGCTGAAGCTGAGTCCCTGTTTTTTGGGAATATCCCACAATCGTGAAGTGACCACCATCCACTGCCAGGATCTGATGAATATCGAGATCGGGTGATAAGTTCAAAGATGTCGTGGGCGGATCTGACTGATAGGGGCTATCCAAAAGGCTCACCATCAACTGCTTCGTTTCAGGAATGACGGCTGCTGCCCAACGATGCTTAGATTCAACCGTTACCAGGGTGGGCGCTGGCCATTGTCTCAGCGGCACTAGTGCATCCGCCTGAGTACCGTGCCATAGAGTTTTCTGTGTACTAACAATTAAACGTGTTTGAGTAGGATAAATACCTTGGACAGGGCTATCTAACCCTGGCTGACAGACATGAAAATCAGCCATCTTTGAGGTGAGGGCAGCCAGCTGAGAACCATAGGCCAGCAGCCATGGTGACGTGGCCGACTGAGCAGAAAGCGTTCCAGGAACTTGACAAATATTGGTTACTGGCACACTTAACCGATGCCCCCCTTTGGGCTCGGAGGGTGAATACATTGTTTTTGGTGTACTCAGAGGTAAACACAGGTCTTGATCAAGGGAAGGCATGAGCTCCTTTAAATCCAACAGCATTTCTGCAGCTGTAGGGTAGCGACGAGCTGGTAATTTTTCTAATGCCTTGGTGATGATAGGTTCGAACGATAGAAGTTGAGACTCGACGGGAGGAACAGGCTGATTCAAATGAGCTGACTGCAATGCCGCAGGTGTTCCCCTAAACGGTCGATGCCCCATGAGTAATTCAAACAGTATGATCCCAACTGCATACACATCAGCAGAAGGAGAGTATTGTCTATAAAACCGTTCGGGAGCCATGTAGGCAGGCGATCCTGTTTGACCAGCACCAAAGCGATAGGGCTGCTCTTGTAACAACTTCGCCGTACCAAAATCAGAAATTTTAGCTCGCCAGCGGCCCTGGTGATTCAGCAAAATGTTTTCAGGCTTGAGGTCACAGTGAACAATGCCCTGATGATGGGCATGGGCCAGACCACACAGAACATCTATCACCAACCGCAAAATCTCTTCTAGGGTCAGGGGACCTAGCATTCGCGATCGCAAGGTTCCACCAGCACAGTATTCCAGCACTAACCTACGACTATCATCACAATGCTCTACCCCATAGCAGGCAACAATATTAGGATGAGACAGACTCCACAAACAATGGAGTTCACGCAAAAATGCATGGGTGGGCAAACCATGACGCTGAAGATATTTAATTGCCACTAACTGACCTGTTTTGCGGTGTACACCACAATAAACACGCCCAAATTGCCCATTGCCCACTAACCCCAACAGACGATAGCTAGACCGCTGACGGCTATTCTTCACACCGTTGCACCCATAGGTACGTCATCAACGCCTGCCTCTGTCAATAGATCCATAATGTCAGCATGGGATAACCGCTTCTCTACACCAGCCTTTGCAATGGTCAAGCGCTCTTCCAGACCCAGAACGAAGCAATTTTCTTCAGCCCCCAAAGATTCACAGGCAGTTTGTACACAGTGCAGCGTTTGACTGCTTAATTCACTAAAAATTGACTGCAGTGCCCCTGTTTCTAAAAAACCAACGGGTCGCTCCAATTTGGGAGCATACTCAATAAATGCTGAACCTCGAATTTTGATCACCAAAAATCCCTGGGGTCGGTAGTTTGCATCAAAACTAATCTGGCCCCAACCATGGGTTAACCAACACTGCTGTAAAGCCTGCATAAACTCAGCCATCGACAAACTAGTCACCGGGCGACCGTAATAGTCCATCAGCTCCTCGCAGAACCGTGTATAAAAATTTTTTCCCCACCAGCGTCCACAGTTGTATAGCACCAGCATCGACGCCTGGCCCGTTTCATTATCTAGCCCAGCATAGATCGCTCGAATCAGCGTCTCAGGTAACGCCAACAAGCGATCACCTCGGCGATTCTCTAGCAGTCCCAGCTCAAGGGTACCGTTTACATAGACATCACTGGCAAAATAATTTGCCGTTAGGTTTGTATCTGCCAGCAGGTCAGCAACTAATGTCATGGCAATTGAATTCCTCGGATGTCGCTACCCCCAACACTTCTCTAATGCATGGATACACTGTCATTGTGCGTTGAGAGCAATGAATCGAAACGACTTTATAAAACAGAGCATATACAAATAAAATCATACTGAGGAACTATCATGTAGCGAACATAGCTTTACTTAAGCAGCTCCAAACACAATTCGCATGGGCTAGGTAGATTTCGGCAGGGAAACAGGCATCAAACATTTTTTCAATCAGAAATTAGTGATCGAATCACTATCAGCGACTAAGAAACCACACCTAATGTGTAGGCACTACCTAAAATAAAAGCTGCTGTGCAGACTCCAAAGATGGCTGGAGTAAAGCTACCTGAGACGCTGTTAACAGCGTTGGCAACTGCTGATTGAGCGCACGATGCAGTAAAACATCGATTGACTGAGTTTGATACACCTCCACCATGGTAGGTAACCATCCCTCTAGACGGCGCTTACCTAAGTTTGCATCATTCACCAGCATTCCCAAAGCGGCGTACCGCAAAATTAAAATAGCCTGCCGAATACTCTGGTCTAAAGAAAAGGTACTCTCCTTAAGATCCGCTGGTAGGCCATCCACTACGTTTTGCATCAGATCTACCTCCTGTTCCCGCAGCTGACGATAAATTCGCACACGCTCAGATAAACCACTTACATATCTACCTAGATTGGTCAATTCTTCGGTCGTAAGGTAGCTCTTGTCTGACTGCAGATCAAGCTGTCGAAGAATGTGTTGAGGTGGAAGAGAAGAGGACATAACAATGCTAAGCGACTTTAGATAGGCAGAATCTCATTGAGTGCCAACAATATTAGAACAGAGCGGACAAATCGTCTAAGGTAAAGTCACTCTCATCTGCCATCACGGCATCGAGCTCATCATCTTCAATTTCTGTTGCGAGAATACTAGGGAGCTTAACTCCCAGACCGGACCAGGGAAATGTAGCAAAAAATTGTTCTACGGTCTCGTAAGGGGTCTCTGCCTCTAGCTGTACTTCGGATTTTGTGTAGCTTTTTATGCCAGACCAATTGGTTTGACTAAAAAAGTTACCAACCGTAATTTTTGAGAAAGATTTATCTTGGGAGCTAATGTAGGGGGTTAAGTCAGGCATCATAGTGTCTGCCCAGCCCGGAGTCGATGTTCAATATCGCTGGCGGTAGCCCCTTCATTTAACCAAAAGGCGGCGGCATCAATGCGCTCCTTAGCTCCCAGTAAAAATTTACAGTAGGTCTCTCCCATGGAGTAACACTGAATCTCAATACAACTCAGCTGTTTACGAACCATTTCTGTAAAGAAACCGGCGTAGAGCCCCGCATAGAGATAGCATACAGGCTTGCCCACATCTCCTAGCGTTCTGGCTACAGCAGAGTCGAACAGATTAATAAACATAAATCCCTGTTGGCGATCGGTCATATCAATTTCCCAACGTCCCCATCCCTGAGCTGTAAAAGGCCACCACCAGGTTTCTAGCAGAAACATTAAGTTAGCTTGTTGCGGTCTGATTTTATATTCTTGCTCAAACCACTGATCAAAAAATAGGGAATCCTGCTTGCCCCATTCCACACCGATAGAGTACATGACTGCTGCTGATGCCGCTCCTACTTCCTCTTCAAGGCCCTCCAACAGACCGATAATAAAGTCTTCACTGGTAAGGATATTCCGACTGCCGTTCCAGTCAGCAATGGTGCCTTCAGAGGAATTGAACTGGAAAAATTCAGAAAATTTGTAGTGATTATGTTTCTGAGGGTATTGCTGGTGCAGCTTGTGGGCAAAAACCGACGGAGTATCCATAGCCTTGATCTACCTGGGTCTATTTCAGGGTAACGCTATTGCCCTAACAAACGTCGCGCCTGGGCCAAAATTGGACAAAATAACTCGGCCTCTTGGGGATTGAGATATTGACGCACCACATCTTGCATCACCTTATAGGTGATATCGCAGCTCTGTTGTGCTTTGAACGCTCGCATAATTGACTGAAACCACAGTAAAAAGTTTTCTTCTAAACCGGCTTCATCTGCCACCAATAGTGCATGGGCACAGTAGCGTAGTCCTCGCACCGCGTCTCTCTGCCATTTAGCCGTCAGGTCTACCTTGCCCCGCCGCAGTAGTTGCGGATCAGTGGATTTTAGCTTTTGTTTAACCTGTTGAATGATTGCTTGCTCAGCCTTCTGAATTTTGCGATAAGCACTAAACCGTAGACGGGCTGTTTGCAAATAGTCTTGTACGAACGTTAGCTCAGCATCGGTAGCGTAGCGGCCATCGACTTCACGAATAAGATTTTCAATTTTGCTAAGCATACACAAGAGAAGAAGGATGACACTGGCTGGTAGCTCTGACCTAAATTAGCAGAAAGGCTCAACCAAGGATGATTTGAGCTAGGGCTTGCAGCAGATGGCCTACAGTGGACGAATCATACCCAGGATCTGAAATATTACAGGTTACATTTTCCTAACGTTCGGTAAAGTCAGCCATCAATAACGAGGAACAGAGCGATCCACTAAACGCGAGTAGGCATCAATACCTCCAGATAAGTTTTTGGTACGCTCAAAGCCCTGACGCTTAAGCCACTGACACATTTGGGCAGAACGCATCCCGTGGTGACACATGACAATGGTCTCTAGGCTGGGGTCTAAATGCGTGAAAATTTGCTCAGCCCAATCAGCATACTGACTTAAAGGTAAATGGATAAAATCAGGCAAGCTTGCGATCGCAACCTCCTCTGGCTCTCGCACATCTACCAGCTGTAGATCACTTTCCCCTAGACACTGGGCAAAATCAGCAACCGAGATTTCATCGACTCCCGCAATTCCGTACATAGTTATTCTCCGAGTGAAAGTTTTACTGATTCCATTATGCCGTTGCTGATTTTGTGTATGAACGGATCAGTCAGTCAGTTCACATTGCAGTCTCTGTAGAGCAGATTCATACCAAGGGGCAATAACCGCCCATGATCGATACAGCTAGCTACGAAGATGAAGGAGAAGGTACACTCTGTTCTGGACCATTGTGGAAACACTACCGGGAATCGGGCAATTTAAGCCTGTTCATTTGAGTAGAAACACATTACCAAATGGATCAAAACTATTTCATCACATCAAAAACCTCTTCGGGAAAATCACTATCACGTCGACCCGCCGGTTGATGAATGGATCTCACAGGATGATCCGGCAACAGGCGTTAGCAATGCGGGACATATAGACCATGGGTTCTACGGATTCCCAAGAACTTTGGAGCAAACGCAATGCAGGATACAGATGGTTAAGTGACTCTGTTTGTTGCTGTACTTTTTTCACTAGGAGGCTAATGTCTTGCCTACATTAGGGCGAATGTCAGACGGATAGGGAAGATTATAAAACTCAGCCTGGTCCTGCAAATCGGCATTCAGGTCAAAGGTCACCGTTGTAGCATCGGGCGTTTGTGCCCAAATGGATGTCTGAGGAAAATGTGACGTAATTAAGAAGAGGCTAACCGTAATCGTGGGAGCTAGCCCTATTTTTTTCCAGTGTCGAAGGCATAGACGAAACAATGAAGACTGCATTTCAATCTAGGCTACACCGTCTTCAGTAGTATATGGGGCAACGTCATTGTGCCAATACAATCAGGCAGCTAACAAGGTAAAGCATGTATATGTCGTCGAAAAATCTCAATTAGTGAAGCTGTTAACCTCTCTAGGCTAAACATTCCACCAAGACTTCTGGCACTCGCAAGAGACCGCAGCTGACCTAGGGGAGAAAACGATTCATATAGCTAGCCATAGAGCTGAAGATAATAGGCGTAAATCACGCCGAGGTAAATAACGTCACGCATTTTTTTGCTGGTGGACCTCTGCTACTAGATAGCCTAAAACTACACCTGCCAAACTACAGACCAAATCTAGAGCATCAAGAGTACGATAGGGTGACAGTCCTTGAACAATTTCTTCCGCAGTCATGACCAAGCCAAATAGGACGGAAAAAACAGGCAACCATCGTACTCCCTTAAAGTATCGATAGTTCAAAACACGATGCCCCAGATAGCTTGATATGGCATACAAAACCACATGACCAATTTTGTCGTAATAGGAGATTTTCCTGAGCAGGGTCAAGGGTAAATTATTCGTATAAGCTCCCCATAAAATCAATAGAAATAAGACACCGTATCCTGTTGCTAATAAGGCGACAGGACGATTTAGTTTAGATAACGATTTCATAGAATGCTTGCTAGCCCATGGCACATTTCCAGTACTGCGATCTACAGTGGGAAGCGTTGCTATCTCGGACGCATCAACATTAAAGGCCATGGCTAAGTTTAGACAGCAGGTAGGACTAGGGCTAGGACTGTTGGCCATCAGCATATTTTTGGTCTATGGGGTTTCCTCGTTAGCTCAGCCCAAAAGCCTAACCGTGGATAATGGGAAACTAACGGCACACCTGCAAAACTTAGCCACCGAACGCTATACCGACCTAGAGCTTGCCCGGACCCGGACCTACCTGAGCCAACAATTAACAGCCTATGGCTATGAGCCAATATCCCAAGCATTTGGTTCTGGTGAAAGCATAGGAACTAACCTCAGCGTTATCAGGCTAGGAACCCGGACGCCCGAGCAGAAAATCTTGGTGGGTGCCCATTATGATACGGTAGCGGGCTCACCCGGTGCAGATGATAATGCGAGCGCGGTGGCCACTGCCCTAGAAATTGCTCGCCTCTTTTCTACTTACCCCACCGACAAGAGTTTACAGATTGTCTTTTTTGACCAAGAAGAACTCCAGCCAGAAGGAGCAGGGCTATTAGGCAGCAATGCATTTGTCAATGAAGGCACTAATCTGGAAGGGCTAGACGGTGCAATTATTTTAGAAATGCTGGGCTATGCCTGCTACGAACCTGGCTGTCAGAGTTATCCACCCGGTTTAGAACAACAGAATTTACCCGATCAAGGAGACTTTATTAGCGTCATTGGAGATACGGAGCATCCAGACCTTTTATCCGCTTTTGTCACAGACGCCGACAACAATAACGAGCTAGACGCTGTCACCCTGCCAGTACCTATTGGCATACTACCCTTTCTGCCAGATTTATTTCGCAGTGACCATGCTCCCTTTTGGCTGAAGGGTATCGGCGCTGTGATGGTAAGTGATACCGCTAATTTTCGTAATCCGCACTACCATCGCTCCACAGACACATTAGAGAATTTAGATGTAGTCTTTTTAGAAAAAACAGCTCAATATGTAGTGAAACGAGCTGCTAGTTTACTAGTCAATAACTAGATACCCTTATCGTAGCGCTTCTGATGTTGAAGCCTATGCATTTGAAGGTATAAGCTTCAAGTCATTAACGGCCTGATGAGTGGAATACACGAACCCGATATGATTCAGGTTGTTCTTTAATATCCCCACCAAGCAATGTCACCAAACTGTTTAGAGGAAAACAGTTGATTAGTCGTCATCTTATAATCGCCACCATCAATCTGTTCTTGCTGACGACTATCAAGATTTCCCCAAAGCTCTGGGCACTTCACTACATTGCGTTCTTTAACTTGAGAAGACCTATTTTGACTGAGATGTTTAGCAAAAATAGCTAATCTGTCAAGTAATGCTGTGTACTCAAATACACTCGCTGGCTTCGGAGGTATTTCTATTTATTAGAGCTAATACACCGGCTAAGGTCACGCAGAAGATTATGGAAGTAAGAGATAAAGTTAAGAAAAAGGTAGTCCTATAAGGGTAAGATGCACTGTAGTGATGGATAAAGTACCAAATCGCACCAATGTGATTCTTAAGCTTTTTGGAGAACAATAAGGTCTTTCGCACTAGCCGAGATACCCGTTGTCTTAAGGTCGCATTGAACCGCTCAATATGATTGGTCTGTCTACTTTTTTGGGGGAAGCTCATACAGCCATCATGACTCATGTCCTTACTCTTTAAGGACTAACAGCATTACGATAAGAGTCTTTCAAGAAAAACCTTAATAACGCGATAATCGGAGTCTTGTTTGAGTTCTTCTAAAGCTGTTTGAGCCTCAGGTACATCAAAATGTATTAATAGTTGTGCGACTTTAGCTCGGATGAGTGCATTACTATCGGTTGCTGCCTGAAGCAATATGTTAAGAGCTTCAGGAGCTTGTGCTGTTCCCCTTAATCTTTCCAAATTAGCAATTGCTGCTAACTTAACTATTTGGTCCTCATCTTGGTAGCCTAAACGGCACAGTTGTACGAGGGCTGCAAAGCTTTCAGGATAGTCCAGTACAGGAAAAATGCTTTGTCGAATCAGCCAATGAGAGTTTTTTTTGAACAGTGCTGTTAAGTGAGGAATAGCCTGCAACCCAAAATTAGCTAACGAATTAGCGACTTCGGCAATAACGTTCGGATCATTCTCATGTTCAAGGATATGAAGCAATGTTTCATATCCCTCATCATTTCGTTTAGCCCCCAACCCCATCACGATAAAGGACCGGATCAAAGGCTCTTTATCCCATATGCTTCGTTTTAGCAGTGGCACCACCATAGAGGGAGCATGCTTCCGTAGCTCAGTGATCGCTTTCATTCTGCTTTGAGGATTAGAACTCTCAAGAAAAGCTTCGATTTGCTGGATGTCCACAGTCAATTTCTAGAGACTAAGCTTATAAACATAGTAAGTAATGTATATTTTTCTCATACTCTAGCCTACGTAGAGAGCCGTACTTATAAGAGACGGATAACCGAAGAACCTCGCAAGGCATCGGATTTATAAGTACTTGTGGCTAAAGTTTTTCCAGATCGTTTAAGTATGTAAAGGTACTGGTCACTTAAGAACTCAAATGGCAAGATACTGACCCGGCAAAATATTGGCTACTTTCATACAATTTTGCTCCTGAAAGTCCATAATCGAAAATTAATTATTGCAATATAAATTTACATTACGCTACATTCTTTAGTATTGCGCTTCATATTATGGGACTCACTTCATGACTCTTGCTACTGATAAAGCTGTTTATTCCAATATTTTTTCCGCTGTTCCCGATGCGGTAGTTTCCATACAAAGGCTGCCTGTTGACGAACAGCTAGGTCTCTTGTGGTGTCTTTATGAAAATATGGGAGGCTTAGTGACACCTGTTTCCCCTGGTGCAACAGACCGCATAAAGCTAGCCGGCACTTTAATTTATCAGGTGGCTAATTTATCTCATGAAGAACAGCTGCAGTTCATGCGAGATTTAGTTACAGGAGCTAACAATCCCATGACGCGGGATTATGGATGTCTGACTAGCAACAACAAACTGGCATTTTGGTATCAGCTGGCCGAGTGGATGCGTTCTGGGGATGTTATTCCAGTACCGCAGGACTATAAGCTTTCTGCACCGGCGAATGCGGTACTCAATAAGCTTATAGCCCTAGGTTTCAATCAACAGATTGCGGTCCTGCGTCTCATTGTTGGCAAAATGGGCATCAATCCATTGACAGCATAAGACCTCGCTTAGTATCCCTTGGTTTCAAATAAGTAAGTCAATGCTCAATAGCAATCTAGAACTATGCAAATCCATTGGCAAAAACTACTATCAAAGATTGTGTTCTGGTTAAGTGCAGAAATAGCATTGACTTGCTTAGGTTTGGACGATTTAGCCGACTATAGCGGAATGGCGCTGACTTAAGGTTGTTATCAAGCGGCGGTAAGCTTTTGTTTGAGGCGTGCGCGGGGTTCATTCATCAAAGGGAACGCCTTGGGTCGCCGCTTGCGTTTTCTCGGTTCATGTCTGTCAGGACGAAGCGGGACAA
>JBCCQQ010000036.1:0-61528 GCA_039024555.1 Cyanobacteria bacterium P01_D01_bin.156
AGCAAATACAAGCATCATTGGATGCCAATATCTTTTCAGCTGACACATAAATTTCTTGATCTGACGTACTCAAGAAATATTGATGCATCTAAGAGGTAGCCTAGACTAAGGCTATATGAGTGAACGGGTCTGACTTATCACCTTGATAGCTGGGTGATATTAATTGCTTAATACCAAGCATCATTATTTTTTATCAGCCAATATTTAGTATGAGTTCCATTGATCCTAGTAAGCCAGTTAAGCCTTTTCGGGATTGGTATACCAAGGTCACGGCACACCTAATTTTCAGTACTGTCTGCTGGTATTGTTGGCAAAATTCAGCGTCCGCCCAGCTAGATGCATTACCTCCAGCATCTTCTAATGAGTCTACGGTGGATGTTGTTCCTACTATTCCGCGCCCAGATCTAGGAGATTTAGACTCTAGAACCCTAGAACGTTCAACGGAACAGGTTGAGGACCCAGGTTTTAACGATAGTGAGTTTGATCAGTATCGACTCGGTCCAGGTGATGGCATTTTTGTAAGTGTCCAACGCTTTCCGGACCTTGCCTTTCAAGCAACCCTAGATCAGCAGGGCAACATTATTGTCCCCATTGAAGGGGCTATACCGATGGCTGGCCTGACACTGAATGAGGCGGCCAATCGGATTCGAGCCGTATATAACCAGTACGTCATTCTCGCTGAAATACGCTCCCTTTATGAAAATAAGCCAGCTTTAGTTAATCAAATTGAAGGGCTATCCTACAGCCAAGCCGAAAAGGTTCTAAATCGCGAGATTTCGCCCAGTTATCAGGAACTGCGCAGCCTAGATCCCCAACGTTACAGAGTCCCTGATGTCACGTTGGCACTAACAGCACAGCGAGGTGTCGAAGTTGTCATGTTAGGTGAAATCGAACGTCCAGGGTTGTATCCGTTAGCAGTGCCTAGAGTTTCAGCTGCACTGCTAGCTGCTGGCGGTGCTAGAACAACCGCTGACTTGAGAGAAATTCGCATTCAACGTCAACTCCCAGAGGGCACCATCGAAAAAACACTGGATTTATACACACCGATTCGTGAGGGTCAGCCCTTACCTGAGGATCGCCTGGAAAATGGCGACATCATTATCATTCCTCGACTTGATCCAGCCCAAGCCTACGATTACGACGTCAATTTCGTATCGCGTTCCACCTTGGCTCAGCCTGAAATTATCGTGCGAGTGATTAATTACCCCAGGGGAGTCATTGGCGGTCAACGTTTGCCTAATGGCAGCACGTTTGTTGATGCCCTAGTAGGTGATTCAGTCAGAGGGGGTGGCGGTTTGGGCTTACCCCTTACTCAAGCTAATCTCAGATCGGTAGCCCTGATTCGATTTGACCAAGAACAGGGCAAACCTATCGTTACTAAGCTCAATGCTCGGCAAGCAGTGGAGGGTGATCCAACCCAAAATCCACCTCTACGGGATAATGACGTGATCGTCGTAGGTCGCAATTTTATTAATCGCATTACCTTCACTATCGATACCATCACCCGCCCTTTTCAAGACATCTTGAGTTTTCTACTCTTTTTTGACAGCCTTGTTGATAATGATCTGTTCAATGGTGATAACTAGGGAAGTCTGCTGTTAACTACTGGAGCCATACACATATTAATTAGATGAGCTATTCTGGCTTTAACATGTGTTTTTGACGCCTCACTATTCGACCTTTAACAGATCTATATCTGATCGTAATCACTTAAGTACATTTCTCACCTAGCTTCCTCTATTCAGCGCGTATTCATGGTTTCTCCTGTTATCAAGCGGTATGTGTTGGCTGTTCAACGATATAAGTGGGCTGGCCTGACATGCTTGTTGTCCATTTTAGGAGCCTCAGGTGTGGTCGCACTGCAACCACCTCCACCTCTTGAGTACTATGCAGAAGGCACACTGGTAGACAACGCACCTCTAGTGTCCTTGACGAATACAGCTAATACGATTGATCAACTGGGGCGAGGCATCATTAGTCAAGAGCAACTTCTATCACAGGTTGTACTTCAAGAAGTTTCTCGACAGCTAGCGACTAAAAGTGTAGAGCTCACCCCAGGTGAAATTCGTAGAAATACGACTATCAACATCAGATCCGGGAAAAAGGAAAGTTCAGGTGTTCAGGCTACCGTTAGGTTTATTAATAAAGATGACGAGACTGCAACGATTGTTTTGAACACTTTGTTCGGGGCCATAGTAGAGTTTAGCCGTCTACAAAATAAAGCACGACTACAGACAATTATTAATGCCCTCAATGAGCGGCTTCCCCCTATTGAGGATGCTTTGCGTCAGGCCGAACAATCATTGGAGCAATATGATCGTCAAGAAGGACCCGCTATTCAGGCTGCAGAAGATGGCAGTTTACTGGGTCAAATTTCTGGTAGTCAGCAGCAAATTCGTCAAAACATCATTACCTTGGAGAGTATTGATGCTCAAATGAGGAGCTTAGAGCAGCGTTTGGGTATGAATGCCGATCAGGCCTACGTGGCCTCTGCACTCAGCGCCGATCCGTTAATTGCAAACTTACGTACTCAAATCTATCAGGTTGAGAGTCAAATTGATGGCTTGCGTCAGGCAGATTATAGAGCCAGCCATCCGGTCGTTGTTGAAGCCCAGCAAAGTTTAAATACGCTCAATGCACAGCTGGAGCTCCGGAAACAAGAAGTATTAGTTGGCGATGGCCAAACAGTAGCACTGGCACCAGGGGTAGGTGGACTCAGTGGCAATTTAGATCCGGCACGGGCTAATTTAGCGAATCAGTTAGTCGCATTACAGACTGAAAAAGACACTCTGGTGCGCCAAAATCAAGTCCTAGCGATTTCCGAACAGGGCCTACGTCAACGATATTCAAGCTTACCTAACAAACAGCTTCAGCGTGAGCGCTTGGCCTATCAGGTGGGACTGAAAAAAGCACTATACGACCAGATTCAGGCACGAATTGTTGATGCAGAAGCAGCAGAAGCTGAGACCGTCAGCAGTTTGACGGTGGCCAGTCCTCCCACTGCTGTGATTAACGAACCCGAACAACCTAACCCAGCGACCGTCTTACTAGCGGGTGGCCTTTTAGGTTTGGTAGTAGGTGGAGGAATTATCTTCCTACTCGATATGCTGGATGGAACGATCCGTACACCTGAAGATTTAGAGAAGCTGCTACGTGAGCTGGATATGCCTATCCTAGGAGCAGTCCCTGTGATTCGCACGCGTCCTGCTAAAGCAGCTCCCATTTTGCTACAGTCTGATTCGCCCTATCACGACAGTTATGAGCGCTGTCTGAGTAAGCTGCGATTAACAGGTATGGAGGACAGTGTTATTGGCCCTCGGGTAGTATTGGTTACCAGCACGGTCAATGATGAGGGCAAGAGCATCACTGCCTATAACTTAGCAATTGCAGCAGCTCAAGCTGGTCGGCGGACTCTTCTAGTTGAAGCAGATTTACGATCAGCTTCCAATGCTCAGCATCTAGGACTGGCTAAAGATGAAAAAATCTTATTAGAACCATTACGGTATTACGGTGGCACCCTTGGGGACAACGTCTGTATGGTCCCTTTTATTGAAAACTTTTACGTATCACCCAGCCCAGGACCTCAAAGACAGGCGGCTGCGATTTTAGAATCTAACGAAATGCGTCGTTTCTTGGAAGATGCTCGTGAGCGCTTTGACATGGTCATTTTAGATACTCCATCTTTGAGTCGTGTGGATGATGCACTGCTGCTTGAGGGACAAACTGAGGGCATGATCTTAGTGGCACGTCCTGGGGTAACTGAAAAAGCTGTCCTGAATACAGCTCTCGAGGAATTAGATCTCAATGAAGATATCCGTCTATTAGGTGTTTTAATCAACGGCACAACTGTTGATCTTCAAGAGGAGGATGAGGAACTTCTCCATGATGATGAGGATTATGATGAGCTGTCTTTAGAAACAGATGAATTGCCTCGGGCAGTCGCAACATCCCCGATTGATTTCTAAGGAATCGTTCTGCAGCAACGGTGAGTCTTGGTTACGGAACGTCACACAGCGCTATATTCCCTGATAGAATCCTGTCTATTGGCTTTGAAAACGGGCTCATGGCCCACTAATTTTGCTGGTTTTTAAGACGCATGACGACATATTATTACGCCGTAGCTAGCCAACGATTTCTTCTAGAAGAAGAACCGTTGGAAGAGGTTCTTAAAGAGAGACGTCGCTATTATCGAGAGCAGGAAAAAGATATTGATTTTTGGTTGGTGAAACAGCCTGCTTTTCTAGAAGCACCAGAACTAGAAGCCGTAAAAGCACAATGCCCCCAACCGGCAGCGGCCGTCATTTCCACCGATAAGGTTTTTATCACGTGGCTAAAGTTAAGACTAGAGTATATTGCGACTGGAGAGTTCGAAACTCCGCTAACATCTGTGGATGATCCGCTCGCATCTTTAGCAGCGGCATAGATTGAGAAATACTCGGGGGATTAGATCATGAGACATCAGTGGTTAGGTGGAGCTATGTTGGTTCTACTTGCTAGTGGTCTATCTGAGCAAGTGATGGCTCAGACCTATCCTGATTGTCCCCCACCCACTAATGAAGAATATTTGTTGCTGGTGCGGAGTACTGATGAAGCTATGCGCGATCGCACCATCTCTGTACTCCCCACTGATAAGCCCACGCTAGTGTGCAATTATCTAGGTGATACTGTTGTCCGGGCAGGAGGGTTTGATTCCCTAGAAGTCGCGAACTCCTGGGCACTTTACCTCAACGATATTGAACAGTTAGAAACTGTTGTAGTTGAACCATCCGCGCCGGAAGAAACTGCTGTCGCTGTTGCAGAAGGCTCTCAGCCTCAGCGATATAATCCAACATTACTAGGAGAGGGTGTTGCTGTCCTAGTGGACTATCAGCAGGACCCCAGCATTGGCAAAAAACTACTGGTTGAAGATGGCAATGTTGGCCTTGCAGTTTATCTACAAGAGCCCTATCTGCTGGTTTTACACACGACGGATTCATCTCAAGCTGCGTCACGCTTGCAACAGCTAATCGACGGTGGATTAACCTCATTTTTAGTGGATGGTCAACGGGTTATTCGCCTAACGGAAACCATTGCCCAGTAAACGAGTTTTGGGTCTCTATCCTTAGTAAGTGGGAGCCGCAAGCAGGGCAATAAATACCCCTAAGGAAGCACCAGCAATAACCTGTACCGGTGTGTGACCCAGGAGTTCTTTTAGGCGACCTTCTTGAAATTCGTTCTCGTTGAAGAATTCATCGACTATCTGATTTAAAACGCGGGCTTGCTTGCCAGCAGCTTGACGCACGCCAGCGGCATCGTACATGACAATCACCGCAAAAACCGCTGTTGCAGCAAAAGCAGGACTAGACCAGCCAATGGTTTGACCAATACCACAGGCAAGGGCCGTCACTAGAGCAGAATGAGAGCTCGGCATGCCACCGGCTTCAACTAAAACGTGAAAATTTAAACGTTGATGAGTCACTACCTCAACAATCAATTTGAGCAGTTGAGCACTCAAACAGGCTGCCAAAGATACAACAAGAACGTGGTTTTGAAAGATTTCAATGAAGGCTTCCATATAAAACTGTTTGAGTAAACGTATTTAAGATTATTAATGGGTACGAGCAATGATGTAATCCGCGATCGCAATCAAAGGCTGCTTCAATTGCCCAAAGGGCGCCAACTCCTCCTTAGCGGCTTGTATCAGCTCATCAGCTTGCTTCCTAGATTCATCCAGTCCCCAAATACTTGGATAAGTCGCTTTTTGAGCCTGCATATCCTTACCAATGGATTTACCCAGTTCTTCTTGCGTGGAGGTGATGTCAAGAATATCGTCCACAATCTGAAACGCTAGACCGATGTTGTTGGCATAACGAGAAAGGCGCTCTACCATACTCGTGTCTGCTGCTGCCAATACGGCTCCAGATACGACCGATACCTCCAAGAGAGCAGCCGTTTTATGCATATGGATAAAGTTGAGGGTGTCGATAGAAGTATCTGATTTTCCCTCAGAGGCCAAATCCACAATTTGCCCGCCCACTAAGCCTGCAGCACCCACAGCGCGCCCTAGACGGCGAATGACCTCCAAGACTGCTTTTGGAGAAACATCTGGAGTACGTTCTGCAATAAATTCAAAGGCGTAGGCTAAGAGCGCATCTCCTGCCAAAATCGCTACGTCATCACCGTAAACCTTGTGATTAGTCAACTTCCCGCGACGGTAGTCGTCATTATCCATAGCGGGTAAATCATCATGGATCAGGGACATCGTATGTACCATCTCCAAGGCACATGCCGTTGGCATTGCCTGGGCTATACTACCACCTGCCAATTCACAGGTGGCTAAGCAAAGAATCGGTCGTAAGCGCTTGCCACCCGCCATTAGGGAATAACGCATCGACTCATAGATGGTTTCTGGATAGACCACAGGCAAGGATTGCTCAAGGGCTGCTTCCACCTCGGCACATTTGTTAGCGAGGTAAGTTTTGAGATCGAAATCAGCAGCGACATCGGTGGTCATCATGGCGGAACAAGAACGTTGACAAGTGAATGAAACCTAGTGGCGATTACCTTAGCTAACGGCTTATTAACTATTAAATCGCTTACAGTAGCTTAATAATGTATTGTGCAACAACATGGTCACCGTCATCGGCCCAATTCCGCCAGGAACAGGCGTAATCGCTCCAGCAATGGCTTCGACGCTAGCAAAGTTCACATCCCCAACCAGCTTTGATTTACCAGATGATGCATCTTCAATTCGATTAATTCCTACATCAATCACTGTGGCATTGGGTTTTACCCAATCGGCAGTCAGCAGGTTGGGTCGTCCAACCGCTGCCACTAAAATATCTGCCTGACGGCATAGGGCTGGTAAATCAGCCGTACGCGAGTGAGCAATGGTGACAGTGGCATTGGCTTCTAGTAGCATCAGAGCCATTGGCTTACCCACCAAAATACTGCGACCCATCACGACAGCATTTTTACCCGCCGGATCAATGGCATATTCCTTAAGAACTGCCATCACTCCAGCAGGGGTACAACTGCGCAGACCTGGTTCTCCACGCATCAAACGTCCCATGTTTTCAGGATGCAGACCATCGGCATCTTTAGCTGGATCAATGCGATTCAGCAACGCCACTGCATCCAAATGCTGCGGTAAGGGCAATTGAATCAAAATGCCATCTACTCGGTCATCAGTATTCAGCTGATCAATGAGTTCTGCAACCGTATCTTGAGATGTATCTGCAGGTAGATGAGAGCCAAAAGAGGCGATACCCACTCGTTCACAGGCGCGCTCTTTATTACGCACATAGGCTGCACTGGCAGGATTATCCCCCACCATCACCACAGCTAATCCAGGAGGACGAAGGGCAGAATCACGTTTATTGATATCAACTGCAAGCTGTGCTTGGAGTTTTTGGGCAAGGGCCTTGCCATCTAACCGCTGGGCCATGAAAACTTTGCTAATTTTATTGGCAACTATACCAACCCCACTAGAAAACTGATGGATACTAATGACATCGGCTGTTCTCAGATTACCAAAGGCTATTCCTTGACCCAAATAATGGCATTGAACTTCTCAGTGATTCGAGTCTTCAAAGCGGTTATTGCCAATCAGCTTACTAAGTCACCTACAACAGAAATTATCAAAAACTTTTAGCACTTACCCGTGCATTATGTTTGCAAAACTGCATGTATATACACCGCGACTGACGACTGGCTTGGGGGCTGGGCTGCTCATGTTTACCATGGCTTGTCAAACACCCTCAGGTAGCCAGATTCCTATTCCTTTACCTCAACCCACGGCCACAATAGAGTCACTACGCGAACCAGAGCGTGTAAAGCGTTCAGTCACGCTAACCGGTGCAGTCACTCAACGATTAGCCATTGTTAATGGCTGGCTATATCAAATTAATGATGGTACTGGCGAGATTTGGATTGCAACCCAGCAAACCGCTCCTGCCATTAGTAGCCAAGTGCGCGTGAAAGGAATTTTGCGCTATCAACCAATAGAAATTAACAGTGTAGACCTAGGTGATTATTATCTAGACGAAGAAAACTGGGTAACGACAAATCAATAATAAGGGTTTAAAGCTAAGAGTTTTCAAACGCTCTCCAGTAGCCTATTTTCCAACTAAAGTTCTCAGGTGAATGGGAGTAGACATTTTGCTTTGAGCGGGTACTGCTTGAGACACGTTGTTAGTCAACATGTAGCGATTGAGAATCGCTTGAGCATCGTCAGCTGATTTGAGCTCATAGGTGACAAAAAACTTAAACGAAGCTTCACCAGGAGCAGCATTAGGGGCATTTTCCCAAAGGTCCAGACAAACGCCGTCTTGCTGAGGTCGTAGACGATAGTTTAGGGTTTCCTGGCCGGGCACTTGACGCTGATTCATTTGGGGTATGGGTGTAATTTATTACCTGGTTACATACGCATAGTGCCCGTCTATGTTGCAGAGACAACGACAGCCCACCATAAATCAGTGTTATTCCCATGTGAAGCCCAGTCGATTAATGACTGGGGCCTACGTCAGGGGCATGCATCTTAGCTCGATATCACTAGATCTTGAGTAAAATTACCGTGCAATCCATAGGGAATATGGTGCTGTAACCTCAGTGTGGCCACTGGTCCTTGTTCAATGTGTTGAGCGTTTAAGATGGTCAGTTCCGAGCAGCGACGAGCAGCATTGTAAAACAGCCCTAACACCCAACCATCGTCTTCAGCAGTCCCGCCGGGTCTGGGGACAAAAATAGGTTCGCCTGCAAAACCACGAGGGGCAAAGCTCCAGATAGACTCTTTTCCAGTCACCAAATCTCGTTTGAGGACTGCTTGGAGCGGAGCATTACCTTGGGGCTGATGGGCAACTCCTATGTACAGATAACGATAGGAATGTCCCACATGATTGGGGTTAAGATCCGGAAACTCACACCCGCGTTCGATTAAACATTGTGCTTGACTGCTCCCTTGGGCTAAGTCGAGTTCAAACCGCCATAGCTGCCCTTCTGGAATGCGGCTAAAGTCAGCTTCTAGGTAGTTGTCGGCCCCTTTTAGATCAGGAAACTCTTGATAGCAAACCGAATCTAGATACAGCTTACCGTCCGCTTCAAACGCATTGGCATGGTGAAACACGAAACACGGCTGTAGGTCAATCATCTGCAAAGGACTGACACCATCCCTTGGGATGATAATGGCACGGGTAGGTTGCTTTGGATTGAATTGAATACATTCGGCAGCCCCTTTGACTCCAGCCAGATAGGGCAGCGGGTTAAAGCTCACCGGGTTTTGGAAAAAGATGCAGTAATTGGGGGTGATCGCAAAATCGTGCAGAAAGGCAAAGCCCGGAATGTTGTGGCGGTGGGTGTGTGCCAAACGACCGTTGATATCAAACTCATAGAGGGTAATCGTGCTGGATAGACCGGTTTTGACGCCAAAATTAACTAGGCAAGGTTGATCCGAGGTGCGATCGCACCTCGGATCAACCCGTGGATGCGCTGAAAACGACTCCCCTGGCTTTAACACGCCATCTAGATAGTCCAACCCCAGAGTATCCAACGTTGTTACATCCAACTGATGAGGCTCTGCTGCTTCCCATAGTGCCAACAGCTTGCCACCCCAGTAAATGACGTTAGTATTCGCAATATTTTTGAGCCTAAAGTCAAAGGCATTCGCTAAGGCACCACCAGGTTTTTGAGTGCCAAAAACACCTCGATATAGAGGTTTACCCGCCGCCTGCTCCTTAACATATCCTTCAGTACGTACAAATTGGTTCCGAAAATAGGCTTTCCCATCACCAATGGAAATCGCCGTAATCATGCCATCACCATCAAAAGGATGATGTACTGGCTGACCGCCAATATCCAGTAAACCTGGACCATTACGAAACAGCGTACCTTTCAGATCAGGTGGAATCACACCATCAATATCATCGATTTCATAGGCGTATTCATTAGGTTGCGAGCGATAGCCACTGCGCCAATCATCCATATCAAAAACATTGGATGCACCGGGAGAAGAAAGAGTTTGCATAGGTAGTGACTAAGAAATTAAAAAGACTATCTAGGGCCAACCGACCCCTGAAAAACACAAAGGTGAACCTTAAGAAATCTCACCCATTAATCGTTTTGCTATCACGAACTTAAAGCAGGTTCAGGAGATTCTGGATCAGCCGTAATCACTGGCGCTGTCCCCCCGATCTGATCAACAGAAGTCGACACTGAATCCTTAGGAAGCAAAAACAGCAGGGGCAAAGGTAGCAGAGTCGTCAGATTCGTGATGACTACCAGCAGCCAAAGGTTTGTAAAATCTGTTTCGGTCACATGCAGCCAATGGGTCAGTAATGCCCCCAGCTCGCGAGAAACCAAGCTGGCCATGTTCACAATGGACATTAGCAGAGCAAACAGGGTGGCTTCTACACCGGGAGGACATAATCTCGCAGACAACACCAAAACTGGCATAAATGCTATCTGTCCCATGATGGTGAGAATGGCACTATCACCAAGACTAAACCAGTGGTCCTCAATCCCCAGACTGCGATTAGCGTGGGTAACTAGCAATAGAGTTGTCAGCCCTCCCAAAGCAGCCAGAACCGTCGACCAAGCAAAAATCACTCGGAACGAAACAGCTTTCAAAAAACGCTGAAAAATACCAATGCCGAGCAAGGCAGCCAAACTTGTCACCAACTGCACCCGACCCAAGAACTCAGCTTTAAAGCCCAAATCGTTCGTTGTAAAGAAGAAAAATGCAGAATCAGCGCTGGGCGTAGACTGCCAGAGAAACAGAAACAAAGCAGGCATCCAAATCGCTTTTTGACTAAACGCCGCTTTCAGCTGTTTGACCTGAGACCAGACCACTCCAACACTAGATTTTTCGGTGGTTGCCTCCTCTGCAATTAACCAAGCAACAACAGTAACCACCAAGGGAAATGTCGCAGTGACCCCGAACACCATACGGGTACTGGTGTATTCAAGTAACAATCCACCCAGGTAAGCGGTTAAGATACCACCAATTGCAGATGCGCCCCAACAAAGCGACTGTATAGTTCCCGCTTCACTTTGCGATTCTTGGCGGGCTCGCTCGACCACCAAGGAATCAACAATTACGTCTGAGATCGCAACTGACACAGAACTCATTAAGATCATTGCAGTGGCTAACCAGGCCGTCTGTACAGATGTGGCTAAAACTAACCAGGCAGCTGTCCCCATCAAACCTGATATGACTAGATAAGGACGACGGCGATATCCACCAATTGGCAATCCGTCAGATAAAAAGCCAAACAGCGGCTTAACGGTCCATGGCAAACTTGCAATCCCCGTAAGCGCAGCAACCTCTGCCGGACTCAGTGCTAAATCATCTTTGAGGAAAAAACTGACTGCTAACCGCGCTAACCCTAGGATGCCTTGGACAAAATAGACCAAAAGGATGGCTGTTAACTCAGTAGTTAGAGGCCGACCTAACAGAAATCTAGTTTCTACAAACTTTCTAATGCCATGCGAGTCGGCGGATACAGCCATATGTGACGAGAACCTTTAAGAAATGTCAACTATTCTCATCATACCGATTCTCTCAGGATTGCCCCAGTAATAAAAGGGGATTAATGCTCTCAGGCTGGCTTACAGATCCAGAATTTAGTCAGCAAAAGGTCATGACTCTGGAATTCGCACGGCAACTGTGCTGGTTCTAAAGGTATAGAGTTCACCTTCTAATTCGATAGGAGTACCGATCTTGACCTTGCTATTACCAAACACAGGACCGTCATCGGTGATCTGGGCTGTACCTGCAAGGGTAATCAACATGTCGGTGGTGTAATTCAGCTCAGGTCGTGGATCTGGAAATGCATTTACAGATCCATCTGGTTGAGGAACAGCAGTACTACGCGGTAACTCTTGAATATCTTGAATGGTTACCTGACCATAGGGCTGATTACGAATGATGATATTGGTTTTTCCTTCGGCTTTGATATCTGCCACAAACTGCTCCGGATTGAGTACGGTCAATCCTCGAACCATCACATCCACTTCGATATCTTTATTGACGGCTCCCACTTGGGCAACTGACCCCGACGTGCCTGGATAGAAAAAGACAGCGACTGCCACCATGAGAATAATTAAGCCTGCACCAATGTCTAGCAGGCTGATTTTGCCAAATAAGCGTCCCTTTGAATCCAAAATAGCCATGATTCCTGACATTCCGAAATGCTAAACAGATTTGCAATTCACCCCAGGCGAGGGGATGCAGCCGTTAGTATTTAAGCACGGGGTGACCAGTTTGTAGGCAGATGCACTCCAAAACCTGTTCACACTCTACTAACTGTCACAGTTCCTTGGAAAAGCTATTCAGGCAATCGCTATGGTCAAATTGCGGATATTGGTTTCGTGCCTAAGCATTACAAAAGTGACTTTATCCGTCTTCGCTTTGTTCTCCGTTTCATTTCAACACACTAAACCCATGTCTAATGCAGTTTTTCGCTGGGGTAACCGCTGGCAACGCCGATTGGCCTACGGCGTAATGGCTTGTGTCATGACCCTTAGTTTGGGGGCTTTGATCCCTAGGCCAGCTAGTGCTGGGTTGCTGGACATTATTTTGCCAACAATCCAGGTATTTCAGATCACCAATATGTCTGACAAAGACGAAATTAGCCTAGGTGGCCAGGTCAATCAACAGCTGCTCAGCCAGTCATTTCGCCTATATCGCGATTCAGAATTAACAGCCTACATCGACCGGCTTGGCCAAAGTTTAGTGCCCCATAGCGATCGACCTGATATTCCCTATGTTTTCCAGGTAGTGGAAGATGATAGCATCAACGCTTTCGCCACTATGGGCGGATATGTTTACATCACTACAGGGTTAATGGCAGCAGCCGATAATGAATCGGAGGTGGTTGGTGTGCTTGGCCATGAGATTGGTCACATTGCTGAAAAACATGCTCTTGATCAAATGCGAGATGTGGCCATTGCTCAAGGTGTAGCAGGCGCATTTGGCCTTAGCCGCAATCAGATGGTGGGCATTGCTGTAGATGTGGCACTGACACTACCCAATAGTCGTAGGGATGAACTAGTCGCCGATGAACATGGTTTTGTCACCATGGGCGAAGCAGGCTATGACCAAACTGGCATGGCTACATTGATGCAAAAGTTAGATACAGGCAATAGCCCACCGGCTATTTTTAGTACTCACCCCAATCCTAGAGATCGCGCTGAGCGTTTACGCCAAATGGATAGCGAATTAGCTATACCATCAGCAACCGCAGGGGCTGACACTATAGCCTACAGCGCACGAGTATCATCACTGCGATAAGCTGCAACCCCCCAAAACATTAAATTTGGATCAACCCAGGTTCTGGCATTCAGAGCCTGGGTTTGTTGTTCTAGATATTGCTGATAAAGCTGATGTAGGTATTGACCATCACCACCGGTAAATATGATGGCGGTATCGGGGTATTGGTTTTGCCAATCATGGATAAAGTTGTGAATACCGGCTAAAAGCGGATGCAGAACACCGGCTTGGATAGCCTCTGATGTATTGACGGCCCAGTACTTCGGTAGATGCAACGGAGGTTCCACCTGGGGTAACGCAGCCGTGTAGTCATGGAGGGCTTTAAGCTGCGATCGCAGCCCCAACATAATAGCTCCACCCCTAAAACAGGCATCAGCTCCCGCCGTAAAGGTAAGGGCTGTTCCCCCATCAATCATGAGTACGGGCCAACCATATCGTTGCCCAGCCCCCCACAGACTGACGATCCGATCTAATCCCATGGTCGGGTAGGTATCCTTTAGGGGGATTTGCTTAATCCATTGGACTTGAGGCATTTTTGCTAGATACTCAGCCTGACTTGGCACCACAGACACTGCGTATATTGCTAGTGATTCAAGGGGTACGTCGAGTAGTTCAGCAGGGCAATTCCATTCAGCATTCAAAAGGTGACGTAGCTCTAGGTATGTTGCTACGTGGGCAAAGTGCCACACTTGCCGCAAGTCTGTATCTTGGAACCAGGCACAGTGCCAACGGGTGTTGCCAATGACTAGAGCTAACCAATGGGCCATGGGTTGAAGACTAAAACCGATACAAGTATCCCCTGATGTCTGAATTCAGGCATCAGGGGGCTTCAATCACACCGCCTCTCTAACAAAAAAATCACTAGAGATTTCTTTAGAGCAAGTGCAAGAACTTATCTTCCTTACCCAGGGCCTTCACGGCCTTCTTAATTTCCTGGGTGCGGTCTTTTTTAACGATCAATGTGGCCTTCCCATCACGCACCACCACCACATCTTCTAAGCCAATGGTGACCACGACTTCCTCTTCATCAGAGGAGTATACAATGCAGCCATTCGTATCATGGGCCTGATGCTGACACATATCCACATTGGCGTTGTCCCCCTTCATCAACCGCTCAATCGCATTCCAATCACCCAGGTCGTCCCAGCCAAAGTTAGCAGGCATTACATAGGCTTTCTGGGTTTTTTCCATGACCGCGTAGTCGATGCTGAGCTTTTCTAACTGGGCATAAGCATCCACACCCTTCGCTAATAGTGGTCCCATTAATTCTGGCGAATAGGTCTTGAGTTCATCTATCATGACGCCAGCGGGGAAGATAAACATACCGCTATTCCAGCTGTAGCGACCGCTGGCCAAGAATTCTTCCGCCACACTACGCTCAGGCTTTTCGGTAAATCGACTCACACGATAGGAAGCGAGCTCACCATACGTGCCAGTGTTATCGCCCTGTTCAATGTAGCCATACCCTGTGGAGGGAAACGTGGGCTGAATCCCCAGAGTAGCAATAGCGTCCTGACTGTTGGCTAATTCAGCAGCAGCCCGAATGGTGGCCCGGAACTTTGGCTCATCAGTGATGTAATGATCGGCTGGGAAAAAACATGCGATCGCATCATCGCCATGGCGCTTTGCCACCTCTAAAGTGGCCCAAGCCACAGCAGGAGCAGTATCCCGACCTTGAGGCTCCACCAAAATATTTTCATCCGGTAGCTCCGGTAACTGCTGCTTCACACCATCAGCCAAGTGGGATGCTGTAATCACCCAAATAGAATCCCAACTGCCTGCTAAAGGCAACAACCGGTCAGCCGTAGATTGCATCAAACTACGACCACTGCCATCGAGGCACAAAAACTGTTTAGGATGCTTGAGGCGACTCACGGGCCAAAAGCGCTCTCCTTTACCGCCAGCTAAAATAATCGGCACTAATTTAGGAATTTGATTGCTAGGTTGTGTCATCGTTTACTTAATAAAGTTAAATTACAGCGTTAAAATGATTGTCCATATAGAGTTCTGAACAATAGTAGCCACTACTCAAAGCTCACTCCATAGGTAAAGCTTAATATTGGTTAACTTCTCACCTATGTGTAGAACATATCAAAAGAACTCATAAATACCATCGAGGCAAAGCCTAAACACATTTCCAGTGTGTTTACATCTAAAACCCACAATTTAACAGCCCTCAAAGATATCAATCCACCTTCTGACTTCTAGTCAGAAAAAACGTATCTCGGCTGTTAACACCTTTATAAATCTTGCCCATCAATTTCACTGGGGCACTTTAAAAGCGTTTATGACTCCCTTTCAATCCTCCCAGGCAGCTTCTACTGCCACAGATGCTATGCCAAAGCGCCGTTCATTATTAGGCAACTGTATACGTATCCTTGTCTGGACCGGCATTTTTGGTGCAACTGCAGTCGTTTCAGCAGCAGCAGGAGCAGCCTTTATCCTGGCGGTACCTTTACCTAAAGAAATGGGCGAAGCCACCGCTACTCCACCTTTAAACGAGCTTTGGAAATCAGGCTTTCGCTATCAGGTATCCCGTCCGGTAAATCTTTTAATCATGGGCTTAGACGAAGCCATTGATATTGAAGGTGCAGCCCCCACAGACCTGGTAGGGCGTACCGATACGATCCTCCTGGCACGGGTAAATCCTGAGACTGAATCGATTAATGTGATGTCGATTCCACGAGATACTCGTGTAGAAATCCCAGGCCATGGCATTGACAAAATTAATCAGGCCAATGTTGAAGGAGGAGCAGAACTCGCTGCTCAAACCGTCAGCTATAACTTTAATCGGATCGAGATTGATCGCTATGTGCGAGTCAGCACAGCCGCATTTAGAGAGATTGTCGATTTGATTGGGGGTGTAGAAGTCTTTGTCCCTAAAGAGATGAAGTATGAGGACAAGACACAAGGTCTGGTGATTGACCTAGAGCCAGGCTGGCAAACTTTAAATGGTGATGAAGCAGAACAGTTTGCTCGATTTCGTCAGGATGATTTAGGGGATATTGGGCGCGTACAGCGGCAGCAAATTTTACTGAAGGCTCTGCGCGATCGCATGTTAAACCCAACTGTGATTGCTCAGATTCCACAAATTGTTCGCATTCTGCAAACCCATATCGATACGAACCTATCGACGGAAGAAATTTTAGCGCTGGCAGGTTTTGGTCTACAGCTTGAGCGAGAAGCACTCAATATGGTTATGCTCCCTGGACGGTTTAGCAGCCCGACAGAATATCGAGCCAGCTACTGGATTGCAGATTCAAACAACGTCAATGACGTGATGGAGAATTTCTTCGATATAGAAGCTTCTGGCATCTTAACCACTGATTTGCCTCAACGCTCCATTAGCCGCCTAAAAATTGCTGTTCAAAATGCATCTCGTGACCCTTACATCGCTCAAACCGTCGTTGATCACTTACGTGATGAAGGCTTTCGCAATGTATACCTCATTGAAGATTGGCCAGCGATTAATAATCAAACCAACTTAATTGCGCAGCGGGGCGATATTAACGGAGCTGAATTTGTAGAGGCTGTGCTCGGTGTGGGTAAAGTCATCGCGGCTTCTACAGGTCATGTAGATTCAGATGTGACTATACGCGTTGGTGATGATTGGTCAGAGCAATTAATTCAATAAACAGCTAGCCGCCTGCAGACATTGTGATTCTAGGTATAACATCAGTTATTACAGCTTTGTTATTAGGCTGCCTCTGGGTACTTTTGGTCGCACAACCGGCACAATAAATTCGCTTATTCTCCTGAGATAGCGGTCATTAGTGGCTGCCATGCAATCACGTCTGCCATCAGGGTACGATAGCCCAAAACATTCGGATGCAGTCCATCACTACTTAGACGTTGCTGAACCCAGCTCTCTCCCTGTGAACGCCATCGATGATACAGATCAAGGTAGGGAATTTGCTTGGCTTCACAAGCGTGACGAGTCATGTCGTTATAGTGCGCCTGGTCTGCGTTGGAAAAGTAAAGGACGTCAGCATAGGGCATCGCCGCTTCATTGATAGGGACCATACCCACAAAAAACGTCGGACACAGTGCCTTAGCTTGATCTAACAGATTATTTAAATCACCAGAAAAGACAGTGGCATCAGTCATCAGCCGTCCATTTGATCGGCCCAACCGAGCACTATCATTCAGACCGACGGACAACACTAGTAAATCAGGGACTTGACGACGCAGTTCGCCCCTAAGTTTAAATTCACGCTCTAACCGGTCCGCAACGCGCTGAACGCCATCCCCGCGCACACCTAGATTGTAAATAATCGGACCTGGCTGGGATGGGTCCATCCATTGACGACGTAAACGTTCAACCCATCCACCCCCTTCAGTATCTCCGTACCCGTACACCAGGCTGTCACCTATGACGACCACTTTCTTTGGATGGGTCGCTTGAGATTGACCACTCTTAGGTGTATCGACACGATTAACAAGGGCAGCCATAAAAATATCAAATACGCTTAGTAGAGCAACAAAATCACCAACACTACCTGTAAGAACGAAATTCTTACGCATTGAGTCCCCCGCAAATTAACATTTTGCACGACTCATTTTCAAATCTTTACACTTTCCAGGAGTGCAAACTAACTGCCTTTATAACAAACCCCAGGGTGCGATCGCACCCTGGGGTCATACGTCATCATTGAAAATCAGTCTATGCAGGCACTAACTCATCGCTGCATTGCTACGACCGTAGGCATGCTGAACATCATACCTAGGCTTTCCCTGCACACGGCTACCCGCACCAATAGAATCCATAGACATTCCCACGTCTAAAGCGGCACGGCTTAGTAGAGATCGTTGTCGATTGGTAACCGCATGGCGGTTAAAAGCGGCTCGAAGTCGAGCGGATTCTCGTATGGACATATCTATTGACCTCCTAGAGAAGTAAAACGCAACGGCGCTGAAAGATTTCCACTTAAATTCTAGACAAAAATTCAGTATAAATAGATACTTTTTTAATTTATTTTTGTAAATTTATTTCAATGTCGACACAGCAAATGGCTTTGCTAGCAGCGTTATGCACAAAAAACGCCAGCCCTAAGGGCTGGCGTCAGACCAAAATGGTCAGGTACTCCAATTACTGCGATCGCTTAGCAATCGTAGTAGAGGGCGATTTCATAAGGATGAGGACGAATATCCATCGGAATAACCTCAGTATCTAGCTTGTAGGAAATCCAGTTTTGAATGAAGTCCTCAGTGAAGACACCCCCAGTAGTCAAGAATTCATGATCGCTTTCTAGAGCAGACAGCGCTTCCTTCAGGGAACCCGGTGTAGAGGCAATTTTAGCCAACTCCTCAGGGCTAAGTTCGTAAATGTCCTGATCGATAGGAGCAGGAGGCTCAATTTGGTTCTTGATACCATCAATACCTGCACACAGCATCGCTGCAAAGGCTAGGTAAGGGTTAGACGTAGGATCAGGGCAACGGAACTCTAGACGCTTCGCCTTAGGACTATCACCAGATAGTGGAATTCGGATAGCAGCGGAGCGATTACCGTTGGAGTAAACCAAGTTTACTGGCGCTTCAAAACCAGGCACCAGCCGCTTATAGGAATTAGTACTGGGGTTAGAAAATGCCAGCACAGCCGGTGCATGCTTCAGCAGACCGCCAATGTACCAAGTCGCCAACTGGCTCAAACCAGCGTACATATCGCCAGCCATCAAAGGCTGACCATCTTTCCAAATTGATTGGTGAGTGTGCATACCAGAGCCGTTGTCCTCAAACAGAGGCTTGGGCATAAAAGTAACGGTTTTACCGTACTTCTTAGCAACGTTCTTGATGCAGTACTTATAGGTCATTAACCAGTCAGCCGCCTGGATCATTTCACCAAAGCGGAAGCCCAGCTCACACTGACCACCGGTTGCTACTTCATGGTGATGCTTTTCGATGGGGACACCACAATCAGCCATAGTTAAAAGCATCTCAGTCCGCATGTCCTGAGACGTATCAGTCGGAGATACGGGGAAGTACCCCCCCTTATAGTTGGGCTTATAGCCTAGGTTGCCACCTTCTTCCTCACGGCCACTGTTCCAACGACCCTCTACGGTATCTACGTAGTAGTAGCTGGAATTGGAAGTGGTATCGAAACGGACATCGTCAAAAATGAAGAACTCTGCCTCAGGCCCAAAGTAAGCGGTATCACCAATACCACTGGACTTTAGATAATCCAAAGCCTTCTGAGCAATCACACGGGGACAACGGTCGTACCACTCACCGGTACGAGGCTCCTTAATCGAGCACACAAGACTCAGGGTGGGCTCCTTCATGAAAGGATCGATCCAAGCTGTAGTCGGATCCGGCACCATGGACATATCGGACTCGTTAATCGCCTTCCAGCCACGGATACTAGAACCGTCAAATGCCACGCCGTCGGTAAAGCTACTCTCGTCAATTTGGCTACGATGAACCGTAAGGTGTTGCCAAATACCTGGCAAATCGATGAACTTCAGATCAATCATCTGAATATTTTGATCTTCGATCATCTGCAAAACTTCTGCGGCAGTCTGAGCCATGAATTACTCCTTTCTATGCATTCACTAGAGCCGTCTTCAACATATTTGATGACTCTGTAGGCTTTGCAGTACGCCCAGGCCAACATGTTTAACGGCCAAGCAATTAAACAATGAGTACGACTAAAAAATGGGTACCCGTTATAAACTTTCTAGATTTTGCAACAGGAAAACGCATATTTAGTCAAATCTCCCCATAGGTCTTCTTTTGGGAGAACTTGATCAAGGTGTTTAAGCACCAAACGTCACTGGTCTTGCGAAGAGTTGACTTGTCAGAATTAGGCAATTGGCCAGGGTACAAATCGCTTATTCTCTAGACCAGTCACGGCAGTACAGCCTACTCCGAACCTGGACAAATACCGTAGTAGCTCATCAACAGCTCAATCAATCACTTCTAGAAAACACTGATTTTTGCTGGGGCAAAGCTTGAATAATCCTAAAAATAGGGATAAGAGAGAATTGTATTTCTTGTTACAAATTCAGATTTTCTCTAGCTATGTGACGGGAAACCAACATCGCACTATTCAAAATATGGAATTATCCAATCACGGCCATCACTGAGGGCTCATGTTTTGACCCCGCTTACCACCGCAAATAATTACGAAAGATTGCTTTTTGTTAAAAAAACTATGGCAATTCACCTGTCTTACGAGTGCATTGCCTGGTGTTTAATCCACCGTGGTAGACTAAGTTCTGGCATTGCAGTGTTGGAAAGTATTGTCGCTAAAAGGGTTTCAGACTCTAAAAGCAGTGACAAGTCACTTAATCGGATGCTTAGCAGGCAGTTGGATCGCTCTTGCGCGTATTCTCATATTTAGAACCGGTCAGTCATAGACCAGTTACTGAGTGAGAATTTCCCCCTAGCTTGATTCCAAGTTTTTATTGTTTTTGAGTCTCACATTAATCGCACTGGGAGAAAGGATTTCATGCGGGATACGGTGACGGGTTTAATCAGCACCTACGACATCACAGGTCGCTATCTCGACCGCAACGCCATTGATTCTCTAAAAGCTTATTTTGGTAGTGGTGCAGATCGGGTGAAAGCCGCTGCCTATATCAGTGCCAATGCATCTAGCTTAGTAAAAGCTACGGCCACTGCACTTTACGAGCGCATTCCCGAGTTACTCCGTCCAGGTGGTAATTCGTATACAACTCGTCGCTATGCAGCCTGTCTGCGCGATCTTGACTATTATTTGCGCTACAGCAGCTATGCGCTAGTGGCTGGTAACTGTGATGTCCTGACAGAGAGAGTCTTGAATGGGCTTCGGGAAACTTATAACTCTTTGGAAGTTCCTGTTGGCCCTACTGTGATTGGCATCTTAATTATGCGAGATGTTTTGAAAGAGAAGCTATCTGCTGAGGGCATCAGTGACACAACGTTTGTGGATGTTCCATTTGAGCATCTTGCTCGTGAGTTAGGCGAAGTTAGTGTCTAGCGCTCATGGGCTCGGCAATTCAATACGACAATTCAATAATTTAATGGTGAGGTGCTCAGAAGAGTACCTCTTTTTTATTTGGCTAAGCTAAAACGATGTGGCCCTAGGAGTTAGGCCATCTGTTTTACACTCAGATTCTGAACAGGTGGGACTTCTAACACTATGGATAGGCAGCTTTTTCTAGGCATTGATTTTGGCACTTCTGGCGCTAGGGCGATCGCAATTGACGCTGGGGGCAATATTTGTACCGAAACCCGTTGCTCGTATCCATCTGACCAGGCTGAAGCTGATGACTGGCGCGACACCCTATGGGCCCTATTGGATCAATTACCAGAGTCCATACGCAAGCGCATTCAAGCAATAGCCATCGATGGCACATCAGCAACCGTATTGCTGTGCGATCGTGATAATACGCCTCTCACCCCCCCGCTCCTCTACAACGATGCTCGTGGTCTAATTCCGCATCTAGCTCCTACAGATAGTCCTGCCCACAGCACCACTTCTAGCCTAGCCAAAGCCCTATGGTGGTTCCAACATTTACCCGCACAAATTCTGCACAAAGCCTGTTACTTAATGCATCAGGCCGACTGGCTAAGCAGCCTACTTCATGGCAAACCTGGCATCAGCGATTACAATAACGCCCTCAAGCTGGGATACGATCCTCAGACCCTCAGCTACCCGGCCTGGCTGCAAGCATTAGAAATTAGGCATTGGTTCCCCAATGTAATCGCCCCTGGCGAGACAATAACGACCATTCAAACCGATGTAGCGCAGCGTTTTGGCATCCCCGAGCAGTGCCTTCTTAAAACTGGCACAACTGATAGCATTGCAGCGTTTTTAGCCAGCGGTGCCAGTGCGCCAGGAGATGGCGTCACCTCCCTCGGTTCAACATTGGTGATCAAATTACTCAGCACACATCCTATCAATGATGCTTCCAGCGGGATTTACAGTCATCGTTTAGGAAACAGTTGGCTCGTAGGTGGCGCATCCAATACCGGAGGAGCCGTTCTACGCAAGTACTTTAGTGATCAGGAACTACATTCTCTCAGCGGTTTGATCGATGCAAGCAAGCCCAGTGGTCTCGATTACTATCCACTGCTGCGCCCAGGAGAACGCTTCCCCATCCATGATCCACAACTGCCCCCTAAACTAACCCCCCGCCCTGCGAAACCAGCCCACTTTCTCCATGGTTTGCTGGAAAGCATGGCACGAATTGAAGCGCTGGGATATCAAAAGCTAATGCAGCTGGGTAGTGTAGCTGCCAGCCGAGTCTACACCACAGGCGGCGGCGCTCAAAACCCAATATGGCAACAGCTGCGGGCTCAAGCCTTAAATATCCCCGTAGTGCCACCATCACATACTGAAGCAGCCTATGGGACTGCTCGTTTGGCAGCCGGTTTATACATGCGGTAAGGCAACATCCATAAACCTATCGCTGACATCAATAGCCAATCAAAAAAGCCAGCGCTCCACAAGCGTTGGCTAAAAAAATTGAAACGTAACTCAGTACTTAGAAATTCAGCTGATCACCACGGCGATACTGCATGTAGGCTGCAACAAACAAGCCAGCAAGGGTCACTGGAATCAGACCTAAAACTATTCCTAACAATAAAGGTTCAATCACGCCGTCTTTCCTCAATCGTATAAAGCTCACAGAAGCAATGTCCACCTCACATTGCTTAACCTAACCCTATATTAAGCCATCTCCATACATGAGCCTACCCTTTGCCCAAAAGCCCGAACGAGAGTAGTGCTTCGAAACGAATAAAACGTCACTGCTTATTTCTAGAGCAGCTTTCTTATGAAAGCATTGCTATCAAAGGATTACAGAAATTGAAAAAGCTAATTTCCAACCTGCACAAAGCACTAAACAAATACCCTCAATTTTGAAGCTGGTTAGATGATGAGAGTCACAGGATCGAAATAAATTGCAATGCGACCTTAACGAAGACTATAGATTTCAAGGTCACTTTTCAATTGAAATGGCTTGCGTAGCCTTATCAGAAAACTTTAAAGTATGTATCATTACGCGTAATGAAAAACTGTTACGTCTTAACCTGTGACTCAAAAAGCACTCGATAATTCAAGTCTTACCCAAGACTCTGCTGACAGCCAAAGCAATAGGTTGATCGTTCAGTTTGTTTTAGCAGCCACAACGATTTTAGTGTGTGTTTTACTTATTGTTTGGGGAATTCACAAACTGCAAGTGTCAGATCCTTATGTACATGATGTTTTAGCTGCCAGTGGAGATTTTGAACGGGGTCAACAGCTATTTTGGCAAAACTGTGCAACTTGCCATGGCTCAGAAGGAACTGGAGAGGTAGGGCCTGATTTACAACGAGTGTCTGAACGAAAATCACAGGTAGCGCTCATTAAGCAGGTGATTAGCGGGAAAACGCCACCAATGCCACAGTTTCAGCCAAATACACAGGATATGGCTGATCTTTTAGAGTTCTTAAATAGTCTTTAGAGCTGGCGTAACACGTTATGCTTATAACCTTTCTTCCATCAGGAGCTTGATTTGCCAATGCGCTCCAGGCCGAACTGAATCAGCTTATCAATCAACTGATCAAAGTCTAGGCCAGAAGCTTTCCACAGCATGGGGTACATGCTGGTCGCTGTGAATCCAGGAAAGGTATTAACTTCATTGATTAATACTTCACCGGTAGCTTCAATATAGAAAAAGTCAACCCTCGATAATCCTGCTCCATCAATTGCTTGAAATGCTTGAATAGCTTGCTCTTTAATGATGTTGACTACATCATTAGGCAACTTAGCAGGAATGGTTAAATCAGCTTGACCACTGGTGTACTTAGTTTCATAGTCATAAAAATCAGCTGCAAAGCTAATTTCACCGATGACGGATGCTTTAGGGTTGTCATTCCCTAAAACAGCACATTCAACTTCACGGGCAACCACACTCGCTTCTACAATAATTCGGCGATCGTAGCTGGCAGCATTATCCAGTGCAGCTTCAAGTTCTTGACGATCCTTGGCCTTTGCAATACCCACGGACGATCCTAAGTTTGCTGGTTTGACAAAGCAGGGATAACCCAGAGCTGCTTCGATATCGTCGCAGAGTTTGGGAAACACACAGGGGTTAGAGTAAACTTGCGATCGCAAAACCTCCAGATATTTCACCTGAGGCAAACCTACCTTTGCAAACGCAGACTTCATGGCTAGCTTATCCATACCCACCGCAGAAGCAAGCACGCCACACCCCACGTAGGGAGTTTGCATCAATTCAAACAGCCCCTGAATGGTCCCGTCTTCACCATTAGGACCATGGAGCACAGGAAACCAAATATCCACATCCACGTCTGCAGGGGGAATACGGTTGGTTGCAGAAACTGGATCATCACCAAAACTCAACGGCTCTCCATCAGTTAACACCGCCTCAGCATTTGTCACCCAAACACCATCTTTTCGGATATAAACGGGGATGATCTCATACTTCTCAGCATTACCCTTTAGCCTCAATCCTCGGGCAATCGCCTGGGCGGAGTAAATGGAGACCTCATGCTCCCCAGAACAGCCCCCAAACAGTAAACCGACACGAATTTTTGCCATTAAGTTACCCCTTTAACGCCCTAAAATGCTGTTTGCCAATTCCTCAGGAAACATAGCTAACCGTCAAAATATCATTAATGAATGGTCCTCTGTTGACTATTCGTAACAATTTTCGGTCCATGGGCCATTACTTAACCACCAAGAATGGTAACGCTCTCAGAACTGTAGCCAAGGTAGGATAAGACTTCATCGGTTGACTGGCTCAGCACGCGCCCCCATGGGCAAAAAAAAACTCCCAAGCTCCAAAAGAGCCCAGGAGTTAGACATCAGGGTGCATCTACCAAATAACTGTCCACAGCACGACATCTAACTTCCGGACAGAACAAAAAATCTATATCATCAATAACGAACTGCATTCAGTGCAACACTTACTCCATCACATTTATTATCTAAATCTTTGCTTGCAAGTCACGTTTTGAGTCATAACTGCAACAGAACAAAAAAAGACCCCTAAGCTCCAAAAGAGCCCAGGAGTCAGACATCAGGGTGCATCTACCAAATAACTGTCCACAGCACGACACCTAACGTCCGGACAGAACAAAAAATCTACCTGGAGTTACGGACTGTGCTCATCAGCTCAAAAAAACCATCAAGATTGTAGAGTTGGCGTGAAAAAACGAACATGACCAGAGATAATGCCATTGGAACTTTGACCTGAAGCCAAATCTGTGAAGTATTTTTTCTTGTCCGATGGCTGGACCACTGGCAGGGTATGGGAATTCGGCGGCCTGTGGAACGAACTTGCCTGGCAGCGCAAACCCATCATTAAAAAACTAGAACTCTATATCGAGGAAGCTAGTGAAAAATTATGGCTTTATCAGGTTGAAGACGCTGTCCTCATGGTTGAAGTCATGCCTGCAGGAGCAACCAGCAATTCTATTGGGCAAGTCGTCCTTAAACGACTGATTTCCGCTGAGCAAGTCATTGAAAAGCTTTGTGAGACAACGATTTCAACTTCAGTTGTCGTATCTATCCCGGTCAAGTAACTCAACGACCTTAGAGCAACGAGCACATTAGAATTAAAGTCCTCAGCCGCTCGCCATATCCCCCTGGCAGGCCACAGGTACCCAGCCCTGCAACCTGCGCAGAGCGACCTAAAGTGTTGCCCTGAGATTACTAACCGCCCGTTGCAAAGAGGCCAATGCTCGGTTGTAACCTAACGCCGCACTTACCCAATTACCCTCTGCTTGTGTTAATTCAGACTGAGATGTCAATACATCCAACTGTGTGCCGACACCAGCATCCAGTCGCAAATTGGCTAGTTCTAGAGCTGTAGATGCCTGTGTAACTGCGGTACGTGCTGTCCTAACATTTTCCTCATTGGCTCGGAGCGTGAAGTAAGCTTGCTCAACTTCAAAACGGATCAGATCTAGCTGTTCAGAATAACGTTCTTCGGCAATCTCAGCATTCAATTCCTGCTGACGTGCACTAGCACGGGCCGCTCCACCATCAGCAAGGACCATATTGAACTCAACCCCAAATGAAAATTCTTCCCCAGCACCAATATCAAAGGAATCATTATTATTGTCATCAATGAGATCGGTCGAGAGAGTGCGGTACTGAGCGAACAGATTGACTTGAGGACCATTGGCAGCTCGAATAGCCCGAGCTTGCTGCAAACCAATCTCCCGTTGAGCCAACTGCTGCTCAAGTTCAACCCGACTTTGAAAAGCGAGCAAAATACTATCTTCTAAGGTTAAACTCCAGCGTTCGTAAGTATCTTCCCAACTATCTGGAGCGGGGACTGGGGTAGCGTTTAAATTTATGGTGGATGGGATATTGAGTAATCGGGCCAAGTTTCGTCGAGCAATTCGTTGCTGAGACTCGGACTGAATTAAGTCTTGCTGAGCGTTGGCTAACTGTACATCCGCACGCAGTACATCAAAGCGAGTACCGACCCCAGCCTGACGACGCAACTCATTATCTCGCTGATTTCGTTGCGCCTCTTCTACAAATGCCTGGTTAATTCGTATTTGTTCACCACTTTCTTGGAGGTCGTAATAAAGGCTTGTGGTATCCAATCTCAGCTCTTCACGCCGCCGTTCTACCTCAAGCTCATTCAAACGAACCTGTTCTTTGGCCGCTCGGACATTAGCAAGACGCTGACCTGACGTAAAAACGTCATATTCAGCCCGTAAGGGAATTATGCTCAAAGCGGTAGCAGTACTAGTCCCGTCAGGATCTCCAGTTAACAAACCAGATGACGTAGTTCTAGTCACATTTGCGTTCGTAATTGCAGAGGGAGAAAATGCGGCCCGCGCCTGAGCCAAAGATGCTTCTGCCTGATCGAGTTCCAGTAACGCTACCTGCAAATCTTGATTATTAAAGTAGGCAAGTTCAAGCGCTTCTTCTAATGCAATCGTTTGTTCATCCTCTAGAACTACTTCTGACTCCAATGTTGGTAGGCTCAACGGGTTTGGATCAGCCAGCAGATTTGTGGGCGGTAAAGCGCTTTCCTGCAGTAAATCAGATTCCGCCGTCGAAGGAGCTTGGCCGGTTTCCGGGATAATTTCACCAGAGGATTGATTGATTGATTCTTCGACCTGCGTCGGTTCTTCTGCAGATTGATCAATCGTGCCAGCCTCTCCACTATCAAAGGTATCAGCCTCTTCATTACCTTCATCAGACGGTAAACTTGGCAGCTGAGTTAACTGAGTTAGTTCAGCAGGTATCAACACGCGACTATTCTTTCCAGAAAAGACTGGGCCACCTAAACTGGACAGGGCTGCAGGAGCAAACACGCTCGGTGAGACATCTAACAGACGTGCTTCTGAAACAGGCTCTATTTCAAGGGCCAGCTGTGATGAAGGTGAACTTACCCTAGCATCGGCACTATCCACTGAAGCCTTAGCGAATACTGGCAGTGGCAGTAAGGAGAGGGTACCCCCTAAAAGCGCAAGCCGAAGTAAGCATGATTGGTTGATGTATCCCATGGTGTTTGCGTCAATGTATAGCGAATAAATGTATGAGTTCTGGCACAAGCAAGTTAGGACTGCCAACGATCATAAAGGTCACCGACAGGAATGATACCCCTATTGTTCAAACTGATAGTTGCAATGTCCGGGTTGGGCAGTTTAAAGCGCTAATAGATACAGGCAAAATTAGAGTGCATCTCTGGCGGCACAAGCTTTGAGCAAACCATCAATGCCATCCACTGGTAAGACTGAGCACTGTAACTCATCTGCCAAGGATGCAAGCGTCATATCATCCAGAAAATAGGTATCTTCAGGCCCGGTTTTTGCTCCTTTTTTCAGCATTAGAGCTGGTAAAAGAACCGCATCACCCAAATGACGTCTTTTTAATTTTCCTAAGATATCGTAACCCGTTAGTAGCCCGGTCACCGTAATCTCTTGGCCCCAGTAGTCACTATTGAGAGCGGCCATGGTTACGGTGAGCCCCTGGACTTGGTTCAGCCTCTTCACGATGGGCTCAAAGGCTTTTTCTACTGCATTACCGACCACCCAAGTGAAGTGTTTTGGCTCTTTGATTTGATTGGGTAAACTTTGGGCTGCTTGGTCAAACTGTTTGAGAAACAGCCGAATTGACCCCACACCATTACCAATTTGGGGATAGGTTTCATAGTGGCTCTCTGGTGGTAGCGGCTGGCGCGCAATTAAGAACCATTCATCGGCAAGCCAGGCAAAGGTGGAACCTAAGGTTGCTTTAAATTCTTGTTGCAGTTCCTGAACTTGAGCAATCACCTCATTGGCTTTGGCTGTACTGACTGGAATCAGTTCATCCTCAGCAGGACGAAAGCGAGTTAGACCAACGGGTACCACGGCAGCAGAGGCAACGGCAGGCACATCTCCCTGATGAAACTTAGCCAAATCTCGTAATGTTTGCTCTACATGGGGACCATCGTTAATACCAGGACACACCACAACCTGAGCATGAATCTGCAGACGGTGCTCTTGAAACCACCGTAATTGCTCTAAAAGCAGGCCTGCTCGTGGGTTCTTGAGTAACCGTTGCCGCACTTTCGGCTCAGTAGCATGGACAGAAACAAACAGCGGAGACAACCTTAAGCGGGCAATGCGATCCCACTCAGCAGGCGGTAAGTTCGTCAGTGTGAGATAGCTACCATAGAGAAAGCTCAGACGGTAATCATCATCTTTGAGGTACAGGGTGTCGCGCTTACCAGGCGGTTGCTGGTCAATAAAGCAGAACGGGCACTTGTTGTTGCATTGAATGAGGTTATCAAATAGTGCGCTTTCAAATTCCAGCCCAAGATCTTCATCGAAATCTTTTTCAATTTCAACGGTATGAGCTGTCCCAGCTACGTCAACGACTTCTAAAGTCAACCACTCGTCTGAACATAGAAATCGATAATCAATCAGGTCACGAGGGCGTTCTCCATTGATTGAAACTATCTGATCTCCAGGTTCAAAACCAATGTCTTCTGCAATGGAATCTGACAGGACACTGGTAATGACGGCTGGCTGAATAGACCCACTACGCATAAGTACTTGCGCTAGACAATTACTCCATCATACTGAGCCTACAGAAAGCTGAGGGGCGATTATTTTAGTTTCGGCAATATTGTTCTAGACGTTTTGAATGGTCTTTGTGGCTAATCCCAACAGAATAGCCACGCCAAATGCGAGTCGATACCATACGAAAATCCAGGTGCTATGGCGGCGCAGAAATTTGATCAGCCATGCGATCGCAAGATAAGAAGAAATCACGGCTGCAATCAACCCGCCAATTAAGGGCATCAGACTTGAATCGCCCACAGTAGACATTTCCTCCAGCAGCCCCTTCAGTTCTACTAGACCAGACAGCAAAATAGCTGGGGTCCCTAAAAGAAAGGAAAATCGAGCTGCCGTATCACGCTTCAGCCCCAAGCATAGACCTGCTGTTAGGGTAGAGCCAGAACGAGAGACCCCTGGGACTAAAGCTAAAGCCTGCCCCAAGCCGACGCCAACGCCATCCCATAAATCTAACTTCTCAAAATCACGCTGGCGCTGCCCGACCTTTTCGGCAACCCCTAAGAGCAAAGCCATCACAATAGACGTAATTGCGATCGCTTGAGTACTGCGAATTACCGAAGTTTCGTATTGGGTTTCAAAAAATACCTTAATCAGAAATCCACAAAATACGATGGGAACCGTGCCCAAGATAATCCCCAGACCCAGACGGAAATCTGAAGATTGATAGCGCTTGGCAAGGGTAGCACTGACCATGTTGCGAGTCACGGTGGTCAAATCTTCCCAAAAGTACCAGAGAATCGCTGCTAGACTGCCTAACTGAATCACAGCCGTAAACGCGACGCCCGGATCTCCCCATCCTAAAAGCACAGGCACTACCTTAACGTGGGCGGTACTGCTAATAGGCAGAAACTCAGTCAAACCCTGCACAAGACCAATCACAATAGCCTGGAATAAATTTATTTGTGCTGCTTGGCTGACAGGTGCCTGCGCCAAAAGCGCCAACGGTAGGCAAACGGTCATAAATAATACTCCAAAGCTAAAACTTAAAATTTTTCATAAATCGGGACTAATATAAGCCACACCTTAAAGGACACGAATCATAACGACTCTTATCCGGATTAGCTGGATAAATCAACTCGGACTTAACCATACCCATATATAAAGAACAGTTCCACGACATTCCTAAGAAAAGTGGAAGCTTTTTAAATAGACAGGTTGGCTCTAAATAAGTTGCTTTCTGTTGAAAAAACAAGTCAGCTGACGATATATCAGTTAGTATTGGCAACCAAATAGCAATAACTTATACACATCCAGATAGTATCCAGGTCGCCATTTATGAAATCAAGGTTTTTTGGCGATCCGATTAGCATGTTATGTTAACAATAATTAACCTCTCTCAGAATTCAGTTGAATTCAGCAGGCAGAATTGCTATCCGATACATCACCTCAATCTACAATCACTGATCAGCTGGCCTTCACTGATCAACGCTCTCCACAATCTGATGCCGCCCAAAATCATCGTCTGACTGCTTTTCTTGCAGCAGCTTTTCTAGTCAGTGTCCCTGTATTCATCCAAGCTCCCTTGGTGCGATCTTACCCCTGGGTAAGTCTAGGGTTCACACTGATATGGTTGATTGGTGGGATGCGTATGGTCCGAGGTGGAACTCTAAATTTATGGGGTGATCTGACCATTGGTTTTTCATGGACTTGGCTGGCAGGCAGTATCTATTGGGGATGGTTACGAGAAAACCCTTACATCCATCTGCCAGTTGAAGCTATCGGGCTACCCATTGTTCTTTACCTGATTAGCCAGCGACGACTACTTGTAGGTAGTTATTTCTATCTAGGCTCGCTCTTGGGTACAGCTATCACCGACATCTATTTCTATTGGGTTGATCTGATCCCTTACTGGCAACAGGTGATGCGTGTTGAGCCAGAAGCAGCTGGAAGCATTCTTCACAACGCCTTACTACACATTCAAAACCCCATCGCCGCTGTTAGAGCTTTGGTTTTGCTCACTATACTGACGCTTGTAGGTGGCTTTGCACTAAAAAGTGGTCATAGTCATCGCTGGGCTTTTGCTGGTGCTGTGCTCAGTACCATCTTGGTAGATGCTCTCTTCTTAGTTGCCGCCAGTTTTGCATAATGCGCCCAGCGTTAGCGTGTGGGGCAGAGTTGCCTGAGGCCAGTTAGAGCTATTGGCTGATTGCCATCAAAGTCATTCGGCTCTGCCAAAATATTGACAAATAGAAAAAACTATTCCAAGGTGATGGCTTAGTGCTGCTCTCAGGCTTTGGGCCAAACCGCTAAGGAAGTTAGCAGACTTGCTAACTCATCCCCTTAAAGGCAAGCAATTTAGCCTATTCGCTAGTTATCAGCTGGAGGTTAATGAGTTATTGCGGCGAATGGATATAGATGAAGAAAACGTCTAAATTATTAGCGACAAGTATAAGAAACGAGCAGTATTGTGACCATAACGCACAATAAATAAGTACAAAGGCTATAGTGCAGTTAGGAAAAGTAGCGTTAAGGTTTAGCTTATAGATTTACTCGAAGTATCGAGGAATAGTGTTATCCCCTGAAAAGACTCCGCAAGTTGGGCCATATCTGGTCCTTAAGACAGATTCAGGTCAACGTCATTTATCGTTGATTGGTAATAGCTGCTGGACGATTGGTCGCAGCGATGATAATAACTTCGTTTTGCCAGATCGATGGATTTCTCGCAATCATGCCATGTTGCAATTCATGGAAAGCGGGGAGTTTTATTTAATTGACTTGGGCAGCCGCAACGGGTCATTTGTAAATGGCCGTCGAGTTAGTGTGCCAGTCACTTTACGCAATGGGGACGCTCTGACTTTTGGGCAGACCGAGCTGCAGTTTTATTGCCCTACCCCTGAACCCACTAATTCCAACGATAATTCTTCGCTTAGTTCCAGCGACCACGAATCTACGGCAACCGCAACTTTACACGTGCGTCGACTCATCTCCGTCATGGTGGTGGACATTCGTGACTTTACGGTGATGACTCGACAGCTAGATGAAAAAATTCTGTCTGAGGTCATTGGTACTTGGTTCCGTCATGCAGGCAACATCATTGGTGAATACGGCAGCTGGGTCGATAAGTACATCGGCGACGCCGTAATGGCCGTTTGGATTCACGGAACTCAGGAAGTTGAAGCCGAAGAAATGTTGAAAATCAGTCGTGCCATCAGTGCGCTGAATGACATGACCCGGAAACTCCATAAGCAGTTTCCTTTGCCATTTCCCCTGCGGGTAGGCGCTGGGGTTAATACAGGTTATGCCGTTGTGGGCAATACAGGCACTGGTGATCGACCAGACTATACCGCTCTGGGAGATACCGTTAATGCTGCATTCCGATTTGAAAGCTCTACTAAACAGCTGGGGCTTGATGTAGCTCTAGGGGCAGAGACCTATAAGTACTTGAGTAAGCTGGGTGCCAACGAGCAAACATTCAAGCGATATTCTGCTCTACTCAAAGGATATGACAAGCCTTTAACCACTTACGCCTGTACCTTTTCTGATTTAGACCGCTTTTTGATTAGCTACGATCGCCAGTCTTCGGTTCCTGTGGAGTCTTCTTCGACACCTTAGGGCTTAAATCCTTTGTGAATGCGTAACAGTCCGCAAAGGATTCTCTGTATTCCTCAACATTGGCACAGCGAAAATGATACGCTGCTCATTAATGCTGTGTATTAGATTTATAAATCCGGCGGAGAGAGATGAAACGATTCTTTGGCCTATTAATGGCGCTTGGACTAGTATTTGGTACTTTGGTGAGTGCTGCTCAGCCTGCAGTTGCAAGTATGTTGAGCATGGACACAGTGCTTGTAGCTGAGCTGCCTCGCAACAACATTGATGACAAGCTTGCCACAGAGTACGGCTATAAGCTGGACGTGAATAATACTAACGTTGCAGCGTTTAGAAAATATCGGGGTCTATTTCCAACCATTGCAGGAAAAATCATTCGGAATGCGCCCTACGAAAGCGTAGAGGATATTCTGGAAATTCCTGGATTGAGCGATGTTGAAAAGTCTCGAATCCAGGAAAACATTGATATTTTCACCATTTCCCCTCCCGATCCTGCCCTGGTTGAGGGAGACGACCGTTACAACAATGGTGCCTACAGGTAAGCCCTCTAAATACGCTTAAGGAAAACATGGTGACCTTGGCTTTTCTAGCTGGGGTCACTGTTTTTATGCTTATCAAGCGGAGCTGGAAGCATCGAGCTCCGTGTAAAGTCTCAATTCCTTAGGATAGATTTAGATTCATCATTGCTCTTGATAGAGTAGGTTAATCCCTCTATCAAGAGCAATTTTTGTTGGTGCACTCCCCTATTTTCTCTCAATCACTAGCTTCAGAGTTCGATGTTTTGGTCGTCGGCGGGGGAGCTGCTGGTTTATACTCTGCGCTCTGTCTGCCTAAACATCTGCAGGTTGGTCTGATCACGAAAGATACGCTAGCAGTCTCTGCCAGCGACTGGGCCCAAGGCGGTATTGCTGCTGCGATCGCACCGGACGATGCGCCTGAACTGCATATTGCTGACACCCTAAAAGCGGGGGCCGGGCTGTGCGATCGCGCAGCCGTGGACGTGCTTGTCCGTAACGCAGGGGAATGTATCCATAACCTCACCACCATGGGCGTTGCCTTTGATCGAACAGGTGACGACCAATTGGCTATGACCCTAGAAGCGGCTCATTCCCGTAAGCGAGTACTTCATGCCGCCGACACCACTGGGCGGGCTGTGGTCAGCACCCTGACGACTCAGGTATTAGCACAGCCCAATATCCACGTCTTTAATCAAACTCTGGCACTAGATTTATGGATGCATGCGGGAGAATGCTGCGGTGTACAGGTAGTCCATCAACAACAGTTAGTTTGGATAAAGGCCAAAGCCGTTATTTTAGCGACCGGAGGCGGTGGCCAAATCTACTCTCAAACCACCAATCCTGACGCAAGTACCGGGGATGGAGTAGCCATGGCCTGGCGAGCTGGGGCTACGTTACGGGATTTAGAGTTTATGCAATTTCATCCAACAGCCCTGACAAAAGCAGGAGCCCCGCGTTTTCTAATCAGTGAAGCTGTCCGAGGAGAAGGAGCACATCTTGTCGGCAGTAATGGACATCGTTTTGCTTTTGACTACCACCCCGATGGAGAATTAGCCCCTCGGGACATTGTTAGCCGTGCGATCTTCAACCATTTACAAAAGCATCCTGAGGAATCTGTCGTCTATTTAGATTTACGGGTGATAGACCCTGAACGAGTCCATCACCGGTTTCCCAATATCATTCGCACATGTCAAAAGTTGGCGGGTATCAATGTCTTTGAAACACCTATACCTGTCTCACCAGCGGCCCATTACTGGATGGGCGGTATTGTGACCGACTTAAACAGTCAAACTTCCATTCCCCGTTTATATGCTGTTGGAGAAAATGCCAGCACAGGCGTTCATGGAGCAAATCGGCTCGCAAGTAATTCTTTGCTAGAGTGCTTAGTCTTTGGCGCACAGTTAAACGATCTTACGCCGACAGCGTTACCTGACATGCATCTGCAAGCTGCACAGCAAAAGGAAGATTTGCAAGGTCTCTCAGCCCTGGAAGCTAATATCCATTGGCTTAGTCACCATCGAACAGCACTGAGAGAATTACTTTGGAACAGTGCCGGTATCTCGCGCAACGCTACCCAAATGAAAGCTGCCATTGCGGAACTTAGGGGTTGGCAAACCCAGTTTGAGCAGCTCAGTCTTACGACATTAATGAGCTGTCTTAGAGATCACAGTATCCATCAGTTGCCTGATCAATTCACGTTTGAAAGCCTGAGACAATGGACCGAGGTACGTAATTTGCTATCGGTTGCCCATATGGTTCTAAAGAGTGCTCTCTTTCGTGAGGAAAGTCGGGGTGGACACCATCGTAGTGATTATTCAGAGCCAGATCCTCATTGGCAAGTGCACACATTAATTAAAGGAGATCATTGGAGCTGTTCTGCCCCTCTTTCATAGCCTGAGCTAGTCCGTCGATGGACTGATGGAAATCAAGGAAAAAACGATGCCAGCAATCTTTAGGGACGCTGTTGACTAGATGCTATCTGCGCTGCCATTTGCTTATAGGTGGTCGCTGGATCCTTGCAGGTCAGTCCCTGACATACCAAACCAACGATACCCTCTGGCAACGGCTCCTCAATCGCTAAGATCGTTGTCGGTAAATATTGACTTGAGAGCTTGGCAGCATTCTCCTTAGTCGTACGGACCAAGGTTTGGTGACGAAACCAGTCCAGACCCTGAAATAGGCTAGGGCAGGCCCTTGTTGCTTGATCCATAACGACACTAAACGCTTTTAATGCCTCTTCTGCACGGTCTAGATAGCTGAGATCCTGGAGCAATAGGGATAATCTGACTAAGTTTGCGATCGCAACTCCATTAGCTGCAGGGGTGGCACTGTCTTGATAACTACGCTCGCGTACCAGCAAACTATCGCTGGCATCGCTGGCTGTGTTGTAATACCCGCCAGCAGCCTCACTCCACAACCACTGATCAAACTCAGCTTGGATGGTTCTCGCAGAGGCCAACCAGTTTATGGATGGAGTGTCTCTCAACGCTAGGCTAGCCTGCTGAATATCTAACAGCGCTTTGATAAATAGGGCATAGTCTTCAGACTGTGCTAACACCGCTGCAGTGCCTTCATAGTTCAGGCGGTGGAACCGTCCGTTAATCCATTGGTTATTGAGGATAAATTGCGCCGCCTGAACCGCCAGCTCTAAATAGTCCGACCGGGCAAAGACAGCCGCAGCCCGAGCCAACCCGGAAATCATCAGACTATTCCAGGCAGCAATCATCTTAGTATCCGTCACCGGGGGAATGCGTCCCGGCCAAATAGTCGTTTTAGCCGCATCCGCATCCATAGCTGGGGGAAATATATCGATTTCAGGCTGGCCGTATCGCACAGCCAATAGCTTATTCAAGGCAGCTTCCGTATCAGCCTGTAGCTGCCCAGGTTGCTGGCGCTGAAGCACAATATTGCCTTCAAAATTTCCTTCAGGCGTAATTGAAAAATCGGCAGACAGGGCAGCAAATTCTTCCTTAGTGAGTTGCTGCCGTAGCTCGGCTTCGGGCCACACATAAAATGCACCCTCCTCAGGTTCAGCCTCGTCAGACGTCACAAAACTATCGGCATCCTGGGCAGCGTAAAAATAGCCCGCCCACATTTCCCGTTTTAACCATTGCACCGTGCCATCCAGAGCTCTTTCAAAAGCAGGTTCTTGCTGACCATGACTCCACAGATCAGCTAAATACTCCATGATCAGTCCATTGTCATAGAGCATTTTTTCAAAGTGCGGCACCGTCCAAGTGGGGTCAACAGTATAGCGATGAAAGCCCCCCGCTACGTGATCGTAAATCCCCCCTAGAGCCATATCCACCCCCCGACGATGACAAACTTCGTCAGGCTGAAGCGCAGCATCTACTAAGCGGATGGCACGTAGGGCGGTCAGTCCATAGGGAATCATCGGAAACCGAGTACCCGGCCCCGATGAATCGAGGATTTTGAGGCTGGCACTCAACCCCCGCACCAACAGCTCGGCACTGAGGTTATCGTCTGCAGGCACAACAGTAGACTGCTGCAGAGTTTCTAGAATTTGCGACTTAACAGCACCTACCTTAGGTTTATCGGTATCGTAGAGGGTCCGAAGAATCTGCAGGAGTTGTAAAAATCCGGGACGACCATAGCGGGGCTCCACAGGAAAATAAGTACCGCCGTAAAAAGGGACTAAGTCATCGGGAGATAAAAATATATTGAGTGGCCAACCTCCCTGCCCTACCAGCATTTGCAATGCTTGCATGTAGATACTGTCAAGGTCTGGCCTTTCTTCACGGTCCACCTTAATGGGTAGAAAGTTGGCGTTGAGATAATCTGCGATCGCAGCATTTGAAAAGGCCTCACCTTCCATAACCGTACACCAGTGACAGCTGGAGTAGCCCACCGACAAAAAAACTGGCTTATCATCACGACGGGCAGCGTCTAAGGCTTCATCGCACCAGGGCCACCAATCGATAGGGTTATAAGCATGCTTACGTAAATAGAGGCTTTGACTTTGTGCTAACCGATTAACCATGGACTAGGCTGGGGACAGCTCCATGAGTGTAACAAGGTTAATCCACACGCAACGCTAAGAACAGCCCTCTGTCCAAGTAACAGCTGGAACTTGTCCCGTACGAAACTGAGTTACTTTGCCACTCTTATCCGTCTCAAAGACCAAACTGAACAGATTAGTCCCAGATGCTTCAGAGTCTAGAGTCAGATACTCACCGTCTGTGTAGGGATGGGCTGATACCTTCAGCTCACCATCGTAGGCAGTCGAGACGTCGTCTACCGTAGAGCCAATACCAACGCCACTCTTTGTCTTAATTGGGCTACCGGGCCAAATATCAATGCGAATCACCTGATCGTTGACAACCATTAGCCCAATCCCATCAATGGGTCCAGTCCGTACAGCCTTTTCGGCATCAAAGTTTTCCGGCAAATAATACTGACAAACTGTTGACTGACTTAGCGGTGAAACGACAAAGCTGACACCAGCAGCATTGGCCGCCTCTTGAATGGTCATGCCTAACATGACCGGCCCTAAACCACCTATGGAAACCGCTTCTTTTTCCATCGGATGCAACGTTCTAAACTGCTGATTGACCCTAGCAATCAAAGCATCCACAGCAGTTGCTCGAGCCATCAAATGAGGCACCAGTAGAGACGTTGGCCGGAGTGCCGTGACTTGAGCAACTGCTACTAAACCGCTGCTAACCAAGGCAGCGGGTAGGGCTCCAAGCAACACACGGCGCACATGTTTGATCAAGGATGGCTTAGACCCAGGCTCTAGAGTTCGATAAGTCATGATTAGTCTTAAAACGGCGTCCGCTAGCGGATCACCTTAAGGAAAGAAACACCTACTTCTGTAAAAGCCTAATAGAAAGAATAATTTAGAAATGTAAGTAATAACGCTTAAATCAATTCTTTTCTGCTTTATCTTTATATAGGGAATATCTATATTGCTTTGCTACTCCAAGCTGAGGTTTAAGAGTTTATTGTGTCACAAATTCCGTCTGAATCAGGAACTGACCGTCGTCGCAGTCTTAGTTACGATGAGTTAATTGCCCTTTTTGTCGCATTTTTAACCTTAGGTAGCGTTCTATTTTGGGGGTTAACCCGTTCAGGAGTTAACTTATTTGGCCGTACTGGTCTTTTTGATGCAGATGGAGCACCCTCAGTAGTCGGTAATATTGATGGCAATATTCAGGCTCTAGACCTGCCAACAGCTGAACTGGATGATGACGATGATGTCATTGGCTTTGGTACGTCAGAAGCCCTTGGAGCAGCAGGAGCGACCGGTGCCGTAGGTGGTATTGGTCAGGCTTTAGATAGGGGCTCGCAAGTCATTTCTGCTGGGCAAACTACCCCCATTCAACCCGCCACCACACCTGATAATACAGATACTGCTGAAACCCCTCCTGAACAGGAAATTCCAACTGCGGAAGACCCTGCAGTGGTAGCGGCAGAGCCCGAAGCACCTGAGGTACCAGAAGAACCCATTGCTGCACCACTGGAAGTAACCCAGGAAGCTCTTAAATTTCAGGACGTACCTGATGATTATTGGGCCAAGCCTTACATTGATGCACTGAGTGAGCGGGATGTCTTTGATGGCATTATCGTTGATGGTATTGAAGAAGAGGATAGCTTCAAACCTGACGAACCCATCAGTAGAGCTCAGCTAGCTCGAGCGATTACAAAAGCCTTTCCGCTATCAGATGAAGAAGCTGCCATCAATTTTTCAGACGTCGCAGCTGATTTCTGGGCCTTAAGTTTCATCAATGAAGCAGTCAAGGGTGGCTATATGAATGGTTTCCCTGACGGCAGTTTTAAGCCAGACTTACCAGTACCCCGGGTGCAAGCTTTTACTGCAATGGTGACGGGCAGCAAAGCCACTGTGGATGGTGCGGCTGCAGATGTGGTCCAGCAATATACTGATGCGAATGACATTCAGAACTGGGCAGTGCCCAAAGTTGCGGCGGCTACCCAGGCAGGTTTAGTGGTTAATCATCCTGATTTAAGCGTTCTAAATCCCAATCAGCCTGCAACTCGCGCCGAGGTTGCTGCGATGATTTATCAAACTTTGGTAGCCCAGGGCAGAATTGAACCTATCGAGGGCGAGTATATCGTTAAGCCCTAGTCGGAAATTACTGTGGACGGTCTCATAACAGGAAAAGATGGGCAACAGCGCTGCTGGTGGCCCGGTGAAGACGCTGGTTATCTGGTGTATCACGACCAGGAGTGGGGTCGTCCCGTCAAAGACGATGTAAAGCTATTTGAAAAAATTTGCCTCGAAGGGTTTCAAGCAGGGTTAAGCTGGCTGACGATTCTTCGCAAGCGGGAGAACTTCCGAACCGCTTTTGACCAGTTTCAATTTGAACGGGTTGCTCGATATACCGAGAGTACGGTAGAACAGTTACTGCAAAATTCCAGCATTGTTCGTCACCGTCGTAAGATCGAATCCACCATTAATAACGCTCAACGAGCCTGTGACTTAGTAGATGAGTACGGCTCTCTGGCTTCCTATTTTTGGCAATATGAACCCAAAGAGCGGCCTAGCAGTTTTAACTACGCTACCCTCTCTAAACTCAGCAAAACATCTGAATCGATTGCTCTGAGCAAAGATCTTAAGAGGCGTGGATGGTCATTTATTGGACCCACTACAGCCTATGCTTTTATGCAAGCGATGGGTCTGGTTAACGATCATCTCGATGGGTGCTTTGCGCGCGACTTGGTGCAGGCGCAACGCTCTTTATTTGAGCATCCATACAGGGACGTGAGTTTCTAATGTAAATCTTGTAGTGCAGTCACCCATTACACAGTTGCCGACAAGTCTAGGGCAAACTAAACTCGTTTGATGCATATGTGTCTTTAATGGCATGGAGGTTTCCCTTGGCAGATGCGATCGCAATTTACCTAGTCACCCCGGAGGAGCTGCAAAGCGACCATACCGACAGTGTTGTTTGGTGCCAAGCTTCGGGATTTTCAGGTAAAGCAGGCACTGTGTGTTTAGTACCGGGTGCTACTGGAAAAATTGCCAAGGTCTTAGTTGGCAAACCCGACACTCTAGACACCTGGACTCTTGCAGATCTCCCCAAAAAGCTGCCACCGGGGGCCTACCAGCTAGACGCTAGCTTGTCCGATCAAGAGGCCACCAAGCTGTATTTAGGATGGCAGCTTGGTAGTTACAGCTTTGATCGCTACAAACTGACCAAAGCTGGATTACTAGCAACTTTAACGGCTCCAGAGAATGCTGATTTAGAGTATGTACACAGTGCCACAGATGCCACATATTTAGTACGCGATCTCATCACCACGCCAGCCAATAACATGGGACCTGAGCAGCTAGAAGAAACTGCTCGCCATCTAGCAGATAGTCACAACGCACAAATCAGCGTCATTGCCGGGGGAGACCTGGTGGTCGAAAACTATCCAATGATCTACGCCGTGGGCAAGGCTAGCACCCGTGCCCCACGACTCATCGATTTACGTTGGAGTGCTCCAGAACTCGCATCAGACGCACTCAAAATCACCCTCGTTGGTAAAGGAGTTTGCTTTGATAGCGGTGGTCTCGATATTAAGTCGGCTGCAGGCATGAAGCTCATGAAAAAAGACATGGGGGGCGCAGCCCAAGTCCTAGGATTAGCCAAAATGATTATGGCTATGGTGTTACCGGTCCATCTGAGAGTAATGGTGGCTGCCGTGGAAAATAGCATTGCAGGTAACGCCCTCCGACCATTAGATATTTTGACGTCTCGCAAAGGCACCACTGTTGAAGTCGGCAATACCGATGCGGAAGGGCGTCTTGTTCTGGCAGATGCCCTTTGGGAAGCCAGTCGGGAGAACCCGGACCTTTTGATTGATTGCGCGACTCTTACCGGAGCTGCGCGTGTAGCCCTTGGCACTGAACTACCCGCATTTTTCTGCAACGACGACCCAACCACATTAGGTTTGTTAAATGCTGGGCGGACAATGGACGATCCCTTATGGAATCTTCCCCTTCATACGCCCTACCGATCGATGTTGGATAGCCCAGTAGCGGATATGAATAATATTGCTAGTAGCTCCTATGGTGGAGCTATTACAGCCGCACTATTTTTACAAGAGTTTATTCAGCAAGCAGAGATTCCTTGGATTCATATGGATCTCATGGCCTACAATCTGCGCAGCTTACCCGGTCGTCCTGAAGGCGGAGAAGCCATGGGCATGAGAGCTCTCTTTGAGCTAATCAAACAAAAAATAGGGCTATAGCAACAACTAAATCATTAAGCAAGATTTTCTGAATACTTCTCTCACCTAATTTAGTTGGCGAGAGAACAATTTTTCGTTACATTTATTTATAGGCACTACAGTAAAAAACATTAGCCGAAAGGGCTAGTGCATTAGAGGAGATTGTTGCTATGGCCATTATCTTGGCAGTATTAATTGGAACTTGGCTGATCACTACTCTTGTCAGTTCTCAAGCCTATGCCACCAGCTCACACACTAAAGTTAACTCTGAAAAGAGTAGACCCGCTGGTGTTTTGTTGCCTGTACAGGCTAAAGTCTCGGCGAGCCGCAAGACTAATTTAAAAGTACCTGCATAGGATTTACAACAGGTTCAATCTCATATGCACTAAAGTGACCTATCTCTGAAATAGAATTTCAGAGATAGGTCACTTTAGCCTTACAGCAATCCTCGATAGCGGATAAAGGTAAGAATTGCCGCCCAAGAACCCAGGGCGACCTTAATAGCAACCAAAATATTCAGGACAGGAATCCAGCCACCACTCAACAACGTTCCCTGCTCACCATAGGGGAGAGCTAACCCCGCCAGAGAAACCACCGCCAAAACAATAAAGACCAAGACAGCAATCTTCTCCCAGACAGCTGCTCCCCAACGTTTGTAGATAGACTCCATCCACTCAGGAGATGACGTAATTGCAACCAGCCCAATAGCAGTACCACCGGCTACACCCGCCGCAAATCCACCGCCAGGACTAAGATGTCCACGAATAGCCAGCTCCACTCCTACCAAAGCAGCGATTGTGGCTCCTAGCCTAGCCAATACAATAGAAGGGTGGTCTGTAAACTGATAGATTGCGCAAGAAGGCTGCTCATCCGCTAACAGAAAACGAACCCCCATAATGGCCAGGGTGAAAACAACAACTTCAAAAATTGTGTCGTATAGGCGGTTTCTAAAAATGATGCCTGAAACTGCGTTGGAGACACCAGTATCCTGTACCACCACTTCCACAAAGGACAGCTCAGTTGCATCAGTGACTGGATTAGGGAACACCAGCATTTTGATGTAGAGAGCAACACCAGCAACAATATAAATCCACTTCATGGCTATTTCCCTTTGACTTGGTTAGTTTGCTCTACATTGGCAAGCTTCAGGCTTACAGGCTGTTGTGAAAGTGCTGTTTGTAAAATCTCATACAGACGTTGCACACGGATTTTTAGATAGCTCGATGACGTTGACTGAGCCGCAAGAGTAGACGTCGGTTCAACTAACACTGCATGGACATCTTTATTCGCCAAAGCTGAATCTAACGCAGACGGATGGGAAAATTTTATGACTTCCAATCGCAAATGCTTATTTTTGAGATGTTGTCGCATGGACAACAGGAGTGCTTCGTAGGATGATACGTCACGATCATCGGTTTCTATGACTCCCAAGCGCATGCTCATGGAGGAGCGTACTGCGATCGCATACAGGGTAATCGACAACATCGTACCCACCAGCGCCTCAGTCAGGGCTACATCCGCTGCTCCAAACAGGGCATATACTAAGGCCGCTATCGCCCCTAGTATTCCTCGGATGACCAGAGCTTGATAGGGATTAACCTGGAAAAGCAACATGCCAGCCGTCACCGGCAACAGTGCCAAGATTGCAACGGTGTAGATGTCTTCAGTCATAGCTAACGTCCCTCATTTGAGCAATAGGCCAATACGTAACCCAAAACCGTATTCCAAATAGATAACGAAATTAAAGCCAACAACAACAGAGGCCATTCCCGAGGGATTTTGAGCAACAGCCCCACAATGATGAGCATTGACCCCAAGGTGTCGGACACGGAAAGGCTATGAAGCTTAAAGAGGACAGAACGGCTGCCTAGGAGCGGTAACGTCCCCCAAAACCAAAAAATGAGGCCAAGCCCCATGCAGCCATAGCTAATAACACTGCTTAATGTTGCCATCATAGTTCATTCACCCGCTTCAATACATGAGCCAACAACATTAGAGACGCATTGCCAACACTTAAAATCAGTACTCCAACCACGCCAATCATCCAGTCATCTCGCAGAATAGACAGAATCAGAATCATGACAGATGTCTTGGTGGCAATACTGGCAAAAGCCAACATTTTTTGCCAAATATCATCATCTTGCCAAGCTTCATAAATCGGGATGAGTAATATCCCAATCATGACCAGGAGAATACTATTCACGATTGCTTCCTCCGCTCAATCTGATGCACCTCATACCAGCCATCCTCACGACATTTGAGCACAATGGTTTTAGGGGTAAACGTAATCAAAAAGATGTCAAGAAAGATCAACCCTGGTGTGCGAAATGGACGAATGCGCTCACGGGTAACACTCTCGTAAAGATGAGGCCGCACCATAATTTCAATGGCTTCATAGTAGGCTTTAGGAATCGCTAAAATAATCTCCCACAGCACACGTAGCCATTCCTTTAGCCAGCGCTTAAAGGAAGCAGGCAGCTTGTACCGACCAGGAATTAACAACGCCACACAGATGCCAATCGCAATATTAGCGAGACTTAAGTCCGCTGTGAGTAAAAACCAAATGGTCAGCCGTAGTAATAAATCTGCAAAACTCATTACACAATCACCATCGTAAACAGCAACACCAACACCAGGCTCATTGTGCCGACCAGATGTTCAAACTTCTCAGCAGTCCGTGGCAGCTCTAGTTTTGTAAAGCGCATAGCAACTGCATAGATGAGCCAGCCTGCAGCGAGCACCAGCAATGCTTTGAGCACATTAGGTAGCGTGTAGGTTTCTAAGGAGAAACTATTGGCAGCGACTAAACCCGTTAGTAACAGCCCTGATGCTGTTAACAGATGAGATGGAACATATATCTTAAACGTGTTCTTAAAAGGCAGAAAAATAAACTTGGCAAAGGCAATAGCAGTACCAACTGCGGCGATGGTCAGCCCCACAGAATGCCAAGGAGCTAAGGATTTTAATGTGAGTGTCTTGGCCCCAAACCCCGTGAGCAATGGAAACCCGGCAATGGAAAGACTGGCAGCCGTGACGATGCCCCAACTAGACAGGGGCATCGGTGATTGCCGTAGCTTCTCAAAGCTACGACTGGGCAAATTACCCGCCATCAGAAACAAACAAGCTTTTGCAAGACCGTGACTGAGGGCATAAATACCTGCCACAGGAGGAGCTGCCAGCACAAAACCAATCTGAGAGATCGTGCTGGAAGCCAGCATGCGTTTCGTGTCTTTCTCAAAAATGGCGTAGGTCACACCCAGCAGCGCTGTCGCTACGCTCATGATTGCCAATATAGGCTGCAGATTATCCACCAGCAGAGCACATCTCACCAGAGGAAAAACACCCGTTTTCACAACGGTGCCAGATAGCATGGCCGACACAGGCGTGGCTGATTCGGAGTGAGTCAGAGGCAGCCACAAACCTGACACAAATATTCCGCCCTTGGTCAATAAGCCCAGAAAAATTAGTGCGATCGCATCTGTTGGAGCCTGCTGTAACCCTTCATAGGCAAACGAATTATTTGCCTGATATACCAACACGGCACCAATCAGATAAAACAGCATGGCAGTGTTACTAATAAAGAGATAGCGTAACCCCACCCATACTGATCGGTCAGTTCGGGGGTAAGCAATCAACAAAAAGGCAGCAATGCCAATCACTTCTAAAGCCACATAAAGGCTCATGAAATCAGCACAGATAAACACTGCATTTACACTGCCGTGTAACACCGTCAGCTGGGTGAAAAAGAAGGCTGATTTCTCCTGTTTCCAACAGTAAAGAACGACTGCAGCCGTTACCAGAGCATTTCCCAATATGAACTGGCCACTGAGAGAGTCTGCCAACAAGCTGACACCAAAGCTATCCAGCAGCTGTAATTGCAGAGGTTCTGGTTGATAAATCAACGTTAGGCCATAGGCCATGGAAACAAGCGCCACACCTAACGCTAGATAGCGCGCCAACGTCGGCAGCAAATAAATACTAAATCCTACAAAGAGGGGAATGGCGATAGAAACAATCGTAAATTCCGTCATGGTGTATTGCTCCTTTCGATTTCAGACACCTCAAGGGTGGGGTTGTCCCGCGCCAGCTTCATCACCCCCACCAGCATCAATGCCTGAATCGAGAAACCAATCACAATCGCTGTCAAGATCACCGCTTGGGGCACCGGATCTGCATAGGTCACATTACTTTTTTCAGGATCCACAATCGGTGTAAATATTCCTTTGCGGGCAGCGACTAAGACATAGCAAGCAATAACTCCAGTGCTCATTACATCCATAGAGAGAATCTTCATCATCAGATTCTTCTTCCAAAGGATGCCAAAAAAACCACCCATGACCGTAGCAAAAATACAGGCTTCAAGAACAGCAGTCATTATGTTGGATAAAGCGCACTAATGGGACTAATGGAATTAGTGCTGCTCATGCTGAGCACAAGCAGCAGCTAATCATTTGAAAATGTGTTGAAGCTAATCTGCTGCAGACGCTACCTGAGCAACGGACACTTCTGAATCATCGGCCTCTCCCTTAAGCGCCAGCTGCAACAAGGGTGGTGCTAGGAATGTTGTGAGAATGACCATCACAATAATTGCGGCTTCTAACGGACGATCCAAAACACCGCTGGCAGAACCAATCCCGGCAAATACTAGACCAACCTCACCGCGAGGCACCATACCGACACCGATGGCCAAGCGATTGATGCCCGGCTGGCCAAACACAGCCCAACCAGTGACAACCTTACCAATCACAGCCACCGCAATTAGAAAAGCAGCAATAATGAGTCCTTCCCGGTTCTCAACCACCATCGGATTCAGAACACTCAGGTCAGCCTTAGCGCCCACAGTCACAAAGAAAATGGGAACAAGAATGTCGGCAATCGGCATAATCTGCTGATCCAACTCATTCCTCTTGTCAGTCTCATCCAATACTAGACCAGCGGCAAATGCTCCCAAGATAGCTTCTAGATGAATGGCACTAGCCAAACACGCCATGACCAGGGCAAAGGTAAATGCAGGAATCAGGAAAGCACCGCGGGTCTGCAGCTTGGCTGCAATTGTTTCAAAACCTGTGTTGAAAAACTTACCTAATAGGATGGAACCCAACAAAAATCCAGTGGCACTAGCAATTAGGAAAACAACGTTTAGTAAATCAACCTCACCTGTTTTAGCTAGACTGGCCACCACCGCAAGCACAATAATGCCTAAGACATCGTCAATTACGGCTGCACCGACAATGATTTGTCCTTCCGTTGACTTCAGATGACCCAGCTCAGCCAATACTTTTGAGGTAATACCGATGCTCGTGGCCGTCAGCGCTGCTCCAGCAAAAATCGCAGGGATAACAGGGGCATGAAAAATCGAAATCAAACCAACGGTGCCAAGGGCGAAGGGGACAACAACACCCACAACAGCGACCACGGCTGCCTGAGCACCCACCTTGCTCAGCTCTCGTAGGTCTGACTCTAAACCAATTTCAAATAACAGAACAATGACACCCAGCTCAGCCAGTACCGAAATTACTTCACTCTGGCTTTCGAAGACATGGAGGGCAGTCTCTGTATCCAAATGCCCCATCCATTGAACAATGCGGGCAATCAATGAATCGGTCACTGCCGCTGTGTTCTCGGGAAACATGATTAGGTGAAGGAAGGAAACACCCACCACCACACCACCGACTAATTCCCCAAGCACCGGGGGTAAATCCAAACGTTTAGAGAGTTCTCCACCTAACTTGCTGGTGGCGTAGACCGTGATTAAACTAACGAGAACACTCATTAGAATAAACGGACTGGCATCAGTTGGAGCCGCTTCTGCAATGACCCAGGGCGTTGACATCCCAGCATCGACTATAGGGTTGAATGAAAATATTGACATGCCGTTAAAAAACATAGATAACCTCTTTAGTTCAGAGTTTCAGAATGCTTTTTGGGCAGTTACTGATTCAAGCTAGTGCTAATCTGCAAGGTTGTCTTTCAAGTGGCAAACCAACATCGGTCCTCAAATCAGTAATGCCTGTTTTCTAATCACGTTTCTTAAATCGTGTTGCTATTTTCGTAGGGCACTCAGCTGTAACCAACCGATGGCAACTGCGCCCATGGTGAGCTGGAGTGCACTAGGTACCAAGGAGAATCCCCACATGCCGCTTAGCAAACCAATGATATAGAGTGCGATCGCATGCACTTCATCTTGGCGATATAACCGGTAACCTAGTGCAACCATCGTGAGAGCAAACACTATCCAAATCAAAGGTTGCATAGCTCTCTTCTAGCGACTATCCAGTAACAGTAGCTGAGTCTGCAGGTATAGACGTGTCCAATCCTGTTGGATAAACCTGACTTACGGCTTGACGCAGTGCTTCAGACCGTTCTGTAAAGAAGCTGGAAGGTGGCACAACATCAAAGATTTTGAGAGAAGCAAGACGACGCTTAGTTTGACCAGCTGCTCCCACAACATACACATGGCGACCTTTCTCAACCGCCTCTTCAATCGCACTTTCAAGCGCTAAAGATGCAGTAACACCAAGGTGGGGAACATCACTCAAGTCAAAGACAACAGCATCGCATTCACCAATGGCATTGTGCTCACGGGAGATTGCCTTAGCCACTCCGAAAATCATTGGACCGCTGAGCTGGAATAACAGAACACGTCCGTTTCCTTCATCCAACCAGCGTTTTTCATCAGCAGACAAACGAATAGCATCATCAGCATCAGTGATGGCGCGTACCGACTCAGACCGCAGCTGACTCAAACGATCAATCGTGAGAATGTTAGCAACAAAGACACCCACACCTACCGCTGCAATTAGGTCCACTAGAACAGTCAGGGCAATCACGCCGTACATAATTAGCGCACCCTTGCGAGAGATTTGATGCGCCCGCTTCAAGAAGTCCCAGTCGATAATATCAATACCAACTTTGAGAGCAATACCTGCAAGTACAGCAAGGGGAATGGTAGCGGCTAGATTAGCTGCACCCAGAATTACGACCAGTAGTACAAAGGCACGAGTCAAACCAGACAGCGCAGTGCGACCGCCGGACTGAATATTAACCACAGTACCCATGGTGGCTCCCGCACCAGCGATACCGCCAAATAAACCGGACATCAAGTTACCCAAGCCCTGACCAATGAGCTCTTTATTAGAATTGTGCTCAGTGCGCGTCAAACTATCGGCAACAACAGACGTCAACAAAGCATCAATACAGCCCAACATGCCAAGTACAGCCGCATCCATAAACATTAGTTGCAACTGATCGGGACTGAATGTGGGCACCTGCATCTGAGGAAAACCCATGGGAATCTCGCCAATGCGACGAATATCCAGATTGGGGAACAGCATCAAAGAGAGAACGGTGCCCGCAATCAGTGCAACCAACTGTGGGGGAACCAACCGCTTAATTTTGGCAGGCATCAACCAGATAGTCGCCACTGATAACAGAGCTAAAAACGTTTCCGCTGGCTGAATATTTGCTAGCAGGTTAGGAATCGCTTGTAACGTACCGACCACACCACCGCCGGGACTGGGCTGCCCCAAAAATGGTGCCAGCTGCAGAATCACCAAAATGATACCGATACCAGACATAAAGCCGGAGATTACGGTATACGGCATCATAGTGACGTATTTGCCTAGGCGAAGAACGCCAAAGATCATCTGAAATACGCCGGCCATCATCACAACAGTAAAAGCCATGGCCATACCGTTGTCAGGGTCTGTTGCCGTCAAATTAGCAATAACAGCAGTCATCACCACGGTCATGGGGCCCGTGGGCTCAGAAATTAGTGTGGGTGTCCCCCCAAAAAGGGCAGCAAAGAAGCCCACTAATACAGCACCCCACAGACCTGAGGCAGCTCCTGCACCAGAAGCAACACCAAATGCCAAGGCCATCGGTAGAGCAATTACAGCAGCGGTGACACCCCCAAAAAGGTCACCGCGTAAATTTCGGAAATGGATTCTGTTCGTTATCTGCATCGCATGCACTTGAAGCACCTCGCTTAGTTAAACTAAGCCCCCAAACTGAACAACCGGCTAGAACCAAATATCCGGTAGCACCTACGGGAACTGCATCTGACCTTGATTGCCAAATAGTCATGAACTTTAGCAATCAAAACTGAATTGACATTAATAAATGCAATTCAAATAAACCATTGATTAAAGTCTAGCAATAAAACTAAATCAGGAAAAGATATTTTCCAGTTATGAATTTCAATTGGACTAAAAAGTAGAGCTTATTAGAAGACAGATCAGTTTCAGCTGATTGCACCTCTACTTCTAGTATCAAATGCTTTAGCGATTACTTGCGGTAACCCAGATACAGGCTTTCAGTACTTCAGGGCTACTCATCCGATGCGTTTCACATTGGTTGCACAACAGTTGCACAACATTAGATAGCTTTATTATCAAGGACTTTAGAGAAGCTGTAAGTCTCCGCTCTGCTGCGATACGATAGGCGCACTCTTGGGCAGCAGGCAGTGTATGCCTAGCCTCTATCTTAAGAGACAGGCTTATAAGCTAGATCAACACTCTTACCAGCAGCCAAACCCACTGAAGTCCAGCAATATACTGATCTACTTCACTCCAAAACTGCTGGGAAACATAGGTCTCAGGGAAAAACTTAAACCTCTACAAGTGCGATCGCAGCTTCAGCAGGCTTCCCTTGCTCAAGAATTGCCATCAGTCCAGGTAAATATTGATCCATCAAGCTAACGTTGGCATACATCATATTACGCACTAGCTCTGGGCTTAACGTGTCACCCTCAACGTCAATACTCGTCTTACAGCGAATTTCACCATCAGCCATATCCATCTCCAAATTGCCCATCACTAAGCCGTAATTAGCTTTGCAAATGTAGTAGAGAACATCTGTAATCTTTGCTTGAGGTACCTGGAACCGGAGAATTGAGTAAAAGACAAAGACGTGTTTTTCTTCCTGAGTTCTGGCGTAGCAGATCCACTCACCATGCTGACCTACATAGTCAAAACGTAGAGCACTCACATCGACACTATATTCAAACTCAATCTCCTCTTCTGTTAAGAAGTCCATCACTGTTCTCAGCAATGGGACCGAATCTTCTTCATCAGCAATAGCAGGCATCGTTTCTACCGAAATTCTGACAAAGTTATCTATGATGTCGCCTACGATGTGACGACTCTGGAGCACAGGATTAGAGTCTTGGTCTGTCAGCGACACCACAGATTTTTGCAAAAAGTCAGCTGACCGTTCTAATACATCTTCAAAAGACACATCGTCATAATCAGGCAGAATCTCTCGGACTAATTCCGAATCTCGAATAAACTCATTAACTTTAGAAAACAATTGGGGAGATATCTGAACCTCTGAACGCAGCATGGCTGGCTCTAAGTAATTCCAAACAGTGCGGTAGCCAAAAATCTCACTACCCTGCTTTTGAATAACCGTTTGCAGATACCAGCTGTCAGATTGAATCATTAATGCCTGGGGTTCATGCTCAATCAGCATCCGCCAATGCTTCTGAAATTCTGCTGGGTCTAAAGCATGGAGTAGAAACGATGGTACCGTATTTAGACACTCAGGATTGAGCAACAACTCCAGCATGAGCGCTTTATCTGATCGGAATTTTCCCTTGCTCAAGCGACTCTGAATTTGCGGCTTACAGTGAAATAACTGTTGACTCTCAACCTGCTGATACTGGCCCCAGTTGACTTGACACATCAAAGATAGGGCTGAGACTTGATCTGCCACATACACAGGTCTCAGCTCACAGTTTTCTGATCTCCACAAGCTGCTTTTAGGAGTTTTAGATGACAGTTGAAAGGTCAAATCCATTGCCATAGTGTTCGTTTTTTGAGTTGCCACATCGTGTCTCAGCTGATTTGATCACATCAGTGATTTAAAACGTCATTGCGTCTATTAGTTCAAATATTTCTTTGCTAATTTTCATAGAAGAATTGGCATCTTCTGTATCTTTTAGAGTGTCAGCATCTTCCTTAGAAACTTCATCCTTCTGAATATCTTGCTGAGATTTATCCATCGCTTCATCCACTTTGGTTGTACCCAGCTTTAAACCATCATCCATTTTCTTAGAGCCATCCCCAAAGAGATTTAACTTACCGGTCACCTTGTTCAATGCCTTAATCGCTTCTGAGATGAGGATTTCATTATCAGAAACCTTTGTATCTTGATTCTGCCGATCGTTCTTATTGTTTTTAATCTGTTTGCCTTGACCCAAGTCTCCTTTAATACTTGAGTTAGAGTTTTTGAACCCTTCGGTTTCTTCTAGCAGCTCATTCGTAAGTATGGTTGTCCCTAAGGTTCCAGGTTTAGCACCAAGATAGTTAGCTTTTTCATTTTGAGACAACTCATCAAATCTTGTATTATCTAGGTTCTCCAAACTAAAGTCTGGTTTCTGACCTCCGTTTGCATTCCACTGCTCTAAACATGTAGCCACTAGCCCAGCTGCCGAACTAAATGACTTCACAGCTGAATTTCGATAAGACGTTTTCAAAATATTTCTAACGAACGGTGAGCTTGTCTTTTCTTGTACACCACGAATTAATGAGATGATGACATTAATCGCGACCTGCAGTAGTTTAATTCCAATTTGAATAATGTTTATAGCGCTATTAAAAATCTCTAATATACTCGCAAAGGGAGGAAAGATAAGTTGCAATATGAGAATATAAGCTTTAACAAAGGTAAGCACCCTTGAAAGATTATCAAGAACTACTTGATCTGCCGTTTGGAAAGCAAGTATTTGACAATCGAACAACCGTTGCACATTACTTCTAAGATCTAAAGACTGAAGGATTTTATATTCCCTCTCAATATTTTTCTTGGCTTCTTTTGCTTCTTTTTTGATATTCGTTCTACGGGCAGGCTTGATAAAACCTCGCTTATCTTTGCTACCAACAGCTTTTTTATAACCGCCAGATTTCATCCCTCGGAAAAAATCATGAGTTTTTTCCTTTATTTTTGGATATACCTTGACTTTCGTATACTTCCAAAGATTACTTTTATCTTGACATAATAATGAAGAAACAAAACCTGGAGCCATCCGATCCTTTTCCACCAGATCTGTTTTGTGCTTCTTTAAGGTATCAAGTGATTCTTGAATTTTAGTCGCCCGTTGAGTGGAATCTTTCGCTTTTTCTTGAGCATCTAATCTGGCAATCTGCTTTCCATTTTGCTGACTGTAGGTCAAGTCCTTACTTTTAGCGGAATATTTCTCTCGAAGTCGTGTAACTATAGTGAAATTATCAGCAATAGTCGCCTTATCTTTAATAGAGTTTTTATAAAAAACAGTCGCATCCGATACTCGTTCTTCTGCTACTTTCCAATCTTCATCCCACTCAAAGTCTTCTGTATCTAAAGCTCTCTGCAAATATTCTATTTGCTGCTTATACTCATAGAGTTCTTCATCATATTTATTGGCCTCTTCATCACTGCGTTTTGACCTTGTTTTCAGATTCTTTATGGAAAATACTTTAAGTTCAACTTGTTCTTTCTTTTTCTTGACTCTCTCTAGCTCTTGTTTGGTATCATCCGAACTATAGCCTTTATAAGGCTCCACTATTTGTTTATCTTCTTCAAATGCATACTTGAGTCTTTCAATAGATTCGACATTATCCGCAGCGGACGTGTAAGCATCTTCAACAGCCTTTAAACTGTCTTTAATAGTACTGATATCACTAATATTTTTTGGGGATTGATCGACCTGCTGGGAAGAAGTCTGAAGATTGCTATTGTTGTCTACTTCTTCTTCATCAGTAACTTCCTGAGGTAACTCAGTCTTCTGATCTTGTGTTTGTTCGGGGCTCTGTAAAAGAGAACTTGCCTTCTCTTCTTGTTTAGGTTGATTAGAAAAGGTAATATTTTCCTCATCATTATCAACCTGCATTGATTCGATAATATTATCAGTTGTCTCTGTTTCATCAGTCTCCGTTTTTTCTGTCACTGAGGTATCTGGAGACTCATCATCATCCTGAATAGATTCCAGCGGAAATGAATCGATGATGTTATCGACATGAGATAGTTCAGAATTATTGGTGATCTCATCTTTTCGACGAATAGAGCTACCCCCTTGCTGCATAACATGGGTCAACTCATGGGCTAACAGTTCCTGCCCATTGGGACTACGAGGTGCGTAAGCACCCTGCTTAAAAAAGACATCGTTTCCAGTGGTAAAGGCCTTTGCCTGAATCGACTGACTCAGATGATCAGCCTGGGCATCTGTATGCACCTTAACTCGGCTAAAGTCAGCTCCCATAGCCGATTCCATTTGGGTCTGAATCTTTGGTTCTAGAGGACTACCGCCACCACGAGCACGATTCAGACTGCCTTCAAACTCCGGGCTCACAGACCCGATTGGTATATGGCTATCGCGCTGGATCACAAACGTCTGCTGCAGATCGTGTGCTGACATTAGTGATGCCGAATCTACGGTGGCTAACCGACTGATATAAGAACCACCATTATTCAGCATGGGTGGCAGCTCAGTAATTTCAGATTTCTGGGCTTCAACAGACTTAGATGCAAACGGTCTGGACTGCAGATATTTACTGGACACAGCTTTAGAAACTGTATGCTGTCGCTGAATCTTAGTCTTATCTTGACGATATGCCATAGAAATCTGGGAGCACCTTAGCAAAGCAGCAATTAGCGGCAAGGCTACTTGCATTAATGAAACTTGGTTTCATAGTTCACAGCTAAGAGTTTGAACTCACAGCGAAAGCCGAAAAAAGTGATATGCCCCCTTAGTCTCTAGAGAACCTTGCAGAAATAGCCAAAGATAGAAATAGAAGAATTCACTGTTTCAGAATGTATCGCCACACAATCGACATTGGCTAATCTTCTCGTTCAACAACAATCACATTCTCAGTAACTTTCTCAAACGTGTCATCATGACTAATGACAAACAGTTGCTTAAATGCCTTTAGCCGAGCAATGGCTTCCGCTAAACTCTCTCGACGGGGACGGTCCATGTTGGTTGTTGGCTCATCAAAAAAGGCAATATCAATATCTGCCAGCACCTTCAGCAAAGCTAATCGTACGGCTAAGGCTGCACACATTTGTTCACCCCCAGAGAGATTAATAAAGCGGCGAGTATTGCTTCCTTCCTGAACTAGAATCTCATAGTCACGGGTCCACTCTAGGGCAACGTTAGGCCGGTTGAGCAGATCCCGAAACAGTCGATCCGCTTCCTGAGAGATTCCTTGTACATAGCGTTCTGTAATTCTAGGTCCAGCTTCTTTATAGGCCTTACGGGCAAAGTTAATAAATCGCTTCACCCGTTCTTTTTGTTTTAGCTCCGTTGCTGCTTGGTCTCGCTTTTCAGCCACCTGCCGCAGATTTTCTAGCTGGCTCGTGAGTTCTGCTTGCAGTTTTCGCTGCTGAGGTAGACTGCCTGTAATGCGATCGCACCCCGATTTAACCTCTCCATACTGGGTATCTAAAGCCTGTAATGCTTCTGGGTCAAAGTCTGCCATCTGCTGGGTGAGCTCAGCCGCCTGCTGAGTAGTCTGCTGAGTCAGCGCTGTTACCACTTGGGTTGCTGCAGCTAAATCAAGCTTCAGCTGCTCTAGCTTCTGAGCATCCTTTTCATTTTGCACATAGAGCAAATAACCTGACTGATAATCTTGCCGTAGCTGCTGTTGTTTAACGAGTTCTGCGTCCACATCAGCAATCCCATCAATTTGCTGAGTCAGCGTAGCTAATGCAGCTTCCAAACCTTTTCGTTGAGTACACAAACGCTCATATTCCGTTGCGACTTGAGCTGTCGCCTGCAGTTGTTCTTTCAACACCTGACAGCGCCCCTTCGGATCTCCTAAGTCTTTCAGCTCAACCTCTAGTTTCTGTAGTTGCTGATTGACAACATCAGATTGGGTCAATTGCTGATCTACATCAGCCAAATTCGTTTGTAACTGTTGCTGTTGATCTATTAACTCCGATTGTTTTATCTTCAGCTGACCTCGATTGACGAGTTGAGCCCGTTGGTCGTAAGCCTTAGTTAATGCTGCTCGCCCCACTGCCAACTGCTGTTGTAGCTGAGAGATATCTACCTGAGCAGCCAGATCGCCTAAAATGCTGTCTAGAGCTGTCAATGTCGTTTGATTCAGCTCCTGGCCGGTTGAAATAGCCGCTTTTAGTTGTTCAATAACATTATTAGATAACAGGGGTAAGCTTTGCTGCAGCTCACCTAATGACTCTAACGCAGACACCGCCTGCTGATTATACTCTACCGATTGAGTGCGATGACCTGTCACCAACTGCTGTAACTCTCGTTCAAACTGTTGCGCAGCGTCTATTCGACTAAGCTGCTGCTGCCAACGCTGCTGATTTTGTTCCAGATGAGGAATTTGTTCAACGCTATTTTGTAAAGCATCAAGTTTTTCCAGGGCTTGCTGTGTTTGTTGACCCTCATTTCGGAGTCTCACCAGTTGTTCCTGTAATGACTGACGACTCATTTGCATCTTAACCATGGTTTGCTGATGCTGTATGAGCTCCTGTCGTTTCTGTTCTAAAGTCTGTTGCTGTTCGCAAGGTGCAGTAAGCCCCATGATTTGTTTTTGCAGCTGCTGACGCTGTTCTAGCTGTACCTGCTGACGCGCCATGGTAGCTGCCTGCTGGTCGAGACTACGCTGCTGATTTTGTCGTTGCTGCAATAGCTGCTGGCGCTGTTGATTTTTTTGATTTAAGGCTTTTAAGGTAGCCTCCATCGCTAAGTAGGCACGATGGGCCTCACTATGGGTTTGACAGAGTTCAGCAGCTTGTTGAGATCTCGCACAGGATTGACTAATTAATTGCTGCGCTTGCTGTTTCGCCTCTAGTTGCACCTTCACTTGCTGCTGTTGCTGCTGCAAGTGTTGTATTTTCTGGTTTTTTTCTGAAAGCGCCTGTTTAGCAGTCTGCAGTTGCTCTAGTTTTTGTTGCAAAGATGTCAGCTGTTGTTCACTATGAATAATCTCACTAGCTACTAAACCATGGCGTTCCTCTAACCCATCCCATGCCTCTAGCTGGTCTTCATATTGTTGCAGCCGTGTTTTGACAAGATCCACCTGGGCTTCAGCATACTTGCGTAGAGCATTTGACTCTTTGTGTACCCTGCGGTACTCTTCCACCTTGAGCACACTGTCAAAAATCGGCTTACGCTTTTCAGGACTGAGTAAAAAGTCGGCAGTAAATGTTCCCTGGGGGACACCTACCGTGTTTGCAAATAGCTGCCCTAGATCGGTGCCTACGGGAACTCCCAGATGCTGCTGCAGCCAAGGTTCAACTTCATCTTTGATACGGCTATAGTTAAGCCGCTCCCCCAATTGAGGATCAAAAATAGTGTAACCTCGGCTCGTACAGCGCTCTACTTCATAGGTGCGATCGTCATAGCTAGACACAAACGCAACCCTAGCTTGGGCACTACCACTACCGTTGCGAATTAAGTCTTCCTGTTTATAGTTCCCCCGATGGTTAAACAGGGTCCAGGCAATGGCCTCTAGAATACTGGTCTTACCTGCACCATTAACACCGCAAATGGCGTTTGTCCCCAGTTGAAATTCAAAGTTGCGATCGCGATGGGTCTTAAAATTCGTAAGGGTTACCGACAGTAAATACATGAGAGGCCCTAACTCCATCCCTGAAAAATGCGGCTAGCTTAGTTTAGCTTGTTCAGCCTGAATTAACCGATTATCTAGGGGTAGTGAGCCAGGGCACCAGCACTAAACGCCAGAACCTCAGGGATTTATAGGAGCATCCTATAGACGTCCTGATGATGGCTGACGTAATAAGGGCAATGCCTGTTGCGCCCATACTTGCACTTTAGGATGGGAACTCGTTGCCAATTGACGACATAGCTTAATTGCAGCCGGTAATTGGCCACTCTCTTTATAGGCACGAACCAACCACACATTAGCCGAATAATATAGTTTGTCAGGGGGTCGCACTTGAGCAGCTATGTACTCTAAATCATCAATACCTTCATGAAACTGCCCACGTCTCACGGAATGAATGGCAGCATCCAGCATCTCTTGTGACATATAACCTCGAATTGACAGTGAATGTTCAATTAGGCCAACAAGATAGTTTCTACTGCCTAAAGCACTCAGCACTATCCTGTAGACAGGTAAATCGCAGGCGTTTAAAGTTGCTCAAACGCTTCGCCTTGTCGTATCTCTTTTCGAGCTCCCTGTTTTCCAAGTTACTCCTTTAGAAAATATTGACTCTTTGTTTGTTCCAGAATGTAAGAAATCCAGCAACTTATACAGGAAAAAATGAAGAACTAACATTTTTGATGTTTTTCTAGACCTAGCATGCAATGCAGTCACACACACCTAACAATTAGACTATTACGTACCAAGGAATCCTGCTGAGGTAACAAAATAATTTGAGAACAATCACTCTTCAGTAATTACCCTAGCATCTGCAATATTTATCTACAGTCAACTTTTAGTCATTTTCATCTACAGCATAAACAAGCTTCAACTTTTCACCATAATTACCCAGACCGCAGCACTCAAAGAAAGAAGGTGCTATCTAAGTACAATCAATATCTTGAAAAGTATATAACGGTTATCACGCGGGCGTTTAGACCGATCCCTCAGTAGTCTCACTGAAATTTTCTCTTAAAAAATCCGCCAAATGGCTCATATACAACAAGAAAATTTATTCTGATAAAGCTACCGAGTTCCAACCTGTAAAAATCACCGCACATCTACGGATCTTTTCTGAACAAGAAAAGTTGTTTTATTCCGAGAGAGTACAGACTACACGCCACAACAGATTAAATACATTTGATATATGCAGTAAACCTCTACGCATTTTCCTTGAGAACCTAAGAGAATCAACCCATTAAAAAGCCTTGATATATGCAGGGTAGGGGTTCTAGCCCTCTGGCCTATCCGAAAAAACTTCTATATGTTGAACAAGTAACAGATTTACGCAAACAAATTCATATCGAAAGTTCTCATAGTTCCCTTAACCAGACGTCACAGAACAATTTTGTTCATATAACCATTGTCGAAGACACTTAAGACTTTTATTGGCCATAAGCAATCGGCAATATACTTATACAAAGTATTTAGGAGATGATTGTCATCTCATTAATCCATTGTTCTGCATCACCGAGGAATAACTATGCCTCCAACTTACCTACTAGGATTTATCACCTATGTCACGGGATGCACTGATTGTTGGAATCAACCAATATCAATATTTATCACCATTGACAACAGCGGCTAAAGATGGGGAAGCCATGGCTAGCCAGCTAGAGACCCATGGCAACTTTCGCGTACGCAGACTACCTGAAGCAATCAAAAATCATCGTGCCGAGGTCGGTCAACAAACCCACGTATCGAGACAGCAGTTAGAAAGCAACTTAGTCAATCTCCTATTACCTAAGGGAGATCATGTTCCGGAAACGGCTTTCTTTTATTTTTCAGGCCATGGCTTACAGCGGGAAGTTGGTATTCGCGAGGGTTTCTTAGCGGCTAGTGACACTCAACCTGACACATTTAATAATGGTCTCTCATTGTCCTGGCTGCGTCGTCTTATTCGCCACAGTCCCGTACGCCAAATTATTATTATTTTAGACTGCTGCCATAGTGGTGAGTTTTTGGCTCTCAAAGATGATGCATGGCAGGGCAACGAAGGCCAAAGCTATTTATTTATTGCGGCATCCCGTTCCTATGAGGAAGCCTATGAATCGCTTCAGGGAGACTACAGTGTCCTCACTCAGGCCATACTGTCTGGATTATCGCCACATCAATCCAATAGTGGGCGGGTCACTAGCACTGAGTTAGTAGCTAGCATCACCAATCAGCTTAGCAATGAGATTCAGCAGCCCTTATTTGAGCAAGGGGGCACTGAGATTATCATTACCCAACACACAGAGATGCCCGTCATCCAGACAGACAACATCTCTGTTATTTCACGACTGAAGCAATATAGCCTTAATTATTGTCCCTACCGAGGCTTTCAACCCTTTGAAAAGAAGCATGCTGACTACTATTTTGGCCGAGAGCCTGTTATTCAAGAATTACTTCAAAAGTTAAGACATAATCATGCTTGTGCTTTGATTGGCGCCTCAGGTAGTGGTAAAACCTCTCTCCTACGGGCAGGTATTATGTCCCGTTTAGCTGCAGGCAATGATATTCCAGAAAGTAGGGACTGGATCGTTCGCTACACATCACCCGCCAGTCAACCGCTTAAAAATCTAGCTGCAGCCTTTACAGTAACCGATCAGACTATTGCGATCGCTAATCAGCTATCCCAGGCAGAAGAGCTACTACGCAGTGAACCTAATGGTCTGATGCACCTGGTTAATGCAGCCCTCCTACAGCAGCCTGGGGCAACTAAATTTTGGTTAATTATCGATCAGTTTGAAGATCTCCTCACACCAACAGGAGATCGCCACATTCAACAAGAATGTCAGCAGGTCATCGAACTTTTAGTGAACGCCTTAGCCAACCCCGCCACATCCCTAGGCCTCATCATTGGTTTACGGGCAGATGCCATAGATGGGCTGCTACCATACAAAACCTTGTTTTCATTAGTTGAAAGTTCTCAGGTTGTGCTCACGCCTATGAATTATCAAGAAATTCGAGATGTCATTGAAAAACCTGCTGAAAAATTAGGCCTCAAGCTAGACCCCCATTTAGTACATCACCTCACCCTTGACTTAACAGGGGCTCCCGGTGAGTTAGCTTTACTCCAAAGCGTTCTGCAAGACCTGTGGCGACAACGGACCTCCGTTTCTCTAAGTCAGGGAGCTCCATGTCTTTCTCTAAAGAGCTACATGAAACTGGGGCGTCTCTCCAAAATTTTGGTCGACCGGGCCACGGACTTATACGATTCTTTGCCTACGGATGAAAAAACTGTGGCCCAAAGAATCTTTTTAACCCTATGTGAATTAGGAGAAGGTCGACTTGATCAATCCCGACGCGCCCGTAAATGTGAACTCGTTAATCCTAATTTCCCAGAAGATATCATTGAGCGCGTTTTGAACAAATTAGTCACCGCACGGCTGATCGTCACGAACAAAATGTTAGCCTCCCCCTCACCTGGAGAAAATGGTCGCACCATACCAACCGCAGCTTGGGAAACCCGCGCCTCTGAAACAGCAGAAGTCAAACGTTGGCTAGTCGCTAAATGGCCTGTGGCTCAAACAACATCTGATGAAACGATTGAACTGGCTCACAATTCCCTAATCTCCGATTGGTCATTGCTGCGTCAATGGTTACAGGCAAATCGCTTTATGATTCGGCAGCGTCGGGATATCGAGGAACGGGCCTGGCTCTGGCACAGTCGTGGTGAACCAAAATGTAGTGACTACCTACTAGGACATCTGTATCTAAAGAATAGCCATGGGTTTCTGAAAAGTCATTTATCAGACCTTTCAGAACTAGGCCAGAGATTTGTCTATGCGAGTCGACGCACCAATACATTCCAACTATGGAAAGCTCGTAGCGTCGCTGTATTACTACCTTTGGCCATGATTGCAGGAATGACGGTATCGTTAGCCCGTCATCCCCGTCAGTCTACTCCCAAGGAATCTCGTTCCTCTTTAGGAACTCTACTGCCAAACACCTGGGGCATTGATGGAGTAAAGCGATTGACACTCACTTCTCAGATTTTGAATGTTCATCGCCAGGTTGAACTGAGTGAACTCTCCATTACTCAGTTAGCAGAACTCATGGCACTGGGAAGAATGGAATCTAAATCTTCCCAGTTTTCCGAACAACATCGCGACTCTAATGAACAATAGATGACCATGTGAATCCTATTGACACTGCTCAAACCAGCTAATTAACCGGTCCTATGATCGACAAATGTAGGCAGTGATTGCTATAGAATCTATGATTGCGAGGCTCCAGGATTTGGAAACCTAAAATCAGCGAGCTATATAGCAATAGTCCGGACAGAAAAGCGAGAGAACTAGCCAGAAAAGCTATTCAGGCTCTAAGGTTTTGTTAACAGACAAACCCACCTGAATAGCTATGATTTGCATGATACCGGGTCTACTCCAAAAAGTGGGCCATTTAGC
>JBCCQQ010000037.1:0-59771 GCA_039024555.1 Cyanobacteria bacterium P01_D01_bin.156
GAAAAAGCGACCATGAGTTAGTCCCCGAGTACAACTTGAAGTGCCCACTCACCTGCCGACTAATCAGCTGAGCTAAAAAGCTTAGAGGATGTAACTTCTGGGTTGCACCATAACCCACAATCGAACGACTGTTCATAACTGGATGTTTAACGATACAGCAAAAAGCCAAAACCCCTCAGGGTGTTAACAGACCTGAGCGATGGGATAAAACCCCTAGTGCACGTCGGTCATAAATAAAGATATATAAGCCTTCGACTCAATTACCATACAAATGGTTTCTGAAGATATTGAAACGAACCTAAGCTCAACCTAAATATTTTTTTGAACTAACAGCACTATGAAAAAATTCCACAAGTTAATCAACAGTCCGGACTATCTATCTTGATTTTATATATGTTGCACGTAAGTTTGACCTGATATTGCTCAGCGCTTGACTCTCAACCAAAATTAATCAAAATTAAAATTTAATGTAAGTAACTTACATTAAATACAGGCATATATTTTCACACAATCAGCATGATTTAGATCCGGTAACCTAAGCCTCGGTAAAGCAACCAGTTTTTTCAATGTAGAAAAATAATCTGCAGAACTAGATGAATTATGCCCATAATCAGAGCGTGAAACTGTAACAACTGTTAGGAAAGCTGTCTTAAGAGTGCTTTTATTTGGTTTTGCTGTTGCTGATCTAAAGAAACTGGAAACGATAGTTCCAAAGCAATACGATAGTCTGCAAGTCGGTCATGGGGCCTTGAAGAGGTGCGTTCCGTGACTTCAGCATAGGCATTAGTTAATTTTGGAATCAGTTCTAAACGCTCAACTTGAGCCATCAAATCGTAGGATTGGGTGCTATCAACTTTTGGATAAACTTTTACTCGTAGTAAAGGATTATTGTCTTGAAGCGCGACAGCTGCAGTCGTTGCATCACCCAACAACTCTAACCGCATATCTCTTGAGCCTAGCTCAGTGATCATCGCTGCTTGAACATAACTGCCCCAGCCTTTCCATCGCAGATCACTCATTACTTCAACCTGTTTTCGCATCTTATAGCTATTTGCAGGTCGTAGATCCTGGAACGCGCGCTGTAAGCTCATTAAAATGAATTTGAGCGAGCGCCATGGATTATCAGCATTCTCACGATTTTGGGAATACCACTTGCGGACATCTGAATAAATGACAACTGCCAGCTGATCTAGCTGAGTTTGGTTCATATCCACAAAGTTGATGGCTAACTTTGTTTGTAGTGAGTCAGTTGCAGTGGCTCTAACAATTTCAGCATTTAGGCTAGCAATGGCGCCATAGTCTCCAAAGATTTCTAACTTAATCTGCTCAGAAACGTTTGGCCAAACGTCGAGCAAAATTTGAGCCCCTGTTTCACTGATATCTACAGTAGTTCCTTCCCATTCCTGACCATCCTCACTGTAAAGCTTGACGATCAGCTCTCGAGGTAGTCGATGAGATTGCCGTAACTGTGGCTGTTCAAAGGCTACCAGGCATGCGGCTAATACCAGCGCTAGGTTAAATAGACACCAAACAGCATTAATCAAAACAGCCTGGGTATCCAAAGGACTCAAAATTAGCCATATGGGCACAGTCAATAAAGACGCTGCTGTAATTGCCCCCAAGACCACAAGGTAACGAACACTATCAATGTCAAAGCTACGGGACCCTACGGACAAGCCTTTATCGGTTACGTTAAACGAGCCCAAATTGGGGTTGAGTAGCGCCAGGAGTGTAACAATACCTGCCTGAAACGACATTGCAAATTCATAAATTTCATTCCAAAAAGAGAATCTTACATGCTTATAGGAAATGTGGTTTGCATGCATTGATAACACAATGTGAGGTAATGCATAAAACAAGGTTTCAATCCCCAAACCTTTTACAGGGTTAATGCCAAATAACAAGAATAGGTTAGGAGCAACCGCATACATTAGCCGTGGAAACCCAAAGAAGAAGTGGGATGTTGCACTTAAGTAACACAACCGTTGGGAAAGCCGTAGATTCAGTCGTCGATTAAATAAGGGATTCTCGATCCGTAAAATTTGGGCCATACCCCGAGCCCAGCGAACCTGCTGTCCCACGTAGGAGGAAAATTTCTCAGGGGCTAGACCAGCCACCATAATTTTGTCGTAGTAAACGGTACGATAGCCCAAGGAATGAAGCCGCAAAGAGGTATGACAGTCTTCAGTCACGGTCTCTGTTGCAATCCCCCCAATATCCAGCAAATATTTACGGCGAATCACCGCAGCCGAACCGCAGAAAAAGGCTGCATTCCAAAAATCATTGCCTTTTTGTAGGACTTTGTAGAATAGCTCGTTCCCCACAGGAATTTGGCCTTGAGTTAAAAGATTTCGTTCAAACGGGTCAGGGTTATAAAACCAGTGAGGGGTTTGAACCAAAGCTACTTTTTTATCAAGGAAAAAACCAATGGTTTCCTGCAAAAAGCCTCGTACCGGAATATGGTCGCAATCCAGAATGAGTACTAGTTCACCATGGGTTTTGTTGAGAGCTGTATTAATATTTCCAGCCTTAGCATGATCGTTGTTGTCGCGGGTAAGCATAGGACATCCTAAGTCCTCACACATGGCTCGAAGGGCAATGCGACGCTCACGATATTTTTCCGCTCTACCGTCATCTAAAACATAAACTGTCTTTTTATCGGCTGGGTAGTCAATATTTAATGCCCCTAGTACAGTTTTACGGACAATAGCAACATCTTCATTGTAGGTCGGGATATAGATGTCAACAGTTGGCCAATTCTCTTGAGAGATCTGTGTTAGAGGAATAGGTTTGCGATCGCAGATCCTTAATGTTTGAAAATAAGAAAGCAATAGCGTAGCGATCGCATATAATTCAGCAACAAAGAGCAGAATAGAAAAGAAACCATCTAACCAAGAATCCAGATTAAGCGTGTAGTTAGAACGATAATATAGGTAACGTAGCGTTGTAATCGTGCTCAACGCTGCCATGAGTAAGTGGAGGTATTCACTGACTCGTCGACTTGTTTGTCGATCTTCTAATCGCAACAAAAACTGCCCAATCATGAGCAGAACGACAGCAACAAGGCCTTGTTGCAAGATAGTTGGCCGAGCAGTCATGATTGGCCAGGCAAACATTGTCAAACAGGCCGCTAAGATCAGCAACTGGCGCTTATTTAACCACCTCAAGCTCCAATCAAACCAGTTAGGTAAAGTTATGATCAATAACTCTATTAACAGCGGTCGAACCTGAGTAGACAAGTAAGTGTCAATCAGACGTTGAATGTTTTTTAATTGCCGTCCAGGAATAAGTCTTCCAGTCATATTAAAGTTCTCCTGGAGCAGAAGGATCAGCCATCATACCAGGTGTAGTCATGGCTTCATTGCGCTTCAGATATGCCTGCACTACACCATAAAGTAAAAGAGAAAGAACAATGATTCCAGGTATTAGCAAAAACCAATTCCCCTGAATCACCGTAATTGCCCTCTGAAACGTACTCTCTTCCTGTACATCTCGCTGATCTGAACGCTGCAAAAACTCCAGGTTGTAGGCATTTTCATCATAGGGAGATGGATTTTCGTCATTGGCACTAATTAAGACGGTATCTCCCTGAATTTGATAAAAGAGAGAATCAAGTTCCAAAAGCTCTTTCAACTGATTAAGACCAGACTCATTCTGAGCTGTCATAGTCAGCAGAACCCGAGATTCATTCCAGGGTGATAGTTGCTGTTGCAACACACCTTCTGCATCAGGCAGAGTTTGAACTTGGCTTTCGCCCCACTGGCGAGCCCCATCCTTAACATTCAACTCAGCGCTTTCTAAAGCTTCGGCTAGAGGAAACTGCGCGCGTAATCCAATGGCCACTAAATGCTGTGACTCTTGGACCTCTTGGGGCAGTTTACTAACAGGATAAACTGTCAGACCTACTGCCTCAGAACGACTCAGGCGACCAAACCGTTCACTTAGCTCCAACATAACCGCTAGCTCAGTCATACTGGCCTGATTAGGCATAACAATAGCTGTGCGGGATAAATCCTGGGGAGAAGCAAATGGGTAACCCGCTTTGAGTAAATTAAGATCGGGCAGCTTGGCAACCTGCTGTCGATTCAAATTAAAGCTACTATCACTGTGGATAGTGCCCCACAATTGGTGATCCGTTACTCGACTACAAGAACGTCGCTCCCTGGGGTCGAATCTTAAATATACTTTGAGGCGCGACTGAGGCGTAATGTGTTGCTCTGGCAACTCTACCTTTAAATTGGCTCGCCGTTTACCATCGATAGAATCCAGACGACGACCCGCTACAGTAATTCCGTCTAACTGTACTTCAACTAGGGATGTCAACGGATTAACCTGAGGCCCATAGGTATAGCGCAGGTTCATAACGTTGCCCGGCAAAAAGCGATCATCTGGCAGGGCCTTAAAGTCAAACTCAAACGGGGGGGCATGAGCTCCTCGGATCACCACATCTTCAATAGGTTCATTATTAAAACTAGTCAAATCACCCAGATCAAAATTGTCCGTTAAGGGTAAGTAACGCGGCCAGTCACGGATATCTGGAGAAGGAATGCTCTCTACTTCATCTACTAAAACAACTTGACCAGCACTTATCTTACGATCCTCGGACTGAGTTAAAAACTGCACTGCCTTGGAAACAGCTGTTGGGCCATTTCCGGTCGCAATGAGGACAGGAGACTGCTTTTCCTCAACAACAGTCCACATCAAAATACCGGTATCCGAGGAAATCAGAGTTTGTTTATCATCTAACCAACGGTTATTTTTGAGCTCTAGGGGTAGCTCTAACTCCTCCAGCATAGGTTGTTGAGATGGAGTGCCCACAATAACCAAGCGATTGCCCTTAGCCACATCATCCAACTTCTCTACTAAATCTGTTTCCAAGGGGCGGTAGTCGGCAATGCGCCCCAGGGACGTCTGCAACTGAGAAATGGACGTTAGCCAAGTCTGATCTTGGCTAGTTGGAAGCACATAATCGATATGATTTGTTTCTAAACTTAGAACATCAATTAATGGATATGGATAGCTGTTGAAATCTAGCTGAAAAGGCTCCGCATCATAGTTAAATACTAGTTTAGAGTCAGGCAGAATCTCCGTCCAAAGAGATGGATCAAAGGGATCTTGAGTACACGTGGGAGAGTTATTTTGTAACCCTGCAATAATTAGCTCGTTATAGTCCTTTAAAATACGAGTAGGAATATCAAAAACAATCGTTCCTGTATCTCCTTGTCTCAGGTTTAACGGCACACTTCCTACATTATTGTCGTTGACAATAACATTTAGATTAGAACGTGTTGCATAAAGAGCCCCCGAGTGACGGTATCGCAATAAAATCTTGACGGATTGTACAGACCAATTTCTAGGGCGAGTAAACCTTAAACGAGATTCGTTATAAATTCCTTCTAGACGAAGACGTGTGCCCACTACAGGACTACGATTGAATTCTAAGATGTATTGACTACCGTCTCCCTGCTCTAGCGCTGCTGCTGCTGCATCTTGCTGTAAATCACGTCCTGCAGTTGCCCCATCTGCATTGCGGTTACGCCGATCGCTAGAGGTGCCCGCTTCGGCAGCATTATCAGCAGCGCCAGGTGATGATGTCACCTGGGCTATGCCAGGGCCTAGCGTGGTAACTAATAACAGAACAGATAAAAATAACGAGATAAATAGTCGTTTTCTTATTAGCCTTAAAAACACTGATATAAGCACTCCCCCTAGATACATACCCAGGTCAAAATAATCAATTTATTTACTGCAGCTGCTCACCTTAAACCCAAACAAACCCTGACAAGCCTTGAACAAGAGCTTTATCAAGAATTATCAGCTGTAAAATGTCTCGAAAGGGATATTCCCATAATTTCTTGCTTAACCATAGACTCCGTCTTCAATCTCGCTTACTCATAAAGGCTAATCTTTTTAAGAACTAACGTAGGATATTAGGCATACTGAATAGCCCTAACTTCACATACCAGTTGTAATCTGAGAAATCCGGTAAACTTCTGGCAAGTTACAGTTTAGACACGTCTCTCTATATAAATCTTCTATCACTAATATCCATCAATATTCATTGCTGAGCGTGAGATATTCTCACTGACGTAGGGAAGTAAAAATATCTGTGAAGACCAGATAAAAACAAATGCTTTCCCATATTTTTTCTGTAAACCTTACGGCTAACGTCCGTCAGACTCTTTTGTAACTTTGTAACGTCAGCAAAGCCATAGATGCCTATTGACAAGGGCTAAATCACATTTTCTCCCTTAGAAGAATTTATGTACGGTCAGGACTTTTTCCTGTCCGGCAGCAAAATCTCTTGTATTTGCTTTTACTATCTCAATATCCTCCGATCAATTACTTTTATTCAAATGCGAGGCCCGGCAATGAAATGCTTTTACCACTGCTGGGAAAACTGTTCAACAATAATGCTGGGTCTATACCAAATTTATATTGCACTAAATACAGTTACAAATATTCAAAACGATGCAAAATCGCCTCCGTGCTATCAATATTCTATTTATTAGTAGTCTTACTGGACTTTTAGGAAGCTGTGGTTTGACCATTCAAACGCCTAACAATCCAGTTTTAATTAATCGTTTACCAGTTGCGGAAATGGATTTTTCGGTGGAATCCGGTAATCGTAGTTATACCTATAACATTCAGGGAACGGCTAATTTCCCCAACCAAACTGAGCTAAATTTGTTGGCACTGCGTCAACTGACACCCCGGGATGAGACAACGGAACCTAAGCCTACGTACTCTATTTTGGATTACCAAGTGGTGCGTGTACAAAATGGCCGCTGGCAAGGGGACTTAACCCTGAGGCAGCTAGCTGATGATGGGAGTCGCAAAGAGGCTTGGCAACTGGATCAATCAGAGCTGGAAATGGATGTAGTACCGACGGATGATGTCATCGTTACAGTGACCTACACACCATTAGATCAATTAACCACATTAGAGCGAATTCTTGCACAACAAGGACTTCGAGTTTCTCCAGATTTACTGCAAACCACTCTTGAGGGGCGCCGTTATCTGGAAATAACTAAGGTATTGGATATACCTGCAGATAATCAGGTCAGTAATCGTCCAAAGCTTTATAACGATGGCTGGGGTACTCGTCATCTTTTAATTGAAGAACCCCCACTGCCCTACCAAGTCGACTTTCCTAAAGAACGTCAAACGAATCGCCCAGCAGAGCCTAAAGAGTTTTTATATTAAGCCTATTTACAGAGATACCTATTTGCTTAAGACAACATCGCTGCTTTTAAGTGGGCTGTATCAATCTCGGCCCCTGTGAGATCAGCATCGATTAAATTGGCCCCCCATAGATTGGCCCCAGACAAACAAGCATCTCTCAAATCACAGCCTTGGAGGTTAGCACCCCAAAGATCCGTCCCTGTAAAATTCACGCCAACTAGATTAGCACCACTAAGATCAACACCAATTAACACTAGATTACTTAAATCAGCCGCCCATAGGGATTGATGAGGCCCTAGACAATAGACACCTGCCCACTCCCAGTCAAAGTCATCAGGCCACTGGGTTGTCTGATCGCAAACAGCTCCTAGCAAGCAGGTTTGCTTTAGATCGGTTTGCTTTAGATCTACGCCAAATAAGGTTGCTTTTGTTAAGTTGGCACGAGTTAAATTTGTGCCTTTTAATTTAGCGCGTTGCAGGTTGGCATTTGTCAAATTGCTGGAGTTTAAGTTGGCGTAACTAAGATCGGCTTCTGTCAGTTGTGTCTTTAACAACCAGGAGCCTAGTAAGTTTGTATTAACTAATTCGGCACCCGCTAGATCGCTATAACTTAGATCTATTCCACCTAGGTCACACTGACTGAGATTAGAGTCAACTAAAACAGATTTAGGACCTAACTTGTGGATACCTGCCTGTAAAAGATCAAAGTTTTCTGGAAACTGGGTTTGCTTATTTGCGATCGCATCTTGAAAATTCGCCTCTTCTACCTGAGCATCTTTCAAACAAGCTCCTCGCAAATCAGCTCCCTGAAAATTTGTGCGACGTAAATTTGCCCGACGTAGATCTGCGCCACGGAGATCGCCCCCGCTAAAATCTACATCCGCCAAGTGAGCATCAACTAAGTTACATCCCAATAGATCAATGTCAGCCAGCACATACTGAGATAACCGAATAGCCGGCATTTGACAATAGCTAAAATCTCGCCGCCCTTTTGCATATGCAGCAATCAATTGGGAGGATAAATCAGCCATAACAATTTATACAGAGGAAATAAAAAACAGAATAAAAAGTCAGCGTTAGCCAGTTAACGACATAGTGAAAAAGTGAGCTATCTGAGATGCTTCGGAGGAACATACCATAGGGAATATTGCTCATGCTGTTGCTGAGTGACGATAACATCCCTGTTTTGCCCAATTAAACGGCGCGCCCAACCTATCACCCGTTCTTTATCGGAATGACTACGCCATAAACAATAATACTTATTTTGATAACGGACTCCGAACACCATGGCATCACCTGTATCCAAGTGAGCAGGTTCTACATGTTCTAAGAATCTAAGTACAGGAACATCAGGTCCATCCGTATCCAGTTGTATCAGATCTTCTAACGCCATAGGGGATAGCTCTAAGCCATCCATACGGTCCTGTTTGGTATATCCCTTAAAGTGAACCACCATGTGGCCTGGAGCCAGTTTCGTTGCTAAAAGACTCTGACCATTTAAGTTCATTGAACTACCCATGGCAAGGGAACTAGGCGTTAACACTTTTTCAAAAGTACTAGTTTGGACCTCTGATTGGACATTCATCGGGCTAGCCCGAGATTCAAAGGGTTCAGGGGCTGCTGCTAGCATCCGTTTTCGACGATAAAAGCGTCGGAGCATTTCTGCCGTGAGCATCCCTGTCCCAACACTACCAATAATTGCAATACCGATGTAACGAATAATCGGCTTAGCCGAATTGTCCAATGGACTCACTAGCTCCCCCCTAGCTTGACCAGGGGATACCCAAGTGGGCACCGAATTGGCCATTGACAACGGCAGGGTGATAACTGCGAACGCCAACCCTGAAGATACTAATGATGGTAAGAAGATGCTACGAAAGGGAGATGAGCCCATGAGTTTTTAACCTGTATTCGGTGAATAATAACGCAGGGTTAAAGGCAATATCTGTATGTTCTCTTAAAGAATCCATGGGAAACCAGTCACGTCAGGAGGTAGTTCAAGAAACCCGCAGGATAGCTATTACTATTTCAAACATTTTTTTAAGTATTGATAAAGCATTAAAACCTAGGAAATATTCTGTTGACTGCCTATCGACGAGAAGTAAGAAGTGACTGTGTTATCAGAACTTGCTATTTCACCCCAAACAGCCTGACACAGCATGTAGTGGAACTAGTAGTGTCGTCGGTTAAGTCATAGCGAAAAATGATAACTGAAACCTATGATTTCAGGCTGTTTAATCTTATTTTTTTATAGATATAGTCAGAATATTCTGGTGTGCGTCCTTGTAAATAGAACAAGCATAAACAATGCTATGGCTTTTAATTTTGTCGTGAAGGCCCCATCAACTTCTCAAACTAACTTAGTCATTGCTAATTCCAGGAACTCATTCCTCTACAGACAGTTCTGTTGAGAGGTATTTTTTTCTAGATAAACGGGTTGATGATCAGCCGCAGCAAATAACTTCTATATAAATTTTTGTTTTTACCATCGACAGTGCATAGCCTATGAAACTGAATTTTCTGCTGACCCTGTTGATCCTATCAGCTGCAACAGCCCCTTTGCTGCTACGTTTACCCCAAGTTCGTCGAGCTTTGGCAAGGTCCAGAGGACCAGTGGCGGCCTTGGCTCAGGCGGGTAATTCCCTAGATGCAATGACCGATCCTCAGCATCCCAACTACACCTGCGTTAGCTGTGATCTACGAGGAAAAGACTTTAGTAATCAAGATCTAAGCCGTGCTAACTTTTTTGGGTCTGACCTACGGGGGGCGGACTTTAGTAACAGTTTGCTAATCAATACCGTTTTTCGAGGTGCAAAACTAGACGAGGCTGATTTAAGTGGCACTAATTTACGTGGGGCCGATCTTGAAGAGGCTAGCTTGGTACGCGCTAACCTCCGAAACGCCAAAATTCTTCAAGGTACTTTAGAGTACAGCAACCTTGAACGGGCTGATCTTACTAATGCTGAGCTGCGGGACGCCAACCTGTGCTCTGCTCGCTTGGTTAACAGTAGCTTTAAGCAAGCCAGCCTATATGGAACAATTTTGCGAGCATCTGATATGACAGGGGCAAACTTTACGCGAGCTTATATGCGTTATGCAGATATGTATAACGCCACCACTCAAGGTACGCGTTTTGACCAAGCTGATATGGCTTTTGTCACTTACCCCGATGGTTCCACAGCCCATGAAGGTTACATCAATTCAATTAATCAGAACACCGATTGCAACATTGATGATGAGTCCAGTAGCTCACAATGAACTAGGATGCACCGCGTATAGCAGAAAGCGCCGTTGCGTCTCCTAAGGACTATTGGATCAATGTTTAACGATCAACGGATCCCATAATCACATCAATGCTACCTAGAATAGCCATGATATCTGCGAGTTTGACGCCACGTAACAAGTGGGGCAAAATCTGCAGGTTGTTAAAGTCTGGAGCACGGATTTTCCATCTCCAGGGATAAATGCCATCGTCACCTACGATAAATACGCCTAATTCCCCTTTCCCGCTTTCCAAACGAACATAGTGTTCTCCAGCTGGGATTTTAAATGTGGGAGCAATTTTCTTACCAATGAATTGGTAATCAAACCCATTCCATTCAGACTTGGGGCCTTCTGCCATACGTTTGGCTTCAAGGTTTTCATAAGCTCCTCCAGGAAGTCCTTTGAGAGCCTGACGAATAATTTTTACGGATTCCCGCATCTCTCGCACACGCACCACATACCGAGCGAAGCAATCACCGGCGGTTTCCCATTGAACATCCCAATCGAAGTCGTCATAACATTCGTAGTGGTCAACCTTACGCAAATCCCACTTGACTCCAGACCCTCGAAGCATTGGGCCAGAGAGCCCCCAGTTAATGGCATCTTCACGAGTAATGGTGCCGATGCCTTCTACACGACGACGAAAGATAGGGTTATTGGTAATAAGCTTTTCGTACTCATCAACCTTCGGCAAAAAGTAATCGCAAAAGTCTTCGCACTTATCGACCCAGCCATAGGGTAAATCAGCGGCAACCCCACCAATACGAAAGTAATTGTTGTTAATCAGCCGTGCGCCCGTCGCAGCTTCCCAGAGGTCATAAATCATTTCTCGCTCACGAAAAATGTAGAAGAATGGGGTTTGCGCTCCAACATCTGCCAAAAACGGTCCTAACCACAGCAGATGGTTAGCAATGCGATTCAGCTCTAGCATAATCACACGGATGTAGCTTGCCCGTCTTGGAACCTCGATATTAGCTAGCTTTTCCGGTGCATTAACGGTTATGGCTTCGTTGAACATACCCGCCGCATAGTCCCAACGGCTGACATAGGGCACAAACATCACATTGGTGCGACTCTCGGCAATTTTCTCCATGCCGCGATGCAAGTAGCCAATCACAGGCTCACAATCAATGACATCTTCACCATCTAAAGTGACAATGAGTCGCAGTACCCCGTGCATAGAAGGGTGATGAGGTCCCATGTTGATTACCATGGGCTCAGTTCTGGTTTCGAGCCGCGTCATAGAAACTATGCGATATTATTCTCTGACTTACTTTAGCAAGATTCTTCGCTGAAAGCTTTAAGAAAAAAGCAATGGTATTGGTGAAGTTGTTCAAAAGTTGATTTGACTGTCTACGTATAGATAAGCCAACTATGAAACATGGATGCAAATACGTTTATCGGGTTAATGAGGTAATGCTGTGACCGATGACTCTACAAATCAAGACGGGGCAGCTTTTACACATCAATCGGTATTGACCAAAGAAGTCCTGACGGGCCTTGCCCCCCATGCCCATGGGCATTATCTTGATGTCACGATTGGGGGAGGGGGACACGGTCGTTTGATTTTAAAGACTGGGGAAGACATACGTCTAACGGCCATTGACCAAGACCCTAATGCGCTAGCGGCAGCAAAGCAGAACTTGGCTGAGTTTAATGAGCAGGTGACATTTTGGCATGGTAATTTTGCTGAGTTTGTTCCTCACACCTGTGATTTTGATGGCATTCTTGCCGATCTAGGCGTGAGTTCCCCCCAGTTAGATCGTCCAGAACGAGGCTTTAGTTTTCGTCATGAGGGAGCCCTAGATATGCGGATGAATCCCACCCAAGATCTCACAGCAGCTGACTTGGTTAACCATGGTTCAGAACGTGAGCTGGCGGATATTTTTTACCACTACGGTGAAGAACGCCTATCGCGGCGAATCGCCCGTAGAATTGTGGAACGTCGCCCTTTCCAAACCACCACAGCTTTGGCAAATGCGATCGCAGCGAGTGTACCTGGAAAATATCGCCATGGCCGAATTCATCCGGCTACTCGAGTGTTTCAAGCATTACGCATTGCCGTTAACCGTGAACTAGATGTCCTAGAACAGTTACTTCAAATAGCACCCAGTTGGTTAAAGCCAGGGGGGAGGCTAGCGATTATTAGTTTCCACAGCCTAGAGGATCGCCGTGTTAAGCACGGTCTACGAGATCATGAGCAATTGAAAGTACTGACAAAAAAACCCATCGTGGCCACCCAGGAAGAAATACGCCAAAATCCCAGGGCAAGGTCTGCAAAGCTTCGTCTAGCTGAACGGCTCTGACTTGGCTTTGGGATGCACTGGAAGCTAGGGAAGCAATGCTTGATAGGGGGTAACGCCCATCAAGGTTAGGGTATAGTCAAAACTCCGACTGCTAGCAGGTTGCCATTCGGCTATTTGCCCTTGTAAATCAAACACAGGAACCGTTCCTGCCGAAACAACTGCGACAAAATACACGTTGGTTGTAGGAATTCTGTAATTTGGCAAAGAAGACTGAATAACCGACAGCTCGCTTTCTTTCAGGAGGTTTCCAATGTGATCAAACAGAAGCATCTGAACACCTCCTTGCCCAGATGCACGGGTAACATCCGCCTCTAAACTTAGGATGTCTCCTTGGCGAGCTAAGAAACTGTAGACCTGGGGACTCCAACTAATTCGATCGCCTACCACGCTAAAGCTATCTGTAGTGTCCATAGGCGTCATTAACTCCGTCAGGGCTTCGGGGCTATCGGCGGTGAGTTCAGCCGGAATCAGATTCGCGAGGGGGTCATAGGTTGTACTCAAACTAATGATGGGACGAGAATAGTTCAGATTCGCCAGGGCTCGTTCCCAATTTAGAGCTGGAGGATCAGAAGCTTCAAGAGCAGGTAACTCTAAAAACAGCGATGAGGTGCGATCGCAACTTGGCTGAACGCTTGATGTCACCGCATGCGTCGGCAACTGTTGTAACTGTCGTCTAAATAGCAATAGTTCCTGACGATATGTAGACGATATATGCGTTGATGCCATTAACCCACTCGTAATATCAATTGCCTGCTCCCAAGCCTGTAAGCAGAGAGCTCGATCCAAACGAGCCAGTTCATCCACAACTTGACGATAGGAGGAAGCCTGAGACACTTGACCATAGACCTGCGATTTCCCGCTCAAGCCAAGAGAAAACACCACAGCTAAACCTAAGCTTATAAAGTGAAGAATAGTCATACCCTCAACATCTAACAGCAAAACCTAAAGACTTTGTGAGCGATCAGCACTAGCCACAGCCCAACATTCCCACGATCGATAGACTACTTGCCCTACTCTCGTTAACAGAAGTCATCAACTTAGCTTGAATTGTATAAAAAGTCGCGGTTGTTTCAAGATCTTCCCTGGGCAAACTAAAATCAACCAGTAGATATGGACAGCTGTGGTGATACTTTTCTCAAGGTTGGCCCTAATATGCACCAATCATCAGAAATTTTGGAAGACAATATGAGTTTCACCACTCATAAACAACTTAAGCTTCTAGTTGTCGATGATGAACTCGATAATTTAGAGCTGCTGCATCGTACTTTTAGACGTAACTATCAAGTATATCGTGCCAGTAGTGGTCAAGAAGCATTAGATTGCTTGGCAACCAATGGGGAAATGGCCATCATCATTTCCGACCAACGGATGCCAAAAATGAATGGCACAGAGTTCTTAAGTCTGACCGTCAAAGACTACCCTGACACGATGCGCATCGTCCTAACAGGCTATACCGATGTTGAGGATCTCGTCGATGCAATTAATTCAGGGCAAGTTCATCGCTACATCACTAAACCCTGGAAACCAAAGGAGCTTCGACAAGTTATCGATGAGGCTGCTGATACCTATCGTGTGGTTAAGCAGCGCACCAATGCCCTGTCTGCATCACTTAAACAGGTTTCTCTGTATAACTCAATTACAACGACTATCCGCCGTTCTCTCAACTACGCCAGTACACTTCAAACAGTTGTAGATGCTCTAGGAGAAGCCTTTGAAGCAGACTACGCAGTTTTGTATCCAGTCGATGCCATTGATTCGAGCCAGCCTCCTAAACCTGTTACCTACTCTAAAAAAGATCGATCAATTGCCAGCTGTGAAGTTGCCCATGCCGGATTTTTAGACCATACACCCTGCCTAGATAAAGTTACCCATGGAGATAGGTATCTCAATCGGCTCGCTACTAAATTTACCTATCGTGATCAACTCCTAGCATCAATAGTTCTTTATCAGACTGACGATACCTGGAATAGTGCAACGACTGATCTGCTCAAGAACATCTCTGAACAGGTAGTTCTAGCGATTTCTCAGGCCAAGCTGTATCACGATGTTCAGCGGCAAACGGAACAGATGCAAGCTGAATTAAATGTGGCAAGACAAATTCAGCAAAAGTTGCTGAGTCAGGTTTGGCCTGAGCTTCCCAATGTCAGGATTCAAGCCCAATGTCAGGCTGCTCGAGCCGTTGGTGGAGATTTTTATGAGGTTTTCATCCATCCTCAAGGGGATATTTGGCTGGCGGTTGGAGATGTTTCTGGAAAAGGTGTACCAGCTGCTTTATTTATGGCTAGTGCCATCTCATTATTGCGGCGAGAATTGTCAGCCAGTCAACCACCTACACCTGATGTGGTGATGTCAACTCTTAATCAGGCTCTCAATGCTGATTTAGTTAACAATGAGCATATGATTACCATGGTGCTAGTGCGGTACACCCCAGCTAGCCGCGAGTTAGTCTATGCCAATGCCGGTCATATCTATCCAATTCTATGGTCACAAAAGCAACTCATGGAGGGAACTGCCCCCCCTGCCCAGCCAACTTATCTAAAGGGGGGCAATGGTGTACCTTTAGGCATCTTACCTAAGTGGCAAATCGAAGCTAGCCGCCTGACCCTACAAGAGGGCGACGCACTGCTTTTGACTAGTGATGGTATTACCGAAGCGCTCATGGATATGGATGGGCAGAAGACCATGCTTAAGCAGATAGGGTTATGGCAACTAATACAAGAGCAAACTAAAGGGTTGGACTTAAACAAAATCCTGGCTCGAATTAATACAGTTAATTACGAACAGCATGACGATCAGACAATCTTATCCCTGGAGGTAGCGTTCTAAATTATGAAAACTGAACTTGCTATCCCTAGTGATTTGAAGTTTTTAGCTGTCGTGGAAGATTGGTTACTAAACTCTCTCAAAGCTGAACTCAACCATATCGTAGACCTAGACTGGAAAAAGGTTGAAAGTCGGCTACGGCTGGTGATTGTAGAGGTATATTCCAATGTTGTACGTCATGCTCATCATGACCGTCCCGAAACACCGGTTGTACTAAGGCTGGGGGTTGAAGGCAGCTTTTTATGTTTAGAAGTCTGGGATCAGGGGCACGGCTTTGATATTCGCAACTATCGAGCTCCTAGCCCTACTGAGCAACAAGAAGGTGGCTATGGCTGGTTAATCCTACACCAGTTGATGGATCGAGTAGATTACCAACTTATGGTAGGAGAAGGGCGAAACTGTCTCACACTTGAGAAAGATCTCGGTATCATTCAGGACTATGCAAGATAATGGACCTATTTCAATGTTTTACAAACCATAGGAAACATTGGTTAGAAAGTTTTTGGTTTCGCGGTAAGGTCCTTAAGAAATGAACATCTGTTTTCTTTTCTAAGAGACTACGCAGTGCCATTCCTCGAGGGCTATCTTTGATGTCATTAGCAACAAGTAGCCCACAGATTCCTCGTGGAGCGAGAAGATTAAAACAACGCTCAGTAAATAACCAATGCTTATAAAGCTGTGTTCGATGACGTTTTCCCTTCAACACAGGACTTTGGCGCTCATATTGGGGAGAACGGTAAAAATAGTCAGCCATTAAAGAATATTGGCTTTGATAGCCTAACCAAGCTCTAGCGACTTCTGAATCAACATTGCTTAGGAAGCGTTTAACCGATTTAAAGGTGCGAATATCCATCTTGTATTTAAATGTTAGATGGGCAAATCGATAAAAGAACTCTTGGATAGTGGGTCGGCAAGGTCCTTGAGGAGGCCGTGAGAGAATGATATTGAATCCCTGATCCTGTTCTAAAACTTGATTAAAGTGATATCCCCAATGAAACGCATTTAGAGCTGCGATATCGTCAATTTTTAACAGTCGTTGACGAGGAGATTCTATAAGCTGCGCTGCTCTAAAACGAATTCCTAAAGTTTGGCTAAATTCAGTGAGCAGAAGTTCATCAAGTTTTGCCTGTGCCTGGGTATCCAGATAGTTAATCTGATCACGAAAAAATTCCGATTGTGCATATCGAGGAATGTTTTGTTGAAGCTCCTCCAACACATGAGTTCGAGAATAGTAATATTCCAGGGCAATTCTTTTCTCTGCAAGAATCGTTTGATAAGTCTCCGCAGCCAAAGGCTGTAAAAGATTACCCTGCAGGAGTGTCTCTGTGGAATATAAGCGGTCAAACCCGGCCTCATCCACTTGAAGAAAGCCTATCAAACTGTTGCCTAATACAATATTAAAATCAAGGTTAGGCAGAGGCTCAATATCTTGAGAGTCCTGGGCAGCAATAATCAAATTGAACAGCAGTTGAAAACGTGCACTGTCAAGCACTGCTGGATTTAGATCTACGCCATAGAGACCATACTTAAAAATCCGACGATGGATTGTTTGCAAAAGTGAAGAATGCTCATTCTTTACACCTTCTAACCAAATTTGTAACTGACTATCCGTCAGATGATTAAGATGGCCAATCAGCGTGCTGTAGATATCGACTAAATGAGCCTGCAATTCTATTAATACGCCACCAACCCCACAGGCTGGGTCCATAATAGACATTTTGGGTAAGCTGGTTTGCACCAAGTTCCGTAAATGTTGAAGCTCTCCAGAGAACAAGATGTCCCAAATATCGACAGTGGCTGAGTCTGTCACTAAATTTAGATGCTCCAGTAGAAACTGGTTTATCACTAGCTCGCAGGCTGCAGATTGACTTTCAACTAAAGCTTCTGGCTCCATTGGCTGCCAATCAGTCAATACACTCTCAAACGCTATGCTTATAGAGGACAATTGCCAGTTGTTGATGAGTCGCTGCCACAGAGGAGATTCAAACCATACCAAAATAGACTCAAACGCCATGTCAGCAATATTGATTTTGGTATATTTTGCCTCTAAAGAATGGCTATAGAACAAATCTCCTAAATATGGGATTTGGCCCATCCAGTGGGTTTTCTGGGAACGTTCTATGACAGGAAGCGAGAATCCCTGAATAAAAATCGGTTGCAGAAACTGTTGAAAAAAAATGTTGGCTCGTTGTTGTTGACTACGGCCTAACTGGTTGTGAAGGTACCAAATATCATTATTTAAAAATCCTTTTCGCTGCAGTATATAGATAACAATTAGCCGTTGCAAAAGTGAGCTAGCATACCACCACCGATCCTGTGTGTCATCAATTCCAGTAATCGCCTCACTTAGCTGTTGCAGTTGCTGACGTAATTGCTGGGTAAACTCGCTGCAGTCTTGTGCCCGTGATCGGAGTTCTAATGATTCATCACCAGTGAAGTTTGCCAGATACTTGAGTCGGGTATGCCAACCTGCCAAGGGTTGATACCTAACAAATACCAGGGATTGCAGACGACTGTAATTATTTTGCCAACACCAAAGACTACGGGTCTGATGCTGATTGATAAAAACGATTAAAGGATATGGATGCTTTTTATGAATAGCTCTGTGGAGCTTAGTCTTGATTTGGAGTGTGATATCCGTATGGGCATCGAGTCTGATCTCCCAGATTTTAGTGCTTCCCTTTTGAGCAATGCACTGAGCACGGTAGGAATGATGACATGCTTTCATGGAGATTGAACGTTGGCCAGTGGGAGCATTCCAACCCAAGACGTTTTGGAACAATCTAATGAGATCGAGAGACTGCAAGCATATTTCAGCCTGCTGCGTATCAAAACCCATAACCGCCCATAGAACTGTAATGCTACCTGTTAGCTAGCCTGAGCAATCTGTTCAGCCTTTTGCCGAAACCGTTCCAGATCAGCTTGCAAGGTGGAGTCCACAATACGTCTTAACCAGCCATTTTCCATAAATCTAGCCAGAACTGCAGGCACTGCATAGGCAAGGGTCATTTTGACTGTACTGGTGCCCTGTTGATGCCCATAGAAACGAATGGCTCCACGATTTGGCAAACCATCTACAGACTCCCACTGCAATATTTGATAAGGAGTAACCTTGACGGTTCGAGACAGCCAGGTAAACTCCCACATCCCAGAGGCCAGCTTCCAGCGAGACATATCGGGTTGTTCTGGCAATAACTCTACTGAGTCAATCCATTTCATCCACTGCGGCATTTGTTCTAAATCTGACCACAGGGCCCACACCAAATCGATAGGAGCTTCTACATCGACATATACACTGTGCTCAAGCCAATTTGCCATGAAAAAATATCTGGAATGGTTAATGAGACATTCAATAACTAAGCCGCAGAAAACTATCTACAAAGCTACATTCCCATGATTTCATAGCCAGAATCGACATAAAGAATTTGCCCCGTAACGCCTGACGCCAAATCACTACATAGGAAAGCAGCTGAATTGCCAACTTCTGCTTGGGTCACAGTACGACGCAAAGGAGCAACCTCCTCTACATGATGAATCATATCTAAGATGCCGCCTACTGCTGAAGAAGCCAATGTGCGGATAGGGCCAGCCGAAATACCATTAACTCGAATTTTGCTAGGTCCCAATTCAGCTGCCAGATAGCGAACATTCATTTCTAGAGCCGCTTTTGCAATACCCATCACATTATAGTTGGGCACTACCCGTACGCCGCCTAAATAAGTTAGCGTGACGATACTACCGCCATCAGTCATCAGTGACTTGGCTTGTTGAGCTAATTTAACGAGGGAATAAGCGCTGATATCAAGGGCTGTTTGAAATCCTTGACGAGATGTATCACTGAAATCTCCAGTTAAATCGTCACGGTTGGCAAATGCCAGACAGTGAATGAGGATGTCTAGCTTCCCCCATTTGTCTTTAACAGCGCCAAATGTTGCGGTAACTTGTTCATCGTTTTGAACATTACAAGGCAGAAACAGGCTTGGACTGAGAGGCTCTGTTAGATCCCGAACCTTCTTCTCCATTCGCCCCTTTTCATCAGGTAGATAAGTTACGCCAATGTTGGCACCTGCTTTACTCAGCTGCTGGGCAATACCCCAGGCAATAGAGCGATTATTTGCAATGCCGGTCACCAGGGCATTCTTTCCAGTCAGATCTAACATGATGATTGGGGGAAGGTATCTCCAAAAATTTAACGGTGTACGGGTATACCGATGTGTTAACCCTAGGAGCATACTGAAAAACGGCCCCTCATGGATAGTCTTGTCGTAGGCCCACACGAGCGAATAACATCAAATCCTTCGCAATAAATAATAAGTAGCTGTATTTTGTGTTTCTTTATACAAAAAGTACGACAAACTTAAGTTTTATTGGTCTAAAGTCAGGAAATCCTATTACTTTAACTTTAAGGTTGCTAGCTCTCAATTAGAGGGTAGAGCTATCTAAGAGCAGAGGTTTGTTATATTTTTCTGTCTACAGATCTGAGCTGAATTCTTTTGGGGGTTAGCTTCTGGCCTTTTTCCAATTGCTCAGCTATTGTTAGTCCTAACTTTGCTACGGCTTTGCGATCGCACACAACCATCACCGTGACTACAGAAAAACCTCTTGCCAACCTACTAAGGCAGCTATCTACAGGCTCTTTTCCTCCTGTGGCCGAAACCTATGAGCGTGGTAAGACAATTTTCTTTCCAGGCGATCCAGCGGAGCGCGTTTACTTTTTGCTCAAGGGGGCCGTAAAGCTTTCCAGGGTTTATGAAGCTGGGGAAGAAATCACCGTTGCCCTACTGCGGGAAAACAGTGTTTTTGGTGTTTTATCCTTACTGACAGGCAATCGTTCGGATCGCTTCTATCATGCGGTTGCCTTTACCCCTGTGGAATTAATGTCCATGCCTATTGAGCAGGTCAAGCAGGCCCTTGAAGAGCATCCAGAACTTTCAATCATGCTGCTTCAGGGATTATCATCGCGTATTTTGCAGACCGAGATGATGATTGAAACCCTTGCTCACCGAGATATGGGGTCCAGGTTGGTGAGCTTTTTGCTGATCCTTTGTCGTGACTTTGGTGTCCCCAGCAGCAGTGGCATTACCATCGACCTGAAGCTATCCCATCAAGCTATTGCCGAAGCCATTGGCTCAACTAGAGTTACGGTTACTCGTCTACTGGGTGATCTGCGCCAAGACACCATGATTTCAATCCATAAAAAGAAGATCACCGTTCATGATCCCGTGGCCCTTAGTCAGCAGTTTGCTTAACTAACCCCAGTCCGTTTGTGATCACTGAGGCAAACGATCGAGTAACCTATACACAACTCTGCTAGGCACCCCCTACTCCGTTGGATAGACATTAGATGGACGTTGGTCTAATACTGATTATGACCGTGCTTGTCCTCGGTGGTCTCATTGCTACGTTGGGCGATCGCATTGGTATGCGTGTTGGAAAGGCCCGTCTTTCCTTGTTTAATATGCGCCCGCGTCAGACGGCTACATTAGTGAGCATTTTGACAGGGAGTATAATTTCAGCCTCTACCCTAGGCCTATTACTTTTTGCCAGTGAACAGTTACGTAAAGGTCTGTTTGAATTTGAAGAAACCCAAGCTAACCTATCAGATGCCCGCAAAGAACTAGAGGCTACCCGCATTGCAAAAGAAGATGTAGAAAAAGCTCTAAACACAGTTACCCGGCAAAAAATCGATGCTGAAGGGGAACTTACTGAAGTAATTACCTTTTTAGACGAAGCCACTGAACGGGAAACCCTAATTCGAGAGCGGTTAGGGGAAACCCAAAATCAGCTGGGCCTGGTATCCAACCAAGCGGATCAACTACGGGGAGAAATTAGCCATCTTCAAGCAGATCGTCAGTTCCTACAACGGCAGCAAGCTGAAGTTAGACAGCAAATAGCCCAGAGAGACATTGCTCTAGCCCGGCGGGATCAGGAGCTACAGGATCGAGATCTTGCCATTGCACAACGGGAATCTGCTCTAGAAAGACTGAAAACTGAGCAAGCATTTCTAGAAGACGAAACAACACGATTAGAGTCAGAGTTCCTTAAGCTACGAGCTGGTAATGTAGCTATCAGTCGCAATCAAACCTTGGCCCTGCTAATCACCAGACCTCCATCTGTTACAGCAGCCACCACAGAAATTGAGCAGCTTCTTGCTGAAGCAAATCGACTCGCCCTAAATGAAATCTGGCCTGATGCACCGGAGCAGGCTATTCGTATTCTGCGGACCAATCCCCAAGATGTCAGAAATATTGCCCGGAATATTACTGATGGTCAGCAGTATGTAATTCGTGTAGGTGTTTCTGGAAACTACGTTGTCGGTGAGCCCTGTGTCGTGCAGCGGGAGCAACCTCCTTGCGTGGAAGTCTCATTACAAGCGAGAGTTAATCGTATTGTTTTTCAAGAGGGTGAAACTCTAGCCCGCATTCCTATTAATACGGCCTATCCAAGTACTCCTGAACTGGTAGAGATTCTCAGAACATTAGTCACAAGTTCTCAAATCACGGCCAGCTTAGAAGGCATTATTATTGTCGATAATCCAAGGGTAGCCGGTGGCTTTAGTGAGCCTGTGATTGATTTTCTCAATCAGGTGCAAAACTATGGCGCCCCTTTAACCATCGAGGCTATCGCCGGTAGACGAATCTTCACTACAGGGCCACTAGCCCTTGAACTCGTAGCTAGCCAAAATGGGCAACGGCTATTCCAAACGCAGCTTTCCGAGCTGCCCTCGCCTCGCAATTAGCTATTGTTTTTTAGAAAAAGATTAGAAAGTAGTCGTTCAGCTTAGCAGCTACTTTCAATCAATCACCCATTAATCTCAAAAGCTCAAGCAAATCTATATTTTGTTTGCGGATAGTTACTATATAAGGCGGTAATCAGTCGCCAGATTTTTTAGCGTCTAAAATAAACCTTAGAATTTTAATAAAATTTTTTGGCGAAATTTAGCGTGAAAGCGCTTCAGATTTAGTTTTCACCCATAGTCTTGGAGTATTGAGACATCACAACTTTGCTAAGTAATGTGTGATATTCCAACACCCCCATTAATAAACTACCGGTAATCAAGCTGTTTTAACCCCATCCCTATTGCAGCCGGAGCACTATGCCATGAAATTTGAGGACATTTATCAGTTTTTTGAAGACCCACCGCCGCTGTATCTGAATAAGGAATTAGCAGTTTGCTACGTACTGTCGGTCCTGATCCGCCGCGATTCTTACGGTACAGAGCTAATCCATGCCATCGAAAATGAATATCCTGACTATCGCTTGTCAGATACGGTGCTCTACAGCGCTCTAAAGTTCCTGGAAAACCAGGGGGCTATCATGGGGTATTGGAAAAAAGTGGAAGGTCGAGGTCGGCCTCGACGCATGTATCGTCTCCGCCCAGATTGGCAAACTAAAGCACGGGAACTGGCGGAGCTTTGGCAGCGATATATCCTTGGCCAGCGCAACACGACCCCTAGACGTCGCGCGATGAGTTCATAGTTGCTTACCCAGTTAAGCAAGCGCTCCACAAGCTCACTATTGGTTGATAAAACAACAACGACTGAGCAGCGGCTACGGTATAGTTCTATGTGGTCTTAGTCGTTGTTGTTAGCCAAGGATAGCTGTTGTGGAAAGTGCAGTTAGTCAGTCTACGTTTTTCCTAACCATACTGTTAGGAGTGGGCTTGTTCTTTTTTATTAAAGCGGCTACCAAAGATCGAACAGAAATTGCTGAATTCTCAACCGGTCAAACATTAGAGGCTTTACGCCAAACTATGTTGGACTATTGGCAGAATCGTGCATATCGTCTAGTCAACGAAGAAGCGTCTTCTGATGATGAATGGGTAAAGCTAGCTGGTTTGGTTAGACCCAGTTTTTTTCTAGCAATTTTTCTTTCATTCCTAGCTGCCGTAGCGCTCATGTGTTTTGCACTCGTACTAGCTACGCTGTTTAAAGCCTATGGCGTATTTTTCTTCGGCTTAGTAATGCTATCTCCCCTCACTGCCGTACTTTATTGGAAACAAGCTAAGCGAGAAGAACAAGTTGCCTTTCGTATTCAACAAGAAGAACAAGGGACTAAGCTAACTATACGGGCGCATCGGGACGAAATTATACAGCTAAAGAGCAATGCTCCTTTTAAAGCTTCATAGAAAGAACTCAAGCAACGACTTCCGGACTGGAATCTCATCACACCTTAACGTTGGACAACTGTCAAAATCTTTAGATACGTTGAGTAGATTTCTATAGCTAATAAAAAGGGAGGTCCAAATGTTGCACCTCCCTGGTAATCTTTTATAGGTTTTGTTTGAACGGGTTAAGTGCTAACCGCACTTAACCTTTCTTTGCTAGCCGAGAACTACTTCCTCTTCTTCTTCACCAATCAAGGCGCGAAGGCTTGGAAACAGAAAGTGGTTTTCTTCAACATATTGAGCACCGAACAGACCTTTTTCTGCCCAAAAGTACCGGTCGGTGGTATGCTCATTACGTTTAACCAGCAATACAGCAGGTGGTTGAATACCCTCGGAGTGGATAAAATTGCGAGCCGCGGTAACAGGCTTCGCTTCTCCACTTTCAATGCTGTACTGGGGAACTGACTCTAGGATACGACGCCCTTCTAGGCGGCGACGACTCTTGCGCTTACGTCTCCGTGCCAAGTTGCTTGACCTCCTTCGGATAAATTTAAATGACGGATTCGTGTATTGATAGTTACAAAAACACTTAACCCAGCAAAGTATATCGGTTGTGCCTTAGATTTTCAACTTCTCTTAAAATTGTGCCGAATTCGCTAGAAGTGGTTTTACACTGCTGTTCTTGCAAAATGTCTACCATTAAAAGGGTCCGCAAGGTTTTGAATTAACTTTATAAAAGTTAAAATTTGGATAAATTTCTCCGGATTTGTAAAAGACTTGATCGCTGATTGCTTCATTGACCTACGCAAGGCAACGCCATGCCAGCTAGTACTGAATTAGTAGATATATGTCAGGCCCATTTGGATTTATTGCGTCGGACATTCGGCGAAGTGTCATCTGTCATTTATCTCACCCTTGGTATGGAACCCGGCGCTGAGCCTATGTTAGTGCCAGTAGCCCAGATCCCTGACGCCGGCGATTTAAGCGATATTCTAAACCCGATGGCTCAACAGGGTACTTTGCCTGCTTCAGGTAGAGTTATGGATGCTTTCTCATCTGGAGAGATTGTGGGAACTGGCTTAGGATTAGAACGCTTAGTCTTACCATTGATTCATCAGGAAATCGTTTTGGGCGTTTTAGTAGTGCTACGTCCTGACCACCCTTGGCAACCTAGCGAGCATCAGTATTTGCAAACGATGTCAACGAGTTTGGCGACCAGCTGTTTTCTGGAGCGGCAAAATCAGTGGTTGAAAAGTCGACTTCAGGCTAAGCAAGCACTGCAGGGGGAGCAATCGGATGTTTTCCATAATCTACTGCACCAATTTCGTAATCCGTTAACTGCTATTGGCACATTTGGTAAATTACTGCTGCGACGGCTTTCCCAGGATGACCCTAACTATCGTTTAGTCGATGGTATTGTACGAGAAAGTCAACACCTGAAGGAATTGGTTGCTGACTTTGATTCGGCTGTTGATATTGGTGATGCCGACTTAGCGCAAACAGTGACACCACAGCTCTTGCCACAGATAGCTGAAGCTACTACTAAGCCACTTTTACCTGCCTTAGGCCGTTCTTTAGAAATATCTCCTCAATTTTTGGGAGACATTCTCTATCCGCTCATTACAGTTACGGTTGCTGCTGCTGAGGAACGTCACCGACAGTTTTGGCACTCTCCGATATCAGACTTTTCTGAGCATTTAGTTTTGGTTGATACTCAAGCTTTGCAGGAAGTCGCTGCAAATTTGCTTGATAATGCGTTCAAGTATGCGCCATCTGAGTCATGGATTTGGTTGGTGGGTGGATTGACCAAAGAAAATTATTTAGGAATTGCCATAGGTGATAACGGTCCTGGCATTCCATCTGAGGATCAGGTTCATTTATTTGAACGACATTATCGAGGGATACAGGCCCAGAGCTCAATTGCTGGTACAGGGTTAGGGCTTGCGATTGCTAAGGACTTGATTACCCAAATGGGTGGCACAATTGAAGTGTTTAGCCCTGCTTATCCTACCGATTGGTCCCATCCATCATCGCCTCCATGGCTACCTATTGACCTTAATCATGAGATTGCCAGTAGATGTGGGGGAACTGTCTTTGTAGTATGGGTGCCAACGACTGAATAGTGAATGGCTAAAACGATTACCTGGTCGCTCCTATTGACTGTTAGTCGAGGCAGTAGAACTGAGAGGTTTGATACCTGACGTACGTACTGATGTAACCCGTCGTAGGGCATCAAACCAAAAGCTGGAACCCATGGAAATAGCTACTCCGGTCACTAACCAACCAAAAACATACCGTGGTATTGGAAAACGCCAATCGGCCTCTAGTACGGCCTGGGTTGCCCGTAGCCTTGGCGAGCGGCCTATGGGGAGAGCATAGTCTGATAGTGTGGACTGCACGGCATCGCCAAGGGACTGAAGATTTTCACCGAGGGAATCATCGTCGATGGAAGCCTCTATGTCGCGCAGAGAAACTTGGTCCAGGGTTTGAATAACACTGGCCCGAACAGCTTCGTCAACGGTGAGGCGATTGGCGATATAAAACGTGTCTGCGTTAACGATGGCAGCGATCGCAAACCCAATTAAAATGCCGACAATCTTGGCATTTCGTTTGTATACTCCAGAGGCACGATCCATGCCACGGTCGTACCAGCTTTCAACTTCCGATTGAAACTGCTTAAGCTGATTTTCTGTCTCATTCGTATGACGACTTACTCGTTCTGCCAGCATGCCAAGACTTTCTCGAAGCCGGAATGGCATCTGACCGTTAAGACTCTGACGTAAATAAGTAACTTCGTTTCTGCGAGAATCTCCTGCACTTGTCTCTAATGTGATGGCGAGCAGCTCTTGAACAGAGGGTTGAATTTGCCGTACTAGTCCAGCAGAAGCATTCATACCACCAGCTATTTGCGATCGCAAATAGCCCATTCTGCGCGTAAACGCTTGGGTAGCTCCATAGCTTTCGGGCAATACATTTGTACCTTGGTCTGTAAAGTGCTCAAGCTCTGCCAAGACACGCTCGGCAACTTGGTTTAAGTCCGTACGTTTAGCTCGATAGTCTAAAATAAGTCCCTCAAGAGAAGATTCTAGATTACGTAACTCAATATCTAATAGGGCTCCATCCCCCAGAGATGCCCGGAGAGTATGCAATGTATCGCCTAAAGGCAACATAATCTGCTCGTGAAGCAGTCGCTTGAGCCGACCTTCCACCACCGACTGTTGCAAACCTTCTAGCTCTAGGGTTTCTAACAACGTAGTAGCAAAGGCTTCGGATGGGATATAAGAAGGACCCGATGTCTGACCACCAAAAACATTACGGGTGCGGGTTAACAATCGATAAATGCGACCAACCGAGTGAATAATTTGACGAGCTGAACGGGCAATTAGGCCCTGAGCTTCATAATTTAAGTCCCGCAACATTGGACTTTTATAAAGCGTATCAGCTAAATTTCGAGCTGATTTCCATTCATCTACCTGACCGCCTGACAATAACTGTTCAATTGAATATTTAAGATGCTCAGCTCGCCATTGCAATAGGGTACTAATGATTTCCTGCACCTCACTGGCAATTAAACCAAGGGCCATATAAACAAATATCAGCCCGAGGGCAACATCTAAAACTACTGGCAACCCCATAATTTTTCTAAATTAAAACTAAGAATTCAGTCGATAAATGATGTCATGATATGAGTCCACTACCCATACCATGTTGAATTCAGCACATAAACTAACTTAGACCAAGGAATCCATCTCAACGTTGCAAATAAGGTACTTACAAACAGCAGCAAAGCTTACTCATCATCAGTATCTTCCTCATCAACATTGAGCTGTTTGAGGCGAATATGTTTACGACCTAGAGAAATTTCAAACTCGTCTCCAGGCTTCAAACCCATTTGTTTTGTATAGGCAGCGCCGATTAGTAAATTACCGTTGGACTGCACAGTAATTCGATAACTTGCACTACGTCCACCACGGCCATTACCTGTTTGAACACTATCCAATTGAATACCTTCGGCATCAATTAGCGCATTCATAAACTTCATCATGTTGACACGGACAACATCATTTTTAGTCACTGTATAGTAACCACAGGCCTTTGCCTTTTCCTCCCTAGAGAGATGTTCTAAGTCCTTAACTTTCTTGAGCAGTGTCTTACCTGTCAATGGATTTGAATTTGATGGTTTAGCCATTCACCCACATCTCTAACATGAACACGTTTGCAGTTTTCTACCACTGCTACAAGGATCAATTTGCCGCCTATAACTGCTTGAGTTATCCATACATGCATAAATTCTCACAGAAAAAATGAATCTACTTTGGGACACAGTTTATCTCTGCAACTAATACATGAAAGACACCAACGTTTAGTCAGGTCAGATATCAATCCATAATTTATAGATGGCTGGGAAGGATAGATGGAAATTTTCCAGTTACCGTACTTCAAAATCCTATGAAGCGTATTCCCTACAACTATTAATTAAGCATTAGCTATCTATCGTCCGATAGATAACGAGCAGAATCATACATGATTCAAATGCATTTGTGCACGCCGTTTGAATTTATTTTTTGATAATTGTATTAAGAGTTGATTCCCTGCGTAATTTGCCCAGAGCTGCACTATTCTAGACACTTCTTATGTTAATTTTTCCTCAATTCTCTTTGGCCAATCTTATTAACGGTATCTCTTAGAACACTCACTTCCTAATTGGCCAATCTTATTAACGGTATCTCTAGAACACTCACTTCCTAAAAGGAAAACTTGGGTGAGGATCCACTCCAACGATGAAACTTACAACTCGTGGACATTACAGTGTAAAAGCGATGCTCGATTTGAGTTTGCAACCCCGTTTGACATCAGTTAAATTGATTGCCCAACGGCAAAATCTACCGGCACCTTATCTCGAAAAATTACTTATCCAATTACGTCGTGCTGGGTTAGTCGAATCAGTACGGGGGTCGCGAGGCGGGTATCGTCTTGCTAAAGCGCCTGGACAAATTTATCTGGGACAAATTCTAGATGCCGTGGGAGAACCCATTACCCCGCTGGAGCTTACTAACTTAGATAAAGCAGAAGATTGGGTAACATTAACCCTGTGGAGACGTCTACAGGAAAAATTACGAGAAGTGCTCTATAAAATCTCCCTTGAAGAACTTTATTTTGATGCTCGTAGTTGGCAAGCGGCCCAAGGCGAAAACACAAACTTCATGGTTTAGAACCGCTGAAGGGAACCCCTTCGGTATGGTTAAACTGAGTTCTGATGAACTCTTTTATAGGTTTCCACGACTATGGCCGAACAGGTAGTTGAAATTCTTTCTGCGGAGGCGATTCGCCGCACTTTAAACCGGTTGGCCTCGGAAATTATTGAACGCACTCACCCTTTAGACGATCTAATTTTGGTGGGTATTCATACCCGTGGGATTCCCCTAGCCCAGGCCATCGCCAAACAAATGGAACGTCTGGAAAATATTCAAATTCCTGTGGGGGAGCTGGATATTACCTTTTATCGAGATGACCTGGATAAAATTGGCACCCGTACACCAGCACAAAGCAAAATGCCCTGCGATTTAACCGGTAAAAAGGTTGTGCTCGTAGATGATGTGATTTTTAGCGGTCGGACCATTCGAGCAGCCCTGAATGCAGTCACTGATTATGGCCGTCCTAATTTAATTCGTTTGGCTGTTCTGATTGATCGGGGACATCGTCAACTACCGATTCATCCTGATTTTATTGGCAAATCGCTCCCCACTGCTCGTGAAGAAGCCGTCAATGTGCAGCTACTGCCCATTGACGCTATGGATACTGTGGAATTATTCAAGCCGGTTTAGGTGCGATTGTCTGTTAACCAAGCGCTCGGTATCCACTCTGGGGGGTACAGCCCAAGCCAAGCCAAATTTTGGGTGTAGTACGCTGAGTTACCATCCCAGAAGTCGCTGGGGTTTGCCAAGGCCAATGTGTTTTCTCGGATCGTTTCGGCTAGGTCAGGATTTAGATGTCGGGCAGCTTGATACACCATGGCGTATTGTGATGTGGCACCGTAATCAACCAAGGCATCTCCAAACAAATCAATCTGCGCAGGCAGCTGTTCTGACTGCTGCCACTTTTCTAGGAGAGCTGCTAAGTGATCGTTAAGGTAATGTCCAGCGGGTGCTGAATCAAACCAAATTAAGTCAAGGGCCACTCGCCACCAAACGCGGTAAGCGTCAAATCCATATAAGCTCTTGATAGGAGCCGTCACTGGCAAGGGACGATAGTGGGGAGTTTCGCTGTGCAGTAAAACCCAATCACTGGGTAAGCCAATATCTGATATTTGAGCGCTTGCTTCCAACATGCGATAGCCAGTTTGCACCAGCTCTAACCAATCCCGTTGATTATCAATTTGATCAAACAAGCGAAATGCATAAGGGGCAATATAGGACGGGTTGAGATACCAGGTTTCAGGAGAGGGATGAAAGGCATCTAGCGGTCCTGGCAACAAATAACGTCCCGATAATTCGTCACTCAGGATAATATCTGCTGTGGAAAATTCCCAAATGTCATTGAGCTTGATTTTAGCCAAGTTTAAATAGTCTGGCTTTTGCCAACGACGGGCAGCCATAATCAGGGCAGTTGCTGCATCGATATCAGCATCAGTTGCAAAATTTTCGTCGAGGATGCCCCATTGTTTGGCCTCTTCTGGAGAACCATCGGGCCCCCACTTCCAGGCCCAGAGATGATCTAGTAGCTCACCATCCCCCCCACGACGAGCAAGGTTTTCTTCTCCCCAGTTCAGGACCTGATCAAATGTCTCAGGGTCGTCAATAATAATGGCCCTGAGCATGGCATAGGCTTGGCCTTCGGAAGTGGTGCGCTGATCATCGTTTTCCCAGTCAATGACGCGACCATCGGCTTGGATAAAGCGATCGCGATAGTTCTCCCAGGTTTCTCTAAAGAAAGAACGGCTCAGGGGAAAGGGACCGCGGGCAATTTGAACAGTAGGAGGCAGTTCAGTGGGGAGTTCATACACGGCTTGGGAGCGGACCGGTGCTAAACAGCTGGCAACAGCCATATTTAGGATGACCCCCAACAGCGCTAGACAGCTCCAACGCCGTATCCATCTAACCACTGCTCTTGACATAGCCCTATCCTTATCGTCGGTCTGTAATAACCCATATCCACAGTAAGATTCGCGAGCCTCAAACACCAATCAGGCGGATATGGAAAAGAATCTCAAGATAGTTTGGCGCACCTAGTGCACACCATCGGTGCTGCTTGAAAGCCATAACTGGCAACAGCTGCGCGCGACAAACTGCCGTTCAGCAGTTTGCTATATATGCCCTATCCTGGCATGGCTTGTCAGGAATGGGGGAGAAACAGGCTAATGCAGATGAGTGTCACACTAGCGCTAAAAACGATTGAGCATGAGTCTTTTCATAGATAAAGTGTTTGTTGTGGCCTGTCGATCCAAACAAACACTTTATCTAAATCAAGTTGTTTGTAAATGTTTCACCCCCTGCGATCGCACTATTGGGCTAATAACGCTCCCAAACAGGCTGAAACCCTCGATGCAGCAATAGGCCTTCTCTAATCAGCTGGGCCTGTCGTTTCAAAGCAATGCTAGATGGCACCTGACTTTGCAACGCATTAATTTCCTCTAGAGCCCGTATCGGTTTATCCTGGGCCACGGTCAAACTAATGGATGTTTGCTTCAAGTTGATGTCATCCGGTGCCATGTCAATGGCCTGATCATAGAGGCGACGGGCCTCCTGATACCGCAGCTGTTGGAATCGCACACCCGCCAGACCTACAATCGCCTCAAACTGCTCAGGATTGCGCTCTAGCAGCGTTTCATAGGCTCTGGAAGCAGTGGAGAGTTTACCCGTATCTTGGGCGATTTGACCTTGCAGTAGATAAACTTCAGGGGCTTCAGGGTTGTCAGCCACTAGTGCCGCCGCCGCTTCATTCGCGGCATCGGGGTCCGTCATCGCCAACACCTGAATTTGACGCTGACGAATGAGCAATGAACTGGGATTAGCCGTTAGCAAAGACGCATAGAGTGGGCTCCGCTCAGGATCAGCAGGCAAAGCACCCACAAGGCTATACAGTTCAGGGGGTTGCTCATTAGCAGGGTGAGTGGCTAACCACTGTTCAAGGACGGATTCTGCTGTTTCAACAGAAATGAATTTACCCTGGTAAGCCAAGCTGGTTTGGCCCAAGATCTTGGCATCGTTACCGGGATTGAGGGCAATAATTTCTTCATATAGCGCTAAAGCATCAGCGTAGCGCCCCTGTCCTTGGTAAATGCCCGCCAGGCCCTGAAGAGCACCGGTCACGACTTGTTTATTACTGGTGGGACTATCGATCAGTTGCTGATAAATGGCAATGCTCGTGTCAATATCATCCTGACGGCGAGCTTGTTCAGCCTGGAATAACAGGACCGCTGGATCATCACCCGCATAAAGTCGCAGCTGTTCTTGAGCCAGCTCCAACTTGTTCTGTTGTAGGTAAATTTGTCCCAAACGGTAGTGCAGAAAGGGCTCTGCTGACGTAGCCGCCAAGACTGCCTGATAAAACGGCACTAGCTCCGCATCGGGAGGATCGAGCTTAGCCAAGCTACGGGCGATGTACTGTAGCTGTGTGGGATTTTCAGGCAGCATGACGGACAATAGCCGCTGGCGCAGTTCCTGGGCAGAGATTTGGGCTAACTGGCGTTCCCAAATGCTGGTTTCCACATAGAGGCTAATGTCATCGGGATATTGGGCCGCTAGCTGCCGGTAAGTGGCCAATGTAGTCGGACGACTGCTGGGATAGTCACTGAGGGCATCGGCAGCTTCCCGCGCCACACCCACCGTGAGACCTGGGTTGGTAAGCACTTGCTCATAGGTCATCACCGCGCGTGACTGTACCTCCGGTGCATCGGTATAGAGACTCATCCCCCGCAATGCCCGCGCGACTAGTAAGGGCTGGTCTTCGATGGCATCTAGCAGCGCTAAGCCTTGTTCGTAGCGACGATTGGCCGCATAGGCGGTGGCTAGCTCTGCTTTGACTTGAGCTTGCTCAGTGGGGTCACCATCCGTATCTAGATAGGGCTGCAAAATATTGATAGCGTCTCCGGGTCTGTCCTGCTGTCGTAGGGCAAAGCTGTATGCCTGGGCCTCATAGATTTCCAGCGTTTGTCCAGTGCTAAGGTAGCTTTCAAACAGTTCCACAGATTGGGCAGAGCGACCACCATAGGCGTATACCTGGGCGGCACCAATTTGTGTAGCCGGGCTGGCAGGTTGCTCCAGGGCAATGTCGTAATCCGCCACCGCTTCGATAAGGCGGCCTTCGTAAAACAGCAATAAGGCTCGCTGCGCTCGCGCCTCTGCATTGCGGCTATAGCCCGGCTGCTCTAACAGTGTGGTTAACGCATCAATACCCACGGCCCGCCATTCAGGGCGATAGCCACCGAGCACACCCAAGTTTTCTAGGGCTTCTGTATTCGTGGGGTCCAGAGCAGTCAGTCCACGAAATGCCTCAAAGGCATTGGCATCTTGTCCCAACTTTAGGTAAGAGCGGGCCAGACCAAGCTGAGCGGGAACAGACGTGGGATAACGCTGGACTGCTTGCAAAAATTTATCCAGGGCTGGATCAATCCAACCTTTTTCAAATAAGTCGTAGCCCTCTTGCACCAGTGTAGGTTCGCCTTCTAGATTAGGCACCTGGGCCAGCGCGGATTGCGCCAGCATGAGAGGGGTTGCAGCCATTAAATTAAGGCTGAGGCAGAGACCTAGCGTGCGGTGATACCAGTTCATAGAAAAAAGTGAATAGGGTTGAGCGGGCGATGCCCAGCGAACATAAAGAGTAAAAATTTTTGAACAGATCAATCAAAAAGCTCTAATAAGTCCCAATCGGCTCGAATTCGGAAACCCAAAACCGATTCGGAAAATTCATCTCGCAGCTGTAAACTCACGCCCGCTCGCGCATTGGATGCCAGTCGGATGTCGTAAAACGTTTCCAGCACATCTGGCCGATTCCCCTGACGTCGATCATCATCACTGAGGTCACGCCCATAGCCAACGCCAAAACGGTCATCATCTACAAATAGGTCTAGGAAGTTCACCCCAAAGCTGTAGGTATTGCCTGAAATATCCAGGTCTGCATTTCTGTGATAGCCGTAGCGGCCAAACAATCCTGCATTCAACTCAGGGATAAACCACTCGGCATTGATGCCATAGGCAGTTTCTCGGTCTCCTTCGCGGGGGCCAAACACACCGTTTCGATTGATTTGGAAGCTCTCGGGAATACCATCGCGGTCACCGTCGTCGGTGGCGCTAACGTAGGTACCACGGACAATCAGGTTGCCAAGATTGACCCCAACCTCACCAACTACAGCATTAAAATCCAGGTCATCAAAACCACCGGATGAAAAGGCTGCTGCCTTGAGGATAATTTCATCCACAGGTCGCCAGTGAACCAGGGCTGCGGGTTGGGATTCTAGCTGGGTAACGGCCAGGGCCGGGTTGGTTTGAAAGACCGGATTGATAAAGTGGGTCAGACTATCCTTAGCAAAGCTATTGCGGTCAAAAAATGAGCTCAGTTCGATCAGCCCCACAGCCCCTCGCAGCTCAGGGGCATTGGGTGGGGATGCTACAACGTACAGCTCGCTGATGTTGAAGCCTGTGGAGTCCGTATCTGAAAAGGCATCTCCCGTGGATAAATCCACCGCCCCTACAACAGCAACATTAGAGCGCAAAAAGTAATGACCATAGACACGAGCTCGGGCCGAAAACTCATCTCCCTCTTGAATCGCTGCCGTTTGTAACTTCAACGATGGAGGCGTCAGAGGTCCTTCATCGAGCTCAGTTTCCCCATCCGCCGCTGTTGTGGGCAGCTCTTCAGTTTCCGAAAGGGGCTCTAGGGAACCATCCTCAGGTGTTTCCACGGAACGCTGATCAAACGTAAAGGGATCGGACGGGTTGGCTAACTCATCCGATGGGTCCTGGGCCAAAAGGTCAATTTCCGTAGCCGCCTCTGGGGTATTGCTAGATCCTTCATTCAGTATCCATCGCTCTGAGGGATTGGCTGATGCGATCGCATCTGTTTGGCGCAGAGCGCTTGATTCACCCGCTTCCTCACCATCCCCGGTTGCTTCAATATCATCGTCTAATGTTTCTGATTCCGCCTTAACCGCTACAGTTTCTTCGGTAGACGTTTCAGCAACCGTTGCTGTTTCATGGTCAGCATCTGGGGCAGCGACCTCAGAAATGACTAGTTCAGCGGCTAGAACGATATCGTCAGTTTTATCCGTATTTGGAGCGGTGGGTAAAGCCATCACTGGAGCTGCAATTATCGCCATGGCAATCCACACCATCCAAGACACCAGTGGTAGCGCCTTAAATTTTTTAGCGATATCCCTCATAGTCATTTCCAATAAAGATTTTGTGTATAGAAGCACTGATTACGGTTAGACCGAAAGTCAGAAAACATAGCCATTAGCAACATTCCCTAGACATCCATCTATCAAATCAGCACCCGTCAGTTTTTTGCGTTGCCGCTCCTGAGGATGACTTAATCCATCAAATGCCGGTTACTAGCCAAACCTGCAGATTGGTCCATCCTTTAAATCAGCAACAGCGGTTTTATCAGCTGTTGATCTTAGAAACACCCTTCGGTACCTAGGCCGACCGATGGAAGCATCCCTTAAAAACCAGCAATTTACTGTTTTAGACAGTTTTCTCTAAGGCCGAAATATCCATAAAAGATTGACGGACAGAGCTACCATCGGTATTCACCCCATCATTTCCTGATCGGGTTAAATCATGATTTTTAACCCTGGAATATCAAGATGATAAATATTCTGTCTTGTTCCACAATCTGCTCAAGCCTTGATGAATCATGACGTAGCGGCTGTGTATCCCCAATATATTTACACCGCAAGCTTTACAAGCACTTTATAAAAGTGTGCCCGGTACTACTCAGAGACGTACGTGTTTCCAACAGTGCTTTTTGGGCAGCCTTAGGACATTGGCGATATCTGACAGCATAAATAAACGTTGACTAACGTTTATTGGCCCAACCTAGGGCTTACTTTAGATAAAGTAACACCTACAAAGATTGCTCCGTGGCCCAAACCATTAGTTTGAGTGAGACCAGCTCTGCCACCATTCAGGACCGCAAGGCAGACCACCTACGTATCTGCTTAGAAGATGATGTGCAATGCCATCGAACCACAACAGGGTTGGAACGCTATCGCTTTATCCACTGTAGTTTGCCTGAACTGAGTTATGACCAGGTAGATATTAGTACTGTTTTTTTAGGCAGGACCCTAAAGGCACCTCTATTAATTTCATCCATGACCGGGGGGACCGAGCAGGCCCGCATTATTAATCAGCGGTTGGCTGTGACAGCTCAAAAATTTGGGTTAGCCATGGGGGTGGGGTCCCAGCGGGTAGCTGTAGAAAGACCTGAACTGGCAAACACATTCAATGTGCGCACCTATGCCCCCGATGCCATCCTGCTAGCCAACCTAGGAGCCGTGCAACTGAACTATAGCTACGGTTTAGACCATTGCCAGCGGGTAGTGGATTGGCTAGAGGCCGATGCCCTGATTTTGCATTTAAATCCACTGCAAGAATGCGTTCAAACCCGAGGGGATACGGACTTTAGCGGGCTAATGGCCAAAATTGAAACCCTTTGTACCCAGATTTCGGTACCGGTGATTGCCAAGGAGGTGGGCAATGGTATTTCTGGCAGTTTGGCCCAAAAGCTAATTGATGCAGGCATTAGCGCCATTGACACAGCAGGAGCTGGCGGTACCTCTTGGGCCAGGGTAGAAAGCGAGCGAGCAGAAGATGTTAAACAGCGACGTCTAGGACAAACCTTTGCCGATTGGGGCATTCCTACGGCTGAGTGCATCGTTGGCATCAGAGCGATCGCACCCAAAATCCCACTGATTGCCTCTGGCGGTTTACGTAATGGATTAGATGTCGCTAAGACCTTGGCTCTTGGTGCCAACATCGCCGGGTTAGCGCTGCCCTTTCTCAAGGCTGCCGACCATTCCGAAGACGCCCTCGACACCCTGACCGATATCCTGATTGCCGAGGTCAAAACCGCCTTATTCTGTACTGGCCAGGGAAACCTTACGGACCTAAGACACAGCCAAGTGCTTCAGCGCATAGACTAGTAGGCAACTCTGCTCCAGAGCGATCCCCTGATTATTCGTATTTTTCTCAACTCCACCATGCGAGATTTTCTCAAATACACCGCCGCCAGCGCTATTGGTACTCTAGTTGGCCTGTTTAGCTTAGTGGCCCTGTTGGGGTTGGGGGCTTTAGGGTTAGCCAGTTTCTTTCTTAAATCTGCGGCCACCGAAACAGAGCCTGCAGTCGAGAAGAACTCAGTGCTGGTGTTTGACCTGGCCACCGATATTGTTGATGCAGTTCCCTATTCTGGAGCCAGCATCGTGCTGGAAGAAACCCTTTCCGGGAGCAGCTACCGAGCGCTTTCTCTCTACAATGCCCTGCAGGCCATTGAAGCCGCTGCAACCGATGACAACATCACCAGCATTTATATTACTGGCAACACCTTCGCTGGGTTTGGCACGCTACAAGAAGTGCGCGCGGCCCTAGAAAAATTCAAGACCGAATCCGGTAAACCAATTTTGGCCAACAATACCCTCTGGAGTGAGCGAGACTATTATCTCGCTTCGGTGGCCGACACCCTGTATCTCAATCCAGCGGGTATTATGGAGCTCAATGGATTTCGGGCCGAGATTCAGTTTTTAGCGGGAGCCCTTAACAAGTATGGTGTGGGAGTTCAGGTACTGCGGGCTGGCCGCTATAAGTCTGCGATTGAACCCTTTACCCGCAGTAGCAGCAGTCCAGAAGAAAGACAACAAACCCAGGCCCTACTCGCTGACCTGTGGCAAGAGTTTTTAACCACCGCCAGTACTGCGCGAGAAACGACACCAGACGCCATTCAAGCCATTGCTGAAGACCAGGGAATTCTGCCAGCGACTGAGGCCCAGGAAGCAGGCCTAATAGATACCGTTGCCTTTTATGACGAAGTTCTCACAGACCTGAGGGGCCTCACTAACCAAACCGATGAAACCCGATCTGGCAGCGACGAAGACTTTACCCAAATCAGCTTATACAACTACAGCCAAACTCTAGATCCTGACTATGGCAAAGATACTGTTGCGGTGATTTACGCCAATGGGGAGATTGTTGATGGCGATGGCGATACTCCTGGATTAATTACTTCCGGTGGCCTATCTGACACTCTGCGCCAGGCCCGCAATGATGACGATATTGAGGCAGTTGTGCTACGGGTGAATAGCCCTGGGGGTAGTGCGATCGCATCTGAAGTAATCGCGCGCGAAGTCGAACTTTTAGCAGAACAAAAACCCGTTATCGTCTCGATGGGTAACTATGCCGCTTCCGGTGGCTACATGATTGCCGCACTTGGCGATCAGATTTTTGCCACTCCTAGCACCATTACCGGCTCCATCGGCGTGTACGGTTTGCGACTCAACTTCAAAGAAATTGCCAATCGTAACGGTGTTACCTGGGACATTATCAAAACCGCAAAGCTAGCTGATATTGACACCATCAGCCGTCCTCAAAGTGACGACGAACTTAAGGTACAGCAAGGATTTGTCAACACTCTCTACGATCGCTTTTTAAGCTTAGTGGCAGAAGGGCGAGAGCTCCCCAAAGAGAAAATCAATCAGGTAGCCCAGGGACGTGTGTGGTCCGGCAGCGATGCTAAGAGTGCCAGCTTGGTAGACCAAATGGGTGGGCTAAACGAGGCCATTGCTGCCGCTGCCGAGGCTGCCGAACTCGACGAATGGCAAGTAGAAGAGCTTCCCAATCCGCCTAGCTTAGAAGAACAGATTTTAGATAGCCTTTTTGGATTTGGTGTAACCGCTAAATTACCTTGGGCAAAGGATCCTATTTCGGAACAATTGTTGGAATTAAGAGAAGATTTAGCACTGTTAGAGACTCTCAACGATCCCCAAGGAGTCTACATGCGGCTGCCGTTTACAACAGACATTGAGTAAGTGGGGAGCATTTCTGCATCTAGGAATGATTGCAGAAACACTTAGATGAGCTCGGTTTACCAATTGCAGTCACCACTGCCAACATCACATCCATCACAGAACAGGTCTGAACCACTACAATCGCCTGCATCACAGGCACCATTGGAGTTCGTGTCACAGGGTCCCCAGTTGGGAATATCTATAACACCACAGTCGCAATAGCTCCCGCTACACCAATCGATTGGCTGCGAGAGATGCCTAGAATCCCTCTTCGCTTTACCTTTAGATCGCTCGTCCGACGAATCTATCCGGCCTATATTAGGCTCGTTTAGACTCTGTTTGCTAGCCGAGGTTTTGAGCGCATAGTAGGCCTGTCGACAATCTCCTAAACGCTGACGAAACAACGGTATGGCACTAGCAACACCATGGGTGACCACTGACTCACTAAAGTATGCTGAGCAAGAAGGGCCACCATGCACAGCCCTATGGGCACAGGAAAAACCCTTGTAGGGTGAAAGATAGCGCTGATAAACCTTTATCAAGCGGCTTACCAGTTGACTAATGATGGATCTCAACCCTCTTTTTTCAAGGAATATACTAAGGGGTAAGATTTTATTGAGGGTGGCGGAGATTACCCCCGACGATGTTGTTTTCATCGTTACAGCTTGGCGCACATAGTTAACAACATCAGCGATCACTGAAATTCCTAAATAACGACAGCTATAGCCATAGACAACAAAAAGTGCTGGCATTATCCTACGCCAACACTTTTCGAGGGTATTCCTAACTTTCAGTTAAAAACCAACCAACGCCTAACCGTTAGCAGCGTTGCTGGAGTAAGCGTCACCACTAAAGCTATAAACACGCTCGTTGAAGTTAGTATCGCGACCGGTTACAGACTTAGCGATGCTTTCGAAGCCATCAGAGTTCCAGTTGCGCTCGTGGATAGGCTTAGACTGCTCTCCGAGGAAGTAAGCTTGGGAGCCGATGATAGCGGCAGCGACCCAACCAACAACGATGACGGCTAATAAAATCGAAATCATAGTATGTCTCCTCTTTCTAAATGTATTCGAGGTTTCTTATGTAAACTAATGTAACTTAAAATATTACAAATTGCAAACTAACTTGACAAAATAGATTTTATTGTTCCTGCAAAGCAGGTTAATGCATAGCTGCGCGATGAGACCTAAATCAAGTTCAGCCCCTGACAGCTTGCTGATGGCTAACGATAATCAATGATCAGCACCAGCGAATTACGCAAGCATTGCGTGTTTTTAGAGTAGTAAATTCAGATAGACATAGCCTAGGTAGGATATCTCTACCTAGTGAAGGTTATGGAATGCATTGATGGAAGCTGTACTTGCATGATGGGGGTACCCGCGTTTCAGCGAGTCTGAAAAACCACACCTGTTGCATACTGGCGACCTTGGGAGTGAACATGGTTATTTATAATCCAGAGGCCATAGAGCTTAACGCTAAACTTTTCTTGGCATAGCCGAATCGCAAACAACAACATCCCCCAACATTCAAGCCGAGTAAATCGGGACTCTCGATTGTTACAGTAGCGATGGAATAACAATACAGGTCACCGCCACATCTGGATAATAAAAGGAGGCGTTGCTGATCCTCGGGGGGATTTTATCTGCCAAATCCAGAAACGGGGGTACAGATGGTTTCATCCTCTAAATCAGCAACGGCTAAAAAATTTATACCTACTGGCAAGGGATTAACAACATGGAAGTTCTTAAAAGATGAATGTGTTGTGTTATGCCCTAGTTGCTCGATAGGTCATCGTTTCTAAAAATTGGCGACCGCAGTCTTTGCATAGATAATTTTGTCTATCCTGACGACGGCCATTCTTTTTGATGCTCCGGGAATGGCAACTAGGGCATACAATCTCTGAACTCTCTTTAGCAGCCAATCTTGCGGGATTCTGAAATACCTGAACAACTCGCTTTTTACTGAATTCTAAATGGTCTTTGATGGATTGCGTGGCTGTTTCAATATCGTGGCTTTTAATTGCTTGAAATAATTGCCAATGTTCTGTCTGAATAGCCTCTACATCAATGGGAACCTGTAAAATTTGTAATCGTAGTAATTTGACCTGATTAGATAGCTGATCGAGAAGAGAGATAAGCCACGGATTTTGAGAACTTTCAGCAATCAAACGATGAAATTCATAATTGAGACTGAGTTGCTTCAAATCATAATTGACCTCCTCTGAAACAGACCGCTGAGAGGAACCAACATGCTCTTGTAAAGCGGCTTCAGAATCTAACAGGGTTTGCTCCAGCGCCTGAAGTTTAGTAGATGTTGCATGAAGACAAGCACCTGTAACAGCCAATTGTTCTAAAGCAATCCGACAATCATAAAGATGAATTGCGCTATCTAAAGAGACTTCAACGATGGTGACACCATCGGGTGAATCAGAGGTTAACAATTGCTCTTGCTGCAATCGACGAATAGCTTCACGAATCGGCGTCCGGCTAACCTGTAGCTGTTTTGCTAATTTACTTTCAGTTAATCGGTCACCTAGCTTAAATTGTCCAGAAAGAATAGATGTTCGTAATGTTAGGTAAATACGCTCATGCAATGTTTGAGGGGAAGACATCTTCAACCAGTTACCACAGATTTCGAACAATACTTAATCAGTTCTAGCTGATTACTTCACTAATTGGAACAAATGTGTAAACTTCGCTAAAGCAGGTTGATCATCGCAATTTTCTTAACCTCAGACGACTCTAGATCTGCAGTTGATAATCCTGTAAACGCTGGTCTAATCGGCACCTATAGTGTTGATCAAGTTGAATCAGCGTGTGTAGCAAAACATTAGCACCTTGAGCACAATGCTCGGGGGATGTATATTCATCTGCAGCGTGGCTCAGTCCAGACTGACTAGGCACAAAGATCATACCCATATCAGCTATACGAGCTATGTTTTGGGCATCGTGACTGGCTCGACTCGGCAAAAAATGGGTATCTAGCCCCAGGTGACTACAGACGGTGGCGATCGTGTGATGAATATGGAAATTGACGGGTGGCTGGCTCATTTCTGAGTTTACTGAGTCAATATGAGAGCCCGTGGTTAGCGCCGGTGCATCTGAATATTGTCCCGGATAGTGGCTAATCAGATTGCCTGCTGCATCCACCGAAACGTTCATCCCAGCAGCAATCATTCGGTGTCGGATAACGGCTCTGGCCTCCAGGTCTTCGTTACTAAAAGCCAGTCTTTGAACGCCGCCTTCTGGCAACGCACCAATGTCAGCCAACTCGGTTATGGCCTGATTCAAGCGATGACATTAATCTTCAGATCGTGAATTAATGTCGGGGTTTGTAGAACGTTTAATTCCATATTTCCTTTTTTATAAACTCGAATTATTGTGTATGAGTGGCTTGCATGGAAATGCTTAATCAGCCACATCAGCGGCGTCCTGATTGCACGTTTCTAGGCCATTCTCTATGGGCTAGACTTTGCTCGATTGTGGGCTAATTCTCCTAAAACATATGTGGCCTGAACAACCCGATCATCCCCCATCATCACGAGGGAAAAAACACGATCTGCCAGGTCTTTTAGGCTATAGGTGATATCAGAAGAATTACGAAAGGCTAGCAGGGGAGTCGCCCTGGGATCGAGCACAATAAAGTCGGCCGCTTTACCAAGGGCAAAGTTGCCGATGGTATCCTCTAAACACAGTGCTTTTGCCCCACCCAAAGTGGCTAAAAATAAGGCCCTAAAGGGAGACAGTTTCTGACGACGCAGCTGGGCAACTTTGTACGCCTCGTTGGCGGTTTGCAAGATAGAGAAACTGGTGCCTGCCCCCACATCCGTACCCAGACCTACCTTTACTGGATAGTCTTTAGACTTGGCCTGTTCAATTTTGAATAGACCACTGCCAAGAAATAGGTTAGAGGTGGGGCAAAAGGAAATGGCTGACTTCGCTTCCGAGAGTCGCTGAAATTCTTCATCGGTCAGCTGCACCCCATGGGCAAACACCGAGCGTTCCTTTACTAGTCCAGCCTGATCGTAGGTATCGAGATAGCCAGCACAGTCAGGAAACAGCTGTTTTACCCAGGCCACCTCATCGACATTTTCAGACAGGTGGGTATGCAAATAAACATCGGGAAATTCCTGCAACAATTTTCCGGCTAGTCGCAGCTGTTCATCGGTGGAGGTGATGGCAAACCGAGGGGTGACCGCATAGTGTAGACGACCGCGCTTATGCCATTTTTGAATCAGCGCTTTAGTCTCCTGGTAGGCTGATTCAGCCGTATCGCACACCGCATCTGGCGCATTGCGATCCATCATCACCTTGCCGGCAATCATGCAGAGATTTCGACGCTCTGCTGCCTCAAAAAAAGCATCTACAGACTGGGGAAATACAGTTGCAAACACCAGGGCCGTGGTGGTGCCATTGCGTAAGAGCTCATCTAGAAAAAGCTCGGCAACTTCACCAGCGTAATTTTTATCATTAAACTTTTGTTCCGTAGGGAACGTATATTGATTCAGCCATTCTAGAAGTTGTTCTCCATAGGCAGCAATCATACCCGTTTGGGGATAGTGGATATGGGTATCGATAAACCCTGGCATGATCAGCCGATCAGGATAGGCTGTAATTGGAATCTCCCCATAGTCAGACTCTAAGTCGGCATAGTTGCCAAACGCCTCGATGTGACCAGCATTCAATACCATCAGGCCATCGGATATGTAGCGAACACTTTCTATCTCGGGAACGTAGAACGGATCGTCAATGAAATCTAAAAACGAGCCGCGAATGCCCTTAATTTGAGGCTGGTGCGATGGAGTCTCTGAGGAAAACATTAGTAAGCAGAGGATGTTATGGGGGTGCCGTGGGCAGGGTGGGTTTCGAGCATTGACGCTGGGGGTCAACCCACCCCACTATCTCTCCCAGGAGGAGAAAGAATATTCCGTTTTCTCTTAAAGAAGAGCAGTCTTCCTCTCTAGTTTACGTACTGTTTATCTCTGATAGATAACACCGAAAACTATTTTTTCTGCGTAGACTGCTGCTGACTTTGAAAAGATTGTTCTTGCTGAGTGTACTGCTTTTCCTGGGTATTGTTTTGTTTGGTCTGCTTGGCGTTGCCATAGTTTCCAGATGACTGGGTTTGGCTATAGTCTTTTTGTTTTTCCGATAGACTATAGTCTTGGCTTTTCTGGCTTTGGCTATAGTCTTGGGCGGCCAGAACCGACTGGGGCACTACGATGACTGTGACCACTGTGAGCAGTATGATCGCAACCACACTCGATAATCGACGAACTAGTTTCTTCATGAATCCTAATAAGTGTAAATAAACAAGAAATACCGCGATTCTATCCAGCTGTAGGTAGTGGGCCGCTCACTCAGCAGCAACATCCACATCTGCCCCCTCCGGACCCGACCCCACAGCTTCCACCGCAGGTTTCTTGTCCAGACTTTGCATCACCCTGGCAACAACAGAGGCAATTTGCTGCCGCTGATTCACCAGATAGACACTCACTAGCGTCAGCAGCACACCAATCCACTGTAGAGGGGTCAGCAGTTCACCTAAGAAGAAACTGCTAAATAACAGCGCAAATACAGGGGTGAGAAAAATCAGTGCGCTAACGCTGGTCATATTGCCATTAGCTGCAAGATAAAAGAACATACCGTAGGTCAGAGCTGTACCAAAGATGGTGGCATAGGCCAAACCTACCCAATCTCCCACCAACAGATCGGCGGTGGGATTGGTTTCCCATAGGGCAGACATCACCATAAGAGGCAGTCCTCCTAAGATCATGTGCCAGCCTGTGGCCACAATCGGGTCAGCGTGGCGTTTCACATAGCCCACAATAATGGTACCTGCAGACATCGACAGGGCTGCCAGCAGCATTAGTAGCTCACCACTTTGCAACAGCGCATCCCAATCTAGCGCACCATCGTTAACCCCTTGAATCCAACTACCAACTGGAATGCCATGCTCCATAAAGCTATAGATCCAGGACTCTGGAAGACCGCACAGGCTAATGCCAACAATCCCGATGGCAAGCCCCAGCCAGCCCCACAGGCCAATCAAGTTACCAAACAGGATGCGCGCCAGCAAGGCAACAACCAATGGTTGAGCATCAATTAAAACCGCACCTAATCCTGCTCCAGTATTCACCAGTCCCGTAGTTAGGAGACCCTGAAACATGGCTCCATCCACTAGAGCAAACAGACCAATCCAAAGCCAGGCTGTCCAGGTTTTAGGCTGGGGTAACTTGAGAGCAGCAGCCACAACCAGTGTCAGAATTCCAGCCGGCAACAACCGGAAAGATGCTAAAAAGAGCGGCGTAGTATGGGGAATGATATACTTCATCGCCACCATTGCCGTTCCTAAAAAGAAAAAGGGAGCGACTAGAAACAGTGGAGATTTGGCCAGATCGTTTTTTGATAGCTGCATAGACTTGAAGGGGTATAGTCCGTAAATACCACAGACCACGACCTTATTGATTTTAGAAGGAGAAAGCTGTCGGAGAACGACAAGCTTGTTACCGTATGCCACATCTCTAGTTTGAAGAGATGCGGTATTTCCTCTAAAACCTTAGCATCTATTTTGTATACAAACAGCATTAAATCCCATGATTTATTGACATAGCAATACGCTTCGGGGTTGTTCACTCTCGTTCCGGTGCTTGAGTAACGCGGCTACTTTTTTACGAATTAGAATGCCGGGACGATCGGTAAACATGTGTTCTTCTCCACTAGGGTGGAGGGGAACGTCATAGTCAGTGGATTCTAAAATACGTTTGTCTTCTAGGGTAACCGCCCGATCAAAGGCGATCACGTCCTGGGCTGGGGTGTCTGCTTCAGTATCATTGCGCACACAAAACTGAACCATTTGGGAGCTGCGATCGCTAATGGGGGTCATGGTGTTCACAACAATGTGCTCTAACCCATTGGGATAGGTAATTTTGAGCTTAATGGTAAAGGGCATAAACCAGTCCATATCCAACCTACGAACGGTCTCCGCCTCGGCCATGTTGAGATTGTGCTGCTGCAGCTCAGGGTTGACGACACCCAGCTTGCCGTAGACGTGAATCCCCCAGTCAGTTTCCGTAATCTCCAGTTGGTCGGGGGTAGAATGGTGTTCGCTGCCAAAGGTTTCGGCATGGACGAAGGTGGGATGGGCCAGATCCAACTCGTTTTCCATTACCCGCAGCCCCGCACATTGCCAGGGTTCATAAAATTCTTGGATCAGGCGATAGTTAGGGTCGCTGGCCTCACTGATCTCAGGAATATCCATTAACGGCTCCTCCAAACATACCCATACATAGCCATAGCGTTCGGCACAGCGATAGGCATCGATTCGATAGCTGGATGGAATGGCACAGTCGGCCTGAAGCTGGGGCACTCGGGCACAGGCTCCGGAGGCTGCAAATTCCCAACCGTGGTAGGGACAACAGATTCGGCCCTGGCTCACCTTACCCAGGGAAAGTTTGGCCGTACGATGACAGCAGCGATCGCGAAGCGCCGCCGGATGCCCCTGAGCGTCCAGCCACAGGACAAGGGATTCTCCCAATAGTTCAAAGGCCCTAGGTCCCTTAGTAAGCTGTTGACGCGGGATGACGGGATACCAAAAGCGCCGGAAAACAGGCTGCTGTATGACAAGCATAGTGAACATGCAAAAACACTAGATGCTAATTGTATGCAATTAGCATCTAGTGTTTTGTAGTCGTTAGTACCGCGAATTCACCTCGCTTGCAGCCCTGTTTTTGAGGGAGATGAGATTGTGGCTGAATCAACCAAATCGCAGGGTGGTAAACACAAATCTGACGATAAAGACAGCGGCCAGAATCCAGGTAATCACCGACACCTCACGGGCGCGACCACTCACAGCTTTGGTAAAGGGATACAGAATTAACCCGGCGGATAGTCCTGCCGCAATGGAGAACCCCAGGGGAATAAAAAAGATAGTGACAAAGGCCGGAATTGCTTCGGTCAGGTCTCCCCAGCGAATGCTAGACACGCTGGACATCATCAACACTCCTACAATCAACAGAGCAGGAGCGGTTGCGAATGCAGGAATCGCCTCAAAGATGGGCACAAACAACAGGGCAAGCAGAAACATGATGGCAGCGACAACAGCGGTTAGACCAGTGCGTCCACCCTCCGCTACGCCCGAGGCCGACTCAGCAAAGGTAGTCACCGTTGATGTTCCCATGATGGCCCCAGCTGTCGTCGCGATCGCATCCGCTGACAGCGCCTGGTTAGCCCGAGGCAGTTCCCCCTTATCGTCAATGTAGCCTGCCTGGGTACCCACCCCCATGAGCGTACCAATGGTGTCAAACATGTCCACAAACAAAAACACCAGCAGCACCGCAATAAAGTCAATAATATTGCTGCCATTGATGCCGCTCAGACCGACAAACGCCTGGCCAAAAAGATTTGAAGGAAATGCAGGTACCTGCACAATGCCGCTGGGGGGATTGGCCACACCAAACACCCAGCCTAGGATTGAAGTACCGGCAATGCCCCACAGCAGGGCACCCTTTATGCGCCGCAACATGAACAGGGCGGAGATAAAAATACCAAAGGTGGCCAACAGTGTGGCCGGTTCACGAAAGCTACCAAAGGCAGTCTTAGTAACTTCATTGGCAACAATCAGCCCGGCACCGCCAATTTCTGTATTGCCACTCACGCCAATGTAGGCCAGAAACATGCCGATACCTACGGTGGTAGAAGCCTTGATACAGGCAGGAACAGCCGCAATCAGGTGACGGCGAATATCGGTAATGGTGAGGGCGATAAAGATAAATCCCTCAATCAGTACACAGGCCAAAGCCACCCGCCAGTCAATGCCCAAGCCTAAAACAACAGAATAGGCAAAAAAGGCATTAGTCCCCATGCCAGGGGCCAGTACAAAGGGATATTTCCCATACAGACCCATGACCAGGGTGCCAATGGCGGCGGTGATACCGGTAACGACCACCAGTTCTCTGAATAAGTCTCCTGACTCATTGAGAAACACCGCATCCGACATAATAATCGGGTGCACCACCAGGATGTAGGCCATGGTCATAAAGGTGGTTAACCCGGCCAGAATTTCAGTGCGAAAGTTGGTTCTGTAGTGGTCAAAATCAAAGTACTGCGCGATCGCAGCTTGCCATCCATCGTAGGACGGCGGCGGTGGCCCTGGTGGTTTTTGCAGACCAATATCACTCTGACTCATGGGAGATTCTCCGGAAAACGATACCGATAGTTAGCAAAAAGATTTAATGCTAACTGTATACAAACCAAGATGCGACAAACTGTACAAAATGCTACAGTCTTTACCTGGTCACTATTATGGTCATCGTTTTACCAGCCATTTTTAGAGGAAGGGTTCTAAATCCGTAGGTTTAGAACCCTTCCCAATCAGAGATATTTTTTGTGTACACACTACTGAGACTGGTGATAAACATGCTCCAGCCAATCGCGCTGTTCTTCATCTACGGACAGATAAGGATAGAATTTGGCTTTACTTTGATAGACATAAGTAGACTCATGGATCGCTGAAGGAGGTAAACTTTGGGCCGGATGGACCATAAATTTGGCGATGGACCGAAGCGACTGCCATAAGCCATGGAATCGGCTAACGTCAGGTTGTCTGAAGCTAAATTGATATTTCATGCTCTATCCAACAAAAAGTAAAACAGTATTTTTTGATACCATTTTAAGTGATTATTTTGACTTTAGGTAAAACCAGGACTTCTCTCAAAACAAGTTGACGGGCGGAATGTCAGGAGACTATTACCAAATAGGGACAGGTGCCGATCAATCTGTTGTTGAGCTGATCAATGCATAGTATTGTTTCAGTTGTGTATACCGTTAGCATCTTAAGATTTTACTGTGATTATAGTGAGTTTCTGCTCTAGTTTGTCTGGCTCTATGGCTTGTCGCAAAGAGCCCCTAGCTCACATTCAGACCCGTAGCGTTTCCGTATAAGGAGACCCCAGGTTTCGTTCAGATGCATCTTAATCCTATGACAGTTAATCAACAACTATTCAAGGGTATGCTCAGAGCCGCAATACCTTTGATTATTTTACTCACGGTCTTAGTATCACTGCCCGATGTCGCTTGGGCAGCCAGTAATCAGGCGCTGCAACAACCGGCCACATTAATAGCCCCCAAGCCCAGCTATAAGATTGCCATCTATCCCCAACCTGATCAGCGCAAGCGCCGTATTGCTTATGGCATGGGGGGTGATACGGTAAAAGTCTTAGAACAGGTGGGCAGTAATCAAGGCATTACCTGGAATCATATTCGCTTTGACAATCCTCCCTATACCGATGGTTGGGTACAAGAGAAATTTTTGCTGTTGTCGCAACAAGATTCTGAACTAAAGCAACAAAACCTCAATCAAACCGATGGCCAATATCGTGGTAATCAGAATACGAACTCTCAAGATCGCTCTCAATCCCATGCGTCCCAAAATAGAAACTAAGGTTAGACCATTATCCCCATGCTGCCCCTATGGCTGATGCTGACATCAATTCGCTGGCATTTGCCAGTCTTGTCGTAGAACATGCGGTTCCTAGTGGTAAGGGATTAGCCTTCCGCTGGTGGCATTCTAAATTGACACGCAGGGCCAGACGGTACAAGGGTTACATCCGTACCGATTTATATTCCCCTGTGAAGGGAACGCAGCCAGATCAGCCCCTCAAATGGTATTCCATTGTCCATTTTGAGTCTCCAGAACTATTAAAGAAATGGCTCAAGTCACGGGATCGAGAACGATTGATTGAGGACGGACGTAAAGTCTTTACGTCTTACCAGTTCATGTCCTTTGCGACCGGTCTGGAGGGTTGGTTCTCTCATACAACCGGTACGGAACAACTAGGATTTGGTCCGCCTGCCTGGAAACAGAATGCAGCAGTGGTGTTGGGTCTGTACCCTACGGTGATGATTCAATCAGCCCTGTTTGCCACCCTAGGAATCATGCAGTCTTGGTCTTTTCCAAGCGCCATGATTGTCAACAACATTATCACCTCTTCTCTACTGACCTGGGTGATTATGCCGTTGATTACTCGGCTGCTGAGCTTTTGGCTCAAGCCTGCCCCCCAGCCCACATCGTGGCAAACCGAAGCCCAGGGAATTGGCATGATTGTTGGTGTCCTGGGTCTGATGGTCCTTCTGTTTAACTGGTTTTAGCTGGCATGAGTCGCCCCACAGTATCTAATCGAATGATGCGTCTAGTAATTTGCCTGTGGAGTCTGATCTGCGGACTCATGCTGGGTTGGGTTGGTCTGGGGAATGACGTTGCCATTGCCGCGACTGCTCCCCATTTAAAGCAAATTCAGGTAACAACGACCGCCGATGCGGGTGAGGGGTCTCTACGCTGGGCAATTGCTCAGGCAAACATGGCTCCAGATGACGATTTGATTGATTTGAGTCAGGTGCAAGGGGAGATTGTTCTTCATAGCCCTCTGCCTACGATTACCAGTAATTTAATGCTGATGGGCAATGGTGATGACATCATTAGCGGTGACAGTCGCTATCGCGTACTCCAGATTAAGGGTGGGAATGTCACGCTTCGAGAGATTACCCTGGCTAACGGGATGGCAAAAGGGAAGGATGGCCTTGACGGTGGTGGCGGGAGTGCTGGCATGGGGGGAGGTCTCTTGGTCCACAGTGGCACTGTGCAATTGATTCGGACTCGGTTCGTTGATAACCAAGCAATTGGTGGTAGCGGCAGCCAACGGCAATCGCCAGCCCCCTACCCTCAACCACCGTTACAAATTCAAAGTCAGAACAGTCGCCTGAGGGTTAATCGAGGTGCAATTGTTGGAATTGATGGCATTAGTGTTTTGTCCACAGATTCTCTGAGCGGGGCTGAGATTAGTCGTACCAAAGAATATCTCAAGGCCAATCGTGGTGCGATCGCAGGTGTCAGCGGTATCGGTATCAATGGGATTGGCACGATCGCCTTTGGTGGCGGCGGTGGGTTTGGCGGCTTTGGCAATGCGGGCAATGGCGGCAATGGCGGCAATGGCGGTACCGACGGCGGCAGTGGCGGCAATGGCGGCGACGGTGGCAATGGCGGCGTCGGTATTTTTGGCCAGTGGGAAGAGCAGGGCGGTATCGGCTCGATTACCTTTGGCGGTGGCGGTGGGTTTGGTGGGTTTGGCAATGCGGGTAACGGCGGCAATGGCGGCAATGCAACGGTTGCGATTGCCAACGGCGGCAACGGTGGCAACGGTGGCAACGGCGGCAACGGCGGCTTTGGCGGCGGCGGCGGTGCAGGCGGTTTTGGCGGTGTCGGGGGCTCCGACGAAAACTCTGGTGATCCGGGCCTTCCCGGTAAGGGCGGTTTTGGCGGTGGTGACGGTAATATTGGCTATAGCGGTGGTGGTGGCGGTTTTGGCGGTGCCATTTTTATCCGCTCAGGCAGTTTGATGCTGTACCAAGTTAGCTTTGAACGAAATGTTGCCATCTCAGGAACAGGGGCTTCTCCTGGACAGGGTAAAGGCGGAGCGATCTTTATTGCCCCAAACCTTTCACCCGAACTAACTCCAGAGACAGCATCAAAGCTTAGTGACCCTATGGTTTTAGTACTTTGCAATCCGCCTAAGTTTATTGATAATGTGGCATCTGATTCAACTGGATTGCCGACTGATAACAATGATGTCTTTGGTCTGCTCTACGCAAAAAATGAGAGAGGATAAATTAGTTACGGGCATTGCTGCTCCTCGGGATGGTTATATCTGTCATATCCAGGCAACTGGTCAGTTCTGCAGATCGTTTCATCCCTTCAATCAGCAACGGCTAATTACGGATAACAGCTTTCTGGAGCCTATCTTGGCAGCATCTTCTTAGAGCGCATTGACAAGCATGCGGCGCAGTTCAACCGTCAAAAGCAGTTCAGTAGTTCACGTTCGTTTCCCACGAAGATTTTGTGCTCATTGCCCTGTTCGGACTGGCTGTACTCGGTCAAAAACAGCTCCTGGACAAAGCCTCAATTTTCTAGCTCAACAAGCATATATCCCCCTGTAAGCGGCTAGAGAGTATCAGAAAACAGAGGACTTTCAAGTGAACTAATAAGGCTTAGTTCACCCCAGTGTGTTTCTCCTGTAAGACGTGGAGTCAATGATGGTAAGGCCTAGTAAAATCTCAGCGATGGGAATGGAACTTGAATTTTATCTCCTTGAAAAGTGTCATGCGTTGGCTATTCTAAATTGGCAATATCCTGCCCCTTATGATTGTTACAACTTTCCACAAGACAATCACCAAACAGATCTGTCGTATCTTTTAGACCGACAAAATAGCTTTTTAGCAATGCTCAATCAGTATAGAGAACTGGTCGGCTATTGTTCGTTTGGAGCGGATGGTCAAGTGCCCGGAGGAGATTATAGTGACCAAGCTCTGGATATCGGTATGGGGATAAGGCCTGATTTAGTAGGTCAGGGCAATGGTAAGCAATATGTCATGGCAGTTGCCCACTATGGCGTCCAGCGATACCAAACCAGCCAGCTTCGGGTCACCATTGCTGCGTTTAATCAAAGAGCACAACGTGTCTGGCATTCACTAGGTTTCGAACCAGTTGAGACTTTTTATAAAACGAACAGCCGAGAACAGTTTGTTGTGATGGTGGGTTTTGGCGCGTCCTCATCTAGACATTGCATTTTTTACCCGTACACAAGCTGATGCGCCCGCCGACCCAGCTGTAGGAATGTCCTAGCACAAGAACTCACCGCCACACCAGTAAATGACTCTAATGGCTGGGCATATCTTCTAAAGAAGATGGCAGAGACGCATTAGAGTAGACACAGACATCTCAAGAAGCGTGCTCTTAACAGAACCCACTAGGGTAACCAGTAGCCATCATAAGCCATTGACTGAATGTTACTATCCATCAAAAAAGCTGGTGATCCGACTCGAACGGACGACCGGCTGATTACAAATCAGCTGCTCTACCAACTGAGCTACACCAGCGAAGCTTTAGCATTATAACTAAGTTTGGCACTTTAATTAACTCGTTTTCAAAGTTAATTTGAAAGCTAGTGGTCGTTGGCACAACTAGCCTGGCCAAGGCAGGCCCACGGCAAGTTGCCTGCCCCTAACATCGATTCCCTTGCTCCTAAAAACTAGGCTTTATTATTTTCCATGGCCCAGCGAGCGAGCTCGGTACGATTATGTAAGCCTGTTTTGCCTAGCATATTGCTGACATGGCTTTCAATCGTACGCTGGCTTACCTTAAGCTCCTCTGCGATTTCTCGATTCGCCATGCCTCGAGCTACGAACTGTACCACCTTGAGTTCAGTGGGTGTGAGCTCTACATCGAATGGCACTTGAATCGTTGGTGCACCGCCGCCCGCCTTATTCTGATGCTGAATCAGTCGAGACGCTTGCTTTAGAGAAGACTCTACTTGGGCAACAAGTTCTTCAGGTTCAAAGGGCTTGACCATATACACATCGGCACCTGTAGTCAGGCCCTTTACTCGGTCTTGGCTCTGGCCCTTAGCGGATAGAAATAAAATTGGAATCCAACTCTTACCTGGATCTTGGCGTACCTTTTCCACAAAGGCATAACCATCCATCTCGGGCATCATGACATCACAAATGATCATATCGGGCACCAAGCCGCCTAGGACATCTAGTGCCTCATGTCCATTGCCTGCGGTGACGACTTCATAACCGCGAAACTCGAGATAATCTCTCACCAGCAAGATTAAGTTTGGATCATCATCTATAAGTAAGAGTTTCTTAGGGTCGCTGTTCGTAGATTCTTTCATGCCGTGTACTTGTTTTACTCGAAGTCTATAAGGATGGAACGATAACAGTAATCCAATGAATTAGTTTGTCATGGCTTAAATGTTAGTGAGTAGAGCTAAATCGCCTTGGAATAAGTGATTGGCTCATATATATCCCTGTTGATGATACTGTACGGACTATCATCAGTCAGGGGAGTTTTATTAAGCCAGGTTAAATTTATAGCAAGGTTGCACACAATTAAATTTTGTTGTTGAGAAAGAGAATTCAGTCAACTGCTTTTATTTCAATTGCTTGAAGTATTATCTCGAATCAAGTGTTCCCACTTAATCAATAGGATCACGGATCTCCCGGTACTTATTTTCATCAGATAGGGGGTTTTTCAGGAAAGCGTACTCTGCGACTACTTGATTACCGATCAGGTGCTCTTGAATAATCCTTTCTATTACCTCCGGAGTAGCACTGTGATACCAAACACCATCGGGGTAAACCACCAGGATAGGACCTTGCTGACAAACGCGTAGGCAGTTTGCCTTAGTACGAAATACGCAGCTAGATCGCTCTTCAGTAGGCATATCTAGACGTAGTTCTTTTAACCGCTTTTTGAGATAGTTCCAGGCTTCAATACTGCTGGCTTTGTCGCAGCATTTGGGCTTGGTTTGATCTGCACAGATGAAAATATGACGCTCAATGGATTCGAGCGCCAACGCATCTACACAATTTGATAAAGAGGTACTCATGGACGAGAACATACCACTATGGGAGATAAAGACCTATGGGCCTGATCACACTGTTAACGGATTTTGGTCACATAGATAGTTACGTCGGTGTGATGAAAGGCGTAATTGCCAGCATCAGTCCCCACTGTCAGGTGATTGATTTGACCCATGGGATTCAACCTCAGGCTATCTTAGCGGCTCGGTTTAATTTGTTGACAAGTTACAACTATTTTCCAGCGGGGACTATTCATGTGGTGGTGGTGGACCCAGGGGTGGGCACGCAGCGGGCAGTCTTGGCAGCTGAGGTTGAATCTTCGGCAGGTATACAACGGATCATTGCTCCGGATAATGGCACACTCACGGGTTTCCCTATTAATAAAGTGGTGGCTTTAACAAATGCCAATTATTGGTTAGCCAAGCAACCGAGCTCTACGTTCCATGGTCGCGATATTTTTGCACCGGTGGCAGCGCATTTGGCGAATGGTGTAGCACTGGATCAGGTTGGCAGCGTTCTGTCAGTAGCTGATTTGGTGAGTTTGAATATTGAGGCGGCGCCAGCGCTGACTAGTCAGTTAGTAACTTCCACAAACTACAGCGGCAGCATCCAATATATAGATTACTTCGGTAATTTAATTACCAACATTCCAGAACAGTCCTTACGTTCTCGGTCTTGGCAGATAAAGCTTGGCAATTATTGCTTGGAGTATCACAGCACCTATGGTGAAACGGCATCCGGTACCGCTCTGGCCTTAATTGGTAGCCATGGTTATGTGGAGATTGCCATTAATGGTGGGAATGCAGCAAGGGTGATGGGCGTGCAGGTCGGGGATCTTGTAAAGATAGCGTATACGGATTGAGGGGCTCCGATTAATACCTTTATAAAACCCCTACGGGGCACTTACGAAAATCCTAAGCGGGCGCTGAAGGGTTTCTACAGTAGGCGCACAGGAGAAAAAATCGATGATTAGAAGTATCGCTAGACAATGGTCAAGTATCGCCATTGCCTGTGTGATGGTCATAAGTGCTGGCTCTGCTAAAGCCTTTCACGATCCCGTAGAAACTTTAAGTGAACTAAAGTCTGGTGAGAATTATTTTTCGGCCCACGCAGGTGATGTGGTGATGATCCGAGCCCAAAGCAGCGGCGGAAATACCACCTGTTATCCAGAAATCACAAGTAGCGAGGGGCTGGAGCGCATCGGTCAGGTGAATCGCCATCTGAATGATCGAGCCGCCATTCTGCAGATCAATCAAGATGGGACCTACAGCTATTCACTACCGCTACCCTTGGATGAAACCGGTAGTTGTTCCATTACGGTGGGGCCGCTAACAAGCTATGAGCACTTAATGATGGATGCGGCAGACCTGGAGCGACAGATTTTTGCCCTTTATTCACAACCGGCGCAACAGTCTCAAACCATCGATTTAATGCAAAGGTCGTTAGCGCTTTATCAGCAGGCTATTGCGTTAGAACCTCAGTACCCAGAACCCTATGAAAGGTCTATCTCCTTGTTATTTGGGATCCATATTCCGCCTGACTTTTTAGAAACTGCCTTTGATCTCAACGATCTGGGGGCACTGTTTCTCAGCTTGCCAGAGACGGTGCGAGCCCAGCTGATCAATCACTACACCACTCTGGCCCAGATTTATGAAACATCGCCCGAATGGCAAACGAATTCAATCGATAGCGTAGAAATACTACAGGCGTTTGCCGAGTTTATTCGCACGGGTCAACCCTCTGAAACCATGGAGAAATTTTTTACCCTTATTGATTAGCACGCTAACCTTGGTTAGCACGCTCGCCATGGGTGGGACAAGGGGGGGCTTTAATGCTGCGATTTAGCCAGCCGATGGCTTGTTCTAGCCGGGGCAATGCTTCGTCTGGCTTATCGTTGAGTAAATAAACTAGGGCGGCGGCCACCTGTTCCTTGGCCCGCACCTGACGGTTAGAGTTAAGCCGATGCCAGTCCATGGGGCCAATGGCCAATTGCTGGGCAAGGGCCTGGGCTAACGCGAGGGAATCTGCATCCTTTAAAGTCTGGTCAGATGGTTGAGTCGTGATTTCACTCATGGTTAATTGCTCAAAAGCTAGCGGGCAATGCTCACTGCTATATAAGGTCAAAAAATGTGGGGAGCATCGTTCCTTAGTAAGAACCTCTGCTGTACCTTTAAGTCTAGTCTGCCTGAGCCTGTGTTATGAAATCTTCCCTGCCCTTAACTGAGAAGGATTTAACTGAGTTTGCCACAGCCCTAGAAGAAACAGCCAAAGATTTTAAGGCATTGCGTCAGCGCTACGGAGAAGTGCGGGATGCCTTTACCCAGCGGGCTGAAACCCGGGACAAAATTGACCAAGGACACCTGCCACGAGCAGAACTCAAGCGGCTCAAGAAACAGATTGAGACCTTAGAAGAAACGTTAGAGAATCAGCTACTGTCCTGGAATAACCTGAAAGAACCGTTCTGGCAGATACTCCGGTTTGTGGGGTTAGGTCTGGTGTTGGGCTGGTTTTTTCGGGGCTGGTTTGGGTCGTAAGCGGCAGCGCTAAATCTGAATAAATCCGGGTAAAGGGTACGGCCTGCGCTACCTTATATAGAGTCAAAATTGTAAGCATGTAATGACCACCCCCCAGCGCATTAAGCACATCCTAAAATCTGGCAATCCTGGTGAGGTTGTAACCATCCAGGGTTGGGTTCGCACGAAGCGCGATTCTAAGGCGTTTAGTTTTTTAGATGTTAATGATGGCTCTTCCATGACAGGGCTGCAGGTGATTGCGGATGCCAAGCTGGATGGGTATGACGACGCGATGAAGCGGATCACTACGGGTGCTTCAGTGGTGGTGGCAGGGACCTTAGCTGAGTCGCCGGGTAAAGGACAGCGGGTAGAGTTACAGGCTACTAGTCTAGAAGTGGTGGGAGAATCGGATGCTGAAACCTATCCGCTACAGAAAAAGCGCCACTCTTTTGAGTTTTTACGTGGGTTAGGGCATTTGCGATCGCGTACCAATACCCTGGGTGCTGTCTTCCGGGTACGCAATGCCTGTGCCAGCGCCATCCACGATTTTTTCCAAAGCCGAGATTTTCTCTGGATACATACACCGATTATTTCTGCTAGTGACTGCGAAGGTGCGGGGGAAATGTTCACCGTCACCAACATGAACCTGGATAAACTACCCACTGGTGACAATGGCAAGGTGGACTATGGCCAGGACTTTTTTGGTAAACCTGCCTATCTAACTGTCAGCGGTCAGCTAGAAGCCGAGATTATGGCCATGGCCTTTAGTAATGTCTATACCTTTGGCCCCACGTTTCGGGCCGAGAACTCGAACACCTCTCGCCACCTGGCAGAATTTTGGATGGTGGAGCCGGAGATGGCCTTTTGCGATCTCGAAGGTAATATGGACTTGGCAGAAGAGTTTCTCAAGTTTGTATTTAAGCGCGTGTTAGATGACTGTGTTGACGACATAGAGTTCTTTAACAAACGTATTGAGAAAACAGTTCTAGAGACCGCCGACAACATTATCAACAACGAGTTTGAGCGGATCACCTACACTGATGCCATCAAACTATTGGAAAAGTGCGACAAGAAGTTTGAGTATCCGGTCTCTTGGGGCTTAGACATGCAGTCTGAGCATGAGCGATACTTGGCAGAAGAGTACTTTAAGAAGCCCGTGATTGTAACCGACTATCCTACGGAGATTAAGGCATTCTACATGCGCCTCAACGAGGGTGGTAAAACGGTTGCCGCCATGGATGTATTGGCCCCTCGCATTGGCGAGATTATTGGTGGCTCCCAGCGGGAAGAGCGTTTAGATATTTTGGAAAAGCGCATTGTTGAGGCAGATTTACCCAAGGATGATTACTGGTGGTATTTAGACCTACGTCGCTATGGCACCGTACCCCATGCAGGGTTTGGTCTCGGCTTTGAGAGACTGGTGCAGTTTATGACTGGTATGGCAAACATTCGCGATGTGATTCCATTCCCCCGCACCCCCGATAACATAGAATTCTAGAAATCTGTCTACCCAATAGGCAGTGCCCTGTTGACAGGAGGCAACATGAGTACCGTAACACCAGCGATGACGTTAGAGGCATTTCTGGCAATGCCAGAAACAAAGCCTGGGTCTGAATTTATCAACGGTGAAGTTAGTCAGAAGCCAATGCCTCAGGGAGAACATAGCCGCTTGCAATCGAAGCTCAGTTCGGTCATTAATCAGGTGACTGAAGACGCTAAGCTTGCATACGCATTTACAGAACTGCGATGTTCATTTGGTGGAGATTCGGTCATTCCAGATATTGCGGTAGTTCGCTGGGATAGAATTCCCCGTGAATCTTCGGGACGTATAGCTAACCGATTTGAGATTGCTCCAGACTGGGCAATTGAAATTTTGTCACCGGATCAAAGTGTAACCAAGGTACTCAAAAAACTGTTGCACTGTTCGGAGCATGGTACTGAGCTGGGTTGGTTGATTAACCCTAAAGAGACAACGGTAATATTGGTGTTACCAGAGCAGCGAGTGCAGTTTTTGGAAGGCGAGATGACATTACCAGTGTTGGATGGGGTAAAGCTATCTTTGACTGTTGACCAAGTCTTTGGCTGGTTAGAGTTTTAGATTGTTCTGTAATTGACGCTACTGACATAGTGTTTAATTGAGATAGTGCTATCTTAGAACCAATGTATTATCAGCTTGTAGATGGTTGCCACGATTGCCGTTAACAAGATTTGCTTTGAACCGGGAAGTCGGATTACGGTTCCTGATATTAGCTGGCATGAATTTGAAACCATTTTGCAAGAGCTGGGCGAGAAGCGAAGTAGCCGTATCGCCTACAGTCAGAATACGTTGGAAATTATGGTTCCTCTTCCCGATCATGAACGTAGCAAGGTTTTAATATCTGACATTGTTAAGACCTTGCTGCGTCATCAGGGCCGTGATTGGGAATCGCTAGGGTCAACTACGTTTCGAAAAGAGCTTAAAGCAGTAGGGGTGGAGCCGGATGATTGTTTTTATATTGCTAACTACGAAGCTGTTATCGGCAAAAGTCGTCTTGACTTAGCGATTGATCCGCCCCCGGATCTGGCTATCGAGTCGGACTATACGTCTAAGACTAAATTGGATGCTTATGTAGCATTACAGGTTCCTGAACTGTGGATCTATGATCGGGGTCTGAAAATCTATTGTTTTGAAAGTGAAGATTATCTTGAGGTGGAGACTAGTCCTAAATTTCCTGGACTGTCTATTAAGGTCATGGTTGACCAGGTGATTCAGCAGGCACAACAGGTAGGGAGTAGTAGGGCATTACGCTCTTTTGAGGAGACGCTTTAATATAGGAAAATTTTCTGAAATGAAAGTAGGTACTGCATTTGTCAGATTAATAAAACCCTCTAAGATTTTGTAGTCAGCCTCCTCACCATATTCCATGACATTTGAAATACACACTGCCGCCAGTCACACAGTGATATCAGTTAGTAATACTCTGTGACTTCGCAAAGGAATTTCTTTAAACTCTTCCTTACGATAGTTTCCAATAGCGCTGACGGGGTTACACAACTGCTGCAAGCCTTATAAATTCAGTGGTTAAGAATGGGTAGATAAAAAAAGATAGGCTAGTTTTACGAACACGACCTATCACGCCCTATGATACCGTCAATCTACCAAAGCTATCTAGAGAA
>JBCCQQ010000038.1:0-59682 GCA_039024555.1 Cyanobacteria bacterium P01_D01_bin.156
GACAGCGACTGGTAATAACGCTGCATCTGGACTTCGATTTCAGCAGGATAGGACACGAGCACTTATTCTCTCAAATTACCTATTTCCCAGGTTACTCTAACCATAGAAATATGGATACTATAAAATCCTTCTTCCTAACCAATTCATCACAGTAGAACCAGTAGCTACCAAGGTCAGGGTGATTGGCCTCAATTACACAAAAGTTTGACCGTTGACGAGCCACGTTTAGCTGAGGTTTAGGGCTCTCCTGATCCCAGGACCAGGTATTGCGAAACCACAGGTGTGGCAGCACGTGTAGCTGTTTGGTTTCTAGACCACGATTGACTACGGAAATCTGAATTAAAATATCGTCTGGGCTGGCCTTGGCATACTCAACAAACACATCAAAATAGCGATTGTTGTCAAAAACACCCGTATCCAACAGTTCATACTCAGGTGCACTGCGACCGCGTCTTTGATTCTCTTCTATTAGTTGGCCATAGGGATATTCGGCCTGAGGATATTTATAAAGTCCCTTTAGATATGAGTAGGTGGGAGTACTGTCGAGATAGAAATAGTATTCCTTAGCATCTTCACCGTGGTTCCCTTGGTTCCCGGTGAGACCAAATAATCTCTCTTTTAGGACTGGGTCCTGACCATTCCAAAGGGCCACACTAAAACACAGCCGTTGCTTTTCATCAGAAACACCCAGCAGACCATCTTCGCCCCAGCGATAGGCACGGGAGTGCGATTGTTCATGGGAGAAATAGTCCCAGGCTTCCCCGGTTGGGCTATAGTCCTCGCGGACCGTTCCCCACTGGCGATCGCTTAAATAGGGTCCCCACTTTTTCCAGGCGGTACGATGAATGGATTGCAGTCTTTCTTGTTCAGGGCTCATGGCGATCTCCTTGGGTGTAAGTGAATGATAATGGGCAATCCTAATTAACCGAGAGCTCCGTGCCAATCAGCCGATAGGCCCGTAACACCTCTGCCACCGTCCAGGCTTGGGCAAACGCTCCCCGGGGAGAATGGGGTGGCGCACCGTCAAAAATTTCACTAAGGGTGCCAACACAGCCTGCGTTTAGATGATCGGCCATGGGGTCTAGAAAACTCTGCGCCAGATCGGGGTTTTTATACACCTTTAAATGGGCCTGAACAAAGTGACCAATGAGCCAGCCCCACACCGGTCCTTGGTGGTAGGCACTATCTCGCTGGAGGGGACTCCCACCGTATTGTCCCTGGTAGTCAGGATGCTGAGGCGAAAGCGATCTCAACCCGTGGGAGGTGAGTAACTGTTGGGCAACGGCATCGACAACAGACTGTTGCTGTTCCGGTTGGGATAAGAGCGGAGTTTGAGTGGCCGGTAATGAGACCGCAAAAATTTGATTGGGCCGCATTGTCTCATCGTTACCATCGGGGCCATTTAGAACGTCGTAACAGTAGCCTGTCTGGGGATTCCAAAACTGTTCAAAGCCCTTGGCCACTCTCTCAGCTAGCTGGGCGTAATGATGGTTAGGCCGCCCAATGTGCTGGGCAAACCCCACCATACTTATTAAAGCATTATACCAGAGGGCATTGATTTCAACGGGTTTGCCCATGCGGGGAGTAATCACCCAGTCCCCCACTTTGGCATCCATCCACGTCAGCTGTACACCGGGTTCTCCAGCATAGAGAAGACCATCATCATCCATGTGGATGTTATAGCGAGTCCCTTTTTGGTGCCAATCAATCACCTCTTCGAGAATTGGAAATAGGGCTTTAAGAAAGGTGTTATCTCGGGTGGCTTTGTAGTAAGCACGAACCGCTTCAAAATACCAAAGGATAGCGTCCACCGTGTTGTATTCTGGCTCCTGTCCCACTTCTGGAAAGAGATTGGGAAGCATCCCTTGGTCCAGATATTGGGCAAAGGTGTTGAGGATGGGTTTGGCAATGTCGGGACGATTGGTTGCGATCGCTAAGCCCGGCAATGCAATCATTGTATCTCGCCCCCAATCCCCAAACCAGGGATACCCGGCAATGACCGTTTTACCAGGAATGCCTGCTACGGTCCGCTCAACAATAAACTGGTCGGCGGCCAACACCAGCTGTTCTAGCCACAGGGGCGCTTGCTTACTCTCAGGGGCCGTGTACCAGTAGCCGATTAAGGTTTGTTCGTGCAGCCGCTGACGTCTCAAGGCCGCCGCTCCATCCAGCTCCACCCGAGATAGGGTACTGGCTACCAACGTAAATGATTGCCCCATGGTTAAATCAACCGCAAAGTTAGCAACGTGGAGGTGATCGTCGTGGGGATAGAGACCACGATATTGTTCCGTTGCTAAGGTATAGCCACAGTACCAACTGTGGGCAGTGGAAACCTCCGCTCCAGTCGCCAGCAGATAAATGGGAAACGCAGTCTCAAATGCTTGAATTTCCACACCCTGGGACAGCACATTGACCTGCATCTGCCAGTCTTCGCTTTGGGTGTATCCGTGTTGGTCGCGGTAGTTTACCAGGGCCTTGAGGGATAGGGACAGGGGCTGACTGGCCCGCTTGAGGGTGTACCGAATATAGGTGGTGTTGGCCCCCTGCTCCATCCAAATTCGCTTTTCGAGTAGCGCATCTCCACAGGCAAAGGTCCAAACCGGAATTGCCCCGTCTAGGCAAAATTGTTCTATAAACTGGTACCCCTTGGGGGTAATGGTGCCATCGGACCAGCGATTGCTAAACAGTGGCCAGGATTTACCGACATAATCAACACTCTCGTCCAATTTGGTGAAGAGTAATGTTCTCGCCAGCGGTGGCTTGAGGGCCGCGACCAACAGTCCGTGGTAGTGGCGGTTCAGTATGCCTGAAATTGAACCACAGGCATAGCCACCAATGCCATTCGTCACCAGCCATTCTCGCTGGCTAGCGCTATCCAATTCACCACAGATTTCTCGTCCAAATTGTACAACCATGGCTGTCTAAACAGTCTTCACTTGCTAAAGGAACGGTGGTCAATGATTAAATGTCTCCATCGTTCACATATTACTCCGGGGAACACATTACAGTGTTCAACTTACCCGCCTATTCGCTCAAGTTGAACCCAGCAGAATACCTCAATTTTTGAAGCTAGGTTAATATGTGCGCCTAGCTATATGATCCACCCGCTAAAATAGAAGTATCCACCAATTTCTGGTGGAGCAACATGCACTACTTTGTTTTTTCGCTGCCATGTAATCTGTCAGTTTATTGTTGTTCTTAACGACAAAACTCAAGTCGCCAACAGAAGAAAGAAGTTGAAATGCTGACTAATCAAGATCTAAACATCGCGCTACAACAACCCTGGACTTCTCGGTATACTAAGGTGTTAGCCTGCATTCTGATTTATGGTGCTACCGTTCACATTGCCAATATGGCCGGGGGTACTGGAACACCCTGGCTAACAACACCCCTGCTGTGGCAAATAATGGATATAGTGCTGCTGTTATTTAATACAGTGAGTGCGATCGCTCTCTGGCGAGGAGTGTCTTGGTCTGTGTGGCTAACATTTAGCGGCATTGCACTGCTGCAATTTGTGCCCTACACCCTACTACAAGATCAGTTTATCCTCCAGCCTGGAGATGCCCAAACATTAAACGGATTGCTAGGCACAGAAGCCTTGTTATTAGCGATATTTGCTCTGTTGCTATGGCTCAAAAAATAGCTACTGTTCTTTGGCATCTAAAAGCTGCCCATTAAAGACGTTTACAGATCGCTTCATCTCCCAAACCAGTAACAATACGGTGCTATTGCCGTACAATAGGCACAACTTAGTCTAGGGCTGTCTGTTGTAAAGGCATCCGTATGTCCTATACGCCCAGCGCCTGGATATCGGTAAAAATGCCCCATAGTTTTAACAGACCGCTCCCAAGAATTCTGAAATCCTCATTTCTTCACCATAAAACCCGTAAAAACCCAGAACAGGTTTCATAGCGTATTTTCCATAATGGAAATATCGACTTTTAATTTCTTTTCATGGCTGACCAGGATTTTGTTGCTGAGCACCAGAATATTTCCTATCCTGCTCAGGAGCAGTCAGGTGTAGTGAATTATGCGGACAATAACAACCTGGAGAATAGAGGAATCACTCATGATCTATATCCTGGTGACAGCACCTATCCCAAACGCCAACTAGCTCCCACAAATGAACGAGACGAAAACAGGGAATCAAGCGAGATTGCTACAGCATATGTGGAAATAGAGCCCATAGGTCAACTTGATATGGAAACCCTATACCTAGAAGCCTCTGAAATTGCTGGGCAACGTTTAACGGCAGGCCAACAGCTGGCCATTGCCATGGCCAACCAGATGAGCTACGAGGATTTGCACCCATTAACTAAAGCAAAAGTTGACAAAGTTAGGAATGCTTCTAGTACAGGATTGGACATTCAAAAAATTGCAACTCAGCTTCTAAATCAGTATCGGCAACGCATGCGCCCTGTTTAATTAAGCGTGTATCCAGCTTTAAGCAACTAAAAAACTTGGCGCATAGAGTGCGCAACATCAGTACTTGCTGAAGGCGATAAATAGCCATAGCTAGGCAGCAATTTTTTGAATGCATTCAGCAGTTGCGACACAACAATTGTTCATAGAACACAACAACTATAAAAAACGGTGTAGCTCGACTTAGCTACACCGTATTAACTGAAGCTGTAGAAGGAAACAACCTAAGACCTAGGTCGATGGTGCAATCAGGTTAAAGCTAAAAGTTAATAGCCTTAAACATGCGGTTGATGACACAGGTGATGTAAAAATGTAATGTTACGGCATAGCTATAGCATTACATAAGCTTCTAAACTATTCAGAAGAAAACATCCCTGCTCCAGATAATTGCAGACTTAGGAACTGTTAAGAAACGACGTCACGGTTTAAGCCTGAAAAGCTTGTTAAGCGATGATTTACAGGCTTAAGGCCATGATTTTAATTTCTAACACTCCCTTAGCTAACCTGACAAATAAAAACGACTGTCTAGTCAATTCCAGATGGTTTGTTAAATCTCTGATTGTTAGGCAGCAACTTTTTCCTTAAACGCTTTTCCTGCAGAGAACGCAGGAACTGTTGTTGCTGGAATAGTCATAGTCTCGCCTGTCTTAGGATTGCGGCCTTCACGTTCTTTGCGATCGCGAGGTTCAAAGCTACCAAACCCCACTAATGTTACCTTTTCGCCACTGGAAACAGCTTCCATAATGGACTCAATGGTTGCAGATACGACAGCATCCGCAACTTTCTTTGAAACACCAGCTTTTTCAGCCACTGTATCTAGCAGTTCACCTTTGTTCATAGCAAGAGAAATCAATACTTCGAGGTAGTTTTAGCACAGGTCCACACAGAACACAAGTACTAAAGCAACGAAAACACATATGCTGCAGAGGTTTCCGCATCATAATTAGCTATCGTTTTTGAACTGAGCCTACATTAGCTCACTTTAGCCAGGTGTTCTCTGTAAATCAGGTTTTTCTTCAGGTATGATTGCTCCTTCCACTGGACATACCTGCAAACAGATCCCACAATCGATGCAAACATCGAAGTCGATCCAGTACCAGTCGGTTCCCTTTTTATTTTTCTTGGGACCCTCATGAATACAGGCCACAGGGCAAGCATCGACGCAATCGGTAACACCTTCACAGACATCGGTAACAATAGTGTGGGCCACGGTTCTCCTTAGGATTATTTGGCATATAGAGCAGAAGCCCCTAGGGAATAGATTCTGGAGCTTCAGTTACATTTATTTATCTTAAAGGGGATCGGGGGGTACAGGTTACTTCAATGCCTCAATCTGTACCTCGCCCTGCTCAGAAACCCAAGCAATATTGGCAATCTTACGTGCCTGAGCAAACTGCCGGATGGTTGCTTCAGGAAGGGACAGATCAAGGCTGAGTTCTACCCGGGTCAGCTGGTCAGCCTGCCGTAGGCTTTGGGCATGGGCAATGGCGGCTGTTGCGGCTGTTGCGGTGGTCGGTACCACCAACCAGTCACTGTCTGCCACCGTATGGGGCAAGTTAACCTGCAAAATCTGCTGTAACGTTTCACCATTTAGCACAAACCCCACCCCTGGATAGGATTCTTGGTTTGGATGGAACAGGCTTAGTAAGTTGTCATAGCGACCTCCTTGACCTACCACCTCACAGGTATGCTCAGTGCGTACGACCGCCTTAAATGCTACTCCTGTGTAGTATTCATAGGTTTGCATTAGGCTGAGATCAAGGACTAGGTTGGGCGGATGAGCCGTGAGGGTATTTTCCAAAAGCTCAATTAGGTTCTTTAAATCGCCGACAATCTTACGTTGATAATCATCTAGATCTAACTGACTGACTTGAGTAAGGACAGCGCGAGGCTCGCCACGTAAATCCATAATCGTCAGGGCAAGCGTTTGTAGAGAATTGGTTAAGGGTAAGCTTTTCAGAGCTACCCGGTCGAGATTAGCGATCGCAACTTTTACCTGATCCCGTATCTTGATGGGGAATGGGGCCAGGAAGGAGGCTGTTAAGCTAGCCTCACTCAGCAGCAAATGCCAGTCCCCTATCTCCAGAGCCCTCAGGCAATCTGCCATAATCAGAAGAGTCTCAGCATCTGCCAAGGAACCGCTGGCTCCCAACAACTCTATGCCCGCTTGGTATGCCTCTTGCTGCCCCCCCTGACTGCCCGTAGATGAACGTCTGAATACGTTGGCATGGTAGTACAGTCGTTGGGGATAATTACTGATGCGGGTTACCGCTGCCCTAGCAATGGAGGCCGTCAGTTCAGGGCGTAATCCCAAACGTTGGCCGTGACCACTCAACTCAACGACATCCGACTGGTGAATTGCACCACCTGCCATCAGAGTATCCATGCTTTCAACGGTTGAAGTGATGATCCGTTGATAGCTCCAGCGTTGGAATACGGCTTCTATACGATCCTCAATCCAGCGCTTTTGCGCCACATCCAAAGGAAAGAGATCGCGTCCACCCGTTGGGGGTTGGTAGGTCATGACTGTCCTGGCTGCAATTGCTATACCAGCTTAAAGCCTGATGGTAATGACCGACCAGTGTTCCATCCAAGCGCCCTTGACCATGAAAGGACAACTCGATAGTTACTTGCGTTTTTTGCCTCCAAACAGTCCCCCAAATAACCCGCCTGATTTACCAGACGAGGAGCTACCGGATGATTTAGGGGTGGATGCATTTTTGGCAGCACGTTTAGCATAGGCATCCAATCGCTTTTGAACATCTACGGCTGTCTGATTATCTGGCTCTAGTTCCAGCGCTCGTTTAGTATGAATACCGGCCATCTTGAGCTGATTGCTACGCATGTACAAGCGTCCTAACTCCGCATGACATCTAGGATTTTGTGGATGGGCTTTGACCGCTTCCCGCAATTCAATAATGCCCCGAGAGAAGTTGCCCTTGTATTCAAATTCCTTAGCGCGATTAATAAAGCTGTCGATTAACTGCGCCCGTCTTTCCCGTTGGGACATGATCTTCACGGGGGCAGAAGCTTGAGCTGTAGCAGCGGTGTTTTCGGTATCAGTTTGGGGCGCTGCCTCTTGACTAGTTGCCGGAGCTCCACCTTGACGCATCACGTAGGCGGCATTGAGCTCACTGATAGCCCCGATCGCCTCTAGCACTTGTTCAAGGGAGTCGTACTGCTCCGTAATCAAAGGCTTTAGAGCATTGCTATAGTCGTAATCGACATTATTGCTGCTAGCAACTTTCTTGGGCCCCTCACTGGAGAAAGCAAGGAGTGCAGGCTGCTTCTGGAGCTGCTGTCCCTTGAGCTTAAGACTCAGCTTATGTTCAACCAGGGCTTTTTCCTGGCTCAAGGTTTCGTAGGCGGGGTTAACCAGTTTAGATAGCAGTTCGCTAGCCTGCTGCTTCTCGGTTTCTGAAGCATCTCGAAAACTATCAGGATGTAACTTACGAGCGATTTTTAAATAGCGTTTTCTGACCTGCTTAGCGTCGGCGTCTAGGGGTACTCCTAAAACGGCATGGTGGTCGACTAAGTCCAGCTTGAATAGCCCGCGGTTAACCTGCATTTATCTCAATATTGCGATCGCTGAAATCTATATTAGTTTATCTGTCCTGGCATCTACGACCTGTAGCCATATAGACGCTAAAAATATGTAAATTGTGTCTATTGCTATGGAGATCCTATCCCAAGTCACCGCAAGAAAGCACGTTAGGGAGCTTGGCTAAGCAGGCTGAAATTGGGGCAGCGGGTGGATTTGCTGCAGTTCACGGACAACTGCAGCATGTAGTGGGCCATTGGTGGCCACTAGGCGTCCCGAGTAAATATCAAATGGGCTACTGTCGTAGGCACTTACCCGCCCACCGGCTTCTTCCACCAAAACCACACCGGCTGCTAGATCCCACGGAGATAACCCCCGTTCCCAGTATCCATCCAGACAGCCAGAGGCGACATGGGCTAAATCCACTGAAGCCGATCCCCCCCGACGCACGCCTTGTGTTAGATGGGTAAAGTGACAAAACTCAGCGTAGTTGTTGTCCAACCTTTCTCGACGGTCATAGGCAAACCCCGTCACGAGTAGACTATTCGCTAGTTTGTCCGTTTTCGACACCTGCATCGGTTGGCGATTGTGGGTAGCGCCCAGCCCCTTGGCCCCACGATACAGATCGCCCAGGATAGGGTTATATACCACACCCACCGTAGGCACACCGTTGATTAATAGACCAATGGACACGGCACATAAGGGATATCCATGGGCGTAGTTAGTGGTTCCATCTAGGGGATCAATTGCCCATAATAATGGGCTGTCCTGTTGCCCCATTTGACCAGATTCTTCTGCCAAAATGGCATGATCGCTAAAGTGACGTTTGATCACCCTTAAGACTTCTTCTTCTGAAGCTTTATCAGCTTCAGTAACAAGATCCCCTGAGCGGCCTTTTTCTTGAACTGAGGAGAGATTTCCCCAATAGCGTTGAAGTATGGCTCCGCCAGCCATAGCAGCTTCGGTTGCAACGTCTAAAAAGCGCTGCAAGTCTTGAGGGTTAGACATCGTATTTATTAATAACCACAGCTAATTAGGGTGGGCAATGAACACCCTATGATTCCACTTTTAATCCTCGTCTAAAGGCAACCCAAAGCGAACTTTGCCTTTGCCAAAATAGCGCCCAAATTGCTGCTCATAAACCTCGTCTTCGTCCTGAGTCTCCACCTCTAGATCCGTACAGGCATAGCTGACACAGAGCAGAGCGTACCCTTTTTCTCTTAGCGCTGGCGATAAACCCATGGCCTCGGGCTGCTTCACATGACCAGCTAGAATCCTCACAGCACAGGTAGTACAAGCCCCATTACGACAGGCAAACGGTAAATCTGCACCCTGATTTTCCGCCGTATGCAGAATGTAGCGATCATCGGGGACTTGAGCAGTGTAGTGACGGTCCTTCTGACGATGGTAAATTTTGACAGTGTGTGTTTGAGTCATAAAACCGTTTTTAAAGAGCAGCGGTGCTTTGCAATGGTCCCACGAAAAGAAGAATATTAGTCTTCAGCCTCTCTAACTCCGGACACTATGCTCGAAATCACCAGCAGCAAAAATTTTGACTGCTATCTAGGTCCCACTTTCTGCTAGTATACTTGAGCTGAATAAGTTTATTTTTTCAGCAACATAATATTTGGAGAGGTGGCCGAGTGGTCGAAGGCGCAGCACTGGAAATGCTGTAATGGGGTGACTCATTCGAGGGTTCGAATCCCTCCCTCTCCGTTTGGTATATACATGTTTCTCTATCTGGGCGAAACTAATGGCAACCTTAAATAGCTGGTTGTTAATATGGTTCTTGATTTTTATGCATTTTTGCCGGAGCGGCCAAGGCGATCAATCGAGAGCGTTACTCCACCTAATGTAACTAGCAAAATTCCAGGCCATTGAATCAGCTGTAGCGGTGCGGTTAGTGTGAGTACAGCCATTAAAGCAGTAATTATGGGGGTGGCTGCTGTTACGGTGGCAGTCCGCAATCCCCCAACTAAACGCAACCCACTGTAGTGAAATAGGTAGCTAACACTGGCAACAATGCCTAGAAGTAGCCCTATCCAAACAAGCTGGCCGGGCACCTGGGTAATGTTGCCTAAACGCACTAGTAAAACTAGGGTACTAAGGCTTGCCGCTACAATATGCTGCATTAGTCCAGCTGATATGGGATTGAGCTGACGACTCAGACTATTGGTGACGACATATAAGCCAAACGCTACAGCGGCCAGAACAATGGGGAGCGCACTGGTAAAGCTCAGGGGTCTAAGTAACAGCACCACTCCCATAGCCATGGCTAACATAACCACACACCGTAATGAATTAGGCCGCTCGCCATTCAGCCACCATAGTAAGGGAACTGCGACCAAAGGATACGCAAACAGCAGGGGTGCTGCTACCGCTGGACCCAGGCTACCAGCCGACTGAAATAATAAGACTTGAGAAAAAAAGTAGAATGTACCACTTCCGAGTAGTGCTAAACACCGAGGACGCGATCTCAAAGACTGATTAATATCCTGCCAAATCGAACGGTGTAGCTGGGGTCCTAACAGTATCAACACCGGAATCAAAACCACCAACTGCAGCCACAGCAGGGCATTGGCCTGGAAAAAACTAAAGGTGTCTAGCCCCAGCCAAACTACGCCAAAAAGAGTCGCTCCAAAACCGATCCCACCCACAAGTACAGTCAGCACACTAAAGCCTAAAGTAGCCATGGCACAGAGCAGGATACCTTTTTTGAGAAATCGCTCTGAACTACGATGGTGGCTGGTTTTGGGGACTCCCACCAGAGATGGATTAATAGTTTGACCTGAATAAAGAGGCACTACCCGGCGAGTAGTCCCCGTCATCTGATCAGGGCGAGGACGTTCTACATAGGTGCGACCACCTACCACGGCACTCCCGTCAGATAGTGGACGATTGTCTACTGTCTGGGGCAGTACCGTAGCCTTATTGAGCTGTGCCCCCAGTTGATCACTCAGACGTTCCACTAGACTGTCGAGAATGACCTCCCCTTGTTGTTCCATTGCCTGCATACGCACCAGTTGTTGCGAAAGTGCGCTTTGGTAACTGCTTAAATCTTGCTGCAACGCTTCAACACTTTGATTCAGGGTGTTATCGAGAGATTGAAGCCAATCCTGGGTTGGGGAAGGCAAGTCTACTGAATTCGTAACGTAAGCGTGGAGATCCTCGCGTAAATTTTGAGCTAATACCTGGGCCAATCGTTTTGCCCAGGCATTCTGCTGGGCCAGCTGACGCTTGGAAAGCGTCGTGTCCGATTCATTTTTGAGGGACTGATAGTCGATGTAAAGCTGGTCATACTCGACCCTAAGCCCTTCCAGCTCACTGATCAAACGTTGCTTTTCAGTTTGCAAGTACTCAATATCCTGGGCCAACTGATCAGCAAAATGCCGCTGCAACGCCTGAAAGTCGTCATCCAGCGACTGTATCAGTGGTTCATTCGTGCCCTGGCTATCAGACTCACCCATGGTTCTCCTTCCTAATAGATGACGATCTGCAGTGTCAGCCTGACACCGCAGACTAAGCCATACCCTGCTTTATACCCAAGTTTTGTATTGGTGTCGACACTCTACCAGGCCACCCAGAATAACAAAACAAGTTTTTATCTCCGATGTTGAGATTTATCAGCGAATTCTTTGGGCAGATATGTTGATATGGAGCCAAATCGCCTAGATTAATACTGGGATACCGTAAGCACTCCAGATAACCAGATGATGCTTAGAGAAACTTAAAATACCCTCTTCTATTGTGTAGCTAAATGTATTTTTTATTCATGCTGGGTAATATCTAAAAATAACCTTGAGTTTTCTATCCCAGATATGGCTGATTTGACTACAAAATTAGGCTGGCATTGTATGAATGATTAGACCTTCTAATAAACAGAGTTGCTACCATACTCAGGCATCAGACCATTCTCTCCAAAAGTCAATAAGCCCCTGAAATACATCGATTTGAAGATTTATTTAAGCGAATACGTAGATGATAAACTTGATACAAAATAGTAAATCTTCGGCAAACAAACGTCATGTGAGTAGAGGGTTTTGAGCTATTTTCTGTTACGAAGGTCAGATTGGCTTTGATATGACCTTTGTATATCTGTGAGGTACACGTTTAACACCGCAAGGCACGTCCATCAATCATGCTGGTGCCCTTCATTTAATTGATCAGAAAGTGCCCCATACAGGCGTTCGACAACTGCGTTTCCTCGAAATACGCCGATGTAGAACAAACCATTATTTCTTGGGTTGCTTGGAGACTGATAAAATCACTTTTTCCATAAACATTATTAGTTCAAAGGGTTAGGACGTATTGTGAGGCAATCGAAATAAGGATGAAGAAAATCCTAATTGTTGATGACGATATAACCTTGCGGGCTGCCTTGACCCGCTATCTGAGGGAACGGGGGTTTCAAGTAAGTCAAGCTTCTTCTGGTATAGAAGGGCTAGCTCTGTTTGAGCAAGATCAGCCAGATTTGGTCGTTTCGGATGTCATGATGCCGGAAATGGACGGCTACGAATTTTGCACAAAACTTCGGGAAATTCGTTCAGGGCAGCTGGTGCCGTTTATTTTTCTATCGGGACGGGGTGACTTAGACGATCGGATCCAAGGTCATTCTAAAGGAGCTGATGACTATATTGTTAAACCCTTCCATCCAAAGGAGCTGATTGCCAAAATCGAAGCTCAGCTAGAACGCTCACGACGCATGCACGCAGAAATTATTCGTCTAGTGCAACAAATGCCAACCCAAGAAACCAACCAACCCCCCCCGCCAGAGCCGTTACCCCTTACGCCTGCTGAAGAAAAGGTATTTTGGGAAGTTATTCAAGGATTTACGAATAAGCAAATCGGTGAACACTTATTTATTAGCCCCAGGACCGTTCAAACACACCTAAGCAATATCTTAAGTAAGCTATCTCTGGAAAATCGTTCCCAACTTATTCGCTATGCTTTTGAGCATGGTTATCGTCCAGCCAGCAATGAGGCGTAGTTGGGAGCTGACCCAGACATTCTTGTATTGTTCAGACATTGTGAGGTAGCCTGAAGTTTGGCTGACTACTAAAGCAATGTTTAAAGCAACGCCAGAAGCTGGTGTTATAAGCGCCCGATATGACTAACGTTTCCGCTGATTCCCCAACAGCTTTGCCCAAAGACATCGACACCACCACGGTTAAACTTGCCAAACAGCTTGCTTCGAACAACTTAAAGCGCCAGATTCATGCCGCAGCAGAGTTAGCCAGTGCTGGTGAATTGGGCATTGGGGTTCTGATTGACTTTCTGAAAAATACAGTTGCTGTCAACGACTGTTCTGTGGCAGCAGGTAAGGTCTATCAACTACTAAGTGCATGCGATTTACTGGCAGCTCAAACTTTTTTGGCTGAGGTACTACCTGATGGTGTAGTTACTTTGAAAACAGCTAAAGGGATTGACTACCAGCCATTGCAGGCATTACTGATCGCTCAAAAGTTTGAGGAAGCCGATAAAGTCACTTTGCAAAAACTCTGTGAATTGGCTGGTCCGGCATCTGTTCAGCGTAAGTGGGTTTATTTTACAGAAGTCGATAGCTTTCCTGTTGTCGATTTACAAACGATCGATCTGCTTTGGCGTGTGTATTCAGAAGATCGTTTTGGCTTTTCTAAGCAGCGAGAACTTTGGTTGGGTCTCAATAAAAATTGGACCCTGATGTGGGAAAAACTAGCTTGGAAATCGGGCAATATTTGGACTCGGTATCCCGGTGAGTTTGTTTGGGACTTATCGGCCCCTGTTGGACACTTACCCCTTTCGAATCAACTACGTGGGGTGCGCATGATGGAATTCCTGCTATGTCATCCTGCCTGGGAACAGTAAAGCTTGGGTGCGCGATCGCAATGGAATTCATTGATAGCTTGGTAAAGCTCATCCGGAGCATCCACTAAGAATGTCGGACCCTGAGCCTCTAGGGCGATGCGATCGCTAAACCCCCAACTGACCGATGCCACGGCTAATCCCTGACAATGGGCTGATTCAATATCACGGGTCTCATCGCCAACGTAGAGGATTTCTTCCGGCACTAAACGATGGCGCCGCATAATGCGCCGCAGACTACGGGCTTTACCGAGAAGACCGATATTTCCATATACCTGGGTAAATACCTGCACCAAATCATGATGTTTAAGAAACGTGTGAATAGTTGACGGTGCATTAGAACTGGCAATCATCATGGTGTGACCATCTGCAGCCAGGGTGACCAATACTTCATGTAGCTTTGGGAAAGTATTGATGGAGTGAATCTCGTTACGTAGCTCCCGCCGTACCCGGCGCATGAGGAAGGGTACTTGGAATAAGGGCACATTTGACTGTTCTAGGAGTTCAGCAGTGCTTAGGGTGCGTAAGTATTTCAGTCGTTCGGGTGTGGTTTGGGGGTAACCATAGTTGGCGGCTAGGCGGTTTGTAATTGTGACGATCGTGTCCAACGTATCGGCGATCGTACCGTCAAAGTCAAAAATGAGAACGGTCACGTGATTGGGGTATGGAAAAACAAGTGGCAAATCCGATCGCATTAGCGACCGTATACTTATCTATGCCCAAAACCTAGAATATGGCTAAAGAAAATCTGAAGCTAAGCTGTGGGAGGTTAATTTTTAACCATTGGTAGATGCGGTTTCAGTAAATGCTCTGAGTACAAGCACTATAGCGCTAGCCATCCTTTCTTGTGGTAACAAATTATCCTGATCCTCAACGCCAGCGGCCCGAACGCAAAATACTGATAATTAGCCAGATGCCTAGAAGAGTAGCGGCGGCAAATAGGCTAGTACTAAGCCATTGAAGTTGAATGTTCGTTTGATTACTAGAAATAATGGCAGCACCGATAATCAATGCAGCCACCACGGTACTAAAGGAACGGCGATTGGCGGCTTGTTCGATGCTGCGTTGCAGACTGGTTAAGTCTTGAATACTTACATTCCAAACGAGGGTTTCCTCACTTAGGCGATCGAGTAAAAACCCCAACTGCCGCGGTGCCGACAGAGATAAATTGCGAAACTCCAAACCAGTGCGCAACAATGCCTGGAGCGGATCATCCCCGATCAGCTGCTGGCGAAAAAGATCCACCATTAGCGGTCGAATTTCTGCAATCAAATTAATTTGAGGATTAAACTGACGGGCCATACCCTCTAGATTGGCTAAAGACTTGGCAAAAAGTCCGATGTTGGCAGGCCAGCGTAAATGGTTGCGGGTACCGGCTTCCAACACTTCGGCAAAGGCCACAGCGGTATTAAAACTTTTGAGTTCTAGACCGTAGTAGCGGGACAGCAACCGGCTGTAGTTATTCTCTAGCTTGGCAAGATCCACCGGCTGCAGCGGCTCTGCCAGCTGTAGGGTGAGCTGGGCGCAGCGCTGGGCATCGGAGCTGACAATGGCTAACACCATTTCTGTCAGTGTGGTGCGGGTTTTGGGATCTAGCCGCCCCATCATGCCGCAGTCTAGTAATGCCACCCGACCATCGCTCAGATAAAAGACATTACCCGGGTGGGGATCGGCATGGAAAAAGCCATCGATAAAGTATTGCTGAAAAAATGCACGAAAAAGCAAACTGCTGAGGGCATTACGCTTCTCTGCAGGTTCTGCAGAACTCCCCATGGCGGCCGATAAAATGGGCTGACCGTCTAACCACTGCATGACCAGCACTTTAGGCTGGGTCAGGGGCCAAATAACTTCCGGAATGGTTAACTCATGGGTGGCAAACCAGCGGCCTCTGGCTAAATTCTGGCGTAGCTGATCGGTGTAGGTGGCTTCGGTGGTAAAGTCCAGCTCGGCCTTGAGCGCCGCACTAAACTCATCGGCTAGGGCAACCACGTTATAGCGTTGACCAAATTGGGTACTGGCCACCAGTTTGGCAATGTCGCGAATCAACGCCATGTCGCGTCGCACCTGAATTTCAATGCCGGGGCGCTGAATTTTTAAGGCGACGGGCTGACCATTTTTGAGGGTGGCCCGGTGGACCTGGCCGATAGACCCGGATGCGATCGCACTGTAGTCCACCTCTGCAAACGCCTCATCCGGATTTAGATGCTGACGCAAAAACGCTTGAATCGTTACCGCATCAACTGGGGGGACCGTGGATTGCAATGAACTTAGCGCTTCAATGTAGGCCGGTGGTAACAGATCTGGTCGGGTACTTAACAGCTGGCCAAACTTAATATAGACCGGTCCTAGATCCGTCAAAATATTACGCAACACAGCAGGAGGGGGAATATCTGGCTCCTCCGGTGCTTTTCCCAGTAACAGACGACGCATGTAGTCCCAGCCATGCCGTAAAAACACCTCTACAATTTCACCCTGCCGGGAAATAAGATTTGGCGTTAACATGCAGCCCTTAGGTAAAGTAGTGTTCGGTCTGATGCTAGCAGTTCCCCCAACCTATGTGGCTTCGCAACCTAATTCTCCTTTGTACAACGGCTTACCAGATCTGGTGCAGCCGTCAGGAAGACCAAACGCCCCCCCCCGGAGAAATCTACGATATCGGAGACTGCAAACTACATCTGTACCGTCGAGGTCATGCCCAACCCAACCAGCCTACGGTGATTTTGGACCATAGCCTCGGCGGTGTAGAAGGGTATTTGCTGATTGATGACATCGCTGAATTTGCCGATGTTTGTATCTATGACCGAGCAGGCTATGGCTGGAGTTCAAATAGTCCCAATCCACGCAACAGTGGAGAAATGGTGCAGGAATTAGAAGCATTACTACGCCAGGCTAACATTCCCCCACCCTACGTTCTAGTGGGCAATTCCCTGGGCAGCTACACCATGCGCCTCTATACCGCTACCTACCCAGAACAGGTAGCGGGACTCATTCTCACCGATGGTCTCCATGAAGATGGTATGGGTCGGCTACCCGCCAGCTTACAGCTGATGAAATTTGTTTTTACAGCAGGCTTTTTAATGTCTGTGGTGGGTTCTGCCCTAGGGATTATTCGAATTCTGCAGCAGTTGGGACTCTTCCAGGTTTTGAGTCCTAACCTTAGACAGTATAGTCAGGCTCAGCTAGCACCGGTTCTTCGGTCGTTTGTGCAGCCCAAACATTGGTTCACCATGGCCCGTGAAATGTTTAGCCTAAATGCTAGCAATGAACAGCTTAGCGATGTTGGGAGCCTAGGTTCGCTCCCCATCATCAACATCAAGGCTAACCATTTCTTTACCCCGGCTCCACTTCTCAAACCATTGCCGTTGGATACAGCTGATAATACGTGGACTCGCATGCATTATGAACTCATGCGTATATCCACCCAAAGCCTAAGTTTGCCGACTCAAAAGAGCAGCCACTTTGTCTGGGTTGATGAACCCGAAGTGATTGTTGAAGCGACTTATCGAATGTTGCGCAGACTCAAAAAAGAGCGTCAGAGTTAGCGGCCTATCGAAGCTACTGTGAGTTCTTGGAGGCGTTGCTGATCCTCGGGATGATTATCTGCCAAATCCAGAACTCTAGACGGTTGTATAGATCGTTTCATCCTCTAAATCAGCAACGGCTTCTTGGATGCTATCTACGCTTGAATCCGTTCACAATCTTGTAGAACCGCACCAACCGTTGAGTAACGTTTTTCAGCATTCGCATTGACCATGCGACTGAGAACGTTAACCAAATTATCTGGTAGATTCAACTGACGATACCAGCCCCGCCGCACGGTGAAACATCCATCGCTGCCGTGAACTAAGTCTTTCAGGGGTAACTGGGTCAAGGCCTGAATAATGGCTACACCCACTGTGTAAAGATCGCTGCTAACGTTACATTTTCCCTGTAAACATTCTGGTGCAAAGTAAGCGGCTGTCTCCTGGGGAAACAGCTCTGCTAAGGACACCTGCATTTTACAAACCTGCTGCACAACAGTTTTCAAAACGCCCATACCGGTCCAAACCCAGCCACCGTCCAACTGCCGATAAATCAAATCGCTGGGATGTAAACAGCAGCTACTCAAACCCCAACTGTAGGCCTGTTGTAACAGCCGTAAAATTTGAACCAGCTGCTGTTGCCCTGTCAGGGGAGTTTGTTGGTCTAAGCAGTGTAACGCTTGCCCCTTGACCATAGAGTGGACGATGCAGAAAGCTGTCTCGTCACTAAAGTAGTCATGAATTTTGTACTCAGAATCAATATCGTTAAACAACGTCTGCAGGGTGTGTGATTTATGGTGCAGTAATGTTTTGGCGAACTTCACCACACTGTCATCATCGTTGTGTAACTCTAACTTTTGGAGAATTTTCAGGGATGCATTTTCCTGATGCAGCTCCCTAACCACCCAGGTCTGGCTTGTGGTTGAGCGGCCTACATTTTTTAGACACTGATAGTTGTTTACAGCATTCATAGTCAGCGTCATACCTTATCCAGCCTCTCGGTCGTAGGTCTTCAATACATGGGGACGGTAATTTTCAAGACGGCGACTTTCGACGATAGGAGTCGGGGAATTATGGCTGAGTGCCTGACGTAGGTCTGACAAGCTGGCCTCTGCCGATGCCAATTTTTGACGTAAACTTTGCATTTCGCGATGGCTACTGGACGGTATGGAGAGCGTGCCCTTCGGAGAAGATTCAGAGTCTTGAAGGAGTCGCTCTAAATCGACAAGGGCTACAGCCGCCTGTTCAATCTCTAGAATTAATGTACGGGCTACCTTAGTCCCATCCTGGGCGGAACCGGTAAAGGTTTGTACATGGCTCTGAAACCCTTCAGCTAGGGTGTTCATTTGGCGTCCAGCTTCACGGGTTTGACTGACCAGTTGGGCAATTTCTTCGGCAATGTAAGAAAACCCAGCCATTTCAGGACCCAATTTATGTACTGCGATCGCAGCCTGGACCGATAGCTGCCGCACGTGACGGCTAACGTCTTCAATCATGGTTGACGTGGACTGAATCGTCTCCAGCTCCGACTCCAAAAGGCGACCAATGGTGACAATTTGGTCCGTATTTTGACAAATCGCATTGACCCCAGCAAATGTGGCTTGAAACGCCTTTTTACCTTCCGCCGACAGCACCTTCCCAATTTCCATAAATCTCTGATTTAGCGCCTGGATTTCTTGGGACTGTACCAGCAATTGCTGCTGCTGATTTTCCAGCATCAAATTGCGCGATTTGATTTGCCGCTGCTGCGCTTCTAGTAAAACATTGCGCGCTTGGATTTCTTGTTGCTGAGTTTCTAACTGCTGTGAATAGGTTTCAGCATGCCTGTGGGACTCTTCCAACAGGTGCTTTTGCCGCTGCATTTGCTTGTTAACAACGTTTAGAATTTCCGAGTTGGCCAGCAACAAGGTATGAAAATTGAGAAGAAAATAGCTCGTCAAATCAGAAATCCAGCGGTTATGAAACTTAACCACAATTGGCTCAAACAGATGCTGCGAAGCACGAGATAACCCCTTTTGAGTAGCCACATCAATGCGTTCGGCATAATCCAGAATCAGTGGCTTACAGCAGTGGGGGTTGAGGTCTAAAAACACCTGAATTGGACGCTTTAGAAAAATTTCAAGGGCATAGGGTTGGCTTAACCCTTGATAAAGCTGATTACGAGAAATAGCGCCCATAATTTGCCCATTCTCAATAATCAGGACTCCTGTTAAATGCGGCCGTTGTTCAAATTGTTGGACAACTTCGTGCCCTAGGGTATGTGGAGTAACTTGAGCTTCTTCAAGACTCAGCTCACCAAGCGTCGCGGAATCGGTGAGTTGTACAGGGGAAGGCATAATTGACAATCGCTAAGCCCAACAGTAAGCAAGCTTGCTAATAGCCCGCTTATCCGTTGAAGGATTTTCTAATCAAAATTCTTGAAATACTCATGAACTCGCAACACTGACTTTCTAGCCAGTCATCACGAAACCCATAGCGTAGGCAGAATGCACATCAATCAATCGTATTTATAAGCTTAACGGTAGCTACACAATGTCCATAGTTATGCACAATACACTATGCAAAATTTTCTTTTCTCTCAACGTTTATTGCAATTCAGGGGGGCTACAGAGCAAAAATGCCCCGAGGACTACAATTAAATGGGACTGGTAATATATTTTCTGTCGGGTTAATTGAGGCAGCAGATGTCCTCACCGGATTTGAGCTACAGTCGTTAACCTGATTCGTAACTGACACGCGTATTTGAATGAATCCGTTTGCCAGTTGCTAATGATTTCTAGCCCGATAATAAGCTTTAACTAAAGCAGCCGCCATGAGTACACAGCCCGATCGAGTCTTAATTTTCGATACCACTCTGCGCGACGGTGAGCAGTCTCCCGGTGCCACCATGAATGTTGAGGAGAAGCTAGCGGTAGCTCGTCAACTGGCCAGACTGGGCGTAGACATCATTGAAGCGGGCTTTCCCTACGCTAGTCCCGGTGACTTTGAGGCGGTACAGCGCATTGCTAAAGAAGTGGGGATCGCGGGTGGTCCTACTATCTGTGGTCTGGCGCGGGCAACTAAACAGGATATTGAATCGGCAGCCAGGGCGATTGAACCGGCTGCTAATGGTCGCATCCATACGTTTATTGCCACATCGGATATCCATATGAAGTATAAGCTCAAGAAATCTCGGGATGAGGTACTGGCCATCACCGATGAGATGGTGACGTTTGCCAAGGGCTTTACGGACGATGTGGAGTTTTCTCCTGAAGATGCCGGTCGTTCGGAACCAGAATTTTTATACCAGGTGCTGGAACGTGCGATCGCAGCCGGTGCCACCACCATTAATATTCCAGACACCGTAGGCTATCTCACCCCCAGCGAATTTGGTGGTTTGATTAAGGGCATTAAGGACAACGTACCCAATGTGAACCAGGCCGTCATTTCGGTTCACGGTCACAATGACTTAGGTTTAGCGGTAGCTAACTTTCTAGAAGCGGTTAAAAACGGGGCGCGACAGCTAGAGTGCACCATCAACGGCATCGGCGAGCGGGCCGGAAATGCGGCCTTAGAAGAGCTGGTGATGGCTATGCATGTGCGCCGCCAGTACTTTAATCCCTTCTTTGGTCGTTCTGTGGATTCAGACGCGCCGTTGACTAACATCAACACCACGGAAATCTACAAAACCTCCAGGTTAATCTCCAGCGTGACCGGTATGTTGGTACAGCCCAATAAGGCCATTGTGGGTGCCAATGCCTTTGCCCACGAATCCGGCATCCACCAGGACGGTGTGCTCAAGAATAAGCTCACCTATGAAATCATGGATGCCCAGACGATTGGCCTGAATGACAACCTAATCGTTTTGGGTAAGCACTCGGGTCGCAATGCCTTCCGCACACGCCTGCAGGAGCTGGGCTATGAGCTATCGGACCAGGAGCTGAATAAAGCATTTTTACGGTTTAAGGAACTGGCGGATAAGAAAAAGGAAATTAGCGATCGCGACCTAGAAGCCATCGTCAACGATGAAACCCAGCAGGTAGCTGAGCACTTCCGCTTGGAGCTAGTTCAAGTTTCTTGTGGCAGCAACGCCAGACCCACGGCGACGGTGGCAATCCTCACCCCTGACGGCAAAGAACTCATGGATGCTGCCATCGGCACCGGGCCTGTGGATGCCGTCTACAAAGCCATCAACCGAGTCGTAGATATTCCCAACGACTTAATTGAATACTCGGTACAGTCTGTTACCGCAGGGATTGATGCTATTGGGGAAGTGACCATTCGCCTGCGTCACAACCAGCATATTTACTCTGGCCACGCTGCGAATACGGACATTGTAGTTGCTTCAGCTGATGCTTACATGCAGGCCCTGAATCGTCTTTACAGCGCTACCCAAACCGGTGAATCACTGCATCCTCAGCGCATGGCAGTTCCAGCGGGAACGGGTGTTTAGGCGGCACTGATTTAACCCATCACCTTACAGACTAACAGCTCTTAAAGACTTCCGACTGACAGGATGTTAAAACCGTCATATTTTTAATTTGGGCATCTTGAAGTCATGGAATTTAATTCAAAACCAATTACCAAAGAAGACTTAAGATAATATCTTGTTTGACAAACCGCAGTCATTGAGGCGTGAACCATAGTAAGTGGGATGTGATTTTCTCCAATGTGTGAACGCTCTTAACTGATTCTTTGTCAGGCAATGGTTTGAATTCAGTTAGGTGAATACATGTCAAACAAAATTTTTTATACAAAAACTGACGAAGCGCCAGCTTTGGCCACGTATTCCCTATTACCCATTATTCAAACTTTTACGAGTGCCGCAGATGTCGTTGTAGAAACCAGCGACATATCCCTCGCAGGACGCATTATCGCTAACTTCCCAGAAAAATTAACTCCTGAACAGCAGTTACCGGATGCCCTGACCCATCTGGGAGAACTTGCCAAAACTCCGGAAGCCAACATAATCAAATTGCCAAATATCAGCGCATCGATTCCGCAGCTGACTGCAGCTATCAAAGAACTGCAAGAGAAGGGCTATGACGTTCCCAATTATCCTGCCGAACCTCAAAATGAGGCCGAAGCTGAAATTAAAACACGGTATGCCAAAGTTCTAGGGAGTGCCGTCAACCCAGTCCTACGGGAAGGAAACTCTGACCGCCGAGTGGCCGCTGCCGTCAAAAAATACGCTCAAAAAAATCCTCATCGGGTGGGTGTCTGGTCAAAAGATTCAAAATCTCACGTTGCCCACATGGATAGTGGAGATTTTTATGACAGCGAGAAATCTGTTGTAATTGAAAAAGCGGGAAACGTCAAAATTGAGCTAGTCGCAGACGATGGTTCTACAACAGTTCTAAAAGAAAAAACACCTGTTTTAGAAAAGGAAGTCATTGACGCCGCTGTCATGGGCGTTAATGCGCTGCGGGATTTTTACAAGAGAGAAATCGAACAGGCGAGGGAAGATAATATTCTACTGTCTCTCCATGTAAAAGCCACCATGATGAAAGTATCGGACCCAATTTTGTTTGGCCATGCTGTCACCATTTATTTCAAGAATGTATTTGAGAAGTATGCGGACACGTTTAACAACCTAGGGATAAACCCCAACAACGGCATTGGCGATGTGTACGCCAAAATTCAGACATTACCTGAGGATCAACGTGCGGCCATCGAAGCCGATTTACAGGCCACTTACGATACACAGCCATCTCTGGCTATGGTGGATTCTGATAAGGGCATTACCAACCTTCACGTCCCCAGCGATGTGATTATTGACGCTTCTATGGCCGCGGCTATTCGCAGCTCTGGCCAGATGTGGGGACCCGATGGCACACTGCACGACACCAAGGCCATGATTCCTGACCGCTGCTACGCCACCATGTATCAGGAATGTATTAAGTTCTGCCAGGAACAGGGAGCCTTTGATGTCACTACCATGGGTAATGTCTCCAATGTGGGACTCATGGCTAAAAAAGCAGAAGAGTATGGTTCCCACGATAAGACTTTTGAGATTCCGGCGAATGGCACTGTACGCGTTGTGGATGATAGTGGCAACACGCTCATAGAACATACGGTGGAAAAGGGTGATATTTGGCGCATGTGCCAAACCAAAGATGTGGCCATTCAAGACTGGGTAAAACTGGCAGTCAATCGAGCCAGAGCAACTGGTGCTCCAGCTGTTTTCTGGCTCGATAAAAATCGTGCCCACGATGCAAATGTGATTGACAAGATAAATCAGTATTTGTCTGCCTACGATACTACTGGCCTAGATATCCAAGTCTTAGCTCCAGCGGATGCAATGCGCTTTACCTGTGAACAGATCAAGGTTGGGAAAGACGTGATTTCTGTTACGGGCAATGTTTTACGGGACTACTTAACCGATCTGTTTCCAATTTTAGAATTAGGCACTAGCGCAAAGATGCTATCCATTGTGCCATTGCTGGCAGGAGGAGGTTTATTTGAAACAGGGGCCGGAGGGTCTGCTCCTAAGCATGTACAACAGTTTGTAACTGAAGGGCATCTTCGATGGGATTCTCTTGGCGAATTTCTAGCGCTGGCGGTCACGCTGGAAGATATGGGACATAAAACCAATAATGAAAATGCATTGATTCTGGCGGAAGCCCTAAATCAGGCGAACAGTCAGTATTTAGAAAATGTCAAATCACCATCCCGTAAGGTGAATGAACTAGATAATCGCGGTAGTCATTTTTATCTAGCCCTGTATTGGGCTCAGGCTTTAGCAGAACAGGACAAGAATAGTGAACTCAAAGAGAAGTTCTCTAAATTGGCTGAGCATTTGAGCGAGCACGAAGAGAAAATTGTTGCTGAGTTAAATGCAGCCCAGGGTAAATCTATTGATATTGGCGGTTACTATTTACCCGATGCAGATAAAACAAGTCAGGCCATGCGACCCAGCCAGCTCCTTAACCAGGCATTAGCAATGGTTTAGACTATAGTGCAAAAAATCAGTAAAACCGTGTAGTTAGAAATTGACTATGAACACGGCGTAAGCTAGAGACGTGCGCTTGAGTCTCAAAGTTCTGGGGAGCTGCAATAGCCTGTACCTGATTAAATCGAATGGTGGGACGTGAGAGGGAAATAGTCCCAATCAGTTGCTGCTTAGTCGCAGTATCTAGGGAGTGGTACAACAGACTGACATGAGGATCTAATGCAGGCAGTTGGGCCTTCGGAATAGCCTTTACTAGACGACGAACTAGCTGAGATAAAATAGGCGATTGCTGCAGATGCACATACAAGGTTTGGGCAAAACGGTCTGTATGGCATAGTCCAAGAATATCTAACTCTAGGGCTGGCATTGCTGCTAGTTCAGCCAAAACAGACCTTAAATCTACCTCAGATGGAACCCAACCACTGTATAGCGTCACGTGGGGAGAAAATGGAACGGTATTAAACCGTTTTGCCAAGCTATTGATAATTCCTTGGAAGTCCTCCAGATCAGGGGATTGAGGTACTAACCAAAAAAAATAATGAGAATCTACCATTACTGAAAGATGTATATCATACTCCACCACAATAAAAGACTATAGAATACCCTCGAAAAGATTTATTTAAGCAACATAAAAATCTCAATAGAATGCCAAAAATATTTCTGGAATTGCTCTTTCGGTCGTCGTATCTACCCTGTGAGTTTTTCAACATTGTTGATACCCATGAGATTTAATGCTTATTACGCTTATTGGACTATTTTTTTATTTCTCATAGAAGTCTATATTGGCATGTTTGTTAAGGATGACTTTATCCGTCCATATATGGGAGATTTTCTGGTTGTTATCTTGATTTATGCCTTGATCCGAGCATTCTTTACGTATCCAATAGTCAACGTAGCCATAGGAGTTTTACTATTCTCTTTTTTAGTTGAAATCCTGCAATATTTCAACATTGTAGATATTCTAGGGTTGGGTTCGTCTCAGCTAGCAAGAACAATTATTGGAACAGTTTTTGTTTGGGAAGATTTTATTGCCTACACTCTAGGAATTCTTACAGCATTAGGCTGTGAAAAATTTATCGACATTAGAATGGAACAATGGGGTTCCATCCATCGATAGGAATTTATGCATTCAGCAATACTGTTATGGCGTTATATGAGATTGTAGATACTGAAGCACATCGTGCAAAGATGAAACAATCTTGAGAGCATGGCCTTGGGCGTAGTCCGTAGGCGTTTGCAAATCGGGCACCATAATGACCCTTATGCCAGCTGCGACTGCTGCCTGTACCCCTGCATTGGAGTCTTCTAAAACCAAACAATCCGCTGGCGCAACATTCAGCGATTGGGCTGCCATTAGGAAAATGTCGGGTGCTGGCTTGCCCATACCACCCGCCTTATCCACAGTAATCACCGATTCAAACCGCGACCATAACCCTGTGCTCTTTAAGCTGATGTGGGCCTCATGGTCACCACTAGAAGTGCCAACAGCTTTGGGTATACCAACTGTCTCTAACCAGTTTAGTAAAGGAACCAGCCCCGGCTGAATCGGGATACCTTGAGCAGCCAGGATTTCCCACTGAGCCAACCAGCGACGCAGAAACTCATCGACGGGAAAATCAGCCCCTAACAATTGTACTAAAAGTTTTTCTGCCCAATCACTACTGCAACCCACCAACTGTAGATATGTAGATCTATCCATAGGCGCATAACCTAAATCAATCAGAGCTATCTGCCAGGCTTGATGGAAAAGAACCTCACTGTTCAACATGAGCCCATCCATGTCAAAAATTATTGCCTGAGGGAAGGTCATACTCTCCATGCAAGATTACACCCAAGACTTCGCCTCTAGTGTAGAACCAAGTCGTTTATATGACTGTTGGGTAGCATGCAATGGATGGTAAAAAGAACACCTTGGTATCATTGCTGACACCAAGGTGTGTTTGCTTAAATATTTAACAGATTTCAACGTACTAGTTCGTGAAGTCAGAGTTTACTCATTCTGACTAGTTGTCTCAATTGACTTAGGGAGCTAATAGCTGGAAAGATAGGTTTCTAATACGCTAAGCTGGTCGGGATTGAGGCTATAGTACATCCAACGTCCTTGCTGACGAGCCGTTACCAGCCCTGCTTGCTTGAGGGTCTTGAGATGAAAAGACAATTTTGATTGAGCAATGCTGAGACGCTCACACATGTCGCCAACACAAAACTCTCCTTCTCGCAAAAGCTCTAACACTTGAATGCGAATTGGCTCTGATAGCGCATGAAACCCTGAGAATACGTGATCCTTATTAGCTGAACTTTGCATGGTGATAGACTAAATAAAAACTAAACCCCATATCCAAAACGTAGGTAGGGTAACCCTTCCTATGTGATTTGAATTTTTTTCAAATTAACTAAAATTAAATCTGGTGGCCATCCGAACAAATACGCGAGATTTGTTGACATCAACTGCTCTTTTATAAAAATCTTTGCTGAGCAAACATATCAACAAGTATCTGGTGTTTTTGAGCAGACAAAATCAGAATTCTAAAGACCGTAATGTTGTCTAGATGACCTAAGCATAATAATCGATTGACCAATGCAAAATCTTCTAGCTACATCAAAAAATAGTGATGTAAAACGAACCTTTACAATTACTTTAATGTAATGCTATGTAAACCGTCTGACCATCCGAACAAACACGTGAAGTTAACCTATATCAACTGTTCTCTGACAGCAGAGACAATTGATATAGCGGCTAGAGAAGCTGTTGTTGCACGTAGGATTCCGGACCCCAATGAGGTTTCTTGAAAGCCATGGGCAAGCGCAACAGTGATTTCCTCAGATGTCCAACCCCCTTCAGGACCAATCACCACTCGCAACGATAGTTGAGGAGACTCTATCAGAAGTGATTGTACGCATGCCAGTAGCGTAGGAGCATTGACCCTCGCAACACAGAAAAAGTTTCCTACACTGTTAGGAACAGTCGTTATCCAATCTTGAAATGTAACCGGTGAACATATCTTAGGTATATACCCCCGCTCGCATTGTTCAGAGGCCTCCTGGATAATGCGCTGCCAGCGCAGGAGCTTTTGATTACTGGGTTTGAGCAAGGTGCGAGTACTCAGCAGGGGCTGAATGTTGGTCACTCCCAGCTCCGTAGCCTGACGTACCACATCATCAAATCCTGTTTTGGGGAGAGCAGCAACTAGCTCTAAATTAGCCGGACGTACTGATTGAGCTAGGGATGAGAGAATGTGAGCTTTGCCGGGTGTTTCTGTTAGCTGGCTTTGCCATTGATGGCCTTTCCCATCCTGGGCAATAAACATATCGCCTGGTTTTAAGCGCAGTACCCGTTGTAAATAATGGTTCTGCTCATTCGTTAACCTGAGAACATTTTCCACCCGCTGTGCTGGCTCAATAGTAATCCGCTGCATCCCTTAGCTCTCTGGTCTATGTTCCGTAGAAAATTTTAGTTTGAATTGAGCTTAGGAGCTGTTAAGAAACGACTTCACGGTTTAAGCCTGAAAAGCTTGTTAAGCCATGATTTAAATGTACACAAGGCGCCATGATTCTAATTTTTAACAAGCCCTTAGCGAATACTCACAAACCCAGCCTCTTCTTTTTTAACAGGCCCTTAGCGAATACTCACAAACCCAGCCTCTTCTATTAAGCTTTGGCCTCCAGGAGATAGCAAAATATCTGCATAGGCTCGCCCAGCCGCCTCATCACTCGCCTCATCTGCTTTCACAATGACAAACAATCGACGGGTCAAAGGATAGTCACCAGAGCGAAACCCTTCTTTATTCAAGGTGTTTGCTTGATCAATGCAGTCTTGCCCTGTTCTCCAAGTCCCATCGAACGGATTGACAAAGTTTTCAGGCTGTTCCTGCCCTGCTACAGGGATAGCGTAGATAGAACACTGGTTGACAACTTCGGGAGCCGACGCATAGTAAATGCCTCCTTTATCTTTGGCAACCTCGCGTATACCCGAAGTTGTATCACCCACAAACAGAACGTCTTCACCGTAGGCATCAGCAGCTACGACCGATTCTAGAAAATATTGCGATGTTCCAGACGCTTCAGGGGAACGGCCATAGGCCGTAATGGGTACATCAGGCCCTCCAAGTTCAGACCAATTGCTGACTTCACTGGTATAAATCGATTGAATTTGTTCAACGCTTAGGCCCGGTATGCCAAGGGTCGGGTTCACGGCTAGAGCAATGCCATCAATAGCCGCTGGAATTTGCTCTAATTGAAATCCTCTTTGTTGAGCCGCATCGTACTCCTCTGGTTTTAGCGGTCGAGAGGATTCTGAAAATGATAGTTGACCATCTAGCAACATCTTTACTCCCGTTCCCGAGCCTGGGGCATCGCTTGATGGCAATGTATATCTAAGTTGAAAGTCAGGAAAAGCTTCTAAAATGGCTGTCTGGACTGTTTCATGAACAGGAATCCAAGTGGTACTACCCCCGTAGTTAAATAAGCCTTGGGGAACCCCTTCAACAGTGTCTAAGCCTTTTTTATCAGAAGCGGCGGTGGAAGATGTTGCTGAGCTAGTTTGGTCATTATCATCGCTATTCGATTGGAGTAATGGCTCCGACGCACCACTCGCAAGCCATATGATGAGTCCAAAGACGCCAGCGATAAGTCCCAATCCGACTAAAGCAATAATAATTGGAACGTTCTGTTGCTGTTTTTCCATAACACTACGATTAGGCTTAATGAGTAAAGAAAAGAACTGACTGAAGGTATCGATCAAATACGGTCCATCGAAACTAGAGGCCTATAGCGGGCTATTGCAGGGGATTATTAGGCTGCCTTCAGCTAATGATTTAACCCTGACAACTACTATCTATCGCCTAAATCTGGTAGGTCCAATGGCAGAATGCCGCTGCACGCTACTACCTAACCAATTTGCCCCAAAGGAAAAACTGGCTTTCACCCATGGCATGGCTTATGAGGAAGAAAAGTAAATAACTATTCCTCCATAGGATGGAGACGGCAGCCCAGTAATCCGTAAATTTTAGATTAAATTTTCTTGATGAAAATCAGCATCTAATGGCGATACTACTGGACCGTTGATTGCACTAAGTGTCCGCAAAAACAACCGGACACTAACGCTAATTTATGAAGAACTAGTTAAATTTACCCCCTGATTATGAGAAAACTATGGACCTAGTTTGATGCCTTTTTTCGTATCCAGAACCTTAACCTGTGCATGATTAGGTTCTATTACTTTGATCTATCCGTATATCTGAAAAACTTGTTGAATATATAAGTACTAGGGGAAACTTTAATCAAGCACCCCATTAACCTATCCATAAGATTATTTGAAACTTACAAATTCATAATCATGTTAATTTTTCTCTGAAAGATAAAGCAACCCAGCGGTGGCGCGGCCAAGCTTAGGGTGTCCTTCAGAAATAGCCCGATTCCATAGAAGTATTATTGAAATAACGCTAAGTGCTTGTTACATCAGGGTTTTAGATATGGTAGCCGTTTTGAAAATTGGCGACTCAGAGCTTGATATTCGAATGTTGCTTGAGCAGTTACAACAACATCAACTTTTGCCTAGGTTGGTGCAGGAAGTGGTAATTGATCAGGCCATAGAACCTCTAGCTTGCGATCCGGAAGAAGCTTATAAAACGTTCTGCCTTCAACGTAATTTAATGACCGAGGAGCAGCAGCAAGCCTGGCAGACGCAGCATCAGCTGACTTCGGGTCAAATGCAGATGGCGGCACTACGCAGCGCCAAGATTTCCACATTTAAGGAAAATAACTGGGGTAATCAGGTGGAGTCTTACTTTTTAGAGCGAAAGGCTAAGCTTGATCGCGCTTTGTACTCTTTGATTAGAACCAAAGATCCGAGCTTAGCCCAGGAACTTTACTTTCGTTTAAATGATGACGGAGAACCTTTTACACAGCTGGCTCGGCAATATTCTGAAGGGCAAGAAGCACAAACCGGAGGCCTAATTGGACCGGTTGAGCTAAGTGTTCCCCACCCAATGATTGGTCGTATGCTTTCGGTGAGTCAGCCTGGCCAACTGTGGGCTCCTACGCCTATTGGCGAATGGTATGTAATCACGCGTTTGGAAAAGTTTATGCCGGCACAGTTTGATCAAGCGATGCGTCAACGCTTGATAGATGAACTGTTTAGCTCCTGGCTTAAGGAAAAAATACAGCTAACGGCTGTACAGCCTATTTTGACCTGAGACATCCCTAGTGGATAGACGCCCAGTTCACGCTAATAACTTATGACTTATACCGTAAATCCCATACAGCAATATCTAAGTGATGCAGCGCCCTTTAGGTGTCTGTCGATAGATGTACTACAGTCTTTAGCTGAGAAAAGTCAGCTTTTACGCTATCGCATTGGACAGCCCATCCTCAGACGCGAAACCATGCCTCATCAAGTGGTTTTAATTCGTGAGGGACAGGCGCGTTTGCTGGGGTATAACCCTTATACTAATAGCCCCGTTACTCTGAAGCTTTTAGGAGCTGGCGATGTATTGGGTCTGGCTGGACCAGCCAGGGGAGTGGCCTGTGAAAGTGCGATCGCATCGACTGAAATTTTAGCCGTCGCAATTCCGGTCACAGCCATTAAACAACTGATGGCCTCCCACCTAGAATTTGCCAACGCCATTAAAAACCAGGGGTACCTGGCTGAACTGTTTGAAATACTTAGCAACTATTTTCAAAACCAGGCCCATAACGCAGGCAACATTGCCCCTTTAACTAACACCGTTTTGAATACCGGTGTGGTTATCAAAGAAGCCCCACCGGGACAGCTCAAACATAGTGATCTCGATAACCGCAACCTATGGTTTATCAGTCGCGGTAAAGTTGCCTTTCATGAAGAAGGCGGACAGCTGAGCCCCACTATGGCCTCGACAGAAGTGCTTGATCCACAAGGGGTACGCCTGGTAGGTATCCCAGCCACTGTGCTGACAGCCCAGGTGGAAACCAAGGCCACTGAAGTCCTTGATGCAGATCCTTGGGCTTCTCCTACTGAAGAAGATGAAGTCTCAGATATTCCCTTTGCGGGAGCGCTGCCTCAAACGGTAGATTTGGATACTGATACCCCCCGCCAGGAGTATCCCCTGATTCGTGCCCGAGGTGAGATTGACTCCCTGCTCGCCTGTTTTGAAATGCTGGCCAGGCATTTTGGCATGCCTTTTAAGCGGGATGTTGTCCGCAAAGTTCTCACTAACCAAAAAGAACGTCTGGGGCAGATCTCTTTACCAACCTGTGGGGCTATTGCTGACATGCTGGGGTTAAAACCTCAGCTAGCAAAAGTTCCCGCTAGCGCTATTGGCCGATTACCAAAGATTGCTCTGATTAAGTGGCGCGATAGCTACGCCCTACTTTACGAAACATCCGCCAAGCAGTATGTCATCGGCTCTCCTGAAGATCGAGAGTTGGTACGTCATTCTCCAGAAGCCTTTGAGGAAATTTGGGGTCCTGAGGGAGAGATCCTTTTACTGGAGACAACGGCCCAAACGCCCCAGCAACGCTTTGGCCTATCTTGGTTTGTTCCTTCCTTAAAGAAGTATAAGTGGATTCTAATTGAGGTTCTGATCGCCTCGTTTTTCTATCAGGTCTTTAGTCTGGCGAATCCCCTGATGATTCAGGTGATTATCGACCGGGTGATTGTGCAGCAGAGCGTAGATACGCTGCATGTGCTGGGAATTTTTCTAGTGATTGTGGCCGTTTTTGAAGCCATTTTGGGAGCTCTGCGCACCTATTTATTTGTCGATACCACCAACCGGATCGACATGACTTTGGCCTCCCAAACCATTGACCACCTGCTACGTTTGCCCCTCAAGTACTTTGATCGTCGCCCGGTGGGTGAACTGTCTAGTCGGGTAAACGAGCTGGAAAATATTCGTCAGTTCTTAACCGGTACCGCCTTAACAGTAGTGCTAGACGCGGTATTTTCTGTGGTTTACATCATTGTGATGTTGATCTACAGCGTTAAGCTCACGGCGGTTTCATTGTCCACAATTCCTCTATTTTTGGGACTGACCTTTTTTGTGTCGCCTATTGTGCGGCGTCAGCTCCGGGCCAAAGCGGAGCAAAATGCTAGAACCCAGTCGTTCTTGGTGGAAGCCCTGTCTGGTATTCAAACCGTGAAGGCTCAAAATATTGAGCTCAATACCCGCTGGAAATGGCAGGATCGCTACAGTCGCTATGTGAGTGACGGCTTTAAGACGGTGCTTACTTCGACAACAGCGAGCTCTGCCAGTAACTTCCTTAATAAGCTATCGGGTCTACTGGTGCTGTGGTTTGGTGCCTACCTGGTGTTAGAGGGGGACCTTACCCTGGGGGAATTAATCGCATTCCGAATTATTTCTGGCTATGTGACTCAGCCTTTGCTGCGTTTAACCCAGCTCTGGCAAAACTTCCAGGAAACGGCCCTATCCTTGGAGCGTTTGAGCGACATTATCGACCATCCCCAGGAACAGGAGGAAGCACAGCGCAGCCAGATTCCCATGCCGGACATCAAAGGTCACGTTCGTTACGAAAATCTGTCCTTCCGATTTGGCGCTTCTGGACCACTACAGCTTTCCAACATCAATGCTGAATTCCAGGCCGGACAGTTTATTGGCTTGGTGGGCCTGAGTGGTTCGGGTAAAAGTACGATGATGAAACTGCTGCCCAGGCTATATGAGCCTAACTCTGGGCGGATCTTGATTGATAACTACGATATTAATAAGGTGGAGTTATACTCCCTCCGCCGTCAGGTGGGTATCGTGCCCCAGGATAGTTTGTTATTTGAAGGCACCATTCAGGAAAATATTGCTCTAACAAATCCTGAGGCAACAACTGAAGAGGTGATTAATGCAGCGAAAATTGCCTGCTGTCACGACTTTATTATGGAGATGGGGGTGGGCTACAACACTCGGGTCGGAGAACGGGGTTCATCCCTATCGGGGGGACAGCGCCAAAGAATTGCGATCGCTCGCACCATTATCCAAAATCCACGTCTATTGATTCTGGACGAGGCCACCAGTGCCCTCGACTACGATACCGAAGCTCAAGTCTCGATTAACCTTAAGAAGTGGGCCAAGGGCCGCACTGTCTTTTTCATTACCCACCGACTAGGAGCTCTGCGTAGCGCTGACAATATCCTAGTCATGGACCAGGGTTCCATCGTTGAAGAAGGCACCCACGAAGAACTCCTAGCGCTTAAGGGTCGCTACTACTGTCTACACCAGCAACAAGGGAACGGTTAGCCATGACATCTCAACAAGTACAAAACGGCGGTGTTCCTGCACCTAATGTGCCAAATACTAACGGCAACGGCCGTAGCCCCTCCTTTGATCAGCCGGTGATTCTGCGGCAGTCTCCCATTTGGGCCCAGGCCATTGTGTGGGCCATTCTTGGCGTGACTACCATCAGTGTTATCTGGGCGATCTTAGCCAAAGTGGAAGAAACCATTCCTGCCCAAGGCAAGCTGGAGCCTGTCGGCGTGGTGCAGCCAGTGCAAACTCCCAGTGGAGGTGTGATTGAAAAAATCCATGTGCGTGAAGGTGACCTAGTAGAAAAAGGAGATGTGTTGATCACCTTTAACCAGGAAGCTGCTAGGGCTGAATTGGCGTCTCTACAAAATATTCGCAACCAGCTCAATACTCAGAGCGAGTTTTACCGCGCCCAAAATGGTAACACTGAGTCAGCCAGCATAACTGGCACTAGCGATCTTGAACAACGCTTGGAAGAAAAAAATGAGCTGCTGGCCAGCAACCGAATCTATCAAGCACAGCTCGATGGCAATATGTCAGGACTCTCCGACTTCGAAATTGTTGAAGCCGAGAGCCCTCGACAAGAATTTCTCGATCGCCAAAGCCAAAACCAAGACCAAATCAAAGATTTAGAAGGGCGTTTGGAGCAAGCCCGTCTAAACTTAAAAAATGCGGAAAATGATTTAGCCACTAACGAAGAGATTCTTGAACGTCTAGAATGGCTGGAGAGTCAGGGAGCTGTAGCTGAATTAAATCGACTGCAACAGGCTCAGGAAGTCAGTGCCCGTATTGCCCAGGTGGGTAATTTTAGGGAGGAGATCATTCGGCTTGACGCTCAAATTAATCAGGCCAAAATAGAACTTTCACGAGCAGAAGCAGAGTTTAACAGTGCTCGTGAAAGCCAGATTCGCAATAACCGCGAACGCATTTCCAACATTGATAGCAGCTTGGGACAGACAATTCTTCAAAATCAAACCCAGGAATTAGAAATTGAAAGTCGTATTGCCCAGCTACAAGAACAACTTCAGTTTCGTGAGCTAAAAGCCCCGGTTAGTGGAGCTGTATTTAACCTAAAGGCTAACCAACCGGGGTATGCCGCTAACTCGACTGAACCTATCTTAGAAATTGTCCCCCAGGAGAATCTCATTGCTCGGGTATTTATTCCTAACAAAGACATTGGTTTTGTTCAACTCAATGATGATTGTCGGACTGCGGTACGCGCAGAAAACCAGGCTGGCATTGAAGAGAATTGCAAACAGGTTGATGTGCGTATTGACGCCTTTACTTACAGTGAATATGGCGATATCGATGGTCATTTAGTCCGCATTGGTGATGATGCATTACCCCCTGATGAGATTTATCCTTTCTATCGATTTCCTGCTGAAATTCAGCTAAAATCTCAGGTCCTAGAGTCCCGTGATGAGACATTTACTCTGCGGTCTGGTATGTCCATTAACGCTAATATCAAAACAGAAAAGCGCACGGTGATTTCATTCTTTACCGATCTGTTTGTTCGTAAGAAGGATAGTTTCTTCTCTAAGTAGACGATTGTTCTCGGCCATCTTTTTAATACGTTTACCGGTATTTCCCCACGTTTACGTAGGAAGATACCGGTATTTTTTATAACACTCTTTTGTAAAAGAGTGCTTCATGCATTATCAGAAATGGCTTTAATTCTAAGGGTGGGGGTAAAAGGAACATGGGTGCTTGAGCCTTCTGTTCCAATTTTATCCAATAATACTGTCGGAGTAGCACGTTGACCAAGCTGATAGTAAATGGCTCGAGCTTGGGGACCAAAGACAATTTCGTCCTCATTCTTTAGATTATGGGCCTGTCGCTTTTGACCATTAATTAACATACCGTTGGCACCAGACTTACCTCTCAGATTGCCATCGACAATGCGGTAAAAGTAAGTTTCGTCATCCCTTGGCAGTTGAACTAGGATGGCATGGTGTCTACAAACAAATTGAGAATCTAAGTGAATATCACAGGCCGTATCACGTCCTAGTAAATAGGTAGAGCTATCAAGCAGAATCTCGCGTCTGCCGTTGCTATCTTCCACAATGAGAATGCTAGTAAGATCCATTGGTTTTATAATCGTGACGATTCTTTCAGTCTGTCAGCTGTTATAGATGCTGTAGCAACGGCTGAATACACCTAGCTGTTGCTACGCAGTCAGCCGTTTGCTACGCAGTTGTTGCCACCGACTTCTTCTAGTGGCTACATAGCAACAACTAGTGCATTAGGCGATAAAGCAAATCCCCTTGGGCACTTTATCTACGGCAGCCTAAGGGGATATTGAGGCGGAACTCATCGTTCTATATTCAGTTAGGCATTACCATGATTCGCGCTCAAACAGTTTTGCTCGTACCCAAGCTGCCCAGAGAAAAGGCTGTAGAAACACCCACACGACACATCGACGCCAAAGGCTAGGTTTATTCTGAGTTTTCGTTTCGTCAGTCGCTACTGCATTGGGGGTTAACGATAAAGCTACTGTTACTAGCATGGGGGTGAGAAATAATTTTGTGGAACTAGGCTCTTGGTCGCTATGGTTGTCGGTTACGACAGCATAGTTGGGTTCACACAGGGATTGAATGCCATGGTGGTGTTTCTCGGAGTGTCAGGTTCAACGGCTATGCTCTTGATAACAACCGTGAACATTACCTGGAGAATCAGCGATAGCATCTACAAATTTCAGCCGTTTGGTTGAAATCTTATGGTCAACATATCAATCTCTTAAGATTTGAATAGCCACTTTTAGGAAGTTGATTAAACTGGCACACCAAGCATGTTTATCTTAAGTTTATGGTTTCTAGCGGTATGCCCACACATGCTTTACCTAAATCGTACGTAACTAGGTGCTTGGCACGATTAACGGACGGCAATAATCAGAGGTAGCAATGCGATCGCACTTTTCCCCTAGGGATATATCCACTTAAACAACTGACACACAGCTATCCGGACATGAAACCGAACATATGGGCATCGTTCGATTAGGCGGCTTTATCATCTGTCGACTCAGCCTTTTTGACCTGAAACTTGAGACGGTCCTCAATGTAGTCAATCACCACCTGACTACCTTCCACAAAGGTATTTTCCAGAATTTTGGTCGCAATGGGATTTTCTAACTCCCGCTGAATTGCCCGCTTCAGCGGTCGTGCTCCGTACACCGGGTCGTAGCCCTTATCTGACACATAATCAATGGCCGACTCTGACACATGGAGCGCAATTTTTTGGTCTGCCAATAGCTTATATAGCCGTTTCAACTGAATAGTGACAATAGACCTGAGCTCATCCTTGCTAAGGGGATGGAAGATAATTAAATCATCCACACGGTTCAGAAATTCTGGCCGGAAATGGCCCCGCAAAGCGCCTAGCACTCGCTCCTGCATTTCATCAAACTGGGATTCGTCTCCTGCCACATCAAGGATATGATCGCTACCGATATTGCTGGTCATGACAATCACCGTATTGCGAAAGTCCACCGTCCGTCCCTGAGAGTCAGTGATGCGACCATCGTCCAGTACCTGCAGCAGAATATTAAACACATCTGGATGGGCTTTCTCGACCTCATCCAGTAACACCACAGAGTAGGGGTGGCGACGCACCGCTTCCGATAGCTGACCACCCTCTTCATAGCCCACATATCCAGGGGGAGCACCAATCAGCCGAGCAACGGAATGCTTTTCCATGTACTCCGACATATCCACCCGTACCAGGGCTTCTTCCGTATCAAACAAACAGTCCGCTAAAGCCCGGGCCAGTTCAGTTTTACCCACCCCTGTCGGTCCCATAAATAAGAATGAACCAATGGGACGGCCAGGATCTTTCATACCTGCCCGAGCTCGCCGAATTGCCGCTGCCACAGCCGTCACCGCTTCACTTTGGCCGACTACCCGCTGATGGAGATACCCCTCCAACTGCAACAACTTTTGTCGCTCTGTTTCCATTAGCCGGTTAACCGGAATACCTGTCCAGTTAGCAACAATCTCGGCAATGTCCGCTTCGCTTACCTGCTCTCGCAGCAGCGTGGACCCCTTATTTTGCATCTCTTGTAGCTGACCGTCTAAAATCTCCAGCTCTTGCTGCACGGCTTCCAACCGTCCGTACTTAATCTGGGCCGCTCGATTCAAGTCATAAGCTCGTTCTGCTTGTTCCACCTGTACCCGCAGCTGATCTTCTTCCTGCTTTAAAGCCGTAATCGCATCTAAGGCTTGCTTTTCTGCCTGCCACTGGGTCGTTAGCCGCTGTTGTTTAACGGAGAGTTTTTCCATCTCTTTTTGAATGCGGCTGAGGCGCTGCTTAGAGGTGCGCGATGTGGATTCTTCACCCTGCAAAGAAAGTTTCTCCATCTCTAGCTGGCGCAGGCGTCGATCGATGGTTTCCAGTTCCACCGGTTTGGACGTAATCTCCATCTTTAACTTGGCAGCAGCTTCGTCAATTAGGTCAATGGCCTTATCGGGAAGGAAGCGATCGCTAATGTAGCGATCCGATAATGTTGCCGCTGCCACCAGCGCTGAATCTACGATCTTTACTCCATGGTGGGCTTCGTAACGTTCCTTAAGACCTCGCAAAATGGAGATGGCATCCTCAACACTGGGCTGACCAATGTATACCTGTTGAAAGCGACGCTCCAGAGCCGCATCCTTTTCAATATGCTTGCGATATTCATCTAGGGTGGTCGCCCCAATACATCGCAGTTCGCCCCTGGCCAAAATAGGTTTGAGCAAGTTGCCAGCATCCACATTGCTGTTGCCACCGCCAGCACCTACCACCGTGTGCAATTCATCAATAAACAGCACCACCTGGCCATCGGACTCAGCGACTTCCTTAAGCACCGACCGTAACCGTTCTTCAAATTCTCCTCGGTACTTAGCGCCAGCAATTAAGCTACCAATATCCAAGGAAATCAGCTGGCGATCCTTTAAAGACTCAGGCACATCACCATTGACAATTCGCTGGGCCAATCCCTCGGCAATCGCCGTTTTACCGACACCGGGCTCACCGATCAATACCGGATTATTTTTAGTACGTCGTGACACCACCTGAATCACTCGACGAATCTCTTCATCACGGCCAATCACCGGATCGAGCTTGCCATGTTTAGCCTCGTCGGTCAGATCACGTCCGTACTTTTCTAAGGCTTCATAGGCATCCTCTGGATTTTGCCCCGTGGCCTTTTGTTTACCTCGCACCTGGTTAATGGCAGTACGGATATCAGCCACATCAAGCTCAAATCCCTTTAATAGGCGGCGACCAATACGCTCATCTTCGGCAAACCCGAGCAACATATGCTCAACAGAAATAATGTCATCCTGCAATAGCTGACGGGCAGCCTCTACCTGGTCCAACATTTTGTCCAGACTTTGTCCAAGGTATAAGCTGCTATCTGCTGCTGCTCGCCCCCGAGGCTGACGTTGGGAAAACGTTTCTAACTCCTGTAAAAGCAGTTCAGGCTTCAGATTGGCTTTAGTTAAAATGGAATCCGCTAATCCCTGCTGCTCCAGCAGTGCCACCATGACGTGCTCTACCTCCAGATACTGTTGACGAAATCGTCTGGCAACATCTTGAGCCTGAACAATGGCATCCCATGCCTTGGCGGTAAACTTATCGGGATTAGATGGCTGCATGGGGTTTGAATAAAGAGCTGGCAGGAAAACAACGATTAATCAGTATATCAAGCGGGGGAGTGCGCTCGCGGTGTGCGCATTCGGAAGTCGGAAGTCGGAATTTGGAGGTCAGAAGAAAATCTGATTCCGACTTCCAAACTATCTCTAAGCCGTAACCACTGCCTCCTCAACCTGGGCTACCGGCTTTTCCTTTAACTGAATCAGTTCAACCTTATAACCATCGGGATCGGTCACAAACGCGATTACCGTAGTGCCATGCTTCATGGGACCCGGTTCACGCACAACGTTACCGCCCCGCGCTTTAATGTCTTCGCAGGTTTTGTAAATATCGTCTACACCAAGGGCAATGTGCCCATAGCCCTCACCGAGATCGTAGGATTCTACGCCCCAGTTATGGGTAAGTTCTAGAACCGTGTGGTCACTTTCATCGCCATAGCCCACAAATGCCAATGTAAACTTACCGCCTGGGTAGTCTTTCCGACGTAACAGGGTCATGCCCAGCACATCACAATAAAACTGAAGTGACTTCTCTAAATTACCCACTCGCAACATCGTATGCAGTAAACGCATCGTAACCACTCCCTTAAGCTCAATTTGCCTTAATCCTAGCGCTGGTTTGGATTAATACTGAATTCGCTAAAGACCCCTAGACAAGTTGATGTGCTTTTCCTTACATTTTGCGCTGTCAACCTATCGTTGATGCAAGATAGCACCGTATGCTGGTTTATCGTGCCGATATGCTTTGGCGTTTGCTAAAGATTGGCATATTGCCAGCGAGTCCTAATGCCTGTTCATTTAAAGTTAATCCACAAGGAAACACCGATTAATGATTGACCTACTTGAAACCACAATCGATGAAATTCGTGCCCGCGAAATTTTGGACTCTCGAGGTCGCCCTACCATTGAGGCAGAAGTGTATTTGTCCGTAGGCGCTGTAGGCTTAGCTCAAGTTCCCAGTGGCGCATCAACAGGCACCTTTGAGGCCCACGAGCTACGCGATGGTGATGCCCGCTATGGTGGCAAGGGTGTACTCAAGGCGGTGGAAAATGTACATGAAAAGATTGCCCGAGAATTAATGGGCCTAGATGCCTTAGATCAGATGGTGATTGACCAGACCATGATTGCCCTAGATGGATCTGAAAACAAAGCTAACCTTGGCGCCAACGCCATCCTGGCCGTTTCTTTAGCCAATGCCAAGGCGGCGGCTCAAGCCCTAGGACTGCCTCTGTATCGCTATCTAGGGGGACCCCTGGCCAATGTGTTGCCAGTGCCCTTAATGAATGTAATTAACGGTGGTGCCCATGCTAACAACAACGTGGACATCCAGGAATTTATGATTGTACCCAGCGGCGCAAGCAGTTTCCGCGAAGCCCTACGCTGGGGAGCAGAAGTCTTTGCTAGCTTGAGTAAAGTACTGGATCAAAAAGGGTTGCTAGGGGGTGTGGGCGACGAAGGTGGCTTTGCCCCTAACCTAGGCTCGAATCAGGAAGCTCTAGAAATTTTGATCGCGGCGATTGAGTCAGCAGGATACAAGCCTGGCGAACAAATTTCCCTAGCGTTGGATGTGGCCGCCAGTGAGTTCTATAAAGATGGTCAGTACACCTTTGATGGCAAGGCTCATTCTCCCGCAGAGACTATTGACTACTTAGATAAATTGGCAAGTCAATACCCCATTGTGTCTATTGAAGACGGTCTCCACGAGGAAGATTGGGATAGCTGGAAGGCATTGACCGCAAAGATTGGCGATCGCATTCAGCTAGTGGGTGATGATCTGTTTGTGACCAATCCTATCCGGTTGCAAAAAGGAATTGATCAAGGTGCAGGTAATTCCATTTTGATTAAACTCAATCAGATTGGCTCTCTCACTGAAACTCTAGAAGCCATTGATTTAGCAACACGGAATAAGCTTACCTCTGTGATCAGTCACCGTTCTGGTGAAACTGAAGATACGACAATTGCTGATCTCGCCGTAGCGACTCGGGCCGGACAGATTAAAACCGGTTCCCTATGTCGGAGCGAACGTGTAGCCAAGTACAATCGTCTACTTCGCATCGAAGATGAGTTGGCCGGTCAGGCTATATACGCTGGTGCCATTGGCATGGGGCCTGGTCAGTAAGGAACGGGATAAAGGAAAAGCATTTCTAATAAATGCTTTTCCTCAAAGTTAAATGAGTCTAATCCAAACCGGCCAATGATTTTGCTGCAGCTACAAAGGGTTTTGCAAGAGGATGACGAATAGCTTCTTCAACAGCGGAAAATCCAAAAGACTGGCATGCTTTCATGATCCGGTCTCGCAATGTAATGTCTGAACTTAGGCGCTGCGCAATGGCCGTTGATGCTTGAGGAGTGTCTGTTCCGAAATCAGAGCCATACTCTTTTGAAAGTTCTTCTAAAAGAGAACGAATTTGTTGAACCGTTGCTGTTAAATCAGGCTGTGTATTAAACACAGTTTTGTTACCTAAAACCTGATCACCACCGAAAATGACGGTGCCAGTTTGATGCAGGTCTGCCATTTTACACCTTTAAATTAATGCCTTAGTAAATACTCTAGGAAACTAATTCCTGCACATCTGAGCCCAGGTTAACAAATCGAATAAGAATCTGTACGTTGCTAAAAGGCTACTTTAAAGAGCCCGAACCAGGTATCAGATGGTACTGAGGTGCTAAATCAGAGCACTCTCAAACCTAATTCCATTATGCCAAACTTGTAAGGTCCGATATGTCTAAATCTAAGTAGCAAGGTTTTTCATAGACCTCTAAGGTTCCAATTTTCATAGAGAGAAAGTATATATTAACCTTGTTGAACATTTTTATTTCCTAGAACTTGATCACCATCGTAATAGACTTGCCCAGACTGATTGACTGATTGATCGATTTGATATCTATAATTTACGTTTACAGACTGCTTATTTATCTGCACAAAATAAGAAAAACTGCTTTCTCGTTCCATTGCACTGGAAAGTTTTTTTACTAATCCTCTAACACCATCAAGATCATGGGTAACAAAAACTTTGCTATCTCCTGAATTAAAATACATTGCCAATCCATACTCGTAAGATCGTTCAGGTGGCTCTGTAATCAACAGAAATATACCGAAGATGCAAGCCATTAAAATCGTATTCTTATTAGGTAAGTCACTCAAGTATGCATAACTCAAAATAGCTAGCACTACGACTATAGAAATTCCTCTAAGTGTCGGAGCATACGTTTTTCTAATTTCTTTATTATAGGTACTAAAGCCAGTAACGTTGATTAACTGATAGACTTCATCGTTTCCACCTCGATATACGCGTATTGTTCGATTAGTTATCACTATATTCGCAGAGCTTCTGTAAAAAAATGTTGATGCGCTTTCGGTGTTATCAGCGACTTGCATAAATATAAATGCTTTGCGATACCCATCATTAGATGTCTGCTAAATTGCTATATGGTTGTAATTCAACTCCTATGCATATCGTATCTAGTACGAGGATGCATGATAACAAGGCTAGAAATCTGAAAACTTACAGTAACAGCGTCTTAGTTTGTATTCATGCTGTTATCTTGAAAGTGCTCTTAAGGAGACAACAGCAGAGTTACAAGAAGATGTGTTCATTAATTAGTAAGAACTATTACCTTAAAAGCCTTAGGGCATTAGCTAATGCTTTTTCAAGCGTATCAATCATCATCCGCTGGCAGTGTTTGTAGTGGAGACGGGCTAATGGGCGTAGTCGGCAGTGGCGATAGTAAACTGTCAGGTGTGGTGGGGATGGGTGTGGTGGTAGATGGGTTTAATGGAGAAATATCACTAGGTAGCCCGTTGTCAGTGCCATTGATCAGGTCTTGAATATTGGCGGGAATTTCCCCAGGCAGCGTATCGTCTTGTGAGGAACCAGCAGACTGAGTACCCGCTGGTAAAGTGGCCAGGGCAACCCGATTACCGCCTACGATACGTAGGATATCTAGAACTCGTACCACATCGTCATAACGAGAATCTTTAGCGGCATAGAGCACCACAATCCCATTAGGATTACCTGTGTAGAAATCATCTACTAAGCCCAGCAAATTCTGTTCTAAAATCGGGTCTTGGTCTAAATAAATGCGACCGATGGGGTCCACACTGATATAGAGGCGATCGCGACCATCGGTAAGCGCAGCAGGTGGCAAAGCCGCACCAGTATCGGCATTGGGTAAATCTAAACTGATGGCCTGCTGACGACTGCCAACCGCCGCCAAAATAAAGAATGTCAAAATACAAAAAACGACATCCACTAGGGGTAGCAGCTCAATGTCAATACCGTTTTGTTGGTCATCTATATCCAGTTTCATAGTGCTGCAACCTTAGTTAACTGATACACCTAACTCACTGGGTTTACCTTTACTTAACGCCCAAGCCTGACGATAAAGTAGCTCCAGCTCACTGCCGGACTGCCGAAAAACTTTTGCCTGGCCAAACACCAGTCCCTGAAACAGGCGATAAAACATCAAACTAACAATGGCAATAATTAACCCCGTAGCGGTGGTAATTAGAGACTGACCAATCCCTGCTGCGGCTCCGCTGGTAGCGCTACCAATGGCTAAGTCATTCAGATCCAACGACCCTAACGAACTCATTAAACCAAGCACGGTGCCCAAGAGCCCCAACATAGGAGATACCGCTATCACCAGCTCTAGGACTTTATCACCCCGTCGCATGGCAGCGAGTTCTTCATTGGCAGCGGTTTCCAACGCTAAACGAAATACTTCAGGGTCTTGATCCTTAAGCTTGAGGGCAGCGTAGAGAAAACGCCCCATGGGTAAACGATGGGCACGTTGAGCAATTTCTGTCGCGGCGGTCCATTCCCGACGAGCAGCTTCTAACACACGGCCAGCTACCTCGCGTTCACGGGTAATGATGCGAGACCAGAACCAAATTCGTTCAATAATGGTGCCGAGGGCAATCACTGAAAGGAACAGCAGAGGCCACATGGCCACGCCCCCCCTAGCAAATAGTTCAGCAATGTTCACGCACTTTCTCCCCTAAGCTTCCTCAGACGCATGTTACCCTGCTCGGGTCCTAGATCGGGCAATCTTTTAGTGGGTTTTAGCTGAGACATTGGCCCGGCTGATGGCTAAATCTAGAATTTCATTGGCGGTGCGATCGCAAACTCCCACAGTGCCTAGCTGCTGCCGCATCGTTTTGTAGCCCTCCACCATTTTCTGGCGTTGGTCCGGATCATTCAATAAATTGAGCGCCGATTGACAAATGGCCTCGGGGGTCGCATCCCACTGAACGAACTCCGGAACAATCGACTCCATGTTAACGAGATTTACCGGCGAAACGTAGGCAGCCGAAAATTTCAAGACAAATTCTGCCACCCAGGCCGTAATTCGATTGAGTCGGTACATCACCACTTGAGGTACCTCCATCAGCGCAATTTCTAAATTAGCCGTACCTGATTTTGTAATGGCCAGATCTGCCGCCGCAATGGCTAGGGGTTGCTCCTCTTTAGATATCACCCGGCCCTTGAGTTTATAGTCTTGCAGCGCTTTTTCCAGGGGTTCTCTAAATGCATCTCGGGCTAAGGGAACAAGAAACTCCAAGTCTGGTACCTGGGCCTGGAGCTGTTGCGCGGCAGTAAACATAATCGGCATTACATAGGTCAGTTCCTGCGGACGAGACGCTGGTAATAGAGTCACAATCGGTACGCTATTACCGATGCCAAAGTGCTGACGAGCTTTTTGTCTGGCTGAGACTGGGGAATAGTCAGCAAATTTGTCGAGCAGGGGATGACCAACCCAGGACACCTCGCCCCCATGCTTTTGATAGTAAGTTGCTTCGCCTGGAAAGATGGCTAGTACCCGATCGGCAATGGACAAAATCTTCTCAGTATCCCCTGGCACCATAGACCACACCCACAGCTGTGGAGCAATAAAGTAGGCAATCGGAGTCCCAGGATATCGGTGACGAATAAATTGACCGATGGCCACATTAGGCCCCATATAGTCAATCAAGACCACGGCATCAGGAGGGTTGTCGGCCAAATACTGCTTGGCTCGACGCTGTAGCTTTAGGGCCGCAATGGCATGGGGCAGCGCTTCAAAAATACCAATGGAGCTAATCGGTACCGTATCACCGATAAGTTCAGCACCAGCCGCTGCCATGCGCTGTCCCCCCATGGCACTAACGTCAATCGGCATCGAGCGCCGAGCAGCTTGGCGTTGTAGAGCCTCCACCAGTAAGCTCCCTTGCAAATCACCAGAGACTTCTCCAGTGTGAATAAATACTCGAACAGGGCGAGATGTCGTATCAGTCAATGGCATGGTAAATGCAGAAAAACCAGACAAAAAATCAGGAGCGAGAATTTTGCCGTTGCTGATTTAAGGAAATGGAGCGATCGAGCAAACTGGCAATTACAGATAACATCCTCGTCAGCATCAGCCATGCCAGAAATTTAACGTCCTGGAATTGCACCCCGTCGCCCTTTTTGTTGAGAAGCTACTAAAAACCGATGGAGATGCTGGACATACTCATTGTTAGCAACAGCTCCCAACTTATCCAGTGCCTCGCTAAAGGTAAGCCCGGAACGATAGAGCAACCGGTAGGCCTGCTTTAACTCCTCGTACACTCGGCCAGCTTCTAAATCACCGATACCAGAGCGTTTAAGACCGACCTTATTGAGACCGCGAACCCTAGATGGATTACCTTCTACCATCATATAAGGGGGAACATCTCGCTCAATGCGACTCATTCCTCCAATCATGGCATGACGGCCAAGGTGAACAAATTGATGAATTCCCACCAGGCCACTAATACGCACATTGGATTCAATATGAACATGGCCTGCCAAAGCAACAGAATTGGCAAAGATAACACCATCTTGAATCACACAGTTGTGGGCAACATGCACATAGGCCATCAATAAGTTGCCATTGCCTAACCGAGTAATCTCACCAAACCGTGTGGGTCGGTTAATGGTGACATATTCGCGAATATTGTTATCGTTTCCAATAGAGACTAGGCTTTCAGACCCGTCGTACTTGAGATCCTGTGGCTCCAGACCAATAGCGGCGCCAGTGAAAATGCGATTTCGTTCTCCAATCTCGGTGTGACCATCCAGCACTACATGGGAGCCGATTTCACTATCCTTACCAACGCTAACTTTCTCCCCAATCACAGCATAGGGACCCACTTTGACACTGGGATGAACCTGGGCCCTTGGATGAATTACCGCCGTGGGATGGATTAAAGCAGTTGGGAGCATTGGTTACGTTTTATTCAACCACAGAAAACATGAGGGTGCCTTCACACACCAATTGACCATCGACTTCGGCTTTAGCTTGCATTTTGCCGAATTTTAGCCCGCGAACACTGAGTAATTCTGTTGTTATCACCAGCTGGTCACCTGGCACAACCGGACGACGAAAGCGAACTTTGTCGATACCGGCAAACATGCATAGACCATTTACTCCAGGCATTTGGGTGAGAACAATTCCTCCCACCTGGGCCATGGCTTCTACAATCAATACGCCAGGCATAATCGGACGCCCTGGGAAATGCCCCTGAAAGTGGGGTTCGTTGAACGTGACATTTTTTAGCCCCACTGCCTGCTTGCCAGGAATATAGTCGATGATACGGTCCACCAGGGCAAACGGATAGCGATGGGGTAGCAGTTCTTGAATCTGCTCCAGAGTGAATGTAGTAGGGGAATCGTTCTCGGTATTAACCGGTTGAGACTCCTGAGTGGTACGTTTTTTATCTTCAATAATGGTGGCCATAGACTTTGTTTAACAGCAACGGCGTAGGTATTCTCGGCTAATTCAACCCGCTCCACATTCAAAAAACAAATCCTGTAGAAAGACAGAATTTAACTTGGACATGGTTTAGGAGCCAACACATTTGCGGCACCTGCAGCAGCCAACTGGCGAGCTAGCCGCACATGCAGCTCATGACTCGCACGATAGGCAGTCACATGCATCGTAGGGAGAACACCTAATAAACTGAAATCCCCTACTAAGTCTAAAAGTTTATGACGTACCGGTTCATTTGGAAATCTCAGAGGAGGGTTAAGCCAGCCTTGTTGGTCACAAACAAGGGCATTTTCAAGACTGCCACCCTTGATTAGACCTTGCGATCGCAGCCCTTCAATTTGATGGGCCATAGCAAACGTACGTGCAGGAGCCACCGATTCAACAAAATCACTATCCTGGGGCGACCAGCTATGCCACTGATTGCCAATAGCAGAAACTGGAAAATCGATGCCATAGCTAAATCGAGACTGAGAGGCTGGTAGCGCCATGACATAGGCATCCCCATCCTGCACAATCACAGGTGAGTGCAGCTCAGGCACCACGCGCTCAGCAGCCTGCTCAACCGTTCCCACCAATCGAATACTCTGACACCAATCCAGAGAAGAGCCGTCCATCAGCGGGATCTCTGGACCATCGATTTCAATTCGGGCATTGTCAACCCCCAACGCCCACAATGCGGCCAGTAGATGTTCTACCGTACGCACCTGAGCTCTATCGCTACCTAACTGGGTAGACAAACGGGTTTGAGTGACCGCTGATACATGAGCTGGAATTACCTCAGAAGCCAAATCAGTCCGAACAAAATAACGACCGCTATGAACGGGCGCAGGTAAGATTGTTACCTGCGTCATCTGCCCCAGATGCAAACCCACCCCATGACAGACAACCGGGGCTGCTAAGGTGTGCTGCAGGCTCAGAACAGCCATTAGAAGCGTTCTCCAATACCAAAGTGTAGACGGCCATCACCTTCATCACTGAAACCGTAGTCAAGGCGAAGAGCCCCCAAGGGAGTCTGGACTCGAACACCCGCACCATAGCCAAACCCATTACCGGGCTTGCCACGCACTTCTGCTGGATCACCAGGCACATTATCACCCGTTCCCAGATCCGAGCCGTAGTCCACAAAGAAAGCGCCACCCAGGAAAGACGTGAACAGTGGAAAGCGATATTCAGCTGTGGCCTGAACAAAGGAGCGACCGGTCCCCAATTCGCCTTCATCAAAACCGCGCACCGAATTGGTGCCCCCTAAAGAAAAGGCTTCATAGGGAGGTAAATCACCTAGCACGGTGCCCCCTTGAACATTTAGGGCAAGGGCCGGTTGACCATCGCCAAGACGCAAGAAATTCATTGGCAAATAGCGACTGTAGCTAGCCCGCAATCGATTAAAGAAAATAGTCCCCTTACCGATGGGAATGGTTTGTTCCGACCCTAGCCGGAGTAGACTGCCGTTAGTCGGGGCTATGGGGTCATTACGTTGGTCCCAGACAAAGCTAACAGGAACACTGAGTAAGTCATCTCGGCCATCGCCGCTAAAACTCAAGTCATTACCTAATTCATCTTCTGGAGATAAGTCACCATCGCTATCTCGGATGGAAACACGCTGGTATTCCAGACCTAGCGAACCACTCCAGCCATTTGCTAGCGGTCTCCCAAAGGTGACACCTCCTCCCAGACGATTGACCCGTGGTGTATCTCCGTTAGGCAAATCAACATCAGTATCACCACCATCAAAAATCAAGGAGATAGAACGGCGGTTAAAACCATTAACAGTGTAAGACGTACGATACGGATCGCCCGCAATCCAAGGATCGGTGAAGGAAACATCAAACAGCAGTTCCCGTTCACTAAGCTGTACTTCGGTACGCAAACTATGGTTGTTGCCCCCCAAGTTATCCTGCTGATAGCTAACACTACCAAATACATCACCACTGAGGTTAAAGCCCACAGCCGCCCCCACGGACCCCGTATTAGCTTCATCGATATTGACGACCACTTTAACTTTGCGGGGGTCCTCATCACCGGGGTCTAAGGAGAGGCGAACGTCATCAAAAATCCCTAGACCAAAGACCCGCTGCAGATCTTCTTGGATAGCATCCTGGCGAAAAACATCCCCCGGCTGAGTTTCAAATTCACGGGTGACAATAAAGGGGCGAGTTTTACCATCTATCGGCTCACCCGCTGCGTCTACACTGTTACCATCTTCGTCGATGTAGCGTACATCAATGGATTCAATCACTCCCTCAGCCACAATCAGAGTGGCCACACCGGTCTCTGAGATCTGCGGTGCAGCGGTTACTTGGGCCAATACATACCCTTCGGAGCGGTACCATTCGTTCAGTGCTAAAATGCCATCCTGAAAATCAATCAGATTGAGGATTTTACCGTACTGAGGAGAGAAAAACTCATCGATTTTTTCAGCGGGTAAAACACTGTCTACATCGGCATCGGTGCGTACATCAACGCTGGTTAGCACGGGGTTGGGTTGTACACCAAAGGTTACGCGTACACCTAAGTCGGTGTCGTCAGGCCTGGCTCGAACATTGGCAAAGTACCCTGTGGCAAACACATTGTTAATGTCTTCTTGCAGCTGACTACGCGTGGCGGTGCGTCCAGGACGTAGGGTAATTGACTGATAGACAATATCTTCTAGAAAGGGTTCTAGAGGACTATCGTCTAAGGTCACCACGTCTAGTTCAGCCACTAAAACCTGTACTTCTTCTTCTGGTGTCTCTACGGGTTCCTCAACAACGTCTGTGTCAATACTAGGGGTGTCTTCAGCAGGTGGCTCTAGCTCCTCAGCCGTTGTTGATGTTGCAGGAGGATTATTAATACCGTCTAGCAGTCTCTGGAGAGTTTCTTCAGGGGTTTCTTCCCCAGACTGTGCGATCACAGCTGCCTCCCCTGTTTCCTGAATAGCGGAGTGCTGCTCATTTTGGGATAAAACCGTAATTGCACCGGGAGATACTTGCTGGTCATTAACCTGACTAGTTTCTTCCGATGAGATATGAGCTACAGCTACCGTTTCAGGGGCTGCCTCCTCGACTACATCAGAACCCTCCGATGCCAACACAGGCGAACCAAACAATGTCGCAACGGTGCAACAGGTCAATAGGGTCGGCGAAAAGCGCATAGGCAGAAAAACGTACTCCTTACACCACATAGGAACAGCAGCTCTAATGGCTGACTCAGCCAGCTCCTGTTAATGACATACACTAAATCCGGTCTCAAGGGTTGTAGCTGAGGCTTCAGCGCCCTAGGCATTTTTTCGAGGGGCAGCAAAAGCAGCCACATCAGGAAAAATGTGAACAGAATTTAATATTTTCTGAAAGATTCTACCGCACTGGCTCCCTCAGTGCTCAAGTTGTATGTGCCAGAATTCGATCCAACACTTGCTGATACCCAGACTCGACGTCCCCTAAATCCTTTCGAAATCGGTCTTTATCCATGACTCGACGCTCTATGTCAGTTTCCTCTTGATTCCACAGGCGGCAGGTGTCTGGGCTGATTTCATCGGCCAGAATCAGGGTGCCATCGGCCAGGGTACCAAACTCAAGTTTGAAGTCTACTAAGGTGATGCTACAGCTGTCGAAAAAGCCGGTGAGGATCTGGTTGATGCGGCGGGCCAGGGTGTCCAACTGCTGAACAGTCTCTTCACTGGCAATGGTCATGACTCGGATGCGATCGCGAGTCAGCAGCGGATCTCCCAAAGCATCATTCTTGTAATAAAACTCCACCAAGGGAGGGGTCAGTACCGTACCCAGCTCCAGCCCCGTTTGCCGACATAGGCTCCCCGCTGCCAGATTACGTACAACCACTTCAAGAGGCACAATGGACACGGGTTTAATCCACATTTCCCGGTCATTGGGAGACCTGAGCCAATGGGTGGAAATGCCCTCAGACTCTAACAACTGAAATAGGTGGGTGGATACTGCATTGTTAATCTGCCCTTTATTGACAATGGTGCCGCGTTTCTGCGCATTAAATGCCGTTGCATCATCCTTAAAATAGGAAACCAGCACCTCCGGATCTTCGGTGGCATAGATGATTTTTGCCTTGCCTTCGTAGAGCTTTTTCCGCTCAGCCATGGGGGCTTCTCCAGGAAAATTTGCATCGCTCATTCTAACTCGGATAGGCAGTGGAGAATGAGCAGAATACCTGGCTACTTGGTAGTCATGACATAGACACCATCCCAGTCGGCCGGTGGCGGATTTTTCATATAGCCCTGGATACGGTCTAAATGAATGGCCACCGCCCGATCGTCAGGCGCCATGGATTGGGCCTTGGTAAAGATTTTCAACGCCCGCTCAAAAGCTTGAGAGGTGTAGGCTTGACGCCCCAAGCGATAAAGAGCCAAAAACTCTTGTTGCTGATCTGATAGTGGCTCACTCCGTCTGCCGATCAATTCATAAATTTTGACTGGCTGCATTTTGCCTTTGACACGAGTGAGATCCAGCTCCCTAGCCCAAATCAACTCTCGACACGGTTGATAGGTGTACTCACTCAACACGATGTCACAACCATACTGTTTGGTGACCCCTTCCAGACGAGAACTCAGATTTACACCATCACCAATCACCGTATATTCCATCTTCCGATGGGAACCGATGTTACCGGACACCACCTCACCGGAACTGAGACCAATCCCAATGTTAATCTCCGGCTGATTCTTTTCTTGCCGTAGCTCGTTAAATCTAACCAGCCGTTGACGCATATCTAAGGCCGCCTGAATCGCTGACCAACTGTGATTTTCCACTGGCAATGGCGCACCAAATACGGCCATTAGGGCATCACCAATAAACTTATCCAGGGTCCCTTCATGGTTAAAAACTGCTTCCACCATGGTTTCAAAATACTCATTGAGCATAGAAACCACCTGGGACGCTTCCAGCCTCTCCGTCAGAGTGGTGTAGCCACGAATATCCGAAAATAAAACAGTCACTTCCCGACGCTTGCCCACCATTAGGGCATCTTCTCCCAGCGCCATCACCTGTTCTGCCACACTAGGCGTCATATAGCGATACAGGGTGGTTTTCATTCGCTTTTCTTGACTGATATCTTCCAGAACGACTAGACCACCCCTCACTCCGCCCTTTGGATCGGTGAGAGGGGTCACCGTTAAATTGATGCTGTGCTCCAACTGATGAACATCTAAGTCTGGAGACACTTCATGGTTGGCCAGCCCCCAGAGGTTGTACTCGGTATCCCGCCCCATCAGTTCATCCACAAAACCCGAGCCACTGCGAGGAGGCTGGGTGGGTATTAGTAGCGATAGACTGCCATTAACATTAGCCATGGCAACATGCAGGCTTTGCTCAGGAACATAGTGCTGTGCCGCTGTTTGTAAACTATCCCCTAAACGTTGGTCCAGCTGTTCAATGGGAATGACCTCCCACACTAAACGCCCCAACAAAGAATCTTCCCACTCGCGTTTTACTTGTTCTGCCGGTTGACCACTGACCGTCACGCCCTCCATGGGGCAACCCAATAGTTCAAGGGCGGCTTCATTGATGGTGACAATCCGTCCCCCCATATCAGTCGAAATAACCGCGTCCGAAAGGCTCTGTAGAATATCCTTCTGGTACTGCTTTTCCAGCAATACATTTTCATAGAGCTGGGCATTTTCTAAGGCAATTCCTGCCTGGATATTAAATGCCCGCATAAACGATTCATCAGAGCGGGTAAATGCTCCCTGGGCCTTATTAATTAGTTGTGTTACCCCAATGCGCTGCCCCGAAGAATTGAAGACAGGCATACATAAAATACTGTGGGTAACATAGCCTGTGCGATCGTCAGCTGAGCGATCAAAGCGATGATCCTTATAGGCATCAGTAATGTTCAGGGTTTTACCCGTAAAGGCCACATAGCCTACGATGCTGTCCTCATCGATGGCCTGTTGTAGCCTCAGCATTTTAGAACCATCGGCACTCCTGACCCTGGACCATAGTTCATTACCGTCAATAATCCAGAGAGTGCTGCGGTCCGCTTGCATCAGCTTACGAGCCTCTGCCATAACTGACTGCAGGGTGACTTCTAGTTCCAAACTTTGCTCTAGGGAGGAAATGGCACTGAGCAAAGCGTTCAATCCCTTCTGGGTGCGGGCAGCCGTATAAAAAGTGTTGCAACTTTCTAACAGCACACCAATGGAACGGGCAAAGGATTCAAATTCCTTTTCATCTTCATGAGTAAACCGATCCCCTCCAATTTTGTTTAGCAACTGGACCACGGCAACCGCATTTTCGCCATTACTAAAAATCGGCATACACAGAATGTTTTCTGTGTGATAACCCGTCTCTTTATCCGTTGCTCGGTTAAATCTAGGATCGTCGTAGGCATTAGGAATATTAAGAGTCTTGCAGGTTTCTGCCACATATCCAGCAATCCCTTTGCCAATGGGAATGCGAATTTCTACGGCTTTTTCTTCACCCCCCTGGGCAATTTTGGACCACAGCTCTTTATTCTCCTCATCCACAATGAAGATAGTGGTGCGGTCTGCCTCGAGAATTTGACCAATTTTTAGCGTAAATGCTTCTAGAAGTTCTTCTAAAAGGGTTTCTAGGGACTGATTGTTAATCAGATTAATGGCTTTAAGAAAATACTCAAACTCTTGAATGATTAGTTCTAGAAGCTCGATAAATCTAGGCTTAGTTAAGTGGCGAACCTGAGCCTTGAGACGCCCGGGCGTGGTGCCCTGGGATAGACGGGCCAACGTGCTTTCTGCAGACGACTGAACCATAGTGATTTATACGAGTTCGCAAAAATATAACCAATGGAATATTGCTGACTTTGGGGATAACTGTGGCTATCGGCAAAGCGCCTGACACAACCACTCAACATTAGCAACGATTTAGGGAACCGCTGATACCTCATGGTGCAGCATGATTAGAAGCCCTGTAATAGGTTTCCCGAACATTGGCACAAGACTGCGCCATCATAGCGGCCATCATCCTTCCCTATAGTTTAATCAGTTTGGTCAAATAATTTGACCAGATAATTTTCGAGACTGGGCAAACTGTGAAGTTCGTTTGCCCGCTGGCCCAACCCATAGCGGCTAAGAACCATAGGGGCTAGGAAAAAACTGGGTTTTAAGAGGGTACTAACGCAGCTACATTTTCTTAACTAACCTTAATCGCCCCCGCTCTGTTCCGGCTTAAGCAAGGGAAAGGCAATGACATCGCGAATACTCGGAGAGTCGGTCAGCAGCATCACCAAACGATCGATCCCCATACCCATGCCCCCGGTAGGCGGCATGCCGTATTCCAGCGCTGTCACAAAATCCTCATCAAGGCTGTGGGCTTCCAGATCTCCCGCGGCCTTTTTCTCGGCTTGGGCCTCTAACCGCTGGCGCTGATCGATGGGATCCGTTAGCTCTGAAAAACTATTGGCGGTTTCGCGACCTACGATAAATAGTTCAAACCTTTCCACCAACCCTGGCTTTTTTCGATGGGGTTTGGCGAGTGGAGAAATTTCCACCGGATAGTCAGTAATAAATGTGGGCTGTATGAGAGTGGGCTCTACCGTCTGCTCAAAGGCCTCATTGAGTACATGACCAACGCTGGGACAGTCGTCAACACCATGTAGGCCAGCTTCCTTAGCAGCGGCTTTAGCAGCATCCACATCCGTAAATTCAGCAAAATCAATACCTGTTTTTTCCTGGACTGCAGCGTGCATGGTGACGCGCTTCCAAGGAGTGCTGAGATCGATGGATTCGCCCTGGTAAGTGATTTTAGTCGTTCCTAAAACCTCTTGAGAAGCATTGACAATCAACGCTTCCGTAATATCCATCATGTCATGGTAATCGGCATAGGCTTGGTATAGCTCAATGGAGGTAAACTCCGGATTATGCCGCGTGGAAATACCCTCATTCCGGAAAATCCGTCCCATTTCAAACACTCGTTCAAAGCCGCCCACAATTAAGCGCTTTAAGTGCAGCTCTGTGGCAATGCGTAGATAGAGCTGCATATCCAAGGTGTTGTGGTATGTCACAAATGGTCGCGCATCGGCACCACCGGGTTCAGACTGTAGAACTGGTGTTTCAATTTCGATAAAGTCTTGCTGCTCTAGATAGTGGCGAATGGATGCGGTAATTTGAGCCCGTTTGCGAAAGGTGTCCCTAACTTCAGGATTAACAATTAAATCGACATAACGCTGACGATAGCGCTTGGCTACGTCAGTGAGGCCATGCCACTTATCGGGTAGGGGCTGCAGGGCCTTGGTGAGAATGGCATAGGTACTGACTTTAATGGATAGCTCACCCTTATCGGTGCGTTTGACAATTCCCTTTACGCCCATAAAATCGCCCACGTCAGTCAGCTGTTTGAGATGGGTAAAGGCTTGCTCATCAGTTTCAGCCATGGCAGCCTGAATCGTCTTTTTATCTAGAAATAGCTGAATTGAGCCAGTTTCGTCTTGAAGTGTGAAAAAGGCCAGCTTGCCAAAAACTCGCCGAACCATGATGCGACCGGCAATACTGACTTCAAAATCGACGTCTTCTCCGTTGGGTAAATCCACAAATTTTTCCTGGAGAAAGGCGGCCTGGTGACTAATGTCCCACGTGTAGGCATATGGATTCAGACCTAGCTGTTTTAGCTCGTTAACTTTCTGTAGACGAGCGGCACGAATTTCACGGGGATTTTGAGCATCAGGCTGGGAGCTGGCCATGTGTTCAAGGTCAGTAAGTTTGCAGGTGTTAATTGTATGGGGGCAATGGGCAATGAGCAATGGGCACTATAAGTCCTCGCCAGCAACATGCTTCTGTAATAGTTGAGCTACTTTATCTGGAGCTGGGGGTTTAGGAAGGAAATCATCGGCTCCGGCCATTTTGGCCCGCATCCGATCGATCATGCCATCCCGTCCGGTGAGGATGATGATGGGAGTTTTATAAAATTCCTGGGTATTGCGCAAAAATTTGCACAGCTCATAGCCACTGATATTAGGCATCATTAGATCAAGAAAAATGAGATCGGGTCGATGTTGGGTCAGGGTGGAAATTTGTTCTACGGGTCGGGTGATGGAAAGGACTTCATAGTTGAGAGGCTGAAGCAGTTCGGCCATCACTCGACTAACTAGGGGGCTGTCATCGATACAGGCAACTAAACCTTTAGTTTTTTTGAGGGGATGGGTGATGTGTCGATAGGTGTAGGGGGATGGAATGTCATCAATGGGAAGGAGTTCTACCCAACCTTGATAGATAAATGGGACCAGTAGTTTAATCACGTCGGACAGCGAGCGCTGGGTTTGGGCGGCAATGTCCCATAGGGTAAGGTTGCCTTGCATCCAGCGGCTGACACGCCTATAGCTGTCTGATGAGAGATGGATTTGCAAACCCCGAGCATTCACAATGATGGGTGAGAGATAGGGCAGTTCGTGGGGAAGCAGCGTGGGCAGATGATCGCCAGCAGCAGACTTCCAACTGTTGTAGGTGCGGTGCGATCGCACCAGTGCTTGCTTCACCGACACAAACAACGTTTGTTGACCGACTACCCGATTTGGATGCCAGCGCATATCCTTCACCGGATAATCCATTAGACTGAGCACTACCTCATCTACAATGCTTCGGAATACCGCTTTGGCCTGGTCAACAGAGATTAATTGTCGCTGAACGGCCTGATGAATAAAGTCTACCTCCCAGTAATCACCAGGGGTGTGCATGGCCGTAAACCATTGCTTAGAAAACTGCTTACTATGGCGGCGCAGCGAACGATACCATCGCCGTACCGGGTGCTTGCCCCCTGTTGCATAAATCAAGCGACCCGAATAAAAATAAAGCTTCCAGGACTCGTCTATGGCAGACTCGACAACGAGTTCACCGGTCTGATGCTGTTGGGCGAGGGTCAACAAATACTGCGCTAGGGATTTAGCCTGGGTCAACATATCATTCAATAACTGAGGCTTTGAGCTATGGGCCAGAGCCTTTACTACCGGAGTTTTAATATTTGATTGTGGTGTTGCCGATCCTTGAGAGGATTTTTAATTTCTATATTTGTCTACCCTTTATGGGTGGACCGATAGTTTCATCCCCTAAATCAGCCACATGATTTAATTCACTAATGTTGTAGCTTCTGGTTGCTCTAACCTAATGCACGGCACAATGCAGCCCTTTGTTGCTTATGGCGTTAGTTTTCCCAACAGTGGCTTGAACACCGCAATTCTCAAAATCAATGAGTTCCACTGATGCCATTCGTCAGTGTTTGTTAGACAAGATGTGCCAGCGTGACGTCGGCTCTAGGCAGATCGGGCAAGTTCTGTGGGTTCCGGTGTGATGGATGGACTGCTAATAGATACGCCCACATCGCTGGTGTATCCATGCTGCAACTCCCAAACTTTAAGGGTGATCAAATATTCATAGAAGGCCTGGAGCATACACCAGGTAAATCCAGCATGGCCGTCTAAGATACCCCCCAAGAAAAAGTACATATAGATGAAGCGCACCACGGGCCGAAACGGCAACCGTAGGGAAAGGTCTTTAAGGGCACGACGACGCTCCACTTCGGAACCACCAAACAACAGGGCACGCCAATCTACATCCCTGTCTGAGAGCTGTTTAATGGTTTCGGCAGCTTCGTCAGTGGAGTAGCGGTTGTGTTTCTCAATCCAACGGTCAAAGCCTTTACCACAAGTGTAATGGGGATAGGTAGCCTGTAGAAATCCGGTGGAGCCATTACAGACTTCTCGTTCGGTGTGACCGTAGTCATCAAACCAAACATTCTCTTTATTCAACAGTCGTAGCTGATAGCGGGGATACTGAGTGCTGTGACGAATCCAACGATTCATAAACATTACCCGCTCAGCAGCGTAGTATCCCACATGCTCCTGCGATTGGGCCGCCGCCACACATTCGCTGAAAAGCTCGGGGGTCATACGCTCATCCGCCTCCAGGATGTATGCCCAAGAGTGTTTTGTAGGTACGTTACGCAACATCCACGTACGCTGCTTTCCATGGCTTTCAAAGCCATGTTGAATGGTGCGGACAGGGTAGTTTTTGGCAATCTCTAGGGTGCGATCGCTACTAAACGAATCCACCACAATCACATCGTCTGAAACCAATGCTGATTCAATGCAGGCTGCAATGTCTCTTTCCTCGTTGTGGGTCAAAATAAAAATCGAAATCATTGCAACAGTCCAACAGCTTTTAGTGACTTAACTAGGAAACACTCAACCAGCCAAAATAAGTATCCGCACATATCAAGGTACTTATGCGTAAAAGCAGCAACATCGCCGGAAAACATTCAGGAAGATTTGTTGACCTACGGACCCCGACAGGTTCTATCTGAGTATCAGATTGCCCGTTATCTTTACTAATGCAGCAAAAAAGACCGGCTCACCACAAATATTTGATATTTTTTGACCAAACAGCAAACCCCTGAAATCCATTCAGTCACACTGCTGAGAAGCGGCACAATCTAGACAGAATGATGCTTTTAGCATCACTGCCAGACAGGTTTTCTCTAAATAAAGACTAATGCTTAGAAAAAGCGATTTACCAAAAACTCACAATTTCTCTATCAAAAAGTAGATGTACAGACTATGGCTACTTATAGGCATTTAGACGTTGCTGGGCAGCTACTGTCGGATTAGCCGTCTCAAAGTCAGAACAATCAATAGCGCCCTCTGACATGGCTGAGGTGGGATGCAGCGGGCACTTAAGAACGGCCTCATTGGTAAAAAAGCTACAATCGGCACAGGGGATCTGATGCATGAGCTGAGCGTGTTGCACACCATCACGGGTAGCAGCAATCACTTGCCAAAGACCCAGAAGAACTAGGGACCATGCCAGAACAAAACAAATAGGGGTTAGATACGGCTGCAGCCACTGCATCACATGCAGCAATATAATTTGAATTAGTTGTAGTAGTTGATACATCTGCAGCCCTTAAATGCTCAGTAGCCCTAGCTTAGCGACTAATATAATTTGCGCCTCAGAGGAAAATATAGCTTTGCATACGGCGATTTCCGGACCAAAAGGCTAGTCAATTAAAGCTCTTTTACTAGGACTGTTTGTTAATTGTTCGCGATAGCCACAGGGACCCCACAATCCCAGCAAAGTGAGAAATCAACGTATTAATGGTGGCCTGCACCAAAAAGACATCCAGCGGTTCTACCGCTAGGGTGGGGTTGGCCAGAGCAATATTGCTCTGGGGCTGGGCAATCACCTTCAGCATTAGGGCACCTACGACACCGCCCGATCCCAGCAGACCAAAAAACATGCCCAAAACGCTAATGGTTAACCCCGTAGCAATCATCTTGGCTGCGTTTTTAGGCTTAGGACGCAGGTCTGGATTACTAGACTTTAGTTTGCGTGCAAACCGAGTATATTGAAACGCCCAAAATACCCCTACATAGACAGCGGCTAGTCCGACGGCGGCCAACAGGAAGCCACTGCCCGCTGCTGCATTTTCTGCCCCCCCCCGATTCGTTACCGACTGTAGTCCCAACAAAGAGGTGACAAATAGCAACGTCGCAATGACACCGCTGACTATCTGTACCCAGAAGCTGACCCAGCCCACTAGGCGAAAATTATTAGCAATGCGACGGACGGCTGGGGGTAGGGAATAACCAAGTTCACCGGTCATAAGTGGCTCAGACGCGTTTTTATCATCACAATAGTATGTGACCAGCGGCTATCTTGGCACCTTTACCTGGATTGAGGAATCTTAATCAAAACAGAACCTAGGGGTTCGCTAAAAAATAAGATACCCATCAGGTTGGAACAATTTTGATATCCCATTTGGGTAATGTCTCAGATCGTTGCCACTGTTGTTGGTACGGTTCTAACTCGTCAGGCGGTACCTTAATGCCCTTCTCA